>CAYXVF010000085.1:0-26842 GCA_964468125.1 uncultured Bdellovibrionales bacterium | reverse complement strand
TCCGATCCGCCTTCCCCGGCGGGCACTCGTCGAGCACCATCGCAATGTCCGGCCGCAGATTCTCCTGCACCTCGACCAGCCGCTCGGGGGTGAGCTGGTGGAGGCTTCCGTCGATGTGCGATCGAAACTCGACGCCGTCGTCCGTAACCTTCCGAAAGCCCTCGAGAGAGAACACCTGGAAGCCACCGCTGTCCGTGAGAATTGCCCCGGGAAAGCGACTGAAGGCGTGAAGCCCGCCTCGACGGGCCACCATGTCGTCGCCCGGGCGCAGCATCAGATGGTAGGCGTTGTTCAGGATGATCCCTGCGCCGAGGGCCCCGAGGTCGCGCTCGTCGAGCGTCTTCACGCTCGCCAGCGTCCCCACCGGCATGAAGACGGGGGTCTCGATCTCGCCGTGCAGCGTACGGAGACGTCCCCGTCGCGCCTCACTGTTCGCGTCGTCGTGAAGGTGCTCGAACTGAATGGGACGGGTCATGGCGGAGCCGCGGATTAGACGAGGAGCATCGCGTCGCCGTAGGAGTAGAAGCGATAGCGCTCCTCGATCGCAATGCGATAGGCCTCTTGTATTGCGGCCACCGACGAGAAGGCCGAGACCAGCAGGAGCAAGGTCGAGCCCGGCAGGTGGAAGTTCGTGACCAGTGCATCGACCACTTTGTACTCATACCCCGGGTAGATGTAGAGGTCGGTCTGCCCTTGGGCCCGCTCGAGATGGGCGAGCGTTTCCAGCGCCCGCACCACCGTCGTGCCCACCGCCACCACTCGATTTCCGCGCTCCTTCGTTGCGCGAATCGCAGACTGGGTGGTCGTAGGGATCGAGAAGAACTCCGAATGCATCTCGTGTTTGCGCACGTCGTCGGCGTGTGACTCGTCGATCGGCAAAAACGTCCCGAGGCCAACGTGCAGAACCAGCGAGCTGCGCACAACGCCTTTGTCCTTGAGGCGTTCGAGGAGCTCCGGCGTGAAATGCAGCGACGCGGTAGGGGCGGCGGCGGAGCCTGGCTGGCGAGCAAAGACCGCCTGATAGCTCGACAGGTCCGAGTGATTCGGCCCATTCGGTCGGTCGATATAGGGGGGCAGAGGAACTTCTCCGATCCGCCTCGCTACAGACAACAGAGGCTCCTCGCAGCGAACGGTCACTGTCCGCCCCTCCTTGCCCATCACCGTGATCCGCGTGCCATCGCTGGCGACGAGCGTACGCCCGTAGGTGAACGCGGCGCCAGGTTTTCCGATCCCTTCCCACACGAGACCGCCGGCGACGTCGCCATCCGTCGGACGCAGAAGCACGAGCTCGACCCGACCGCCGCTCGTTTTGTGCAAACGCAAGCGCGCGGGAATGACCTCGGTCTCGTTCGTGACCAGGAGGTCGCCTGGCTCGAGCAAGTCGACGAGGTCACGAAAGACATGGTGCGAAACCCCGTCCCCCGTGCGCGACACGCGCATGAGTCGACTCGAATCCCGGGGCTTGGCGGGCTCGTGCGCGATCAGCTCGCGCGGCAGCTCGTAGAGAAAATCGATGAGTGGGACGGAGTCTTCTTCGGTCACGGTGACCTAAAATATAATGCTCGCCCAGCGCGGGGCGAGCATTCTCACCGATAGGTCCGGTAAAACAAGAAGGTGGTCTTGCCGGCCTCGGCGTTCACGTCGAAGGATTTCTTCTCGAGGACCGAACCGTTCCGCGACACGAACTGCACGTCCACGGTCGTGGGTCCCGGGGGCACGAACATGCGCCCGATGTTGACCGCGGCCGGCAGGGTGATCCAGCTGCGCTTGTCCGCTTCTTCGGCGAGGTAGCTGCCCGCCTGAAAGAGCGCACCGACGAGCTGCAGCGCCGCCCCGCCGTCACCACCGGCCTGTTTTCCTGCTTCCTGCATGCCCTTAGCAGCCAAGTACTTGGTCACCGCCCGGGCGATCGCCTTCGCTTTGATCCGACCCATGTGATCGTTGAGATTCTGAATCGCGATGTTCGTCCAGGGCTCACCGAGCTCCGTGCGCGCCGTGACACCCACGCTCGAGCTCATGCGCGCGCCGACAATCTGCGGCACTCTGGCGACAAACTCCGGATAGGCCACCCGGATCAGCTCCCCCGCCGCCGTCGCGTCCCAGTAGCGATCGATTTTGTAAGGAGCCTCGCCATTCAGGTGCACGAGCACTACCTCTCCCATGCTCTGCGCCTCGTCCTTGGAGGGCGCCTGGATTTCCGGGAACTTCGAGCGCACCATCTCCATCTCTTCGCGAAATTGCCCGCCGAGATACTCGAGGGTCAAGAGCGTGTCCTCGATGACAAATCGGGGCACACCCACGCCGTACCGCTGCGCGTAGTCCTCTTCGTAGAGCTTCAGCGCCTGCCGGTATTCGATCCACGCTTCGTTGTGCCCCTCGAAGGTGCCTTCGAGCGCCCGCATTTTGCCCGACAGCCAGCGGGCAAATGCATCGTCCCGATAAGCGCCGATCGAGCCCTGCTCCATCTCCTCGTACTTTTGCGAATAGAGCGCGAGTTGGTTCGTCACCTGCCGCGCTTCGACCCGGGCCGCGCCGTAGTCGCCGAGAGCGACGTAATTGAGCGCCGCCATGATGTTGACCGCGACCTTCTCGAAATCCTCTCCTTGATAGGGGACGGAGTTGTCCGTGGTGAACATCGCCGCGATGTTCTTGCTGATGCTGTCGGTCCACAGCTCCTGGGCCGCGTCGTCCGCCTTCTGCAAGAAACTGTTGGACTGCTGGTACTGCTTGCCGAGATGCAGAACCATGCCGCGGTCCATGTAGTAGAGCAGTCGATTGTCTTCGCCGTAGAACTTCTCTTTCTGCGACTCGAGGTACTTATCGGCAGCCTGATAATTGTGCGACATCATGTTCGCGCGCATCTTGCTGTAGTGCTTCTGCATGTTGAGGCCGCAGCCCGTAGCGAGCAGCGAAGCAGCCAGCACGGTGAAGGCGAATGGCTTGGCACGTGCAATCATGACGATCCCTCCCCCGGAACCAAAAAAAGGGCGGGCCCTCGCCCAGGAGGTGCCCGCCCTTGCGAGTTTAGCGTGTCCGCGACTCGCTCACCAGCTCGCGCTAGCCTGCGAGATCGCCTTCTTGATCTTGTGCTCGCCCACCCAGACCTTGTCGCGGGTGGTCGTGTTCAAGAGCTCAAAGTTGATCTGGTAGAATTTCGTCGCCTGTCCATCCACCTGGTCAGTGATCGAGGCAATGCGGCCGACGACCACGTAGTCCGCTCCGCGCATGTTGCCGACGCTCGGCGCCGAGTCGTCCGACACGCGGCCGCTCATTCCGAGGTCTTGCTCTGCCATGACTTCGTCGAGCTCGCCGTCGCGCTGCGCGAGCACACGCACCTTGCCGCTGTTCACCATGGCGCGCTCGATGTTCTTCGTGAACACCTGGCCGTCGATTTGCTCGTCGCTCTTGTTGACGATCCGGCCGACGGTTACCGCAGGCTTCGTTCCGCTGTTCTCCTCGAGGTGGTTTGGAAGCCATGCGGAGCCAAAGCAGTCCGCGATCAGCGCTTCCGCCGTGAGGCGAGCATCGGTGTCGTTCCATTTGCCCGAGAGGTCAGTCGTCGTGTTCGCGCTCACGCGGCTTACCTTGCGGCCGCCCCCGCACGCGACGGTGGCCACCATGGAAACCACCGCTAGCAAAATCAGTCCCTTTCGCATCTGTTCAACTCCCTTGAGGTTTCGTGGGCGGATTTCTCACACTTTCCCGTGCTATTCAAGGCGTATAGAGCCACCTACCAGAGGCCCATACCTTTGCCTTTGGTCTTCTTCTTTTTAACGCTGCGGCCGCGGAACTCGTCGAGCATCTCTTCCATTTCCTTCATCTGCTGCTTGCGCAGGTCCTCGAGGCTGTAGGGGCGCTTCTTGGTCAGATACTTCGGGTTCGCTTTCTTCGGGTCCAGCGGTTTGCCTGCGACGACCTTCTCCGAGCCCTGTTTCGTTCCGATCGAACGCCCCTCATCCTGCAGTCTCTTCACCTCGCGCTGCTTCGGGGGCGCCTCCGCGACCACGATCGTGGCCTTGGGCGCTTCGCGAACCTCGGTGGGTCTGGCCGGTGGCTCAGCGGCTGGCGTCGACGGCTGCCGGTCTTCAGGCTGGCTGGGCGCAGCAGCCACCACCAGGTTCGCGTTCTTCTTTGGCGCATAGGCGAGGCCCATGCCCGCGGCCCCCGCTAGCCATTTCACCGCGACGGAGGACTTGAGCGAGAAGTTCACGTCGGTGATCGCAACGCCGCCTGCCCCTTGGCGGGCGATCATCGTGTTGATCCCGACCATGTTGCCCTCGGAGTCGAGAAGCGGGCCGCCGGAGTTCCCGCGGTTCACCGACGCCTCGGTCTGAAAGACGTCCTTGCCCTCCACCTTCGAGTAGTTGGCGATCACCGTGGAGATCGTTCCGGTGGTGAGTGTCCACAACCCCCCGCCCTCCGGGTGACCGATCGCGACCACCTCATCGCCGATCTCGACCCGATTCGGGTCAGCGAAGGTGATCACCTTCAGGTTCGCAGGTGCATTTTCGATCTGCAGAAGCGCGAGGTCGAGTTTCTCCGCCGGGCTGTAGGAGAGCACGCGCGCTTTGTAGCGATTGACCAAGTCCTTCTTGTTGTCGCCACTGATCCGAGACGGCTTTAGAAAGACGAAGAGGCTGCCGTAGGGCTGACCGGTCTGGTCGTTGATCACGACGTGAGCATTCGTGATCACTTTGCCGTCGCCGGAGATGATCGAACCGGTCCCTCCGGACCCTCGGCCCCCCTTGTCGGCGCCGAGAACGAGAACGACTCCCGGACTCGTATCCTTGTAGATTTCGCGGGGCGAGAAATCCGCGTGCGCGATCGAAACCGGCAGAAGTGTCGCGAGGACAGTGAGTAGTGCTCGTCGCATGTCCATCTCCCAAAAGACTCGGATCGAAAAAGCCCCCCAGCACATCAGACGGTTGTGCTGAGGGGCTCTGGTCACACTTCAGTGTCAGCCCGGATCAGAGCCCGCGCTTCTCTTCTTCTTTTTCGAGGTCCATGTGGACCTTCTCCGCGTTCTTCTTGACGTAGTCGCGGACTTCGGCGTCGAGCTCCTTCATCCGATCGAGCGCGTCGGTGAACGCGTTCAGGTCGAGGCGAGCGAGCGCGTAGACCGTCGTTCCGTCCGGATGGTACCAGTGGTCGACGATCATCACGCCACTGAGAGTCTCGGCGGTAAAGGTCTTGATCGCCTGCTCGATGTACTGCTCTTCCGAGGTGTTCGAGAAATCACCGGCGGTAGTCGAGGACATGTAGTCCTTCATGAGCGAGGCGGAGTAGACCCGGAAGACCTTCGCGATCTCGTTGCGGGCCCGGTTGTCGGCCGAGGACACCTTGAGCGCCGGGTTGCGGACGCCCGCTTCCAGACCGACGCCGTAGAACACTTGCCCTTCCTCGCCACCGAAGGCACCGCTTCCGCGAGTCACCCACTCCGGGTACTGAATGCCCTGAAGCGATGGCGGAGCGTTTCCACCGGTATCCTTACTCCCACCGCACGCCGCCAACCCGACGGAAACGGCAGCAACTGCGAACAACTTGATTGCGTTCATTGAGTTCCTCCTGAACACGTGATCCTGACCCAACACTACGAGTTTCCACCGAGCGGGCGTGTGAGCCGCGCCAGCGCGTTTGCGACTGCAAACAACCTTGCGACTACTTGTCCCTTGAGGACGAGTCAATATCCCCTCGGGGTCTCGCACCGGGGCTCGAACCCGTGCCATTCCCAACGCTCGATGGACGCCACACCCGCAGCGGATGTTCACTGTCACCACGACTTTTTTATTCATCGATCGGGCTTTGCCACGTTCGTTCAAAAAGAACCCATCGGCCCCCCATCACGCTCGGGACACCCCCGCCGACGAAAGAATGAGTTGCGAACGCGCCCGAGCGCCTGCACGCTGTATACAGTATGCAAAAGAGCAATCTTTCCGAGCTGCTGGTCGAAGAGGTGCGACGCCGTGTGGTCGAAGGAGGGCTGCCGGCGGACACGCGGATCAACGAGGTGCACCTCGCCGCGGAGCTCGAGGTCAGCCGGACGCCTCTACGCGA
Source organism: uncultured Bdellovibrionales bacterium (assembly GCA_964468125.1). Classification (GTDB taxonomy): domain Bacteria; phylum Myxococcota; class XYA12-FULL-58-9; order XYA12-FULL-58-9; family CAYXVF01; genus CAYXVF01. The sequence goes on along the minus strand of CAYXVF010000085.1, from coordinate 20,788 downwards.
GGCGCTCAATCAGCTGGTCGCGGATGGTCTTCTGCGGGTGGCGCCCCGGCGCGGCTACTTCGCGTTCAAGGGCGAGAAGATCGACGCGAGCGCGCGTCTCGCTCAACGCATCGGACGATTATCATCGAAGACTACATACCGCGCATTCTCGCCGCGGCGCGTCTGAGGACGGACGTGCGGCTCTCCGATTCACCTCGGGCTGCCTCCGGAGCACCGGAGGCTCGAGAGGTCTATTCTTCGCTCGCCTGCGGCTCGGGCTGGTAGTCCACCAGCTCGATCAGTGCAGTCGGAGCGTTGTCGCCACGACGCTTACCGGTCTTCAGCACGCGGGTATAGCCGCCGTTGCGGTCCTTTGCCGACTCTGCAATGTCGCTGAAGAGGGTCTTCAGCACTTCACCGTCCTGAATGTCCTTGGCCGCCAGACGACGAGCATGGAGATCGCCGCGCTTAGCAAGCGTCACCAGTCGCTCCGCGAACGGACGCAGCGCCTTGGCCTTGGCCTCGGTGGTGTGGATCCGGCCGTGCTGGAACAACGAAGTCGCCATGTTACGCAGCGTCGCAGCGCGATGCTGGCTCGTGCGACCGAGCTTCTTGATTCCCTTGTGGTGACGCATCTCGGGTCTCCAAATAGCCGCCCACGCGGGGCGGCCGTCTACTGCATTATGCCTCGCGCACTCAGCGCTTGAGCTCCTTCGGCGGCCAGTTGTCGAGCTTCATGCCCAAACTCAGGCCCATCTCGGAGAGGAGCTCTTTGATTTCCTTCAGCGACTTACGACCAAAGTTTTTGGTCTTGAGCATCTCCGCTTCGGTCTTCTGCACCAGGTCACCGATGTACTTGATGTTGGCGCTCTGGAGGCAGTTCTCGGCTCGGACGCTCAGGTCGAGCTCGTCGACGGAACGCAGGAGGTTCTCGTTGAACTGCTGCTCGCTCGGGGTCTCCTCGCTGATCTCCAGCTCTTCTTCTTCCTCGAAGTTGATGAAGACGGTGAGCTGCTCCTTCAGGATCTTCGCCGCGAGCGCCACCGCGTCGTCGGGGACCACAGAACCGTCGGTCCACGCCTCGAGGGTGAGCTTGTCGTAGTCCGTCTGCTGACCGACGCGGGCGTTGGTCACGTTGAAGCTGACCTTGCGGATCGGTGAGAAGAGCGAGTCGATCGGAATCCAGCCCACCGCCATGTTCGGGGTCTTGTTCTTGTCCGCCGGAACGTAGCCACGACCCCGGCGCACCATCACTTCCATCGCCAGGTGCCCACCGGGCGCGACTGTTGCGATGTGATGATTCGGGTTCAAGACCTCAACCGCTTCATCGCCCACCAGGTCCTTGGCGGTGACCTCGAGCTCTTCCTTTTCGGGAGCTTGAACGTCGATCTTGAGCACGCGCGGCTCGTTGGCGTGGGTCTTCACCAACACGTCCTTGAGCGCGAGAATGATGTCGGTGACGTCTTCGGTGACGTCTGGAATGGAGGTGAATTCGTGGAGCGCGCCGTCGATGCGGACCGCGGAGATCGCGGCGCCCTGCAGCGAGCTCAGGAGCACACGCCGGAGGGAGTTGCCCAGAGTGATGCCAAAGCCGCGCTCGAGGGGCTCGGCAAAAAACTTCCCATAATTATTCGTCAGCGACTCACGGTCGACCAACAGGTGCTTCGGACGGATTAGATCACGCCAGTTGCTTTGCATGGATCAGGGCCTTTTTTTCCTGAGTCGTTCGTGACGCCTCACCGCGAGCTCGTCCTCGAACGTCTCTCGACTGGTTCTTTTCCGGACCGTACGCCCGGCTCAGCCAAGCGGGTCGGTTCGGTCGGGCTATCGCATCGACAACCCGGGTCCCCGATGCAATCCGGGGCCTCATCAAATAATCACTGAAGGGGCAGTCGTCTAATTCTCAGACGCGCCGCTTCTTCGGGGGCCGGCAGCCGTTGTGCGGAACCGGGGTGATGTCGCGAATCATGGTCACGCGGAGCCCCGCACCCTGAAGCGCGCGGACAGCCGCTTCGCGCCCAGCACCTGGTCCCTTGACCATTACACCCACGGACTTCATGCCGTGGTCCTGCGCCTTGTTCGCAGCCTCCTGGGCCGCGACCTGCGCCGCGAACGGCGTCGACTTCCGTGAGCCACGAAATCCTTTCGAGCCTGCGCTCGACCAGGACACGACGTTCCCCGCGGGGTCCGTGATGGTGATCAGCGTGTTGTTGAACGTGGCTTGAACGTAAGCCAACCCGCTCGGGATGTTCTTTTTGACCTTACGGGTCTTTCCAGCAGTCGCCATTGTTCTTCTCCTGGGCCGTTCTTAGCGCCGGACCATGCGGCGGGGACCCTTGCGGGTGCGGGCGTTGGTGTGAGTGCGCTGACCTCGTACCGGAAGCCCCTTGCGGTGGCGCAGACCGCGGTAGCATCCGAGCTCCATCAGGCGGTTGATGTTCATCGAGATTTCACGGCGGAGGTCACCTTCGACCTTGTACTCGCGCTCGATGATGTCGCGCAGCTTGACCACGTCCCCCTCGGTCAGCGCCGAGGTCCGCAGAGCGGGGTCGATACTGGCCTTCTCGAGGATCTCCGAAGCGAACTTCGGGCCAATGCCGTAAATGCTGCGGAGCGCAACATCGATGCGCTTGTTCCGCGGGAGGTCAACACCACTAATACGCGCCATTTCTTCGTCTCTTCTCGTGCGGCCGGTTGCCGCCATTCAATGTTCAACCCGCGTCGACGATGCGTCCGCGGCTCGGGTCGAGCCTCGAAAGCTCCACGATTACCGTGTCACCCTCGAGAAGCTTGATGATCTTGAGCTTTGCCGTCCCGGACACGTTGCAGCGGACCATCCGTCCGTCTTCGAGCTTCACTCGATACAACGCATTCGGGAGCTGCTCTTCGACCACTCCCTCGAGCTTCTTTCCCGAATCACCCGCCGCCATGAAAACCCGTGGACTTACGCACCTTTGACTCGAGTTAGAGGCTCACAGCCTCCGCTTCCCCGTCGTGGACGCACTGCTCCACCCGGAAAATTGGAAGCGCGGCTATAGCAGCGAGAAGTGGGTCTGGCAAGCCCTTTTTTGCGGCCCTCGATCTCTCTAAGCGGCCGAAATCACGCGGATTTTCAACGCCGCAGCTCAGCGCAGGGGCTCGAGGACGACCACATCGTCTTCGACCCGGACGGGCCAGACCACCGGCGCGTCGCACCACTCGCGCGGCCCGATGCGTTCATCGAACAGCGGGCTACCCGATGGGACCGCATAGGGCTCGGCGAGGGCGTAAGACACGGTGTAGAAGCCAAAATCAGCCAGAGACGCGATGGTCAGGCGACTGAACGGCGCGCCGCCGGTGAGCAGCGGCGTCATGAGCTCGGAGCCAAAGGTCGACTCACGAAAGTGGGAATCCAGGGACCCGCAGCCCCACTCGGTCGTATCGTTCTCGACCGGCACATTCCCAACGGCATCCATGTCGAAGGCCTGCCACTCGGCTACGGTCGCGCTCCCGATGAAGCGCGTATCCTGATTCGCCACTACCCCCGTGCAACTCGTGTCGCCGGTGGTAGAGCGATTCTCGAGAAGATTGAAGAACGGCCAGAGCGTTCCGACGCCAATGACGTGACCCATTTCGTGGAGAATGGTGGCGACGAGGCGTCCGCCGGCCGCGAGCCGTGCCGTGTCCGCGCTGTCGAAGGTCATCGTTCCCGCCACGGGAGAGAGCTCGCCCTGCCGAAGCCGGCACGGGCCTGCGGAGCCCAGCCGACCGAACTCACCATCGTCAGGCTCGATGGTCACCCAGATGTAGAGATCGTCCACCGGCAACGACCCGGCTCCAACGCAGGGCGAAGTCAGGGTGACGTCGGGCGCATCACTCGTGATCGTCGCCTCCCAGATGAACTCGGCGTTCTCGAAGGCCTCACGATCGACCGCCGACGGCGGAGTCTCGAAGTCGAGGACGATATCGTAACGCGTCGCGGCCGCCTGAAACTCCACCGGCGACGCACCGGAGACGTTCGCCTCCGCAACGGTGAGCCCGAGGCTCGAGCCCATGACCCAGGTGATCGACGCCTGTCCCGAACCGTCGGTGACCACGGTGTTCGTGCTCACCGCACCATCCCTGAAGCTTCCGTCCCCAGAGGTCGAGAAACTCACGGTCACACCTGCCTGCGGGACACCACCGGCGCTCACTTTCACCACCAGCGGGGCGGCGAGGGCTACGTTTGGCTCGGCGGTCTGCCGGTTGCCGCTCAGCACAACCAAATCGAGAACCGTCGCCGTCGCGCCGATGGTTGTCGAGAGCAGGCCCGCGCTCGCGGTCAATTCGTTGGCACCGGCGCTGCCGCCCAGCGTCCAGGTTCCGGCCGACGCGATGCCGTTGGCGTCGCTCACGTCGCTGCTGTTTTGAATCGCTCCGCCGCCGACGGTGACACTAAAGGACACCGTGGTGCCAGCGACGGGATTCCCAAACTCATCTTCGATGATGACGAAGGGATCGATCGACACCGCACTGCCGAGTCCCGCCGATTGCCCATCCACTCCGCTCCCGGGCCGGAGGACGGCCGCGACGCCAGCAAGGGCGGTCGCATCGATCGTCTCCGTTATGCTCGCTACACTCACCGTCAGCGCGTTCGCGCCCGCGGCAGTCCCCAGCGTCCAGGAGCCCGCGGATGCGACGCCGGCGCCGTCCGTGACCGCGGTCCCGCCGCTCACCGAGCCCGCTCCCCCGCTCACCGCGAAGGTCACCGATCGGCTCGGAGTCGGGTTGCCGTATTGGTCCTCCACGACGACCGACGGGGCCACCGCGACCGCCGTTCCAACCGTCGCGCTCTGTCCGTCGACACCGGTGCCGAGGGTGATCGACGCGGGAGCGTCGGGGGTCGCGGTCGCATTGACGGTCAGCCCCGCGCCTTCGGCGGTGACGGTCAGGCTCTGCGCCCCGGCGGCTGTTCCCAAGGTCCAGCTCGCGATCGCCGCAACGCCCGATCCGTTCGACGTCGCCGTGGCCGCGGACACCGTGCCGTCACCACTCGGGGTGAAGGTCACGGTCACACCCGCCCGCGGATTTCCCGAGGCATCAAGCAAGGTGACGCTGGGCGCTACCGGCACCGCGTTTCCGACGACCGCGGTCTGGCCCTGCACGCCGGTGCCCGCGACGATGCTGTTGGTCTCGCCCGCGATGCCGGTCGCATCCACCGTCGCGATCAGCACCGGAGCGCGCGTCGACGCGGTGAGCGTGTTCGTCCCGGCGATGGAACCGAGGGTCCATTGAGTGGCCGCCTCCCCATTGACGTCGGTGACGACTTGCGCGCTCGCGACCGAGCCCCCGCCAGTGCTCGCGACGAAGTCGATGGTGACGCCGCCGGCGGGTTCGCCCCTCCCGTCAAGAACCCGCACCGCCGGATCTATTGGGAGCATCTCTCCGGCCAAAACCGCTTGGCCTGCACCGGCGATGAAGGTGATCGACGCGGGTGCGCTGGCGTCGCTGTTCGTGTTGCCGTTGCTGTTCGTATTGCTGTCGTTAGAGTTGTCGTTCGCGGTCGCGTTGTCGTTGTTCCCGTTGCCGTTTGAGCTCGCGTCGTTGCCATTCGCATTCGAGCCCGAGCCATCGACGCTGGTCGTTTCGAGCGTACCGGGATCCACCGCGCCCTCTTCGAGCAAACAGGACTGGGTGAAGGCCACCGCCGTGACCAGAAGACCGCGCAAGATGTGCTGATTCATGTTTCGACCGCCGCCAAGACCGTCTGTCTCACCCGCCCAGGGAGCATAGCGGCACGGTGCGCGTTTTTCTAATGGGAATCAGCCGGACATTCGAGGAGGAAGACCAGATCGCGGCCATCCTCGTTCGCAGAAACGGCCGAGGCGAGCTCAGGGAAGTGCGCTTTCGATCCGGTCCTGGACCTCGTCTACCGAACCGACCCCGTCGATGTCGCTCAGGACACCCTTATCCTCGTAGAAACTGACGAGCGGCGCGGTTTCTGCTTCGTAGACCTCGACACGCTTGCGGACCACCGCTTCTCGGTCGTCGGCGCGCTGTTTGAACTCGTGGTGGCCGCAGACGTCGCAGGTGCCGTCCTTGGTCGGCGGCTTGAAGGTCTTGTGGTAGGTGGTGCCGCAGTTTGTGCACACGATGCGACCGGTCGCGCGCTCAACCAGCAGCTCGTCCGGGACTTTGAGGTAGAGGACCGAGTCGAGCTTCATGTCGCGCTCTTCGAGAATCTGGTCGAGCGCCTCCGCCTGTCCCACGGTTCGAGGAAAACCGTCGAGGAGAAAGCCATTTCGCGTGTCCGGTTTGTCGAGGCGTTCGTCCACCATCGCTACGACGAGCTCGTCCGGGACCAGCTTTCCGGCTTCGGTGTAAGACTGAAAGCGTTTGCCGAGCTCGGTCCCTTCGCGAATCGCTTCTCGGATGAGATCGCCTGTGGAAATCGCTGGGATCCCGTGCGTCTTCGCGATGTGTTTGCTCTGGGTTCCCTTCCCGGAGCCCGGCTTGCCCAAGAGGATCAATCGCATGCGCTCGCTCACCCCCCTTGTCCGCTTCGCCCGCGAATGCGCGGACCGCGGGTCCCAGCGAAGCCATCGTAGTGCTGGGTGATCAGGTGCGATTCGATCTGGCGGACCGTGTCGAGGGCCACACCGACTACGATGAGGAGTCCCGTTCCGCCGAAGTAGAACGGCACGCCAAACTGAGCGACCAGGACCGTCGGCAGCACACACACCGCGGAGAGATAGAGCGCACCGCCAAAGGTGATGCGTGAAAGCACGCGGTCGATGTATTCGGCGGTTTTCTTGCCGGGACGAATGCCCGGGATGTAGCCGCCGTACTTCTTCATGTTGTCGGCCACGTCCACAGGATTGAAGGTGACCGCGGTGTAGAAGTAGCAGAAGAAGATGATCAGGACGACGTAGGCGGAGTTGTAGAACCAAGCGTCCATCTGGAAGAACGGCTGAATGTCCGCCATGAAGTCCACCGAAACGAAGTTCGTGAGGGTCGCTGGCAGCATGAGGATCGAGCTGGCGAAGATCGGCGGGATGACCCCAGAAGTATTGATCTTGAGGGGAAGGTGGGTCGACTGGCCCGCGTAGGTGCGCTTGCCCACGAGCCGCTTGGCGTACTGCACCGGAATGCGACGCTGCGCCTGCTCGAAGAAGATAATCGCCGCGATCACTCCGACGACCACCGCGAGAAGCACCATGCCCGTGACCGGCTGAATCGTTTGATTGCGGACCGCGTCCACCGCCGACATCATGCCCGATGGGAACTGTGCGACGATCCCAGCGAAGATGATGAGAGAAATGCCGTTGCCGATCCCGCGCTCAGTGATCTGCTCGCCGAGCCACATCACGAAGGTCGTCCCCGCGGTGAGGGTCAGGATCGTCATGATCACGAACCAAGGTCCGGGCTCACGGACGACCTGCATGTCACCAAAGCCCGCCATCAGGTAGTTCGAGATCCCAAAGCCCTGCACCACCGACAAGAGAATCGTTCCGTAGCGGGTGTACTGGTTGATCTTGCGACGGCCCGCCTCACCCTCTTTTTGCAGACGCTCGAGGGTCGGCACGACCACCGTGAGCAGCTGCATGATGATGGAGGACGAGATGTAGGGCATGATCCCGAGCGCGAAGATCGAGGCTTGCTCAAACGCCCCGCCCGAGAACATGTTGAAGAAGCCAAACAGTGTCCCCTGCAGGCTCGTGAATGCCTCGCTCAACGCGGCCCGATCGACGCCCGGAACCGACACGAAAATGCCGATGCGGTACACCGCGAGCAACGCGGCGGTGTAGAGGATGCGGTTGCGAAGCTCGGGGATCTTGCCGATGTTCCAGAAGCCTGAAGCCACCCTGACTCTCCAAGCGGCGACTCTCGGTCGCCTCGGTGTTCCGGCGGGGCCATCCCCGAAACCGAAAGCGTGATTGTGCTGTCGTGCGCGCTACCGTCAACCTGCAGCGCGTCACGGGACGCGGCTGTCTAGCGTCTGTGGCCGAAAATGGAAAGCGCCGGGGCTCTAGGTCTCCCGCGGCACGATCCTCGGTCACTCCGCCTGAGCCGACGCTTCTTCGCTCGCAGCCGGCGCAGGAGAGGCCTGTTTGGCCGCGCGACGAGCAGCAAAGTCCTCGCGGCGCTTCTCGCGCTTCCCCGCCGAACGTGCCGCGCGCTTCGAGCGCTTGGTGGGCGCGCTCTCTGCCTTCTCGATGACCGTCACCGAGCCTCCTGCCTTTTCAATCTTCTCCCGGGCGCTCTCGCTCACGTGATCCGCGGTGACGGTCAGCGCATGCGACAACTCACCGCGGCCGATAATCCGCAGACCAACATCGGTCTTCGTGGCGAGGCCTGCCGCGCGGGCTGCTTCGAGGTCCACGGTGGCACCGGAGTCGAACTTGCCACCCAGCGTGTCGACGTTGATCACCGCGAACTTCTTACGGAAGACGTTGGTGAAGCCGCGCTTCGGCATCCGACGGTACATCGGGACCTGGCCACCCTCGAATCCAGCCCGGGGCTTACCCTTGCCGGTTCGGGACTTCTGCCCCTTCATCCCCTTGCCGGAGGTTTTGCCTCGTCCGCTGGCTTCACCGCGACCGAGACGCTTACGCTTTTTGTTTCCGCCCTTCGGAGCGGGGAGATTGTGCAGACGCATGATGTTCTTCCCTTGCTTTCGCGCGCCGCTCAGTAGCCATTGCGCGAGCCACGGAGCAACTCGGGTTTGTGGCCACCGCGAGGCGGCCGAGGTGTTTAGCCTTCGGCGGCAGCGTCGAAGCTGCCCGGCTTCTTGTAACCACCGGCAGCCTTCGCACGCATGCGTGCGGAGGCAGGCCGCTCACCCTCGTGGGGCGTGACCTTCACCATGTGGTTGACCTTGTAGAGCATTCCGCGGACCGGCTCGGTGTCGGGCAGATAGACCTTCTTACCAAAGCGGGTCAGGCCGATGCCCTCGAGGGTAGCGCGGTGCGACTTCATCTGCCCAGCGAGCGAACGCTTGAGCTCGACCTCGAAATAACGAGCCATCATCAACCTCGCAGCGTTTCCGGATCGACGCCACGACGCTTGGCGGTCTCTTCGATCGACTTGAGTCGACGAAGACCGTCGAGGGTGGCCTTGATCACGTTGTGAGGGTTACGGGTGCCCAAGCACTTCGTGAGAATGTTGGTGATGCCCGCGGACTCGAGGACCGCGCGAACCGCACCACCGGCGATGACGCCCGTACCTTCGGAAGCGGGCCGCAGGACCACGCGACCGGGGCCGTACTCGCCGACGATCTCGTGCGGAATCGTGCCCCCCTCGACGAGGGGTACTTCCACCATGTCCTTCTTGGCCTGGTCGAATCCCTTGCGGATCGCTTCCGGAACTTCGTTCGCTTTGCCCAAGCCAGCGCCGACACGACCATGACCGTCACCGGCCACGACGAGGGCGCTGAAGCTGAAGCGACGGCCACCTTTGACGACCTTGGCCGTACGGTTCAGGTCGACGAGGCGGTCGACGATTTCCGGTTCATTTTGATTGTCTTGAAACGCCATTGCTCTCGTCCTTTAGAAATCCAGCCCGCCTTCGCGCGCACCTTCGGCGACGGCTTTGACCCGGCCGTGGTACCGGTAACCGTTGCGGTCAAACACCACGCTGTGCACGTCCTTGGCCTTGCACGCCTCGGCGAGCGCCAAACCTACAGCCTTTGCTTTGCTCACCTTGTCGCCATCGAGCGAGTCGCGAAGATCCTTCGATGCGGTGGAAACCGCAGCGATGGTGACCCCCGAAAGGTCGTCGATCGCCTGCGCGTAGATGTGCTTGGCGCTCCGGAACACGTTCAAGCGCGGACGCTCGGCGGTTCCCGAAACCTTCTTGCGAACTCGGATGCGCCGTCGCTGGCGCCCCTTCAAATTCTGTGCGTAAGCCATTTCACCTACCTCACTTCGATCCGGCTTTGCCGACCTTGCGGCGGATCGTTTCGTCGGCGTACTTCACACCCTTGGCCTTGTAAGGCTCGGGGATCTTGAAGCCACGGATTTGCGCGGCCACCTGCCCCACGACCTGCTTGTCCGGGCCGGAGACGGTGACGAGGGTGTTCTTGTCGATCTTGCAGTCGATGCCGTCCGGGAGATCGAGCTCGCAGAGGTGGCTGTAGCCGAGGCTCAGCACCAACTTCTTGCCCTTGAGCTCCGCCTTGTAACCGACGCCGTTGATCTCGAGCGAACGCGTGTACCCATCGGTCACGCCCTTCACCATGTTGGCGAGGAGCGAGCGCGTGAGGCCATAGAAGCCGCCGTTGCTCCGGGTCTTCTTGCTGGGAGGCACGACGTTCACTTCCTTCTCGCCGATGTCCAGGGTGACACCGACCGGGAGGATCGCGTCGAGCTTGCCCTTCGGGCCTTCGACCTTGAACGACTTGCCGTCGCTCGTGACCTTCACGCCGCTCGGGAGCTCTACGGGGAGTTTACCGATTCGAGACATCGTCTAGCCTCCTCACCACACGGCGCAGAGCGCTTCGCCACCTACGTTGGCTTCGCGTGCTGCGCGGTCAGTCATCACGCCCCTCGACGTGGTCATGATCAAAACGCCGAGACCGTTTCGGATCTTCGGGATCTCCTTGGATGGCAAGTACTGGCGCAGACCTGGGGTCGATACGCGCTGAATGCCCTGGATCACCGGCGTACGGCTGTCGTCGTAGCGGAGCTTCACCTCGATGAGGCCCTGCTTCTTATCGCTGATGACGCGAAAATCTTCGATGAAGCCCTCGGCCTTGAGGATCTCGGCGATGGCCACCTTGATCTTCGACTTCGGGATGTCGACGCGCGCCATCCGAGCGGTCTGACCGTTGCGAATGCGGGTCAGCATGTCTGCGATGGGATCGGATACCATGGTTCTACCTCTGACTGGCGGTTTCTCGTTTCCCTCCGACGGGCGCGGGAGACCTACCAATCGGTTGTTGTTCTTCGACTAGTTGCGCAGCGGCAGTCCCAGCTGCTTCAGGAGTGCCTTGGCTTCCGGGTCGGTCTTGGCGGTGGTGATGATCGAGATGTTCATCCCCTTCACCTTGTCGACCTTGTCGTAGTTGATTTCGGGGAAGATGATCTGCTCGCGCAGTCCAAGGCTGTAGTTGCCGTGACCGTCGAACGCCTTGCCGCTGATGCCCTTGAAGTCGCGAATGCGGGGCATGGCGATGTTCACCAAGCGGTCAAAGAACTCCCACATGCGCTCGGCGCGCAGGGTCACCATCACGCCGATCGCCTGGCCCTGGCGCAGCTTGAAGTTCGAGATCGACTTCTTCGCCTTGGTCACCACGGGCTTTTGACCGGCGATGGTCTCGAGGTCCGAAACGGCGCTCTTGATGATGTTGGGGTTCGCGACCGCTTCACCGAGGCCCATGTTCACCACCACTTTGGTGAGCTTGGGGACCTCCATTTTGTTCGCGTACCCGAATTCCTTCATCAGGGCCGGGGCGATCTCTTCACGGTATTGCTTACGAAGCCGTGGCTCGTACTTTTCTTCGCTCATTGTCTTTCTCCTGCCGATGTCCGAATCTCGAGGAAAATCGAGGACCTTCGGCACGTCTCGCCCTTGCTTTCACTGACCCCAGTCCACTGAGGCTCCGCCCCGGGCAAAGCGGAGTCGCGCAAAGAACATTCTCCAGGTGCGATGTCCACAAAAAAGTGATGAAAACCGTCGGGTTGGGGCCGACCAGGCGAATTTTTCGGGCTAGTCTCTCAATTCGGAGTGTGCATGCCGGAGCTCGGCTGGATCGGATGGAACGGGCCGACGCTCGTACTCGTGGGGGTCTTGGGTACCTTCTTGACGAGCCTTGCCCTCTGGCGCCGCCGCGCCCCCCTGCTCGTCCGCATCGTGCTCTTCGCGCTCGTCTCCGCGGCCGTCAGCGCCGCCTACTTTGGCTACGTCCAGCGTCGCGTCGGCCTCGGCGACGACCTCCTCGGCAACCCGGTCGAGCTCCTGGAAGAGGCGAAACGGGTGAAGCGGCAAACACGGCAGCGGAATCGCGAGATCCGCCGCACGCTGCGCGCACTCGAGGACCAGCGCGAGCCGCGCCGTCGTGGTGTCCCCCATGACGAGCAAGAGGCCCAATAAACTTCGCACGCATCGATTGTGTTCCGGTCGAGCCCTCTCTAGCCTTCGGTCATGACCGAGGCTCGAAGGGTCCTGCTCGTCATCGGCGACGCGCAGCTGGCGGAGTTCGTGCACCAGGCGCTCGCCCACCCGGGGGTGAGCATTGACCGGCAGGGCGAGCAATTCGTTCAGGCCTTGGCGCAGGAGCGCTACGACGTCGCCTTTGTCGGCGGCATGATCGGTACTCGGGGGCCCCTCGTTCTGTGCGAAGCGGTCCGGACCGACCAACGCATTCCCACGGTGGTGCTCACTGGCCCGAATATCCCCGCGACCGCGCTCGCCAAACACCGGGAGATGAGCGCCGCCGACGTCCACTACTTTGATCCCTCCGGCTGGCGGGATCCACGCGGTGAGCTGGCCGAGACCGGTCTCGACCTGCGAAAGCGCGCACTCGCACTCCTTCAGCTCGACGAGGATCGCGCTGCGCTCGAGGAGTGGCGCGAGTCCCTCGAAGCGCTCGAGACCCTGCGCGCGATGAATCTCCGTCGCCAGGAGCGGGCCGCCAAGAAGCGCGAAGAGGAAGAGCAGAAAAAGCGCGCTGACGAGCCCCCAGCCCCGGTCGCGGTCCCTCCGCCGCGGGAAAAAGTCGACGCCGAGCATCTTGGCCCGTTTCACACCGAGCTGACCGACGAAGACATCGAATTCACAGAGCGAACGATCGACCGCCTCAGGAGCGTCGACTTCCGCAAAGAAACCGTCGCGAGTCAGACCCCCGTGGACGCGGCGGACGTTCGCCTGGTGCAGCTCCGAAACCGCGTGCGCGAGCTCGAACGGCAGCTCGCCCGCCTCGCCTTCGTCTATCGAACGCGCGCTGAACGTTTCGACAACTCCGAGGAGGCCACACGAGAGCTCGAGGCCGCGAAAGCACAGGACGAAGCGCGCATCGAAGCGCTCGAGACAGATAACGCGGAGAAGCTCCGCGTTCTCGAAGCACGCAGCGCCGAACGCGAGCGCCAGTTCCAGTCAATGCTCTCGGACATTCGCGAGGCCTTCGACGGCATCAAGCGCCAATCGAAGGATACCGTCGCGCAGCTCGAATCGCAGCTCGAAGGGCGCGCCGACTCATTGGCAGCCCGCGAAGCGGAGCTCACCAAGGTCCGTGAGCAGCTGACCCGAGCCCTCGACGCTCATGCCGATGCCACTAAACGTCACGACGAAATCATCGAAGACATCATCGAACGAGAGCGGGAATCCACGGAAAAGCTCGCGCGCGCTCATGCGGACTTCGCGGAAGAGAAAGCGCAGTGGCGCACGGAGCAGGACCAGCTTCGTGAGCTCGGAGAGCGTATCGCCCCGCTGGAAGCCTTGCCCGACCGGATCGCCGTACTAGACGTGATCGCGCAACAAATGGCGGAGCTGGACGAAATGTCTGCCGGGCTCGAGCGAATCTCCCGGGAGCTCGCTCCCCTGCGCCAAACCGCTGAACGGGTCGAGCAGCTCGATGCGGTGAGCCAACAAGTGGCCCGACTCGAAGAGATAGGCATGCGCGTTTCCGAGTCCGCAGACCGTCTCTCCGCACTCGAGGCGCGGATGGTGCGCCTGGATGAGGTCGCCGACCGCACGCATCTCTTGGGGGACATGCATACGCGCCTTGCAGAGCTCGGAGAGCGCTTGGCCACCCTCGCGGCCCGCGACGATCTCGGGCTCGCGGGCATCCAGGAGCAACTCGAGCCGATCGCCAGGATCGAAACGCGCCTCGAGAGCCTCGAAAGCATGCGCGAGCAGCTCGAGCCCATCGCGAAGATCGAAATGCGCCTCGAGAGCCTCGAAAGCATGCGCGAGCAGCTCGAAGCGATCGAAGAGCGGGTCGACGCTCTCGATGGGTTGGAAGAGAGACTGGGCGAGCGCCTGGGCGAAGGAATCGGCGACAGGGTTACAGCGCTGCAATCGACGGTCGAGAATGAGCTCTCCGCAGTTTCAGCGATCGAAAAGCGTCTCGCGCGGATCGAGGAGCTCGATGCACTCGATGAACACCTCGACCGCCTCTCCCAGCTCACCGGACGGCTCGATGCGCTCGGTCCTTTGGACGAGCTGTTGGAGACCCTCGACGCGCGGAATCAGGCGCTGATGAAAGCGGACGATCTCGCCGCGCGTTTCGAGGCGGTCGAACGCCACCTGGAGGAGCAGGACCTCGCGGTCCAGGAGCTCGCGATCGAAGAGCGCGCCGCCCGAAGCTCTGCGGCGGAGGTTCCTTGGTTTGCCGCGACACCGCAGCGTTTTGCCCTCACCGCGGCCGTGCTCGTCGCGGTTTCGATTCTCACCACTGCGGTCGTGTTCCTCGCGACCCGGACTCCGTCCACCACGCGCGAAGGCCGTCCGACCGTGACCGCCGCGCAACCAGGAGCCCCGAGCGAGTCGGGCACAGTCGCCCCGGCGCCCGAACGAGCGCCGGAGGCCTCGGGTGAACCACCGGTCGAGGCGGAAACGCCCGCAGCGGAAGCCCGGACCGGGTCCCCGGCTGGGCGCGGAGAAGACGACGAAGACGCGCCAGACGCGGAGACCACAGAGTCTAACACGACGACCGATTGACCGAAGTCTCAGGCGACGGCACTTCCCCAGTTTCGACTCGGGCCGGTATCGATGTGGACATAGGGGGGCCCGCTGGCCGGCGAGGGATATCCCCCGACACCGCCGATGATACCGCGCTGCTGCAGGCGCCGAGCTGCGGCATGAAGCCTCTCGAAGGACACGCCCTCGATCGCGATGTCCAACGCCTTGCCTTGGGGATGGTAGCCGAGCGAGCGCGAAGGGGTGGTACCGGCTTCGACCTTCGCCATTTGCGTCGCAGCCGACCGATACCCCGAAACCAAGCTGACGCGGTTGCCCACCGCTCCGAGCTCGCGCTGCAGCTCGTAGACCGCGTTGAGCAAGCGGTCGTCCATGCGCCGGGATTCTCCGGTGCGCCAGTCGTACATCGCCGCATCGAATTGCGCCCGCGCATTACGAGAGAGGCCGCCATCCGAGAAACGAATCGAGCTGCTCTCGCGGGTATTGACGTTGTAGAAGGTCACCTCTCGTGGACCGCGCCCCGCCTGCCGGTCGCGAATGGAGCGTGCCGCGCCGCTTCGTGGCCGGTCGGGACTCGGCGCGCGGGCGGTGCGGGCGGCCCCCTGACGCCCCTCCTCTCCGTCGGCAATCTGCGTGGCGTGCTCCGAGTTGCGCCCGCCGCCGAGCGCGTGAGCGAGGGCGATGAATGGCAGGAACGGGAGCAAGAAGAACATCGCAACGGGTGGAATCCCCGCGAACCGCCCGTCGCCCCGATTCGCCCGTCGTCCCGTGTCGACCGTGTCCTCGTCGCCGTAGCCGCGGCCCACGCGCTCAGCGCCGGGACCGGGGCCCGAGAGGTGCTCGTGGCGTCTGTTCGCACCGGGGATCGGAGCTGTCGGGTTGATCGACATCACAGGGTCTTACCCGCGCGACTGTCGACCGGCTATTTTCGTGCAACTCCAGGGGGTCGCGCGGTCCATCTCCTCGGACCTCGACCGCGCTCGGCGTCAAGCGAGCTCGGTACCGGACTTCTTCGCGAAACGAACTTTGCGGCCATCTTCGAGGGTCTTGAAGCCGACGCGCGTGGGCTTGCCGCTCTGCGGATCGACAGGCAGCACGTTCGACCAGTGAATGGTCCCAAACTTCTCGAGAATGCCCCCGTTCGGCATCTGCTGATTGCGGCCTGGCTTCACGTGCACCTTCACGGGGTTCACCCCTTCGATGCGCACGCGTTCCTTTTCCACGAGGACTTCGATGACCTCGCCCTGCTGGCCCTTGTGCTTGCCACTGATGACTTGGACCTTGTCGCCCTTGCGCACGTGACGCATCACAACACCTCCGGTGCAAGCGACACGATCTTCATGAAGCGCTTCTGGCGGAGCTCGCGTGCGACCGGCCCGAAGATCCGAGTACCGACCGGCTCACCCTGCGCGTTCACAATGACCGCGGAATTTGTATCAAAACGAATGTAGCTACCGTCCGGGCGGCGAAGCTCCTTCGCGGTACGGACGATGACCGCGCGTGCGGTGTCGCCCTTCTTGACCTTACCCGTTGCCGACGCTTCGCGGATCGAAACGACCACGATATCACCCACGGTGGCATAGCGACGACGCGAGCCACCGAGGACCTTCACGCACATCAGCTTCTTGGCCCCCGAGTTATCGGCAACGTCGAGGATGCTCTGCATCTGAATCATTGTCTTGACCCTCTATCGGATGGACGTCCGGCACAGGCGCCGCGAGTGGTCCATCCAGGCGGCGACCTCAGAGGTCCACCGCTTTCTCGACGATTTCTTTTACCGTCCAACGCTTCTCTTTCGACAGCGGGCGGCACTCTTCGATTTGCACCACATCCCCGACTTTGCACTCGTTCTGCTCGTCATGCGCCTTGTAGCGAATCCGACGCTTCAGGAACTTCTTGTACTTCGGGTGACGCACACGACGGGTGACTTCCACCACGACCGTCTTGTCCATCTTGTCTTTGGTGACGACACCACGGCGGGTCTTGACCGTTTTGGCCCGCTCGACTGCTTCCGTGCTCATGCTTCAGCTCCACTGCGACGCTTCTCGCTGAGAACCGTCTCGATCTTCGCGATGTCGCGCTTGATCCCCTTCAGCAGGTGCGTTTCCTGCAACTGGCCGAGGGCATGCTTGAACTTCACCTTGTGCAGCTCCTCGCGCTTGCCACTGAGCAGCACCTCGAGCTCCGACTCGCTTCGGTCGCGAATTTCCTTCGCCACAACTCTGTCTTCACTAGCCACTGTTTCGCTCCTTACACGTCATCCCGCACGACCACGCGAGTCGGGAACGGAAGCTTGTTGGCGGCAAGACGGAACGCTTCACGCGCGAGCTCTTCCGACACGCCCTGCATTTCGTAGAGCATCCGGCCCGGCTTGATCACCGCGACCCAGCCTTCCGGCGAGCCCTTACCTTTACCCATTCGGACCTCAGCGGGCTTGCTCGTGATGGGCTTATCGGGGAACACGCGGATCCAGATGCGTCCACCACGCTTGATGTGGCGGGTCATCGCAATACGAGCGGCTTCGAGCTGGCGCTGGGTCAGGTACGCGTGGCCCGTGGCCTGAAGACCGAAGTCCCCAAAGCTCACGTTGCAGCCCACGTGTGCCTTGCCGCGGTTACGGCCCTTCTGGCGCTTGCGGTACTTGACCTTCGATGGTGACAGCATTGTGAGATAACCTCTCTTCTTCGTCCGTTTAGGCCGCCGAACCCGGCAACACTTCGCCTCGGAAGATCCAAACCTTCACGCCGATGACTCCGTAGGTCGTCATCGCTTCCGCGAAGCCGTAGTCGATGTCCGCGCGGAGGGTGTGAAGAGGCACGCGGCCCTCTCGGTACCACTCGCGGCGAGACATTTCAGCACCGCCCAGACGCCCCGCCGTCGCGATACGAATTCCCTTCGCACCGAACTTGAGCGAGGTCTGAACCGCCTTCTTCATCGCGCGGCGGAATGCCACGCGACGACTGAGCTGCATGGCCACGTTTTCCGCCACCAGCTGCGCGTCGATTTCCGCTTTGCGGACCTCGGTGATGTTCACGAAGACTTCCGCTTCGCTCATGGCCTGAAGCTCTTTCTTCAAGCCTTCGATCCCCACACCCTTCTTGCCGATGACGATGCCTGGACGGGGAGTGTGGATGGTCAGCTTCACCTTGTTCGCGGCACGCTCGATCTCAACGCGGCTCACGCCGGCGGAGTGGAGCTTCTGCTTCACGAAATTGCGGAGCTTGATGTCCTCGTGGAGCCAGTTGGCGAAGTTTTTCTCTTCGTACCACTTGGACTCCCAGCCACGAATGACCCCGAGACGGAATCCGATCGGATGCGTTTTCTGACCCACGATTAACCTCTCTCTGCCAATTCGATGGTGATGTGGCTGGTTCGCTTGCGGATGCGAGTGGCGCGCCCCTGCGCACGCGGAAGCCAACGCTTCCAGGTGAGACCCTCGTCCACGAACGCCGTCTTCACAAACAAGCGGTCCAGGTCGTATTCGCCCTTCACGTCGGCGTTTGCCACCGCGGACTTCAGGACCTTGCCCACCGGTTCGGAAGCCGCCTTGTCACTGAAGGTCAGGATATTGAGCGCCTCTTCCACGGAGCGACCACGAATGAGATCCACGACGAGGCGAACCTTACGCGGCGACATGCGCAGGTGACGCAGCGTTGCGTTCGGCCCACGCTCGGCGGCCGCGGCTTTGCGAGCCTCCGCCTTTTCCTTTTCGCGCTTTGCCATTACTTACCGCCCCTTGTCCTTCTTCTTGAGACCCGGGTGATTGTTGAAGGTGCGCGTCGGCGCAAACTCGCCGAGCTTGTGATCCACCATGTTCTCGGTCACGAACACCGGAATGAACTTCCGGCCGTTGTGCACCGCAAACGTGTGCCCGACGAAGTCGGGGATGATCGTGCAGTTGCGCGCCCAGGTCTTGATCGCCTTCTTCTGGCCCGACTCGTTCATCGCGTTGACCTTCTTCATGATCTTCGCGTCGATGTAAGGGCCTTTCTTCAAGCTGCGAGGCATCTGTTAACCCCTTCTCTTCTTCGAGCGACGTTGCACGATGTACTTGTTCGTCGCCTTGTTCTTGCGAGTCTTGTAACCACGAGTCGGCTGGCCCCAAGGCGAGACCGGGTGACGACCACCGGAGGTCCGGCCCTCACCACCACCGAGCGGGTGGTCCACCGGGTTCATGACGACACCCCGGTTGTGAGGCATCCGCCCGAGCCAACGGCTGCGACCGGCTTTGCCGAGCTTCACGTTCTCGTGCGTCGTGTTGCCGACCTGCCCTACCGTTGCGCGGCAGGTCTCGAGCACGCGGCGCTGCTCACCGGAAGGCAAGCGCAGGAGCGCGTAGCCATTCTCGCGGGCCATCAGCTGCGCCGAGGTCCCGGCCGAGCGGCACATTTGCGCGCCCTTCAGCGGCTTGAGCTCGATCGCATGCACGGTCGTACCGAGGGGCATGCTCTTGAGCATCATCGAGTTGCCAGGCTGAACGTCCGCGGTCTCCGAAGAGATGACGGCCGCGCCTTCTTTCAGCCCCACCGGGCAGAGAATGTAGCGCTTGTCGCCGTCCGAGTAGTGGAGCAGTGCGATGCGTGCCGAGCGGTTCGGGTCGTACTCGATCTTCGCCACCTTCGCGGGCACGTCGATCTTGTTGCGCTTGAAATCGACGACGCGATAGCGCTGCTTGTGACCGCCGCCCTTGAAGCGGACAGAGATTCGCCCGTCGTTGTTGCGGCCGCCTTTGCCATGCTTCTTCGCAGTGAGCTTGCGCTCCGGCTCGCTCGCCTTGCTGCTCAGCTCAGCGAAATCCGCGACCGTCATCTTGCGACGGCTGGGGCTCGTTGGCTTGAATCCACGGGTTGCCATGATGAGTCTCCTTACTCCGCCGCGAAGAAGTCGATCACGTCACCCTCTTTCAGGGTCACGACCGCCTTCTTCCAGTTGGGGCGCTTGCCAACGTCCTGGCCACGGCGCTTGAGCTTCCCGGGGATACGCATGGTGCGAACGTTCGTCACCTTTACCCCGTAAATGCTCTCCACCGCGTCACGGATCGCGTGCTTGTTTGCGTCGAGCGCCACCTCAAAAGTCACCTGATTGAACCGGTCACTCATGGTGCTCGCGCGTTCGGTGATGATCGGGCGCTTGAGGACTTGATATGCCGTTGCCATTTCCTACTCCTCAGGCCGCTTCTTCCGTCGAGCGATTCTTCGCCGCCTTCGCGACGACGAGCTCGATGGCTGCTTGGGTCAACACCAGCTTCTCGTGGTCGAGGATGTCGTAGACATTGAGCGCCTTTGCCTCGATCGACTTCGTCTTCGGCAGGTTGCGGGCCGACACGTGCAGGGTGTCGTTGTCCACGTCGACGATCAGAACGCTGCGCGTCTCGAGGGTCTCGAGGAACTCCGCCACAGCCTTGGTCTTCGGCGCATCGATCTCGAACTTGTCGAGGATCACGAGACCTTCCTTTGCCCGGTCCGACAGTGCGCTACGCAGCGCGGCGCGGCGTGCAGACTTCGGCAGACGATAGGAGTAGTCGCGCGGCTGAGGACCGAAGACGGTCCCGCCACCGACAAACTGCGGCGAACGCAAGCTGCCCTGGCGTGCGCGACCGGTGCCCTTCTGCTTGTAGGGCTTCGCTCCCGTGCCGCTCACTTCGCCAACCTTCTTGGTCTTGTGAGTTCCGGCCCGGCGGCTCGCACGCTGAGACTTCACCATCTCCCACAGGAGAGCCTGGTTCACCTCGACGCCGAACACGTCGTCAGGCAAGGTCACGCTTCCGACCTTCTTGCCCTCGATATTGATGACATCCAGTTCCATCTCAATCACCTCAGCTCTTGATCTCGACGTCGACACCAGCCGAGAGGTCGAGCTTCATCAGCGCGTCCAGCGTGGCCTGGGTCGGCTCGATGATGTCGAGCAGACGCTTGTGGGTGCGGATCTCGAACTGCTCGCGCGACTTCTTGTCGACGTGCGGTCCACGGAGAACCGTGTAGCGGCTGATGCGGGTCGGAAGCGGGATGGGACCCGCGACCTTCGCGCCGGTACGACGCGCGGTCTCGACGATCTCGCCAGCCGATTGATCCAACACCTTGCAATCGTAAGCCTTCAGTCGAATACGAATCTTAGGCGCTTGCTGTTGTGCTGCGGTCGAGCTCATTCACTTACTCCACGATCTCAGTCACCACGCCGGCGCCGACGGTACGGCCACCTTCGCGGATCGCGA
>CAYXVF010000084.1:0-27139 GCA_964468125.1 uncultured Bdellovibrionales bacterium | reverse complement strand
GGGCTCGGAGGTTTCCGCGCTCCTCGGCCGGATGCCGTCGGCGGTCGGCTACCAGCCGACGCTGGCCACCGAGATGGGCGCGCTCCAAGAGCGCATCACCACGACCCAGAAGGGCTCGATCACCTCGGTGCAGGCGGTCTACGTGCCAGCGGACGACTTGACCGACCCGGCACCCGCGACGACCTTCGCGCACTTGGACGCGACCACGGTCTTGAACCGCGCCATCTCCGAGAAGGGCATCTACCCCGCGGTGGATCCGCTCGACTCGAACTCGCGTCTGCTCGACCCGCAGGTCGTCGGTGAGGAGCATTACAAGGTCGCTCGTGACGTGCAGGGGATCCTCCAGCGCTACAAGGAGCTGCAGGACATCATCGCGATTCTCGGTATGGACGAGCTCTCCGACGACGACCGCAACGTCGTGGCCCGCGCCCGCAAGATCGAGCGCTTCTTGAGCCAGCCGTTCTTCGTCGCGGAGCAGTTCACCGGCACGCCTGGCATCTACGTCGAGCTCGCGGACACCATCGCCGGCTTCAAGGAGATCATCGACGGCAAGCTAGATGAACTGCCGGAGCAAGCGTTCTACATGCAGGGCACGATCGAAGACGTGAAGAAGCGGGCCAAGGAGCTCGCGCAGTAATGGCTACGAAACTGAATGTCTCCGTCGTCACCCCGGACGGGGCCGTGACCCGCAAGGAAGTGGACGCGGTCACCGCGCCGAGCAAGCTCGGTGAAGTGACCGTGCTCCCGGACCACATCCCGGTGCTGGCGGAGCTCGAAGCCGGGGTCGTGACCATGCGCGCGGGAGACGGCGTGGACGTTTACGCCGTGAGCGGTGGTTTTCTCGAGGTCGAGCGTCAAAACGTCGTGATTCTCGCTGACTCCGCGGACCGTCCGGAGGACGTGGACGTGAAGGCCTGCGAGACCGCGATCAAGGAATCGAACGAGAAGCTCAAAACGCTCGACGGCTACGATCCGGCTTATGCCGAGACCCAGGCCCGTATCAAGCGCAACGAAGCGCGTCTGCGCATCGCCGCGAACTGACCGTCACCCACCTCGAGCGGCGGTAGGTGTTTGACGTACCTACGTGCCGCTTGAACAACAGCGCCCGACCGTCTAGACCAATGACGTGCAGGACATCGCTTTCACGTCGAGCGCACACGCGGTCCGCGTGCCCCTTGCGGCGTGCTCGCTCACCAAGAGAAGCGTCTTCGACCGCGCGATCCTGCGCACCGTGGAGCTCATGGTCGCGACAGTTGTCTTGCTCGTGGGTCTGCCGCTTTGGCTCGTCATCTCGCTCCTGCTCAAGCTCGAGAGTCCCGGACCCATCTTCTATCGGAGCCGCCGCGTCGGGCGGGACGGCCGAGAGTTCGAGATGCTCAAGTTCCGCACCATGCATCGCGGTGCGGACCTCCTGCATCTCCATCGCGCGCGAGTCGAGGGCGGCGCGGGTACAGACCCCTTTGTCACCCGTGTGGGGCTCGTGCTGCGGCGGACGGGTCTCGACGAGGTCCCGCAATTCCTTCACGTTTTGACCGGCAAAATGGCGATCGTCGGCCCACGACCCTACGTGCCCGCCGACACCTATCGAATGCCCGAAGAGCTCTGGCGGGGGCGGATGCAGTGCAAGCCGGGCCTCACGGGGCTTTGGCAGCTCTCCGGAACGGCCCTCTTGCCCTACGAGGAGAGCGTCGCTCTCGATCTCGACTATCTCGCGCGCGCCAATCTTTGGCTCGACCTCTTGCTCATGGCGCGCACGCCCGCCTTCATGCTCAAGGGCCGCCACCCGCGCAGTTGATCGCGTGCACCGCGCCTCGCTCAAGACAGAAACGTCAGCAGCGCCTTCGAGTAGCGCGTCCAATTCCCGGCCGTCGGGAGGTAGGCGTGGCGTCGAGCGGGGAGCAAAGAGCGGTCACCTGCGACGGACCAGGCCTCGGTCGAGTAGGCGACCACATCGGGCTTGAAGGCGCGGTTGAGCTGGCGCAGGGCGTCGAGCTCGCGTTTGTCGCCAAGCACGTGCTGAATGCGCAGGCCGAAGCGGCCGGTCCGAAACATCTGGAGGCGATGGACCGACGCGTTGGGAAAGGCCGCGCCGCGTCGGCGAGGATGAGGAGCCCCGCGCTGCGCTCCGCGGCGCGCAAGAAGAGCCGTTGCCGCTCCGTAGGGTCTTCGGGAGCGCTCTGGCACTCGAGAAGGACGAGATCGTAGCGGGACTCGAAGAGGTCGTCGTTCTCCCGCAGGAGCGCATCGATCTGCGAAAGGTTTCCGGCGCGAAAGGCGACGGGGCGACCCGGCTTGACCGAGTGATCGCAGGCGGCGGTCCAGGCGGCTTCATCCTGAAGGAGCCCGTGCACGACCCGAGCGTTGGCGTCACCGCACGGTAGCGAGTTCGCGGAGAGCTTGTCTAGCGAGGGGGGAGGCGAGCCAGGCGCGGGTTAGCGCGCATCAATGGGGTCGGATTGAGGATCGCCGGCATGCTTCATCGGTCTTTGCCTGGTAAACCGGCGAACGCGTCAATCGATGCGAAGATAGCGGAGATTGCAGAAGTTCCCGCTCGGGCTCATCTACGTCGCAGTCCGAATCGTTCGTACACACCATGGATGCGAGAGCACGGTCAGATGAACCGGAACGTGTCAAAGCAACTGTTGCAAAAACCAATCGCAGCTGCTCGCGGAACCATCCACTGCAACTCGTGTCGACGTTCGGGTTCCAGCGTGCTAATTGACGGGGCCTCGACCGATAGGCACGCACACTCGTGAGAGCAAGCGAACGAAAGTCAGCTTCCGACGGTTCAACCCTGGACTCGTCAGGGCCACAGGGAGCGAATGTGAAGCCCCGTGATTGGCTTGGGGCCGGTCAAAGACTCGTGTCGCAGCCCTTCTACGCCGGGCTGGTTATCGTGTGCGGAACAATCTTCTTTGCGTTCTTCTCGCCGTCCTCGATGTCGGTTCCCGCTCATGACTTCCTCGATAGCTACGTTGTAGCTCAGAAGATTCGGCCTAAACCGTGGGACACCCTGTTCGACCTGGACGCGACGCTCGATCGCGCTTTGGACGGACACGCACTGAGTTTACTGGGCTTGTCGGAGTTAAATCTCATCAATCTGAGCTACACGCTACTGCCTGACTACTGGGATGTTGCTGTGCATCTAGCGGTCGCGCCGATACTCATCTACGTGTTCTCGTTCCCGGTGTTGCTCCGCATCGTCGGCGCCTCTGGACTGGAGGATCGCTATATCGTAGCCGCCGGCACACTTCACTATTCGCTCATGCCGCACAATCCTCACGTGATCGGTTCTTTCGCGGCTCTTTCGATACTGGGCTATGGGATTCACCGAGCAACCATTGGCGAATGGAGTCGTTGGCTTTGGTTGTGTTTCCTAATGCCCCCGTTGCTCGATCAATCGGTTTTTGGCGCAATTTTCTATTATCCTGTCCTGTTTTTCGGGGTGCTCCTCCTTACGAGGGCTAGTCCCATTCGCTCGCGCCTACTCACCGCTTTGGTGCTGTCGGGCATGCTCGCAGTGATCGTAGACTATCGACTCTTCCTGCAACCGCTCGTTTCGTCGATTGAAACCCATCGGCACCTGTGGCTCGAGGGGCGGTCATTCGATCCGCTGCCACGACTGTTCGACTCAGCGACGTGGAGTTCAGTCCTGGACCGGATGATCGCACTGTATCGGGCAACGAATCCCGATGCCCCCCATTACCGCTGGAATATCGAAAGTTCCAAGACATTGATTGTTGCTCTCTCGATTGTTCTCGCGCTTGCCGCGCATTTCTACGAGGGGCGAAGCGAACAACAAAAACGTGCACTTCGTTCGGGTCTTCGGAGGATCGCGATGTCTTCTGGGATACTTGCGATTCTAGCCCTCGCCTATGGTTTGGTTTGGCAGAACGTATTCGACATTCAAGCGCTTCTGGGAGTGCCAATTCAGCTCCAACGCTTCATCATCTTTGTTCCTGGTCTCGCAGTAGTGCTGGTCTCAGTCGGGTTGTCGATCTGGAGGGCGTGTGTCCCGCGCAGCAGGTGGATACTCGTGCCCGTACTGTGTCTGTTCGTCGCTCAGAGTGTCGCTCACGCCCAGGGTGTTGGTTTCCGGTGGGAGAATCTCGTCGCGAGTAAGGTTCCGCCCGTGCGCACTCCGATCGCCACTTACTATCAGGAGGAGCTGTTTGAGTCCATCAAGCAGGAACTAGGTCCGAGATGGGAGGACGAAGTTGTAATGTCGATTGGTTCGGACCCGTTCGTCGCGGCATTCCACGGTTTTCGCCACTTGGACGGGTATCTGCAGGCATACAGCGCCCTCTATAAAGGTCGGTTCCGACGAGTCATGAGCGAGGAGCTGGAGCGCAATCCGAAGAACCGCAAATACTTCGATGGTTGGGGTAGCCGGATCTACTATTTCCCTGCCGAGCAGCCGAGCAACGAAGCTATCCGGCTTCATCTCGATGTTTGTGCCTTTCAGGAACTGGGGGGCACCTTGATTCTCTCCGACTTCGAGATCCTGAATGCTCCTGACATAGGTGTCCGGCTGGTGCTGAAAATCACCGAGTCCACGCAGGCGCGCTCGCAATCGAAGCGGCTTTACCGACCTGTGGAGTCTTACTGCGAAACCGGTAACCTGGACAGATAACGACCTCGAGTGTATTGCGCGGAGTATGGACAGATAGCGACCCAGAGGGTATTGCGCCGACTCTAGAACAACATCAACTGCGCGGGAGCGGATTCTGCGCCGCGTCACCATTTGAAGCATGATCAGCCTCATCGCCCCCGTTTTGAATGAAGAAGAGACGCTCCCGGAACTCTATCGTCGCGTCTCCGAGGCCGCCGAGGACTGGGGCGAAGACTGGGAACTCGTCCTCGTTGATGATGGGAGCACTGACGGAACCTGGGACCTCATCTCGAAGATCCATCGAGATGATAATCGCGTCCGCGCCCTTCGCTTCTCACGAAATTTTGGGCACCAAGTGGCGGTTAGCGCCGGGCTGATGCATGTGCGCGGCGACGCTGTAGCGGTAATCGATGCGGACCTCCAAGATCCTCCCGAGCAGCTGGCGCGTTTCTTCGAGAAGCTGCGGGAAGGCAACGACGTTGTTTATGCGATTCGAACCAAGCGGAAAGAGAATATCCTCAAGAGATCGGCATACTTTCTCTTTTATCGTCTACTCGCAAAGCTGACCTCGATCGAGATCCCACTCGACTCCGGAGACTTTTGCGTGATGAGCCGGCGCGTGGTTGATGCTTTGAATGCGCTCCCCGAGAAGAATCGGTTCGTGAGGGGGCTTCGTTCGTGGGTGGGCTTCAGGCAGGTCGGGCTACGCTACGAACGCGACGCAAGATTCGCCGGCGAGGCCAAGTACACTTTTGGCAAATTGCTTAGACTTGCGATGGACGGAATAGTAAATTTTTCGGTCCGTCCTTTGCAAATCAGTATCTGGTTGGGGTCTTTGACTGCACTGCTCGCGTTCGTGGCCGGCATTTACGTGCTCTTTCTCCGGCTTACCGGACTCAGCGTCTTAGGACAGACAGCCGAGGACGTTCCAGGCTGGACCTCATTGATTCTAGCGACGGTATTCGTTGGAGGGGTGCAGCTCCTTTGCGTTGGCATTCTCGGCGAGTACGTTGGTCGAGTTTTTGAAGAGGTGAAAGCCCGGCCACTTTATGTCGCGTCCGAGCGCCTGGGATTGAGCGAATCGTCCTGCGAGGAGGGCCGGGGTGAATCGCGAACAGCTTGAGGTCTTCCGAGAAATCGAAGAGCGCCATTGGTGGTTTGTGACCCGACGCACCACGTTGCGAGGCTTGGTCTCCAAGGCCGTTGAACCCGGCTCGAAAATTCTCGATCTAGGGTGCGGCACAGGGGGCAACATCGCGCAATTTGACGATCGATATGTGCGCGTAGGGGTCGACGGTTCTGCGGATGCGGTGGAGTTCGCACGTCGACTCCACCCGAACGTCGAGTTCATCGTCGGTGATCCGTTCGAGGTGGCTCAGCGCCACATCGCCGAATCCGATGCGATTCTGCTCACTGATGTGATCGAACACGTCGAAGACGACTTCGAATTTCTGTCTCGGACTGTTCGAGAGATGAAGGAGGGCGCTCAACTCATCGTTACTGTGCCAGCGGATATGGGTCTCTGGAGCCCTCATGATGAAGCCGTCCTGCATTTTCGACGTTACGACATGCCCCGGTTTGAACGAGTGTGGCAGAGTCTGCCGGTCAAAGTGAGACTCAAGTCCGCTTGGAACGCTCGACTGTACCCGGTTGTCTGGGCTGCGCGTCAGGTTGCCCGACGACTGGGCACTAGCCTAGGAAGGGGAAGGACCGACTTCTCACTTCCTCCAGGACCTCTGAATCTCTTTTTGGAGCGTATTTTCACGGGCGAATCGCGAGCACTAATCGACGCAGTTGATCGTGATTTCCAGCCCTTCCGCATCGGAGTGAGCCTCATCGCGCTCCTGGAGCGCGTCGCCGGCGAAGCTCAGATACAAAAGAAGCCTGACGACCTCGCTCCCGATCCGTTCGATCCTAGGTCGACTGCCAATGTCGTGCGATGAAGTGGCGAGCTCTAAGGATTTCTAAGCGGGTCGCTACGAGACTACGCCTTCAGCTCGAATCGTTCCTCGCCCTTCACCATGGCGACACGAGCAGGAATGGATCGAAGAGTAGGGCCGATCACGCGCGGCGTCTAAAGCGCCTCGGTCTGCTGATCGAATCGGACGCGATTCTCTCGAAAGCACTCGAGCAGTTTCCTGACTCCGTGGCCCTACGCTGTCAATACGGCGAGAATGCAGTCGCTGCCAAAGATTGGCCGGAGGCCCTGCGCCGACTCGAGCCACTCGTGGACGACCCAGGAACGCCACCGGATACTATCGCGCTAATCGCCCAAGTGCGTCGTCGGATGGGCGATCTCGAGGGGGCGGAGAGACTTTTGTCTGCACACCGCGCAGATGCCAAAAGCTTGCGGCTAATGGAGGAGCACGGCGAGCTCGCGGTGGCAATGTGCAACCTAGCTGAGGCGCTCTCCATCTTCGAGCGAATCGAAGCGCGCTACGGTGAGCAGACGTCACCGCTAACCCTCTACCGACTTGCTCATTGCAATAGGGGGCTCGGGAAGATCGAAGCTGCAGAAGCCTATGTTTCGCGTGGACTCATCCGTTTCCCCGACGATGAGCGACTCGCTATGGAACAGGCCGAGATCGCGCAAGCCCGGGGCGATTGGACGAAGGCTGCGTCGCTATGGAAGTCCGTGATCGACCGGTTCGACTCGAAAAGCTGGCGACCCTTCGTAAGGCTCTCGATGGCGCATCGCGAGCTCGGCGAATTCGAGGCGGCTGAGCAATGCTTGCGTTCAGCAGCTCGAGTTCTCGGCGACAGTGAGCCCCAGATTCTCGTGGAAAAAGCCGAGGTTGCGCGCTGTCGTGCGGATACCGCCACCGCAGAACGGATCCTTCAACAGGTACTCGGTGAGCATTCGGCTCATGCCCCGGTTCGCGCTTACGTTCGACTCAGCCACATCAAGCGTGGCGCTCGCCGGTTTCGCGAAGCGAAACGCATCATCGAACTGGGAGAAGCAGTCTTTCCTGGCTCGATCGACTTAGCCGGTGAACAGATCGAGCTTGCAATGGCTGAAGGACGGCACAAGGAGGTTGTCGAGCGTGCTTCTGCAATACTCGACTCGAATGAGTTGACCAAGCCGAAGATCTTCATTCGACTGGCTCAGGCGACGCGAGCGCTTGGGGACGTCAAAGCGGCTCTTCAGGCGCTACAGATGGGCCTCGAGCGCTTCCCCGAGCATCCTGACATTCTCGCAGAATGTGCTGAGTTTGCGATGCATCGTCGCGAATGGAGCACTGCGGTCGAATACTGGGAGCGTACACTGAAGGATGCTGCAAGCACGCCACGGCACTACGTCCGACTCAGTCACGCGTTCAGAATTCAAGGTGACCATGAATCTGCTCTGAATGTCGTCAACCGCGGTTTGGAACGTTTCGGAAGCGTCGTGAACCTTCTCAGCGGGGCGGCGGAGATCGAGATGAGTCGCGGCAACTGGCATGAGGCTACTCGCTACTGGCAGCGTGTTGCTGGCATGGTGCGAGCTGAGCAGCAAATATCACGACAGCTCGATTCGGCGAGTTTCCAGAGACGTCGGGCACTTCCGACCAAGAGTTCTCTGCGAGACTGGTTTGAGTGCGATTGGTCACGCTTGGCTGAATGGCTGCTCGAGTATTCAGAGTCTCAAACATTTCTGGACCCCGAGAGTCTGCTGGAGATCGTCGATGTCCTGCGCCGTTGTGGTACCGTAGATGTGGCGTTTAGGGTTGCGGAGTTCGGTCGACGTCGCTTCCCGGAATGCCTCGAGCTTCAAAGCACCACCGCCGATTTGGCTCTCGACCTCGGAAAACTTCAAGAGTCTTTGGATGGCTGGAAGCGGGTTCTCGAGCTAGAAGACTCTGAATCGGATCAGCGAAGTCGGCAAAGGCGCTTCGCGGCTGCTTTCGCTCTTGATCGTGCTCTCGAAGCGCGCTCGGAAATAGAGAAGACCCTTCGAGCCGATGCGCTCGACAACGCACGTTCGTTTTCCTGTCCAACCCAGGAAGTGCCCAACGCGTTGCGCGTCGTTTTCTATCCCCGAGAATCTACGATCGAGGATCAGCTCCGAGCGGCCAATTTCTTCGACCGAGACGACATTTCGAGGCGCCTGGACGAGTTCGATGATGTGGGAGCGCTCCGCGCTCACAAGTCGATGCGTTTTCTCAAGTCGATCGGGTGGCGGATGGCACGAAAATACGCCACTCAGTTTGCACGTCCGCCAGAACTGCCCAGCGAGACTCTTCAACTCGCGATCTACTTCCATATGGTCACAGAGCTGGGCGCGCTGATCCCTGTGCGACATCTCGCGCGTCGGCTTCACGAGGGGCTTGGCAGCGAGCCCGTGTTCATCGATTTGCGCTCGACTCGCCTAACCTGCCTCCGGTATTGGGGCACGAACGACCTTGAGCCGTTGTTTCTTGCTCACGAGCTGAGGAGGCGCGGCGCCAATGCCTTCCTATGCGTAGCGCGAGCGGAACCGTTCGAGGAACCACCGTCCCCGGACTTGGTATTCTCGCTTGAAGGCTCTTGGGAGCGCCTCGCTCGCGCGCCCCTTCTGGGACGAACCCACGCGGGAAGAGCGATCGTTCCTTCGGGAATCCGAGGGATAGACAAGGTGGTGCAAGAGCAGCCCGCGACAGCGTACAGCGCGTCGCACGTGATACAGACGCGCCCGTATAGTTCACGGAATCAGCGGGTGGCAATCGAATATGCTCGTTCGCTCTATCCGTTCGCGTTCCGGGCGGCAACGCTTCGAATTCCGCTGCAACCGGAAGCGCCGCTCAAGGCACGTACACGCGCCGGCGCCCCGGCATTCGCTCAGCTATATTCGACGGGATTTTCCGACCTAAACCTGTTTTATGGTTTACAGCGCCTTATTGGCGATGCCCTTGAAACCATGTCTCGCGCAGCAGAGCATGACGTCGACGCTCTTGAGATCCGCGAGGCGCACATCTGTGATCACATCTTTCTCGAATCTGCATTGGTCTCGACAGCGGTAAAGCGGCGAGGAGGGCGCGTCGTTCTCTGGCCGCACTCGACGAATCCGGTGGACGTCCAACGCCACGGAGATGAAGTCAGTCGCATCATCGCACTCACCGAAACGAGCCGTCAGCGGTGGCAAGCCGCTTATCCCAAGGTCCAGGTCGAGCTGCGGAGCGAATTGATGCTACCCGCGCCATCGAGGGCTGCTGTCGATCCCTCGTCACCAGTTCACGTTATAGTGCTTGGCGGCGGATCGATGATGGCCCGGATGCCTGTGCTCCCGTTGCGCCAGCATCGAGACAGCTACCGTCGACTCTTTCTCGCCCTATCGGGGATCGAGGGGCTCAAGCTACTTTTCAAGCCGAAAGGCGAGTTTCTCGAGAGTCCAAACTGGCTATATGGAATTCTGCGCGACAGCGTCAGATATGAGCTCGCCTTCGATCATCCATTGGACCTCGACTACCCAAACATGGTGATGATCAGCGTCTCCTATGGTTCGTCCGCACTGCTCGAAGCGGCAGGTAGAGGGATACCTGGATTCGTCGTCCGCGATTTTCCGGTTGAGGACTACAGCACACTAGATCCCACTGTCTTTCCGGCTGCACCGGCGGAAGAGATAGCAAAGATGGTTGGAGACTGCTGTGACCCGAAACGACGAGCTGAATGGGCCGCAAAGCAGCTCGAGTACTACCGCGCTGAAACGGGTTTCACGGATTCATCAGATTCCAAGTGAGCGGCGTACCTCTCTTCACCGGTTGATTGATACTCCTCCCAAGTACAGCGTCGTAATGCTTTGTTTCGAGGCCGCCTCCAGGACGGATACACCTGACGTTCTGCGGTGTCAGGGTATCACCAACCTCGAGGTCCTGAACGACGTAGATCGTGCGTCGGTGTTTGGCTGACGCGCGTTCCGCTTCGACACCGCCGTATTGAACCACACCGAGAGCTTTCCACGCTCGCTCCGTTTCTACTACGAGCTGTTCGAGCTCATGCGGCTCGAGAGAGAACGCGCTGTCAATGCCACCATCTGCGCGCTTCAGCGTGAAGTGCTTCTCAATTACTCGCGCACCGAATGCGACACTCGCTACGCCAGCGCCGACTCCCATGGTGTGATCTGAAAGCCCAACTTCGCAGCCAAACAACTCGCGAAGATGAGGTATGGTCCGCAAATTCGTATTCTCGGGGCTCGCAGGATACGTGCTCGTGCACTTGAGCAAGACGAGGTCCCGACACCCGCTCGATCGCGCTGCCTCGACGGTCTCTTGCAGCTGACCCACGCTCGCCATTCCCGTCGAAATGATGAGGGGCTTTCCTGTAGCCGCGACCCGCCGGATGAGCGGCAAATACGTATTCTCAAAAGATGCGATCTTGTAGCACGGTGACGACAGGCGCTCGAGCAGATCCACCGCCGAGTCGTCAAACGGCGTGCTGAAGCATAGAATGCCGCGCTTCTCGGCCCGCTCAAAAAGTGCAGAGTGCCAATCCCAGGGCGTGTGCGCTTCCTGATACAGATCGTAGAGGCTTCTTCCTGTCCACAAGCTCTCGGGATCGTTGATGACGAAGTCGCCAGTCCTGATGTCGAGGGTCATCGTATCTGCCGTGTAAGTCTGCAGCTTCACCGCGTGCGCGCCGGCGTCAGCTGCGGCGTCAATCAATGTCAAAGCGCGTTCCAAAGATTGATTGTGGTTTCCCGACATCTCAGCGATGATAAAGGGTGGATGCGCTTCTCCGATCTTTCGGTCGCCAATTCTCACGCGATTCCTCCACGAATTTCTCTGACTAGGGATGGCAAGTCTTGCAGTGTCGACAGTGTGTAACGCCCGTCGTAGCCAGGCTCCGCCATACAATCAGCAAACATGCCAGTCAGAACCCTCACTGTATGCACTCCTAGTGGATTGAGATTGACGAAATCCTTCTTGGGATTGTCTCCCACATAGAGCATTTCGTTCCAACCGCAAGACTCTCGTGCTCGGATCTTCTCGAAACAATAGGTCGATGGCTTGGCATTTTGGATTCCAAACCTGTGCGTGATGTAGACGCGGTCGAGAATGCCAAAGAGCCCGAGCGCTGCGACCTTTCGAGCTTGAACTTCCTTGTGTCCATCGGTGACGAGGTACATCGGAAATCCGCTCAGCTCGTTCAACGCGTCTTCGGCGGCTGGAGCGAGATTCAGTCGAGGTTGATGTGCGCGGTAGACATTCACAAACTGCCGGACGAGTTTGCGTGAATGATGACCGTGCTCTCGCAGCCAGATATCGAAGACCTGTCCCCGCCCATTCGCTCTCAGGATGTCCTCTAAGCGTTTAAAAGACTGTTCTTCGTTCCAGCCGAAGGTCTCGAGACCGTGTCGCGCGACCGCGCGGAAACCGCTCAAAACGTACGTTTCTTCGACGTACAGAGTATCGTCGAGGTCAAAGACCAGCACGGGCGTGTCGGTTCGAGTTTCGGGGCTCATCATTCGGGCTGGAGAAAGGCGGTTAGGTTTCTACCCAGACCAACCCGAGCAATTGCTGAGTAGAAAGCCCGTTTCTGTTCCGGGGTCTTCTGATGGATGAGCAGCTCAGCTTGAACCCGTGCCCAATGAGCTTTCGGTCCACGATCACGATTGCGCACGTAATTTGAATCATCGTGCAGCAGGAACAGATCGATTGGAAAATCCGCGAGAACATCTCGGCACCGCCAACCTGTCGCGGCAGCAGTTGCAGTCAAGCTCTCGTAGTCGAAATAGCTGATATGGTCAGGGACCGCGATCCAGAATCTTTCGTCGATGCAACCCTTGCGTAGCAGCATCTCCTGAAGCTCGGAACCGTCGTTCGGGACGGTAATGACGAGAACCCCTCCCTCTTGAATCAGCTGTCTCACTGATCGGAGAAGCCGGATTGGATCGAGAACATGCTCTAGCACGTTGCTCAACCAGAGGAGATCGTAGCGATGACCGTCTCGCTTCTGTTGCTCGAGCAGTTTAAAAAGGTCTCCAGTTTCTACGTCGTCAAGCCGCTCGGGATGCATGTTTCGAATTCCGACGTCGCTGAAGTCGATTCCGTGAGTTCGCCAACCGCGGGACGCGTGCCAAGCGAGGGCAAATCCTTCGCCACATCCGACGTCGAGCATGGTTCCCGGAACGCTACCCCGCAAAGTCTCAACTACGTACGCTAGCTGCTCGATTTTCGCTCGGGCAAAGGCGAGCTCATCGTCCGAATAGTAATGTCGATAGTTGCCGCGCTCATCCTGAAAGTACTTCTTCTCATAGTACGCGGCCAGTTGCTTCGGATCTGGAGGGTTCGCGAGTTGCAAGAAACCGAGTTCGTGACGTTGGAGCTTCCGCTGTTCATTCATGCCGGCTCTCGGGTATCCGTTCGAAGGTTGGCCTGCGCATCTGCGACTATCGTGCGACAACCCGAATGTCGTGAGCGATTCGGATTTGTTTCACTTCGTAGCTCCTGCGCCGAAACTCCTCATGCTGCACGGAGCTATTGAGCCTTTCGAGCAAGCTCCAAACGAACGAATCCAATCCGGCTGCAATCGAAGTGGTCGATGCACCTCCAAAACGAGGGTTGCATTCGATGATGTGAGGGTCTCCTCGTTCGTCAATGAACATTTGAATGATCGCGTGTCCGCGGAGCTGGAGGCATTCCGCGAGTCGCGCAACCGTCGATTCGATCCGCTCGTTACGAAACGTGGTCGTAACCTGCGACTCTCCACGAACTACTGTGTCGCGCGTTCTCAGTACGACCCCTTTTGCACGGGACTCTGAGTCCAGCCAACAGTCGGCGCTAATCTCTCGTCCCCGGACCATGGGTTGGTAGATTGGACGTTCGAGCACTTCGGCATGTTGCCTTGCCGCCTCCCGGTCGAGGTCGAGACCGATTTCGCGAGCACCGGCGCCGAATCGCTCCTTCACGACAAACGGTCCCGTGCCCTCGGGCTCTTCCGAGGTAGGAATTGCCGGAAATCCCTGTTCGCTGGCAAATCGCGCAAATGAGAGCTTGTCGAGACAGCGTCGAATCGGCTCTTCGTCGGAGACGAGCACATGAATGCCCGCTCGTGCGAGACGGTCTTTGTGTCGTGCCCAAAAAAGGAGTTCGCCATCGCGGGTTGGCAGAACCGTTCGTATTTGTCTCTCTTCGCACCCCTCGACGATGCTCTCGACCGCTTCCTCGCGGGTGGCCGGCATTTGCCAGAAGTCGTCGGCAACATACTGGCTGATCGCATCCGGGTTCACATCACCGGCGAAGATCTTTGCGTTGGGGTCGATGCGTTTAGCCGCTTGTCGCATTGATTCAATGAGTGGTGCTTTGGCTGAAGAGCTGCTGACGAGAATTCCGCCGAGTACCGGAGCAGCAACGCTTCTCGATTGGGCTTGCGTTTCGTACTCCACCATCTCCGCAATGGCGTCTTCGAGCTCGGAGGTGGGGCGCCACCCAGTTGTCTTCTCGAGCAGAGTTACATCCGCTTGCGACGCCTCGTATGGAATGTCCGAGTCCACAACCCGAGTGAGCATGTTCGGAAAGCTTCGTCTCAGTGCCTCGAGGATATCCGAGACCCTTCGCGATCGGCCCGTCCCAAGATTCACGATTGGAGGGGTGCTCTCCGCTTCGGACAAACGGATGAGACCTTCCGCCGAGTCCCCAGCGTAAATGTAGTCGAAGATTCCCTCTGGTCTATATACTTCCAGCGTCTCGCCATTGAGTAGCGCACGGATCCAGCGCGAGATCACGTCGCGCGAGCCGCAACCATAACCGCGATAGATGCGCGCGCAGGTCGAAGTGAGGTTCAAATCGTCGAACTGAGCCAGGAATCGCAACTCGATCTCGTGGGCCAACTTCGCCATGCCGGTTAGGTTGCGCGGGAGAACTGCATCAGATTCCTTCAGGGCAACTGGAAACGACTGAGCTTCAGAAAACTGATAAAGCGCGGGATCGTAGATGAGATAGCTGGAGGCGAATACGACGCGGCGAAGACTCGCTAGCTTCTTTGCCAGCGTCATCAGGTGATTACTGAGACGGACGTTGTGCCAAAAATTCTCTTCCCAGAAATCGCAGGTTTCAGCGGAACGCTCAAAAGTCGCGGCCAGGTGAATGATGACTTCGGGTGCCCAACGCTCCATCTCTTCGGCGGTCAAGGTGTTCAGGTCGCCCTGGCGATACTCGACTCCCGACGCGAAAGAAGCCGGCCTAGGCTTCAGGTCGCCGACGAACACAGTCGCGCCACGCGACAGCAGACGGGGGACCAATTCGAGCCCGATGACTCCGGCTCCACCGGTTACGAGGACGCGCTGCCCTTTCATAGCGTGGCTTCTCCGCGTTGTAGGACATGAAAGACCGAGTCTAACGCTTTGCCTTCAATCGAGATTTTGTCTTTATCGACTCGTTCGCGAACGAACCCGAACGCTTCGAGGTTCTGCATGTGTTGCGTGCGGTGCTCGTAAGTTTCTGTGAATAGCGAACGAAAGCCCATGTGGGAGAATGCGAGCTCGCGGAGAAGTCCGAGAAAAGCCAGATGGTGCTCTCGATACCTGGGAGTGTCGTTAGCGAACTCCGGGGCCATCAAGAATGACACTTCCGCTTGCAGCTTCGACCAATCGATGTGAACGAGTCCGCCGTACGCGATGGCGGTTCCGCCATGGAGGTACGTCAATAGGACATTCTTCGGAGTCCGGTCCTTCATGGTCGGCCAAATGTGTTCGGCATAGTAACGTTCTTGTTGCTCGACGGTGATTGGCTCGGTTTGTCGGAGAACGTGGAGCTGCGCGTTTCGCCACTCACGAATCGCTTGAATGTGTTCAGGCTGAACCGCCGTGACCGTGGCTGCTCCGGATGTCAGGGAGTCGAGGGGCATGCAAGCGTATCTCATCACGATGTAGCCCGGCTCTCGAGTATCTCGTGGAGTAATTCTGCGCGCTTCCAGTCGTCTTCCGTATCTATGTCCTGTACCCGCCAACGAGGAATAACAATCGGACTAGCTTGTGGCTGAAAGACAGCGCGCCTCTCCAGCCACGCTTCCGGTTTACCGAAGCAGAACTGGCCTGCGTCATGAAGTGCGACTGGCAAGTCTTGAGAGCGAGTGCCAAAGTGCTCAGGGTGAAACATCTGCACGCCGCCCTCAGGAAGCTGCTCGAACGCACGAAAAATTGGGGCAGAGAACTCCGTGGCCGCAAAGACGTAGTCCCAGACCCCCGTGGCGGCCTTGTTTGCACCGAGTCGGAGGTCGTCGACCTCGATAAAGGGAGCGGTCGCGTAGACACAGCAGACCGTTTCCAATTTCCAGTTTTGCTGGTGCATCCAGGCAACACCATGAGCGACCACATCGACCGTCCCGATTGTATCGTTTGCGAGCTCGCTTGGACGCCTAAATGGAGTGCTTGCGCCAAAACGCCGTGCGACCTCGGCGATTTCTTCGTCATCTGTCGACACGATAACATGGTCGAAAATCGAGCTAATGAGTGTAGTACCGATTGCATGCGCGATCATCGGCTTGCCTCGGAAGGTGCGGATATTTTTTCGAGGGATTCTCTTGCTGGCCCCTCGTGCTGGGATCAAAGCAACCCGCATGGCCTAACCTTCGATGGCTCTTTGGATCTCCGTGACGACCCTATCTTGCAGCTCTTCGGTAAGGCCGGGATACATCGGAATGCTAATCGCCTCAGAGTAGTACTGTTCGGATCTGGGAAAGTCAGCCGCTTTGAAGCCTAACGCTCGGTAGTAGGGCTGACGATAGACCGGGATGTAGTGCAGATTGACGCCAACGCCCGCTTCGCGCAGTGACTCGAAAACAGCGCGATGACTCCGCGATATTTCATTCCGTTGGAGTCGAATAACGTAGAGATGGTAGGCGGAATGCGAATCCGGGTGTTGCCACGGAAGCGTCAGGGGTAGCTCAGAGAGCAACTCATTGTACCGTTTCGCAACGGCATGCCGTCTCTCAACAAATTCGTTTAGCCGCTGAAGCTGACTCGTTCCGAGAGCGGCCTGAATGTCCGTCATCCTATAGTTAAACCCGAGATCGAGCTGCTCGTAATACCAGGGGCCGTCTGACGGGTAAGCGTAATCCTCCGCTCGACGGGTGATGCCGTGGCTTCTCAAATCAGCCATGCGCTTCGCCAGGCGGTCATCGTTTGTTGTCGCAGCGCCGCCCTCTCCGGTCGTGATGATTTTGACAGGATGAAAGCTAAAGACGGTGATGTCGCTGAACTCACAATTGCCGATGGGGTTTCCTCGGTACAATCCACCAATGGCGTGGGACGCATCTTCAACGATCTTGAAACCGTACTCGCGACTGAGCTCGTGGATTGCCGCAAGATCGCAAGGCTGACCGCTCAGATGGACTGGAATTACCACCTTCGGCAGACGGTCTTCAGATCTCGCTCTTCGTAGTTTGGTGGCTAGTGCTTCCGGCGACAGATTGTATGTATGGGGATCGATATCGACAAAATCGACTTTCGCTCCGCAATAAAGGGCGCAGTTCGCGCTAGCAACGAAGGTAATCGGGCTGGTCCAGACCCAATCGCCGGGCCCGACATCCAAGGCCTTGACGGCGATGTGCAATGCGCTCGTGGCGCTATTCACGGCAACCGCGGACTTCGCGCCGGACAAGCGGGCGATTGCTTCCTCAAACTGCCCAATAGCGGGTCCCTGAGTAATCCAATCGGATTGGAGCACTTCAACGACCGCGTCAATATCGGATTGCTGAATGTCCTGTCGGCCGTAGGGAATCATGGCTAAGTGAAATCAGGGGCGACGTGTTCGCGAATCAACGACTTTAGCTGCTCAACCGTCAGGAAGTCAGGATTGGAGCCACTATTGTAACTGAAGCCACGCGGTACGGGCTCAGCTTTGTGATGCTGGAGGACTGCATCGAGACCTTCGCGATCAGATGCAGGTAGAATCGCATAGTATGGACCGAGGTCGACGCAGTTGAAGCTGTCCGAAGCGGTGATCATCTCTTCGTGAATCTTTTCGCCGGGCCGAATTCCTACCACTGGATGTTCACATTCTGGCCCGATCGCCATGGCGACGTCCGTAATCCTGTAGCTAGGAATCTTCGGGACGAAGATCTCACCGCCCATCGCGTTTCGTAACGCCCAAAGCACCATTTCGACACCTGCTTCGAGTGTAATGTTGAAGCGTGTCATGGAGGGGTCGGTGATGGGAAGAACACCAGATTCGCGCTTCGCCAAAAAAAACGGAATCACCGAACCGCGACTTCCCATCACATTTCCGTAGCGAACAACGGAGAATCCGGCTTCGCGGCGTCCCTTCACGTTGTTTGCAGCGATCATGAGCTTGTCGGACGCAAGCTTCGTTGCACCGTAAAGGTTGATCGGTGCGGCCGCCTTGTCCGTAGACAGCGCCACGACTCGCTGCACGTTGGTATCGAGGCAGGCCTCGATCATGTTCTGAGCACCAAACACATTCGTCTTGATGCACTCGAACGGGTTGTACTCAGCTGCCGGAATCTGTTTCAGCGCCGCCGCGTGAATGACAGTATCGATCCCTTCGAGAGCGCGTCGAACCCTGTCGAGCTCACGAACGTCACCAATGAAGAATCTCAGTCCCGGATAGTCGCGTGCACCGAGCTCATTCTGCATCTCGAACTGCTTCAGCTCATCGCGCGAGAATACCACGAGACGCTTAATCTTCGGCGCCTGCTCCAACACGGTCTTTACGAATTTCTGACCAAAAGAGCCGGTACCGCCGGTCACCAAAATCGAGCGTTCTTCGAGCCAATTACGAAATTCCGGTGTGTCCAGCGAACCACTCATTGTTTCGTCTCCTGTGCACTACTCCAACAATAAGGGCAGCATGACCTTCTGACTGCGCGTCGATACCAAAGCCAAATTCCAGAATCAACGATGACTAACCGGACGCAAAACTCACTTCGCGTTGCTCGCCTCGAGATACTCTCGGATGACCTCGGTGGGCTTTCCCTCTGCACGTATGCGACCCTTTTCCAACCAGACCACTCTGGTACACAATCTCTTGACTTGGCTCATGCTATGCGAAACCAACACCACGGTTCGGTCTCCCCTGAAGAAGTTCTCGGTCCGCTCCATGGCTTTGCGTTGAAACTCGGCGTCACCGACCGCGAGTATCTCGTCCAGGAGCAAGATCTCGGGGTCAATATCCGTCGCGACAGCAAAACCCAGGCGGGACTTCATTCCGGAGGAGTAGTTGTGCAACGGAATGTCGATGAACTCTCGGAGCCCTGAAAAATCGATGATTCCATCGATTTTCTCGTCGACCTCACGCCTGGGGGTTCCGAGGATTGCCGCGTTCAAATAGATGTTCTCCCGGCCTGTGAGCTCGGGATTGAAACCTCCTCCCAGCTCGAGCAGCGGTACGATTTTCCCGTGGGCACGCACGTCACCGGTTGTCGGGGGAAGAACGCCACAAATGGCTTTCAATAGAGTGCTCTTTCCCGAGCCGTTCGCACCGATAACCCCTAGACTCTCCCCTCGATGGACTCGCAGTTCGACGTCCTGGAGTGCCCAGAAGTGCTCAAATGACGTTGTACGGAAGAGGTTCACCACAGCTTCTTTGAGGGTCAACGGCTTCCGATGGTATTGCCGATAGCGGATCCCTAGCGCTTCGCATTCGACAGAAACGGCGCGCTGATCCTGTCGTTTTGTCGGCGCACTCTCAGGCATAGTACACGAAGTGGTGCTCCAGCCTTTGGAACACGAAGAACCCCACGAAAAGGTACAGGGCGGCGACTCCGAATCCGGCAGTCCAAACGTCCGCACTCGCCGCGACGCCGTCGTAGAGCGCAGAGCGTATCGCCACGACAGGGAAGTACACGGGATTGAGCTTCAGGATGTCTCGGGTCGACTCCTCAAATATCGATGGTCGATAGATTATTGGGGTCAGATAGAATAGCGCGCGAAGAACGACGCCACTCAAGTGTTCAACGTCTTTAAAAAAGACGGTCAATGCTGACGCGATCAGGGCGATACCGGTCGCCAACGTGAACAACATCAGGGCCGCGGGAATTGCTAACAACGCGTACGGGGTAAATGGGTGTGAGGTCGCTACCGCAACGACCGCGAACGCGATGGCAAAAAAACCGAGATTGAGCAGGTTGGAGACGACCGTGGCAAGGGGGAAGATCGCTTTGGGAATGTAGATCTTCTGGATCAACGCTTTGTTGCGAATGATGCTCTTGAGCCCCTGGTCGACTGCTTGCTGAAAGAAGATCCATCCCATGAGTCCGGAGAGGAGAAAGAGCCCATAGTTATCTTCTTGTTTTCCGCCGAATCTGGAAAAAACGACCCATAAGACGAGTGTGAGAAGAAGCGGATTCGCGACTGTCCACAGAAGTCCGAAAAAGCTCCCGCGATACCGGGTCTTGAGCTCCGCCATGACGAGGAAATGGAGAAGTCGTCTATAGCGGGCTATCTCTGCGATCGAGCGGAGTACGCCCATTCCACGCTCCAAGGATCCAAAAGGCGCGGCCCTAGAACATGGTCCTAAAGTATGGTCGCGCGAACCCGTCTGTTATTCGCCACGGCGATAGCGGTCAAGGCTGTTCGAGGCGCCATTGGCCTCTAACTTGGGCTCCGGGGAATGTCCTGTCGGTCAATCTGCAGGCGCCAATTGGTAGGTAGAGGCGTGATTTTCCGCAGGAGCATGTGCTAGTGCACCGTCGGGGCGCCCGGGGCGCGCTTGGCTAAATGTGCGTGCTAGCCGCAATGCATCGTAGAGCGAGTGATGGACACCCTTGAATTGCTGAAGGCCGAGATCGAAGCGCTGCGGCAGGAGAACCGCCGGCTGTCGTCCCATGTAGAGAGTGCGCGACTTCACGTGGCTCGGATCCTCAGGCTAGCCCGAGCGGTCAAAGCATCCAATAGGTGGCGTGTTGGCAATGCTGTAGGAGAGACCATTCGACGCGCCCGAAGGCTTGGTCCTCCCGACCTTCCCTTGGACGAGCTGATCGCGGTAGCCGAGCGTTTTTCGGTCATCGGCACGCGGGGCATGCCCGACGAGACCTACGCGCGGATCCTCTACTCCTACGAAAGCGTCCGGGAGCGATGGCGAGTCGATGCCGAACGCGAATCGCGCCGACTCAGTCGCACCAACGGATTACCGAAGCGATTCAAGCCGCTGAAAGTCTTGGCGGGCACGATGTTCGCGGGGGAGAACGAGCTCGAGCAATGCAAACGCTCTGTGGAGCGGCAGAGTCATCCCAAAATCGAGACCATCTTCATCGAGGGGCTCTCGGAGAAGGACGCGACTGCGGAGCTGATGCGGCGTTTTCGAGAGAGCGACGCCGACCTGCTGCTCAAACTCGACGCTGACATGGTGCTCGTAGACGAGGATTTTGTTGCGGACGTGTCCGATACGTTCTCAGCGAACGAGGACCTCGTTGTTCTCAACATGGCGCTTCTCGACTTCTTTTCGGGCGATCTCATGCAAGGCATCAACGCGTATCGCCGGGGGTTCGAGTGGGACAACCGAAAGCAAGACGCGTTGTTTACCGACCGCATGTCGGGCGCCGATGGTCATCGTTGGGTCACCTGGACAACTTTCGCCAACTCAGTTCTGCACTGCCCGAACCCCTCTGAGTTTCAAGCTTTTCACTTTGGGTTTCATCGTGGCATGAAGGTCGTTCAACTCGACCGTGATGCGGTCGACCTTTCGGCCGCGACGGAACAGTTCATGTATCTGGCCAAGACGCGCGAGCACTACGCGCTCCGTCGCGATCGAAGGCTTGCCTTTGCTCTGCTGGGATTCGAGATCGCCTTGACCGAACCGATCGGCCTCGAGAACATCAGCTATTCCGACCCGACCATGAAACGCAGATTCGTTCCGTTTCAGTCCCTTTCCCTGCAAGAGCTCGACGAGGAGATTGAAAAGCGCCGTGGCCTACCCGCGCTTCGCCGTGAAGCGGAAGAACTGCGAACAAATCGAGTCGAGATCCTCGAACAACAGACGCGTGACGTGCGACGAGTCGTGGCGGCTCTTCCGCACATCGACTTCTTCGGCGGTGTGCACCGATTCTTCGAGCTCGCTCGCGCGTTTGCGAAGTGGGGCGTCGAGCTCATTGTTGCTGTGCCCGACGAAGAGCTCGTCGGGACCGAGGGGCGTCCAGACCATCGTGCCGATTACGCCGATGTTCAGGTGCTGAAGTTCAGCGATGCACTTCGTCAATCGTGGGATGTCGTCATGTGTGGGGACATGTCGAGCGGAGTGATGTTGACTCTTCCTTGGTTCGATGCGCGCCTTTCAGTGGCCTACATTCTGAACGGCTGGCGGGACCGGGTGTACAACTGTCGTCAGATTTGCGCAGTCCTCCCTGACCTGGTGGTGGCCAACTCGTCCTACGCTGGTAGCCAATATGTCGACTTGGCGCCGACGTGCGTTCCTGGAGGCATCAACCTCGAGGCCTTCAATCCGTCGGTTGCTCAGATCAGAACGAGCGGTCGGCTTCGGGTGGGTGTTTATCCGGGTCGCTTCAAACCACATAAACGCTTCGAGGACGCAAAGCGAGCGCTCGAGCTGGTCCACCGCAGTGTGCCGCTCGAATTGCACTACTACGACCGCTCAAAGAGAGAGGTCGATGCTCCGTTTCCCGTGGTCGCCCATGGTCCTCTCGACCGCCGGCAGGTCACCTCGTTTCTGAGCTCGATCGACGTGATGGTCTGTCCGGAAGAAGATGCGGGGTGGTCGAATCCGGCCGCCGAAGCGTTGGCGTGTGGCATTCCGCTCATCTGCACTCCGGCGGGCACGACCGACTTCGCCGTAGACGGTGAGACCGCCTTCGTCGTTCAACCTCGTGACCCGAAGGCAATAGCTCGTGCGTTGGAACGGGTATCAAGAGACCGCGGCCGTGCAGCGCGTCTCGCTCGCGCTGGTGCTGAGCGCATGGGTGATTTCTCTTGGGAGACTGTCGCTCGCAAGCTCATCGATGCTTTCCGGCTGGCAAGAAAAGACCGCGCGAGTCGAATCGAGCGGAATCATCGCGCTCAGCGGTTGGTGCAGAATCTGGGGATCTCCGTATGACGGACCTCTGGGAGACTGTCGTCGACCCTCTCGGAGAGAAACAGGAGTCGGCTCGTCCCGTCTCCAGGCGTCCGGTCACCGTGGTTGTTCCGGTTTTCAACGGGCTCGGGCACGTCGAGCGCTGCCTGGAAGCGCTAGCACAGTCGACCTCGAGCGATGTGTCACTTCTCGTGATCGACGATGCCTCAACCGACACCCGGGTACCCTCGATGCTGGCCGAGTGGAGTTCTGTCGAATCGCGACGCCACGTGATTCGCAACCCGGCAAATCTCGGGTACGTGTCGTCGGTGAATCGAGGAATTCGTGCCGCGAGCACGAACCACGACATCGTCCTGCTGAATAGCGACACTGTCCCGGTAGGCGCGTGGTTGCATCGTCTCCGGATCGCCGCTTCGAGCCGCGCCAACGTCGCCTCGGTGAGCCCCATGAGCAATGCCGCCGGGGTGTTCTCGTTGCCGGATGCCTACGGCGATCGACCCCTCCCCGAGGACATCACGCCCCAGCAAGCCTACGCGCTCTTGGCTATGTTCACCCGCGCAGTGCGCGAAGAGGTTCCGGTCAGCTGCGGCTTTTGCATGTACCTCACACGTGAAGCGCTGCGAGAGATAGGGGTATTCGACGAGCGCCTGTTCGCGCGCGGTTATGGAGAGGAAAACGATTGGTGTGAGCGCGCAATCGCCGCCCAATTCGTGCACCTGATAGACGACACTTGCTTCGTCAATCACATCCACGGGGCCTCCTTTGGCGCGGAGAA
Source organism: uncultured Bdellovibrionales bacterium (assembly GCA_964468125.1). Taxonomy (GTDB): domain Bacteria; phylum Myxococcota; class XYA12-FULL-58-9; order XYA12-FULL-58-9; family CAYXVF01; genus CAYXVF01. The sequence goes on along the minus strand of CAYXVF010000084.1, from coordinate 3,813 downwards.
GGCTTGGTTAAAGAAGCGAAACGGGAACGTTTTGAAGGCGCTTTTCCCGAGGCACATTGAGGATACGAAATCATGGCTGGCCCAGAGTCGTCTCGATGAAACGCGAAATGCGTACGGGCGAGCGCTCGCCGCTCTGTCGGCCAACCGGGGCGGTCTTGAGGCCGCAGTGAGCGACCGTCGGATTCTTCAGATCCAAGTCGGGGCAACCCATGAGAGTGCGCCTCCTGACACGATCCGAGTCGGCCTCGATGCGCCCAATGCGACGGTGGATCTCTTTGGAAGAGCCCACTACACCCGAGAAATCGGCCTGAAGGAAGGGCAACGCGACTTCTTCACGCGCCTGATACGACGCTGGCATATCACCGAGCTCGATGCTCCGGAGGCGTTCGACGAGCTTCGAGAGGAGCTGCACTGAGACGGCGCACGGGTTAGGCTGGTGGATGGGCCTCCTAGCCGCGGATTCATTGGTGGCAGATCGCTGTGAGCGCACACGATGCCACGCGGTCTTCCCTTTGGGGGTTGTCTGCGCGAACATCGAAGTACGGGCCTTCGATAGCCGCGCTCTAGTGATTGACAATCTCGCCGAGCTCGGCGGGAGTCTCGTCATCGAGGACAGCCCGAACCTCGATAACATTCAGTTCTCGAATTTGACGCGGATTGCCGGTGATCTCGTCGTCCAGGACAACGCTTTTGTCCTGGACGCGACCTTTGCACAGCTCACAACTGTCGATGGCCGAGTCATTGTCGATAAAAACGATAGACTGGTCAGTGTCTCGCTACCCGCACTCGAACGAGTGGGTGGTGCGTTTACAGCCGTTCGAAACCCGTTGCTCGAACTCGACGACGTCGGAGCGCTGGAGGAGCTCGGCGGCTCTCTATTCGTGCTGGCACGCATCATCGAAGGCTTTGGCGCATTGCGAATCGTCGGCGCCGACGTCTGGGACCCGTTCACTGGCAACTATAACAACGGATTCGGGTTCTCGCCGATTGGCGAAAGCGTTCCGTCGCTCTTTCTGCAGGCTGAGGACATCGATGGATTCAATTCGCTGCAATCCGTTCCCTCGGACATCACGCTGATGGCGGCCGATTCTGTGAACGGCTTTTCTTCCCTCGCTAGCTATTCGGGGGCCCTTGACCTTTCATTCAGGGAAGCGGAGCTCTTCGAGGCGATGGAGGTCTTTGATGGAGTCCTCGTGGCCAAGGGGGAACGTCTCGAGCTCGGTATACGTCGCATGGATGGTGGAGCGCGCACAGTTGATCCGATTTGATGTTGCAGATGGCTTCGACCCTTCGTATCTTCGATGGGTCGATGAGGTATTGGACATCGATGCGCCGGAGTCTCTCGCCTGTGACGTCGAGAGAGCACTCGCCCAGCTAAAGCACTCTCAGGGTCGAACGCAAGACCCTGAGTTCATTGAGTGTCCAGAGTGACCCATCTCGATTCCGACGAATTCGCAACGAACCCGCTCGAGAAGACGGGTCACGAATTCCGTATTGAACACGTGGCTCGGGCACTCAGCGCAAGAGTCTCTGGTCATTTTTCCCTGAAGATCGCTGATCGGTCCGTTTGTTTTGTGGCTGCGCCGCCGGATGCAGAATCGCGCCCCAAAGCACTCATTGAGCTGGCGAAATTTAACGACGCGATTCGCGAGCTCGCTTCGTTTTTCGGAACTCGGCAGTCGACGCGTATCTTCATCGTCTTCGCAGACTGGCTTCATGCTGAGCTTGAGTTTCATCGTGAGTCGCTCGAGTCGTTTTTGGGTTATTCAATCGAAACCCACGATTGGCTTCTCGCATGCAAGGGTCTGCCACAGTCCGCGCTCGCCTCAGATCGGAAAGACGTGCAGATCGTGAGGGCCCTCGCAGGCCTGAGGCTTCTCGAGCATGGCTCCCGTAACCCGGTTCATCGTGAAGCCGTTGAAGCGGGCTGCATCGCTTTTCGGGAGAACGCGGAACGACAGTTTTTGGGCGCGCAGATCCGTGCGCAGCGGCTGTCCAGCTTCCTTCGCGAGTTCGACTCGATTCTTGCCCAATCACGGCGCTTACTCCGTTCCATGCGCGATGTGCGCAGCCTCGACGGAGTTCGCACTCGCGTCCAAAGAATGAACAAGTTGATCACGGCGGGCCGACATCTCCGTCATCGTGCAACTCGGGAGTTTCCGTATCAACGTGAGCCGGCCGATAATCTACGGATCGCGGCCCCGCTTTTCCAACTCACAGGGACTCGCCACAGAGCGTCTGGCTGCAGCGATGATGGCCTCACGTTCATGCAAGGTCAGGTCCGACTGCCCTTTCGTTCCAATCGGGTAGAGGCTTTGGACTCGGCGATAGCCCTACCATCCGAGCGAGTCGAGTATCTGCCGACGAGTGCCGATCTGCCCAAAAAAACTCTGCTCGATGTTGGCTGCAAGTCTGGCGGCGGTCTCAATCAGTTCTTTATGAATTTTGCGCCTGAGCTCGAAGTGAGGCCTAACGATGTTGACCTTGCGGTGGGCATCGATATCGACGAGGTCAAGCTCGAAGGCGCACAGGATTCGGGTGTGTTGCCGGTCCTAGGCGATGCGTCGAACCTGCCGTTTTGCGATTCGTCTTTCGATGTCGTGTTAGTGATGGAGCTGTTGGAACACGTGCCGCGTGAGACCGCAGTGAAGATCTGTCGGGAAGCCCGTCGCGTATGCAGGGGCCTCGTATTTATCCAGAACCCTGACTTCAGCTCAGAAGATGAGTTGGCACAACTTGGCCTTCGATTCTCTTGGATGGGCTGGACAGAACACTGCCACCACATTGGCCCCGCCGACCTGCGCGAAATCTTGATTGAAGCAGGCTACGAGCCGAGCCAAGTCCACGTGGAGCAGATTATGCCGGTTAGGTCCTCTGACCACCCGCTCATCGTACCCACGAGCGCACCAAGGCAAGCGCAAGCGTATCGACCAGAGTTCGAACGCAAGACGCACGTCGCGTTCGATTCGCCCGTTTACGAAAAGCAGCGAGTCATTCTGCGTTGCCACTAAGTTCTCAACGTGAAGCTTCGACCCTTGCCCTCGCAACGAGCTGCTGAGCAACCATCGTCGGCAAGCGCAGGCGCCGAGCTAGACAAGAGTCCGACGGTTCCGTCCTGTTTCAATGGCTGGTTGTCGGGAGCAAATTCGCCGGCACGCGGGGGCCGGATGGGGTGCTAGAGAACGGCAGCCATCAGTCCCGAGCGACGCACAGGCCGAATCGTTTCGTTTCGCGTCTCCGGGATACTGGAAGAGCTATCGTTCCAAACACGCGAGATGACTTTGTCGTTGCAGAAAACGATTGCTGTGCGACGTAGGCGGGTGACGGGGGCTCACGAGACTGTCGCGCGGTATCTGATCGCGGGGTTGAAACGTGGCTCGAGCGCTCCTCGGACTCGACTAGACCTCGTTTCCTCGTTTCGCTTCCACTACCCGCCGAAACAGACTGAATTGGGACCTGGCGGCGGCTTCGATGCTGAACCGCTGGGCGGTTTCGATGCTCTTTTCTCTCATAGCAGGGAGACGGTCGCGCTGGTGCAACAGCGTGCGGATCGCCGAGTGCGACAACTCCTCGTCCGTGCTGTTCACCACTAACCCGTTGACGCCGTTCTGAACGAACTCTTTGCTTCCGCCGTTTTCAGGCACAACCGGTACGACCCCGCACGCCATCGCTTCTAGCGCTAGGCGACCGAAGGCCTGAAAATCAGAGAGGTCGACAAAGAGCGCGCATTGACGCAGTAACTCAGCGACGCCGCCCGAGGAGAGAACCCCGACCGACTCGAAATCAAACGTCAACGCGGGCTCGAGCTCCGCA
>CAYXVF010000083.1:7873-27559 GCA_964468125.1 uncultured Bdellovibrionales bacterium | reverse complement strand
AGCAGGCTCCCACGTGCTCTCTGGCTCTAGCCAGACTGAGCTACGCCCCGACCAATGCCGCGAGCCTATACGCGACTCCCCGCGATCCCGCAAGCCGAACGCGCTTCGTGCCCTACTCCCCGGACGTTTCCGCTGGGGCGGTACCTTCCCCCATCGAGGTGCCATAGGACGAGTAGATCCCGAGAATTCCGAAGATGATCACGATGAACGTGATCACCAAGAGCGGCACGGGGGAGAGCTTCGGCGCCTCTTTGGGCTCCTTGCTCAGCAAACGCTCCGCCGAGCTCACGAGCTCGCGAGTGCTCTGCTCTCGGCCTCCAGCATTGGCTTTGCCCGCGAGGGCTTCGGCCTCGGCGACCAGCTGCTTCGTGTCCCCATCGCGCTTGTCACCCATATCGGTATTGTGCCTTCTCGCGAACGGACGCTCAACGACGAACCAAACACAGTCGGTAGAGCTCGAGCGTGCGTGCGCTCTCCTGCTGTACTCGACGCTCGCTGAGGATCCGCTCGCGACCGCGCTGACCGCGCTCCACGGCTGCGTTGTCTTCTAAAAACGCGCGAAGCGCTTCGGCGATGGCGACGGGACTGCGGTCCTCAACCCGGTAACCGCTCTCGTCATTCAAGACATCTTTGATGGCCCCCACCTCGATACCGATCACAGGTAGGGCAGAGCTCATCGCTTCGAGCGCCGAACGGACGGACGAGTCGTTCCCCGGGCCCGCGACGAACGCTGCGTCCATCGCAGCGTAGGCCCGCAGCAGCGCCGCATCCCGGAGGTAGCCCGTGAAATGCGCCCGTCCAGCGAGACCTCGCTCCTCGACACGTGACCGCAGCGCCGCCTCTGCCTCGCCTTTGCCGACAAAGAGGAGGTGAAGACGTTCGTCGCTGACCATCGTCAATGCGTCGAGAAGCTCTTCCTGACCTCGCTCGGCGATCAGCGCCACGTGCCCGACGACTCGCGAATCCTCGGGCAGACCGAGCTCGCGTTTCGCGCGCGCGCGGTCCTCTTCCGACACGGCGACGAACATCTCCGGGTCGATGCTGCCCGGTATGAGTCGGGTGCGGTTCTCCGGCAACTCGAAGGCTTCGAGCGCGCGCTCGTAGTCTTCTCGGTTTCGGGCGATCCAACCGTCCGCGGAGCGGTTCAGAACCTTTTGGCCTAGGCGCTGCTCGAGAGAGCGGGCCGCGTGAAAGGTTCGGATCAAAGCCGGTGCGGGCCCCAAGCCCTGCCGCGCAACCGTCGCGAGGCTGTGGTCGTGAGACATGTGCACGTGCACCACATCCACGGGGTTTCTCTTCAGATGGGCGCGCAAACGGGCAACGTCGCGCATGAGCTCGATGGGCGTAGACTTGGTCGACAGCGCGAGTCCTAGGTCAACGTAGAGCCCGCTCTCCTGAAGTCGAGGGAGCGCCGCTTCCTCGAATCCATCGAAGTTTCCGCGTTTACTGTCGCAAACAATGGCCACTCGGTGACCGTCGACAGCCTGCTGGCGGGCGAGCCCCAGGGTCGGCGCCACCGGTCCGCTGTAGAGCGGATAGGCAAGGAGGTGAAGGATGCTCAGCGAATCCATCAGGAGGGGCGATTATTACACTCGTTGGTGGCCTCGAGCCATATGCAGCGGACATTGGTGAACACTCAAACGCCGCCGAATTCGCGCCTGCGAAGCGCTTTCGGGCGATACCCTGATTTTCTAGCCAACTGCAGCGAACCGGCTACGCTGAGAAGGCCCATGGTCGCGCGCGTCTGCTGCATTCTGTCGCTTCTGCTCGGTCCCTGCGTCGCCCACGCGCAGGGTCTAGAGGGCTTAGGCCCCCCGGGGGGCCTGAACAAAGTCTCGCCTGAGACCGCAAAGGTCGAATCCGAGCTTCTCAGCCACGTGAACACGACCTATCGCAAGGGCAAGACAGCTCTGCGGGCAGACAACACGCTGCGCGGATTCGCGCGGGCCCAGGCCGAACGGGTCGCCCGCGGCCAGGCAAACGCGGGCGAGCTTCCAAAGCTCATCGATTCGCGCAAGCTCGCCCCCTTCGGCTACTACTTTCAGCTGATCTATGGCGAGAGCGCGCAGCAGCTGTTCGCGGCGATCAAGAAGGACCGTGAGCTGCGCGAGGCCCTGGGCGGCGAGTTCGCGCGCGTCGGCATCGGTGGCTTCTTCGCCCCCGCGGAAGAGCCTTTCTTTCAGGTGATGCTCCTTCTGGCTAAGGACAGAGACCCTCGCGCGGGGCAACCGGGTCTGTCCAAATCGCAAACCGATCCGGTCATGAACGGAGCGGCGAACGCGATGCGCGCGAGCTGCTACGATCTCGAGCTTCAGAGAAATCCAAACTTTTCAGGTCAGGTGCTCTTCGAGATCCGCATTGGCCCGCGCGGGCACGTAGATTCCGCCAAGCTTCTCAGGGGAATCGACAAGACCCGATTCGATCCCTGTGTCCTCTCCGTGGTCAACGGGCTGCAGTTCCCCGAGCCCTACAAGAACATCCCGGTCACCCTGCGCCACCCGATCCGTTTCTCGCCCCCCCAAGGCGGAAAGGTGGTCGGTCTGCTCACGGACGGGCAGGTGCGCTCGACCTTCGCGCGCGCAGCCCCCGAGTTTCGCAAGTGCTATAACGCGCGTCTGAAGCAGCTGATGGGCAAGAAGCTCAAAGGCCGGATGCTGCTGTCCGTCGATGTCTCGAAAACCGGTGATGTCACCCACGTCGATCTCGTCGATGACACCACCCTCGATATCCCGCTGCAAAACTGCGTCACCGCCACCGCCGCAAAGCTTCGCTTCCCCGAGCCAAAGTACGGCGGCCCCACCACCGTCAGCTTCCCCCTCGATTTCGGCGAATGATGGATCTGATGCGCGAACGGATCGCGTCCGGCGCGCGGAAACGGCGGCAGAAGTGCGCCGAGTTTCTCCGTGAGCTCGTGAGAACGCCCTCCGGGAGTCGCGGTGAAGCCGATGTCGCACGCCTGGTCCGGACCGAGATGCGCAAACTCGGCTACCCAAAGGTCGACGTCGACCGATTCGGGAACGTGATCGGGGTTGTCGGCGACGGGCGTGCTCAACTCTACTACGACGCTCACCTGGATACGCCGACGCTCGGCGACAGTAGCCTCTGGCGCTACGACCCCTACGAAGGCGAGGTCCGCGCTGGCAAGATCTACGGCCACGGAGTGGCACAGAATAAGGCGGGTCTGGCAGCGCTCGTCTACGCGGGTGCCTTGATCCACGAGCTCGACCTGTCGGCGGACGCCACGGTTCACGTGGTCGGCTCGGTTCAAGCCAAAGAATGCGATGGCCTCGCCTACCGAGCGCTCCTCGACGTAGAGAACAAACGCCCGCACTTTGTCGTCTTGAGCGCGCCCACGGACATGCGGATTCACCGCGGACATCGAGGGCGAGCGGAGCTCGAGTTAGAGCTCGAAGGCAGCACGGGGTGCATCGCCCGGATCGCCCAAGTCATAAACGCCGTGTCAGAGCTCAATACGCGCCTCCCCGAAGACGCTTTTCTCGGTCGAGCCTCGGTAGAAGTGACTCACATCGAGACGGCCTACAACGGGGCGGACGTTCCACCGGAAAGCGCTCGTCTTCTCATCAACCGCCGGCTCGTTTCGGGTGAGCGACGCAGCTCGGCAATCAAGGAGCTGCGCGAGGCGCTGCGTGCCGCCGAGGCCAAGGTCGAGCTCGTCGGCTACGACGCCCCGAGCTATACCGGGCTAAGGCTTCCTACGGAGAAATATTTTCCGACCTGGGTGTTACCGGAAGAGCACCCGCTCGTGAGGAGCGCGAGTGCAGCCTATCGCAATGTCTTCGACCGGGCGCCTGAGGTCAGCCGCTGGGATGGCTCGACAGCGGGCACCTACACGATGGGAGTGGCCAACGTTCCCACGATTGGATTCGGACCCTCCGACGAGAGACTCGCGGGTCCGGTGAATGAGCACGTGAAGATCGAAGACCTCGAAAAATCGATCGCCTTCTACGCGACGCTGCCCGCCTACCTACCCGACGCTTGAAGCGGTAAGCGGCGGAGCTCGATCCGCATCGGGCTCCTCGACCACGGGGTCGAGCGCGTCCGAGAGCTCCACCACCCGCGGTCGGTAGGTCGGTTTGCGCGTCCACAAGAACCATGCGCCGATGGACGTGACAGCCTCACCGGCCCAAAAGCCCAAGGCAGCGGACAGGACGGACTGGCTCGCCCCGATCTTCTTGGCGAGAAGCAACGCCTGGACGATTTCCCGGATCCCTTCGCCGGCGATCGTAAATGGGCTCATGACCGTCGCAAAGATCTGAATTGATGAGGCGAGGGTGACTTCCCAGAAGGACGCACCAACCGCCGCGACGGCGAGCGCCGTGAAGAAGTACATGGCGGCGGTGCAGAAGTGCACCGTGAAGGACAGGCCGATGGCCGTGGCGATGAGTCGACCTCGCCCGCGGTAGGCGGACGCCGCCTTGCTCACCCGATGAACGAACCCGCGGATCTTTTCGCGCCCAGCGGTGGGGACGAGACGGACTGACCAGAGCACGAGCTCGGGCTTGAAGAGTGCGGCAAACAGCCCTGCGATGACCATGAGGGACAAAGGAACAGTCACCGCAGCCACGGTGGTGGCATGCTCCTCGAAGATCCCCATGCCCAGGGGGAGAGCGACGAGGAACGTCAGGAACACGCCCGAGAGCCCCATCACTTTTTCCACTGCGGTCGCTGCAGCGGGTTCCACCACCCGGTTGCTGTGCTTCGCAGCGTCGTAGAGCTTGTAGCTATCGAGGCCAATGGTCGACGGGAGAAACGTGCCGATGAAGCGCCCGATCAAAAAAGACGTGACGATGTGGCCGAAGTTGAAGCGAATCCCCTGGCCGATGAGCAGAAGATGCCAGCGATACATCGAGGCAAAGACCCCAACGAGCTTGATCAGGCCCGCCGCGGCCACGAAGGGCCAGAAGGTGGCGGGCTCGATGACCGCGAGGTTTTCCCGAATCGCGTCGAGAACCGCAATCCGGCCACCGTCTTCGGTGGGGATCTTTGCGCTCAGCAGGAAGTAGAAGGCGGCGAAGGTGATCGCCCCCTTGACGGAGATCCCGATGACCCGACGCACCCCTTTCGGAAGCGAGCGATAGCGGTCTCGAACGGCGCGGAGCATGTAGAGCGATTCTCCTCGATAGCTTCAGGAAGCACGAGCAAAGGCACGTGCACCAGAGGCTAACATACGGATCAGCGCTCGCTAAAAATTCTCGACCGGTGCTCAGAGGTCTGAGACGACGTTGTAGAGCGAATTTCCTTCGTCGATGCTCCACACGTCGACGTCCGTGTCCGTGTCGATGTTTCCAACCGCCAAGATGACGAAGGCGTCCTGAGTCACCACCGGATCGATCCCCATCGACTCGAGCAGCGAGCTTCCCTCGTACTTCAGGTAATCGAGCCCCGGCGCGGCCGACACATCTGCTCCCATGAAGAAGATGTACTCGCCGTCGCTCAGACCGTCTAGCCCACACTCGGCGAAGGTTCGGCAGTAGCGATTATTCTCCGCATAGAAGGCCATCTGCGCGACGTAGGCCTGCTGGAGCTTACTCTTCGCCTCCGCTTGTTTTGCCTTGCCCTGGTACTCGTTGAAGCTCGGGACCGCCACGGCGGCGAGGACTCCCACCGCCGCCGCCGCGTAGAGCAGACTGTTGCCACCAGTCACCGCGCTTCGAGCCCTGCGACCCGCCCGCGTATCGGGCTCCTCTACAGCGAGACGCATCAACTCGTCATAAAAACCGCGTTGGTCGCCGTCGAGCTTCATTTGTATCGCGTCGAGGTAGCGCTCTTCGGCGCTACCGCGGCTTCCGCCACAGGCGGTGGCGAGGGCGATGATGGAGAGGCATGCGATGAGGTGCTTCATGATTCGTTCTCTCCCCTGATCAGATCTGTGAAGACACAAGCTCGAGGACCAAGACGGTGTCGCGGACGTCGATCGCCGCTGCAAAATCGTAGGTTGTGAGCCAGCCCACCATGCCTATAGCGACAGACAGTGGCAGTCGATCGAGACCGAGGGTGCCGAGGTCCACCATCGAGCTCAGCTCTGGGTCGCTGCCGAGAATGTCTTTGGCCGCATCCACCGCGACAGTGACGAGCTTGGAAGGAACGATGAAGTAGTCGAAGATCGCGCCGTCACCCCCCACCAGGGTATATGCGAGAGCGATCGATGGCGTGTTCAAGGTGCGCTCGACTACCGGCGTGAGCGGGCCCGCGATCATCGCGCTAGGGACGTCCTTCTTCTTCTTGTTCTTCTTCCCGTCGGACTTTCCACCATTCTGGAGCGCCGCAAGACGCGCGAGGCGAGCGGAGCGCGGCACGGTCACCACGTTCGGGCCGATCGCGGTGATTCGCCAGCCATCGAGAAGCTCGTCCGGTCTGAAGTGGAGGGCCTGTCCCGCACCCGGGAATTCCTCCAGCAGGGCAAAATCCTGCGCGGTCACGCCCAGCGTCTTCACACCCTCATCGATGACCTTCTGCAGGGCGGGAGCAAATGCCGCCGCGGATTCGGGACTGTTGAAACGCATCGCAAGCGCCCAATCGCCCGGTGTGTCGAAGCCGATGTAACCGATGCGGCCGTCGATCTCCGAGACGAGCGAGGCGAGCTTCTGGCCACCGGGGATCTCCGCGAGCGGAGACTGTTTCGCGAGCTCTCCCGCCACGGCCAGGGCCGCAGGCGGCAAGGACAACGAGAATACGGAGGTCGCCTGGCTATCGAGCATGGGCACGAACCAATTCGCGAGCCCGGGCTTGCGGGCCATGGGCCCATACTGCGCCAGCGCTTCGGACTCGACAGCAACGGTGAGGACGCTGCTCTTGTCCTCGAGCTCGATCCCCATCATCGCGCCTTTGATCGTCGAGGCGAGCCCCTGTGTTATCGGGTCGCTCATGAAGCCGCCGAGCATCTCTGTGCCCATCCCTGGACGGAGAAGCATGACGAGCTCGGAGCGCTCGACATAGGGCGCGAGCTTGGCGCTGTAGAGCTCGCTGGTTCCTCCCTGCGAGCCGATCAGCATCGACTCCTCCGGTGCGAGGCGCAGCCAGCCCCCTTCGTCGATCTGACCGACGAGCTGAACGCCCTCCATGACCGGAACGGTCAGCTTCTCGCCCTCGAAGGACATCTTCCAAGGAGGAGCATCTTCACCGGCGAGCTCCTGCTCAACACGTTCGGCGAAGCCGTCTTCCGCGCGGAGGATGAGCTGAACGCCGAACTGCCCCTTGTTCGAGTACACCACGAGCGCCGACGACGAAGGAGCGCCACTCGGTGTCGTCAAGCGTGCGAGCCGGGAGATTTCGCCATAGATGTCGAAACCGAGGAGCTTTTTTTGCTGCTCGCTCGCGAAGTACGCCTTGGCGATCTCAAAGCGCCCGAGTCGCTCCTTCATGGCGCCGTAGAAGCGGTCGAGACGGTGAAGGTCCTTCAAAAGGAGGACCGCCTCGATGTTGAGGGTGCCGTCCGTATCCTGGGGCAGGGCCTGGAGGACCTCGAACGGCGGTGATTCTTGGGCGGAGGCGACGCTGGGAGCGATGAGCAGCGAGGCCACGACGGTCAACGCGTAGGGTCGAAGCATGGCCGGACCTTACACGGCCCCTGGGGTCGATCCTAGAGGCGAGGCGCCTCAGGCCGCGCTTCGTGCGGAGCGATCGGGGAAGCGGCCACTCAGAGCATCGCGGCAGATCTGGATCACCGCGGGACTGAAATCTTTGCCGCAGATCCACTGCAGATAATCCGGATGGTTTGCGGCGAGCTCCTGGAGCGGCTTGCCTTTGTGTTTGCCGAAACTGAGCACCGGCACGTCGTTCGACCAAACGATTTTGCCGTCTGGGTCGATCCAGTGGGGCTCGACCGGGTGGCAGAACTCGTCGAGGGCGTCGACCGTTTCCGGCAGGTCGCTGTACTTTTCGACCTGGGCGAGGAGCACGTCTGCCGCGGCCACGGCATCTGCCTCGGCACTGTGCGCCCGCTCGAGCTCCTTGCCGCAGTAGAGTCGATACGCCGCGCTCAGGTCGCGGGGCTCCTTCTTGAGAAAGATCCGCCAACTATCGATGATCCGCGTGCCCTCCTCCGGAAACCGGAGGCCCACCCGCTCGAACTCCTTGGCGAGCAGGGGAAGATCGAAACGCTCGACGTTGAAGCCGCTCAGATCGCATCCCGCGAGAAAACGCCGAAGCGGTTCCGCAAGCATCTCGAAGGTGGGAGCGTTCGCGACATCTTCGTCGCGAATGCCGTGTACCCGCGTGGCCTCCGGGGAGATCGGTCGCTGCGGATTTACACGCCGGGTCCAGACCTCGCGCCGACCTTCCACGTCGGTCTTGACGCAGGAGATTTCGACGATTCGATCCTGCTCGATGTCCAACCCGGTGGTTTCCAGATCGAACGTCACGAGCGCTCGTTCGAGTTTCAGCTTCGCCATCGCGTAACCCTTCGTTTTTCCCCGATTAGCAGGGGGGTCCGACACCCTGAATGCGGCGAGGCAGCGGTCAGACCAGGCCGAGGGTGATGGCCCGCAGGACCGCACGGGTTCGGTCCCGGGTGTCGAGCTTTGAAAGGACCTCGGACACGTAGTTCTTCACCGTGCCTTCTGCGAGAAACAGCGTTTGCGCTATTTCGCGATTCGAATAGCCCCCGGCCATCAGCCGAAGCACATCGAGCTCGCGCTCCGAGAGCGACGGTACGGCTCCCGCGTCGGCGCTGCGCCGAGCCCTGAGGCGGTGTGAGCTCACCGGCTCAAGATGGGTGCCGCCGCCGTGAAGCTTTCGGATCGCCGCTTCGAGGTCCTCCGGCAGGCTGTCCTTCAGCATGAACCCCTGAGCACCGGCTTCCGTCGCCGCGGCGAAGAGCGACGCATCGTCGAAGGTGGTGAGCATGAGCACCGGTCGCCTATCCCCTGCCGAGCGCATTCGGGCGACCGTCTCCGGTCCGGAAAGCTCCGGCATGCGAATGTCCATCACGACGACATCGACCTCGGCGCGCGGCAGGGCGTCGAGCAGGGCCTGCCCGCCGCTGAGCTGCAGCACCACATCGAAATCCTCGACGCCGCTGAGAAGCTCAGCAAGCCCACGCAACACCAACGCCTGATCGTCAACTACGGCGAGCTTCACGCGGTCGCCTCGCTCGGAAGCGACAGTCGCAGCGTCCATCCCCGCCCCGAGGCTCGGTCCACCACGAGCGCTCCGCCGAGAAGCTCGGCGCGCTCACTCATGCCTTTGAGCCCTGCGCCCCAGCTCGATGGCTCGCCCCCCTCGCCGTCGTCACGCACGGTGAGACGAAGGGCGCCTTCATCCTGGTCCAGCGCGATCCACACCTGGCGGGCCTTGCCGTGCTTGAGCGCGTTGGTGATCGCCTCCTGGGTCGTGCGCACGATCGCTTCCGCCACTTCGATGCCATCGATGCGAAGCCTGTCAGTGACGTCGAGATGGATCTCGACACCGGGATGCTGATTGCGGAGCAGCGCGAGCGCGCTCGGCACGTCGATTTCATCGGCGGCACGGAGCTGGTGGACGACCGCTCTGATGTCGCTGAGGAGCTCATCGGAGAGATCGTACGCCAAGGAGAGACGCTCCGGCAGCGGAGACTCACGGTCGAGCTCGGCCCGCAGGTTCAGCTTCAGTGCGGTTAGACGGTGGCCGGCCACATCGTGCAGCTCCCGGGAGATTCGAAGACGCTCCTCGTTCCGGGCGCTCTCCTGCAAGAGCCTCCGGGTCGCCAGCAGCTCCGCGTTGACGCTCGCGAGCTGCTCGCGAACGCGACGCTCGCTCGTGAGGGCCGTGTTCATCGCAAAGGCGAAGAGCTGAAAACCGAGGTAGAGCGGAAAGGAGATCAGGGCCTGAAGCAGCGGCGCCGTCGCGAGAAAGATCGCGAGCAGGAGCGCGTTGGCGAGGGCGAGCCACAGAAGCGAAGCGTGCCGATCGCCGCTCTCGGAGGCGGTGCCGACGATGATGATCAGAAACACCGCGAAGACCTGCTCGTCGAGCAGATAGACCGCGCCGAGCGCCGCTAAGGTCTGGACGCCGATGGACCACCAACGCCACCACAACCCGCGCTCCGTGGCGGAAGAACACAAATGCGTGATCCCGAGGGTGAGGGTCGTGAGCACGGCGGCCGCGCCGAGCGCACGCCGCCAGGGCTCGAGCTCGGTCCCGCGCAACACCACCATCAGGGCCAAGACCGCGAGGGCGCCCCAGGTGACGTACGCGGCGAAGTTGCGCCAGCCGGCCGACGCGGCAGCGCGCTCGTGACTCGTCTCCATCACGTTCCTTAACTGGCACGGCCCCTTCGCGGTTGAAAAGGCCGTTCGCTGCCCGAGGGCCACTTTGTGACTTTTGGCACCCCCAAAAGGGTGACTTTCGGCACCTGTGCATCGTCCGCCCGCCGCCTACTGTCGAATTCTCAACAGCAGACCGGAGGAAGACATGCGACTGATCTTGATGGCCTTTGCGACACTGGCCGGCGTGCTCGGGGCGCGAGGCGCCCACGCGACCGAGCTCGAAGTCGTGGTGAAAGGAATCGAAGCGAAGGGCCGCGTGATGATCGCGATCATCGACGAAGAAGCGGCCTGGAACGGAAAAGGTGCATCGCTCGTATCGATCGATGCGAAAGCCAATGCGCCGACGATGAGTTTTCGCGTTCACGTCCCACCGGGCCGCATCGCGATCCGCTCGTTCCACGACGAGAACGGCAACGGGGAGCTCGACAGCAACATGCTCGGGATCCCGAAGGAGGGCTACGGATTCAGCACGAACCCTCGGCTCATGGGCCCGGCCTCGTTTGAGGATGCGGTGTTCGAGGTGAAGGGGAAAGCCGCCAAAACCACCATCGAGATTCAGTGAGGCACACACTATGATACTCAATCGTCGACACGTTCTCGGAGGGCTCGGGGCCGCGGGCCTCAGCACGGTGCTGCCACGGGCGCTCGTCGCGGAAAAGCACCCCGCCGAGCGCTGCCTCGAAACCTTCAATCGAGCGGTCGCGCACACCCCAGAGCTCGACCCGTGGCGTTCCGTGGAGGCGAGCGCCTTCGGCCCTCTCCGCATGCGCCTCGATGGCGCGGTCCCGAAAGGACTTCGAGGAACGCTCTACCGCAACGGCCCGGCCGGTTTTGAGCGCGGCGGTGCGCGCTACCAGCACTGGTTCGACGGTGACGGCATGGTTCAAGCCTTCCGCATCGGCGAGCAGGGCATCACGCACCACGGGCGCAAGGTCGCAACACATAAGTGGCGCACGGAGGAAGCGGCGGGTCGTTTCCTCCAGCCGGGCGCGGGGTCGCTCATTCCGAGCCCCCAACCGGGCACCGGAAACGACGCCGGCAACCCGGCGAACATCGCAGTCGTTCCCTGGGGTGACGAAGTGCTGGCCCTGTGGGAAGCGGGACCGCCCCACGCCCTCGACCCCGACACGCTCGAGACCCGCTCGCGCGTGGTCTGGAGTGCGGACACAGACGGCATGCCCTTCTCTGCTCACCCGTTGCTCGAGGCGGACGGGCGCATGTGGAATTTCGGCCTCGCCCAGTGGGCTGGCCCCACCGGCTCCCTCGCGCTCTACGCCTTGAGCCCGAAGATTGGCCTCGAGCGCGTCACACTCCTGCCCCTGCCCTTCGCCGGGTACATGCACAGCTTTGCGATGACCGATCGCTGGTTGCTCTTCTACCTGTCGCCACACGTGTTCGAACGGGGCCGAGCGAAGAGCTACGTGCGCAGCCATGCGTGGAAACCGGAGCTCGGCGGCCGAGTCCTGATGGTGGACAAGAACGATTTCGAGAACCGCCGCTGGCTCGACGCACCGGCCGGCTTCGTCTTTCACTTTGCCGACGCGAAGGAGGCTCCCGGCGGCGGCGTAAAGCTTCGCGCCTGTTGGGCCGACCGGCCGGCCGTGATGGAGGAGGCGATGTTTCGCGTGATGTGCGGCGAGCCGGCCGAGCTCGTCGACGCCTCGGAGCTGGTTGAGATCACCGTTTCGAGCTCGGGTGCGGTGCGGCTCGAACGAACCGGAATCGCTGGTGACTTTCCCATCAGCGACCCCCGGGGTGAGAGCCCTTTCCTGGTCGTTGCGCGCGAGCGCGAGCTCGAGCGGATCGGTGCCGGCGGGCGGTCGCGCATCCTGCGAGTGCCCGGCCGCGTGTTGTTGGAGGAGCATCGCTTTGTTCCTCGCGGGCCAGACCCTGGCGACGGCTGGCTCGTCGGAACAGGCTACGACCTCGACGCGCGCTGCTCGGTGCTGACCGTCTTCGACGGCACGAGCGCTTCGAGTAGCCCGGTCCTGGTCGCGCGCATGAATCGACGCATCCCCTTCGGTTTTCACGGGTGGTTCGTTTCCGCCTGACGTGGGCGCTCTCTCGGCGCGAGCCCTCAGGGCGTCAGCGGCCGCGCAGGGCTCGGTCGATCTGCCGCTTGGCGTCGCGCTCCTTGATCGTGTCGCGTCGGTCGATGTTTGTTTTTCCTTTGCCGAGGCCGAGCTCGCATTTCAGCCAGCCCTTTTTGAAGTAGAGCGAGAGCGGAATGATGCTCAGCCCCTTTAGCTTCTGCGCGTCCTCGAGCTTGTCGAGCTCGCGGCGATTCAGCAGCAGCGTTCGGGTGCGCCGAGGTTCGTGCGGGAAGGCGGCGGCGTTGCTGTACTCGCCGATGTAGACGTTGTGCAGCTGCGCCTGGCCGTTGCGGATCAAGACGAAGGCCTCGTTGATCTGAACGTCGCCATTGCGGACCGCTTTCACCTCGCTCCCAAGGAGACTCAAGCCCGCCTCAAAAGTGTCGGAAATGGCATAGTCGTGCCGGGCGCGGCGATTCTGCGCCACGAGCTGCGGTCCATCACCGGCGCCTTTTTTCGGCTTTTTGCCCTTCTTCGACATCGTGAAGGGCGCGCTCATAGCAAGGCGTAGCCGCGCTGGCCACCCGGAACGCCTTCGCCGCTCGCTGAGAATGCGCGCACCGTCTCTTCAGTCCGTAGAACCCACGCGCGCGGGCCCCAGGGAAGAGGCGCTCGGGGCGCGTTGCGGAGGCGGCACGATGTCTGCTAGCGGTGGGTCCCAATGAAGCGACGATTCACCTTCTGCCTCGTCCTGCTCACGGCGATGGCCGTCAGCACCGACGCTTGGTCGTACCTGCCGCCGAGCATTCAATTGCTGGAGAACATGTCCGCGCGCCGGGCCAAGCTGCGACTCGAAGACCTGACGGCCCAGCTCACCGCCGACATCGAAGGCATCGATTCACCGGTGGAAGAACGGATCTACCTGAAGGCCCCTGAGCGTCTGCGCCTCGTGCAGGAGCGTCCGGACGGGACGCGGATCTACATTGAGAAGGAAGGCAAACGCGCCGGTGGCCCTGAGTCGAGCATCGCGTCGCTGAAAGGGCCGTCCACCGACATGCTCGCAACGCTCTTGATGCCCCGGGGAGAAGGAGACGGGGAACGCACCGGTCGTCTGATGTCTCTGCTAAAGAGCTCAGGCGTAGATACGAAGATTGTCTCCCTCGGGATCTACGGTGAAGACGTCCGCGAGACCGCGTTCATCATCGGAGCGAAGGCCTGGGAGCCGAACAAGGCGCAGCTGTGGATCGATCGCGAAGAGAATCAGCCCGTGCGATGGGTGACGTTCGTGAACGAGGGCGGCTCCCGCGTCCGCTACGAGAGCCGATTCACAGGGTGGGGATCGCCGGCGGGCGGGGCGTGGTTTCCGGAGGTGATCGAGACCTACCGAAACGGCGAGCTCCTGCGCCGGAGCGTTCTCAACGAAATCCGCACGAACGAACGACTTCCCGAGTCCCTCTTCGAGCTCCCCTGATGGCCGAAGAGCAGGCGCTGCCGCTCTTTGGCCAGGCTGAAAACCCCGATGAGATCCTTCGCGCTCAGGTGGTTGTCAGTGAGCCACTGAACGTCTTGGACTATCGCATCGGGAACGAGCTCGCGGAGCTCCTCACGGTGGGGACGCCGGTACGCGTGCCTCTCGGAAAGCGCAAGACGCGTGGCTACGTCGCCGCAATCGAGCGAGGAGCGGCGCCGGAGGGCATAAAGCTGAAAGACGTGATCGGGGTCGACAGTGAGCGGCCGCGGGTTCCGTCGTCGTTGATGCAGCTCATCCTCTTTGCGGCGCGCTACTACCATGTTCCTCCGGGCGAGCTGTTGGCGAGCGCTCTTCCCGCGAGTGCACGGGTGGCCTCCGCCCGCTACGCGCTCACCGAGGCCGGTCAGCGCCAACTCGAGCTGGGCGCGGTCAAAGAGCGTGACCGATCGCTCTTGGAGCTCGCCTCACGCTTTCCCAAGGGCTTCACCGTAGCCGCCTGCGAACGCGACCTCGGTTGGTCCCGACGCTCCGCCACGACTCGACTCAAAAAGCACATCGACAAAGGATGGCTCGAGCAGCTTCGGAAGAAGCGTCAGGGTCCCCGTCGCGCGATCGCCTACCGGCGCACGGAATGCGAGCTCCCGGACAAACTCAGCGATGCTGCGCGCACTCTCCTGGACACCATTCCTGCCGGCGGCCCCGTCCTTGCGAGCGTCCTCGCCTCGCGGGACAAGTCCGCCTACAGCCGGCTGCGCATCCTCGAGAAAAAAGGGCTCCTCGAGCGTGTCGAGGTCGAGCAACGACTGAAGCCGCACGAGTCGCCGGAGACGGTTTCAGTCGCGCCTGAGCCAACGGTCGAGCAGGCCGCGGCGATCGCGACTCTGACGGGCGCCCTCGATGCCAATGCGTTTTCGAGCTACCTGCTCGAAGGCGTCACCGGTAGCGGTAAAACGGAGGTCTACCTTCGAGCAATTGAGCATGCGCTCGCCGCCGGGAAGAACGCACTGGTCCTCGTGCCAGAGATCGCGCTGACGCCGCAGCTCGGCCGGCGCTTCCGCTCACGCTTTGGGGACCAGGTGGCGACCTTTCACTCCGGTTTGACCAACGCAGAGCGCCGAGACGAATGGGAACGGGTCGCCAAGGGCAAAGCTCGAATCGGGCTGGGGGCGCGAAGCGCGCTGTTTCTGCCCTTGGAGGGGGTTGGGATCATCGTCGTCGACGAAGAGCACGAGACGTCTTTCAAGCAGGAAGAGACGCCGCGCTACAACGCGCGGGACCTCGCGGTCGTTCGTGCACGCCTGGAAGGCGCGGTGGTGGTGCTGGGCTCAGCAACGCCGTCGATCGAAACGCACTTCAACGCACAGGCTGAGCGTTACCGCCGACTCCAGCTGCCCAACCGGGTGTCTGCCCGGCCTCTGCCGCCGGTCGAACGGGTGGACCTCAAACATGCGACGCGCGTTGGCGAGGGGATCTTTTCCGAGGAGCTGCACCAGGCGCTCGAGCTCACCGCGAACCGTGACGAGCAAGCGGTGCTCTTCCTGAACCGTCGGGGCTACGCCTCGAGCGTGTCGTGCGACGACTGTGGCTTCGCGTTTCGATGCCCGAGCTGCGACGTGTCCCTGACTCTCCACCGCAAGCGCGACGTGCTCGCCTGCCACTACTGCGGCTATGAAGAGCGCACGGTCGATGAATGTCCGAGCTGTCACAGTCACAAGTTGGATACGGGCGGCCTCGGTACGGAGCGGATCCAAAGCGAGCTCGAAAACCTACTCCCAGGATTGACGGCCGTACGGCTGGACCGGGACACAATCCGCACGCGCGCGGACCTCGAGGGCGCCCTCGCTCGCTTCGCGGCGGGCGATGCTCGCGTACTCATCGGCACCCAGATGGTGGCGAAAGGGCACGATTTTCCGGGTGTCACGCTCGTGGGGGTGTTGAACGCGGACGCGGGCTTGAACTTTCCGGATTTTCGCGCCGCCGAGCGCACTTTTCAGCTGCTCACGCAGGTTTCCGGACGCGCCGGCCGAGGGCAAAAGGCCGGGCGCGTGCTGGTCCAAACCTACGACCCGGAGCACTACGCGGTCGCCTGGGCAGCCCAGCACGACTACCGCAGCTTCGTGAAAGAAGAGCTCGCCTGGCGCGAGGAGCTGGTCTACCCGCCTTATGCGCACTTGGCGCTGATGCGTTTCGAGTCCCAGAGCGAATCGCGCGCGCTGCGTGTGGCCGCAACCGTCGCCGAAGCCTTGCGCGATGGAGCCGGGCCGCACACCGAGGTGCTGGGGCCCGCACCGAGCCCGATCGCGCGCATCAAAGGCCTCTGGCGCTTTCAGGTGCTGCTCAAGTCCACCGATCGCCAGGCGCTTCACGTGCTCCTTTCGCGCGCCCCTCGTTTTGACGACCCACAAACCCGGCAAATCTTGGACGTCGATCCGATCAGCATGCTCTAGGGTGCATCTCACCGGATCGAGCCAGCGCCGAGTGAGACGAGTGACCTCTCAGAAGAGCGGTCGCCACTCGGACCAGGCCGACCAGGTCCCATCGCGCGCGTGACGGGCGCGCACGCGATAGTCCCCGTCCGGGCGGATGCAGGGAGACGCGTCCTCGGCGAAGGTGCCGGTCGTCTCGGAGATCGCCACTCGGCTCCCGTCCCCCTCGAGGGTCCCCGTGCTCCAGACCGGCTCCTCAACCTCGCCCTCCCTGATCTCGACGGACCAGGCGCTCTGTTCGGCCAGAGGGTCCTTGCTGACGGTGAATTCGGCGCAGCCGACCCGCTCGGTGGCGATCACGACATTGTCATACCACCGGTCGAGTCCTTCCGCGGGTGACCCGCCGTTCCAGTAGGTATCGATCATCGCGACATTGATGCCGGTCTCATCATAGGCGCCGCGGAAGTTGAGTCCGCTGCGGTCGAGGACCACCTCGCCATCGGCCCAGAAGGTGACCTGTCCGTCGTCCTGCCCCGGGGTATTGAGTCGAACGCGCATTTCTAGGGCGACCCACTCGCCGTCGCGCATCGATAGGTCGAGGGTGCTCGCGACCCGTCCGAGCCAGCGCGAGTCGTCGACGTAGGCCGCGCCTGCCGGACTCGGGATGCGGCTGAAGGGATCGGAGTTCGCAACCCCGGACTCGCTGAGCCAAAAATGCTCGGCCCAAGCAAAGCACCAATCGCAGGACACATAGTGGCTTCGCAAGCGGGCCATCTTTGGCGGATACTCGCCTGGCCAGTCAGGGGCAAAGCGGTGATACCAGCGCAGGAAGACTTCGTCGAAGTGCTCCCCCGCGCGGGCGTCCGCGCCCTTCGGGTGGTCGCCGAAGAAGAAACCGAGGTAGCCCGAGTCCACCTGACCGAGCGCATAGCGCTGGCGAATCGCGTGGCCCCGAAGACCTTCGTCAGGCCGTACGACAAACCCGTCGTCTGCGTAATCGCTCCAGCTGCCGCGCTCATCGCTTTCGAAGTCTTCGCACAGGATCGTCGTTGAACGTTCGCAGAGGGACTCGGGCGAAGAGAGCGTCGCGGCGGCGATCACCGGCGCACTCGGTGCCTCGCTCGACGCCTCGCCAGCATTCTGATTGTTGCCACTCGGCGCCGTCGACTCGTTGGGCGAGCTCACCGTGCCTTGCTTGGCGCAGGCGAGGCTCGCCGCGGCAACCCCTAACAGAATCGTCAACCGTCTCACTTGCGTTCCTCCGGATCGAGCCTCGCGCATGGCATATTTGGCCTGGGAACGTGAAGCCGGACCTGGAACAGGCGAGCAGATCGGCGTTTTTCTCACGCGCACAGCGCGTTCAGGGCCGTACCGTTGACGAGGGGGTCTCGTTATGAACGGAGGAAGGTCGAGGGAGCTCGAACGCGAGGATCACATTGGTTCATCGAAACGCCAAATCGAACGTTCACATCGTCCACGTGCTGCTTCTGTGCATCGCGGCAGGATGCCAGGGCGAAGTGAATCAATCCACGAATCCCGTCGACCTGCCGGAAGACCGACCCGAGCAGGAGATCCTGACCGAGATCCGCGTCACTCCCCGCAGCGCAACCCTCTTCCCCGGCGATGAGCAACAGTTCACCGCCGAAGGCTTCAACCAGATCGGCCAACCGCTCGACATCGAGGAGAGCTGGTCGGCGACGACCGGCACGATCTCCGACGATGGACTCTTCACCGCCGGGGACGCGATTGGAGCGGGGACCGTTACCGCGAGCGATGGAGGCGTGAGCGGCGAAGCGGCGGTTTCCGTGCTCGCCGAGCCTTGGCTTCGGGTGGGATTCGACGGCTATGTCGACAGCGACGATCTTCTGGCGGATTGCGGGACCTTCGCCTGTGGCGAGGACGATCCGAGCGGCGGCAGCAGCGCCAACTCGGCGATCGAGCTCGACGACGCGGTCGCGCCGCCCGGTCGCGGGCGCTCGATGCGCTACGACTACAACCACGGTGGCGACGGCTGCAACACGCTCTTCGTCGGTCGACAGATTCGACTGCCTGAGAACGTGCCGGAGGTATGGGTCGAAGCGGCGCTGCGCTGGTCACCGAACTTTCGCACGACCAACGGCGCCTGCCCGCCAAACGATCACAAATTGCTCTTCTGCAACACCGAGCAGGACAACACGCTGCGCTGGGAGCTCAAGGTGGGGTCCGATGTGGGGCCCGAGCACTCGGTGGTCATGCGCGCGGCGGGTACAAACGCCGGCGAGAACGACGAAAGACGGGTCGACGGGCTCACCGCGGCGGAGCTCTGGGACGGTGAGTGGCATCAGGTCCGACTGCAATTTCGGCACTCGCAGCCTTCGTCGGCCTCGAACGGGTTGATGCGCCTCTGGATCGATGGCGTGCTCCACTACGAGGAAACCGGGATCAGCAACCAGACGAGCAACGGCGACCAGGACCGCATCCGCGCCGTCACCCTCGGCTCGAACAAAGACGATGGCCCCGCAGGTGAGCCCATGAGCCTCTGGTGGGGCTACGTCTACATTTGGCGAGAAGCCCCCGGATTCTAGGGCGGTGGGTAGAAAGTGGTCTGGGAGCCCGCTTTCTGCTGTAATTCCAGGCGCACTTTTCGCGCAAAGGTATCGGAATCCCGGGATGGACAAGTCGATCCTCGTCGTCGACGACGAACGCCGCAGCCTCGATGCGCTCGCGGACGCCCTTGAGGAGGGCGGCTATGCTCCGGTCGCGATCCTCTACGACGACGAGCCTGAAGAACAATTCGAGATCATCAAGCCGGAGCTGGTCTTTCTGACCCTCGGCTCGCCTCGGGCCTTCGCCGTGTGCGACGCGATTCGGGAGATCCCAGACGGCGCGATCGTCCCGATCATCTTCATCGGCCACGGCGAAACCCGCGACTTGGTCCAAAGCCCGAGCGACGCCCTCTCCTTTGGCGGTGACTATTTCTTCGCGCACCCGCTCGAGCTCTCGAAGATCCTCGCGAAAGTGCAAACCTATCTCGGCCCCGGGGTGAGCCCCGCGGCGGCTTCCACCACATCCGCCCCGGCTCCCTTCGACGATGACACGACCGAAGCAGACGACGGGCCTCGGGACCTCGGCGCGATGGATACGCAGCCGACCGCGATGCTACCGAAGATGGACCTGTCCGACTTCGAGCAGTTCTCCTCCGGCGACCAGCTGCCTCCCCGGGAGGAAATAGAATCGGCGCCGCTGAGCCCAAACGCCCCAGACGACTCCCTCGCCGACGCCTCGGATGCGCTCCTCGCCAAAATCAACGAGCAGGAAGCGGCGATGGCGGCGGAGATCGAAGCGCGAGCCAGGGCGGAAGCCGAAGAACGGCAACGTCGCGAAGAGGAGGACCGCGCGCTTCGTGAAGAAGAGGAACGAAAGCGCCGCGAGGAAGAAGACCGGCGGCGCGAAGAACAGGAACGAAAGCGCCGCGAGGAAGAAGACCGGCGGCGCGAAGAACAGGAACGAAA
>CAYXVF010000083.1:0-7773 GCA_964468125.1 uncultured Bdellovibrionales bacterium | reverse complement strand
GAAGAAGAGGAACGAAAGCGCCGCGAGGAAGAAGACCGGCGGCGCGAAGAACAGGAACGAAAGCGCCGCGAGGAAGAAGACCGGCGGCGCGAAGAACAGGAGCGAAAGCGCCGCGAGGAAGAAGAGCGAATCGAGCGCGAGGCGGAGGAGCAGCGCCAGCGCGAGGCCGAGGAGCGGCGGCGACGGCTCGAGGAAGAACGGGCCCGCCGGGAGGAAGAGGAGAAACGACGACGCGAAGAGGAGGAGCGTGAGCGCCGCGAGGAAGAGGAGCGACGCCGGGAGGAGGCGATACGAATCGCCAATGAACGCCGGGAGCGGCTCGAAGAGGAGCGGCTCCGAAAGGAACGAGAAGCACAGGAGCGCGCAGCGGCGGGCCTGGCGGCCAACCGTCCGCTCGTCGACGAGCGAATCTTCGAAGACGCCATTCCAGCCCGAGAGCTCCCCGGTGGGATCCGCCCAATGCAGCCCGAACGCGGCAGCTTCGACAAGAACTACGATATCGCCACGGTTCTTCACGACATCTGGAGACGCCAGGTCACCGGTCAAGTGGAGCTTTCCTCTCACCATCACCAGAAGTCGCTCTTCTTCGAGCGTGGGCATCCTGCGGACGCCTTCTCCAGCCAGGTCTATGACCGCATGGAGGAATACCTGTTTCGCGAGGGCAAGATCACCCGCGCCCAGTACCAGGAGGTTCGCGTCAAAGGCTTGCGGAGCCCGCGACGAATCGCCAGCTACCTCGTCACTGAGTCCTACCTGAAGCCAGAAGAGCTCTTCGAGGTCGTACGAGGCCAATTAGAGTCTGTTCTTTTCAGCGTGTTCGAGTTCGAGGAAGGTGAGTTTCGTTTCGTACCGCAGCGCGCCGAGGAAGACGATCGGGTCATGCTGGACCTGCACCCACGAGCACTGATCGTAGAAGGGATCCGCCGCAAGTACACCCTTCCACGCCTGATCGAGCGCGTTGGCGCCCCGAGCTCACTCCTCGGACCAAAGGAAGGCACGACGATGGACGTCGAGAACTTGGGCTTTTCGCCGGAAGAGCGCCAGGTGGTCCGCCTCGTCGACGGCACGCGCAACATCGAAGACATCGTGTTCTCTACCGGGCTCGGCGCGCAGCGGGTGTACCACGTCCTCGCGAGCCTGCTCGCGACCGACACGGTCGAGGTGCTGGTCCGCGGCATCGAGGGCGTGAATCCAGACGGAACGAGCGCGGCGGACGACATCGACCGCACCCGGATCCGCGAAAAGTACGAGCACGTGAAGAACGCGGACTACTTTCACATCCTCGGCGTGTCCCGCCGGGCGACTCCCTACGAGGTCGAACGCGCCTTTGACCGCAACAAACGCGAGTTCTCCCACGGGCGCTTCTCCGAGGCGATCCGCAATGAGCTCGAAGAGGAGCTCCAAGAGATCGAGCAGGTTCTCGTGGACGCCCGGGACATTCTGACCGACGAATCTCTCCGAGACGCCTATGCTCGGCATTTGCCCTAGGGGGATTTGCCCGGTGCCGCGATGGCCCTATCTTGCAAACTAACGGAGCGTTTGGGCATACACGCGCGAATGATTGGGAGAATTCCATGGCGGTGATGCAGATCCGAATCTGGCCCGACGATGCGCTCGCGGAAGTTGCGGCCCCGGTCGAGGATTTCGGCGAGGACACGCAGAAGCTCGTCGATGACATGTTTGAGACCATGTACAAGGCGCACGGCGTGGGGCTGGCCGCCACCCAAGTCGCGGTCGCAAAGAGGGTCGTTGTCATTGACCTGAATCCGAGCGCCGACGAAGACGAAGAGTACCTCAGCGAGCTCGAGTCCTGGGGTTACGAGGGCCCGGTGGTTCTCATCAACCCGGAGATCGTCGAGGGCGGCGGGGCAATCTCATGGAACGAGGGATGTTTGTCCCTCCCGGGGATCACCGAGTCGATCAAGCGCAAAGGCGAGGTCACCGTCCGCGCTTACGACCGAAAGGGCGAGCCCTTCGAGCACACCGCGCGTGGCCTCTACGCGGTGGCCCTCCAGCACGAGATCGACCACCTCGACGGGAAGCTCTTTGTCGACTACCTCTCGCGACTGAAGCGCGACGTCATCAAGCGCAAGATGCTCAAGCTCAAAGACCTCTATGACAACGACGGGGTGGCGGCTGCCAACGACTGACATGACCGACCGCCCCCGCGTGCTCTTCATGGGTACGCCCGAATTCGCCGCGCCCATTCTTCAGGCACTCATCGACGCTCGTGACTCCTTCGACGTCGTTGGACTGGTCAGCCAACCGGATCGCCCCGCCGGCCGTGGGCGCAAGCTCTCCCCCACGTCGACGAAGCGCGTGGCCCTAGTGCACGACATCCCGGTGTTTCAGCCGACCAAAGTGAAGACCGAAGAGACACGCGACGTGCTCGCGGCGCTCGAGCCGGAGGTTGCGGTAGTCGCTGCCTACGGACGGATTCTCCCACCCCAGCTCCTGAGCTTGCCGCGCAAGGGCTGCGTCAACGTTCACGCGAGCTTGCTGCCCAAACATCGCGGTGCATCGCCGATCAACCACGCGATCCTCGCCGGAGACGACGTCGCGGGAGTCTGCCTGATGCAAATGGACGAAGGTTTGGACACGGGCCCGGTCTATGCGTGCAGGAGCGTTCCCGTGGCCAGCGATGACACGACGCTCACCTTGAGCGCCAAGCTCGCTGCCTTGGGTGCGGAGCTCGTGGTCGAAGCGCTCCCCTCGGTGCTCCGCGGCGAGCTCGCTGCCGAACCGCAAAACAAGGAAGAGGCAACCTACGCCCCCCTCCTGAAGAAGGAGGACGGGCACCTCGACTTCAGCCGTCCCGCTGAGGAGCTCGAACGCGCCATTCGTGCCTATCAACCATGGCCCGTGGCGAGCTTCGCGCTCGACGGTGCGCGGGTCCAGGTGGGCCGCGCCCGCGTGAATCGAAGGAGCGGGCCGGCAGGCGAGGTGCTCGAAGCGAACAAAAACGGAGTTCTCGTCGGCTGCGGCACCGGGAGCCTCTGGCTCCTCGAGGTAAAACCGCCAGGGAAGCGCATGATGGACGCCTCTTCCTGGGTCGCCGGTCGAGGAGTGAGCGCAGGTGGGCATCTCGGCTGAGCCAGGGCCTTCCCTGGCGAGCACCGACCGTCGCGCGATAGGATGAAGGTGAGATGAATCCTCCGGCTGTGCGATTTGGACAGTACAAGCTGATCCACGAGGTCGCCGTCGGCGGTATGGGGGAGATCTTTCTCGCCTCGGACACTCAAATGTCCCGGCCTGTCGCGATCAAACGCGTACTCGAGAAGTTCCGCACCCGACCCGACGTTTCGCGCATGTTCGAGGTCGAAGCGACGATCATGTCCGTGCTTCGTCATCCGAACATCGTGCGGGTCTTCGAGAGCGGTGAGCTCGATGGCGTCTTCTACATCTCGATGGAGTACATTCATGGCAAGACCCTACGCCAACTGGTGGATCGGTCACGCGAGCTCGGCGAGTCACTGCCGCCGTCGCTGGTGATCGAGATCGTCACCCAGCTCGCTCGTGCCCTCGCCTATGCGCACGGAATGAAAGGACGAAGCGGTCGGCCGATGGGCCTCGTCCATCGCGACGTCAATCCATCGAACCTGCTGCTCGGCTACGACGGATCGGTCAAGCTCATCGACTTTGGGATCGTGCAGACTGACGACGAGCTCGCACCGGATGACCTCGAGCCCAAGGGCAAGTTTGCCTACATGTCGCCGGAGCAAACGCGCGGGCAGCGCGTTGACCTCCGCAGCGACCTCTTCTCGCTCGGGATCTGTCTCTACGAGGCGCTCACGCTGTACAACCCCTTCATTCACGATGCGAAGGGGGCGAGTGCCGTCGAGGCCATTCAGTCGCATGAGCCGCAACCCGTGTCGGACCGGAACCGTCGACTCGCCCCGTTTGATCCGATTATCGCCCGCGCTCTCGCAAAATCCCCGGCGGATCGATTCGCGAGCGGCGAGAGGCTCGTCGCCGAGCTCGAATCGGTCGGCGAGCAGTTCAAGTCTTTCATGCCGCTCTCGGCCTTCATGGCCGACCTCTTCGAGGCACAGAAGACCGAAGAAGACGCGATCCTAAAGGCTGTAGAGCTCGCCACGAGCTCTACGATCATGATTGGCAGCTCGGCCCCGGCTACGATCGAGCCACCGCCCATCCCCAATCGGCGGACGACCTCCGACGACGAAGCCGTTCCCGAGCTCATCGTCGAAACGCGCGGCTCGGCTGTCGCCTTCGCGTCGATCGCGCTCATCATCGCCATCCTGAGCCTGCTCGCATCCTTTTCCGTCTATCGCAGCGTGATTCGAGACCGACTCGCACAGGCCTCGGCGCTCGCTCCGAACATGCCCTCGGGCGTCGTCACCAGAAGGGCACCGAGCCAGGCCAAGAGCTTTGAGATGCCATCGAGCGATGCAAGCGATGCAGACGCAGATGCGATCGACATCGAGGTCGAGCTCGGTGAGCCCGAGGACGAGCTTCCCGAAAATGCGGAGCCGTCTTCGCCGAGCCCACCGCCACAGCCCTCCGAGACGCGTTCAGAGCCCGCGACGGTCGCAGGCACGGAAGCCCCTCGCAAACGCAAGCGCCCCCTCGCGACCCTCAACATCACGAGCGACCCGGAGGTGCGGGTCGTGCATGGAGACGACCGGATCGACCGTACGGACACGGTCGAGCTCTTCAAGCGCTCCGGGCTCCTCACCCTGGGGCGCGGACGGCACATCAGCCGTGATCCGTTCGCGGTGACCCTCAGCTACGCGCTCGAGCAGGATCGTTTGAGCCTCGAAATCGCGTCCGAGCCCTGGGCGATCGTCCGGGGCCCGGGAAGCGTCACCCTCGGCCGCACGCCGGTGAGCTATCGGGCCAAGTCCGGGACGGTGACCTTTGAGCTGACCAATCCGCGTGAGCGTCGCTTGATGCGGATCGTAGTCAGGTTTCGGCCCAAGAGAACCAGCTGAATTTCACCCGAAGCGCGTCGTGCGTTAAGGTGGCGGACAGAGGAGTGCACGAACCATGAGCAAGGACGAGAACCTGCAGAGCTTCAAAATCGGCGACACCCGTTCACCGGGAATCGGCCAGCCTCGCGTCGCCAAGCGCACGCGCCAGCAGGAGCAGCAGAGCGAAGAAGCGAGCGTCGGCTTCGACCGGATCGAACGCATTCTGGAAGATGAGGACCCGGTCCAACTGAGCGAGACCCTCGGCAGTTTGCACCAGCGGCTCGAAACCCATCTCGACCAGGTCCAATCGAACCGGGACAAAGCGCAGGCCAAAAAGGCCCTCGTAGCCGTGGAACGGACCGCTGATCTGATGGACTACCTGTTCCAGACCAAAGCCGCGATGGAAGCGGGCGACGAGTAGTCGATTTTTGTAACCGGAAAGCCCCCGATCGGTTACGGCCACAAAACGTGCCAAATCCGGGTCAAAAAGGTCGAAAAAAGTACCTCAGCCCCATTTTTCACAACCGAAATCGGGTCCCGGCGATAAGGTACCTACGGCAACAGGAAAGAATTCAAGGGCCACGCTTTCGAGTGGGGGGCATGGCGCTCCGCCGGCCTTTGAGCGAGATAGAGCCACAGACAGGAGAAGCCGAAGATGGATAGCAAGGTCGGCACCCAGCCACAGGGACTTCGAGTTGAGATCGCGGGCAGCCGCAACCGCCAGACTCCGAAGACGGACTTCGGAACGGTGATGGAGACCGGCCTGACCAAGACCGCCAATGCGGTGATGGTGGGGGGTCGCCTTGCAGCTCCCTTCATCCCCGGCGGGGCCGTGCTTTCGGCCGCGATCACCGGTGTGGGCGCGGTCAAGTCGACGGCGGCCGGGACGACCGGCGGCGCCACCGTCAGCTCGGGCCTCACGGCATCGGGCGGCGTCAACTCCTTCCAGGTCGATGGCGGCGCGGGTGTTCCCGTAGGAACCGCGGGCACCGTGGGTCAGGGCTCGGTGGGCACCACCACCGGCGGCGGCGTGGACGCGCTCGCAGCTTCCGGGGATAGCTCGGCTATCCTGATGCAGGAAACCCGCCGCATGCAGGAGCTCAATCAGAGCTTCAACCTCCAATACCTGAACCTGCAGCAGAACATGCAGTCCGAGAACCGTCAGTTCACGACGCTCTCGAACGTGATGAAGACGAAGCACGACACCGCGAAAAACGCGATCAACAACGTGCGCTAATGACATGAGCCTGGGCGAGGCCCAGGCTTTTTCTGGCTCTCTCGCGAAACGCCGCGTCCTCACCCGACGCGGCGTTTTTTTTTTGAGATCACAGTAGCCCGTCCGCTCCTGCGCTGTACGCCGGCTCCTTTTGCGCGGGCCTCCAAGCCATTCCCAATTGGTTTTGGCTCGGCGTGCGTTGGAAATCGGCAGTGAAGTTCGACCGGTTGGTGCTTTCCGGATCTCTCCGGTGACGGGTCACAGATTCGGCCACGGCGTCGGTTTTCGGTGGAACGGCAATCGGTTTCGGTCTCGGAAACGGTTTCCGTGTCGGAGGCCGAGGCCGTCGGCTCAGACGGGCGGAAAGCCCGTCTGACAGCCGATTCCGATCGGGAATGAATGGGCCTGCAAGCAACATTCGTCAGCTCCTGCCGATACTCAAAACACAAGGAGCGATGTGGGGATCGGCTAAGCGATTGAATCCGCACCGGCGATCATGAACACTCCAGGGCAGAGCGAGGTTAGAGGTGAACGAACAGATGGCCGAACAAGAGATCATCGTAAACGGGATCATTCCCGTGCCGCAGCGCGACGTCGTCCTGCTTCTCGAGGCGGGCTACCTCTACATGGAGCTCGGCAAGAATCGCGAGGCAGAAGAGGTCTTTCAGGGTGTTGGGGCTCTCGTGCCGCACAGCGACGTTCCGGCGATGGCCCTCGGCCATCTCTACTTCTCCATGGGACGATTCGGCCCCGCGCTCAAAGAGCACCAGCGCGCCGCCGAGCTGAACCCCGAGTCGGCGGCGGCCCAGGCGTCAATCGGCGAGACCTTGTTCTTCCTGCGCAAACACGACGAAGCTCTCGCCGCCTTGGACAAGGCCATGGAGCTCGACCCGGACGGACCGGCGGGACAATTCGCCGGTCACCTCAAAGAAGCACACGAGTTCGGGATCTTTGGCTGAGCTGTCGACGGTTCACGAAGCAGTACGAAGGAGAATAGTCGATGAGCACTTCAGGAGTTGGCGGCGGCGGTGGACCTCGGATCCCAGTGGATCCCAGCCAGGTTCGCCAAACCGACGGGACGCAGCAGAAGTCAGACGCGGGAAAGCAGGCGCCGCTCACCGAGAAGAAGGTGATGGACAGTTTCGTGCGGGGCAACGTGCCCGCACGTCTCCAGGCCCTCGCCGGCCAGAAGGGCGTCGCGAACCTTCAGTTCTCCGACCAGGCCTTGGCCCAGATCGCCGGGCATTTTGCGGCGTGGATCCGCAAAAACGCGGGTGCCAACCGCAAGGAACGCGCGCGGGCGCTCGCCAAGCTCATCATGAAGCACAAGAAGTTCGGCAAAATCTTCGACGACGAGGACGAGCAGGAGCTCGAGCAGATGTTCGAGCAGATCGCCGGTCAGCTCGACGAATCGCCCGTCCTAGCCCAATTGGTTGATGAAGTGACCGACTGGTCGCTCAAATCCCCCATTCGATGAGTGGAGCACAGTCGATGAGCGAGCCCGAGGTCAAAACGAAGAAAGCAGACGGTGAAGCTGCAGCGGCGCCAGCGCCGGCGAAGAAGGCAAAGAAGGTCAGCGACGACCCGAGCACGATGCCGCGGCCTCAGCTGATCGAAAAGTACATG
>CAYXVF010000082.1:0-27681 GCA_964468125.1 uncultured Bdellovibrionales bacterium | reverse complement strand
GTCCCGAAGATCGTTCGTCTATCCGGAGCGCGGATTTCCTGACGAGGGGGGTGAAGCGTACTAGGATCGCGCCGATGTCGGTTTTGATCGGAGCGCACCCCGGGGGAAAGAACCGCTACGCGGTCTGCGGGCTGTTCTATGGTGGAACACTCCCCGCGCTGCTGTTTCGGTCCCGCGCTTACAGCGGCACTCAGGACGTTCTCTCGGAGATCGTCGGAGCCGCCGGTGAATGGGGCGGTTTGGCCGCGGTAGCGATCGATGCGCCCCTCACCTGGTCGGGCGGAACGAGCGGCTGGCGTGACGCGGACGAAGCGCTACGAACGCTCTGGCCCGAATGGCTCCCGACCCGTTGGCTCAAACCCCCAAACGCCCTCACGGGAGCGGTCGCCGTACAGGGCCCCGCGCTCGCCTGGAGCTTGGCCCGAGAGATCCGAAACGAAATACTCCCCCCCCACCGGGTGGTGGAGACGCATCCCCGGCTCGGTTTGGCCCGCATCGGCGAGAAGTGCCGCGACGCAGTGCTGACCTACAGAGACAACACCGCTCGCCCGGAGGCACGCAAGAAGGCGATTTCGACCCTCCTCGACCGATTCATCGACGCAGGAGTCGTGCAGCTCGAAGACCGCCCGCCAAAGAATCACGCGGAGCTCGATGCCCTCGTCGCCGCGGTGGTCGCCCTCGGAACCGCGTTCCCTGAGTCCGGAGTCGTCGTCAGCTCCCATCCCGGCTCCGAGCTTCGGCCGGTGGGCGACAGACCGGTCAACATTCTCGACCGCTTGCCTTGACTGATGCCGCTTCCCCTCCGTATCGGGGTTCGCGATGAGCAACGCACGCGCCGAAAGTTACGCCAGCTACCTGCAGATTCCTCGACTCCTCGAGCTGCAACAAACCGTCACCGACGCCCACGACGAGCTTCAATTCATCGTGGTGCACCAGTCGTTCGAGCTCTGGTTCAAGCTCGCCCTCTTCGAGCTCGAAGCGACACGCGCAGCGATGATGAAGGACGAAGTGCCGCGGGCGATGCACCTGCTGAAACGCGTCGAAGCGATTTTTCGCAACCTGATCCCGAGCTTTGACGTCATGGAAACGATGCGCCCGGCGGACTTTCTCGAGTTCCGTGAGCAGCTCAAGCCAGCCAGTGGCCTACAGAGCTCGCAGTTTCGGGAGATTGAGTTCATTTGCGGTCTGCGTGACGAGCGCTATCTGTCGCTCCAAAACGAAGAAGTCAGTGCACGGCTGCGCACTCGGCTCGAAGAGCCCTCACTCTGGGACGCATTTCTCGCCCTCATGGAGCGACACGGCCTCGCCCACGGCGACGATGCGGAGGTGATCGAATCGCTGATCAAGGTCATGCGCGAGCCGGATCAGCATCCATTGAGCCCGCTCGTCGACCAACTCATCGCCTTCGACGAGCTCTTCGGCCTCTGGCGCACCCGCCACGTGCAGATGGTGATGCGCATGATCGGCGCCAAACCCGGCACCGGGAACGTCAGCGTCGCGAAGCTGGTGGAAAAGGGCTACACGCCGATGGGCTCGGGCGGGGTGGACTACCTGCGCACCACCCTGTCCAAATCGTTCTTTCCCCTCCTCTGGGAAGCACGGACGTTCATCGAACGCTGATGAGCTCTCTCGTGTTGATTATCGACGACGAGCGCCTCGTGCTCGAACGCGCCTCCGAGGCGCTCCGTGCGGTCGGGTGCGAGGTCGTGACGAGCTCCGAGCCCGGCGTTCCGGACGACGTCTCACCACACGCCATCGACCTGGTGTTGCTCGACGTCAACATGCCCGACTACTTCGGAGACGACCTGGTCTCCGTGCTGCCAGAGCTCGGGATTCGAGCGCCGGTCTACCTCTACTCGTCTATCGACGAGCCGACGCTTCGCCGGCTTGCCAACCGCGCCGGGGCCGCGGGGCTAATCTCGAAGCGCCTCACTTTCGCTCAGATGGCCGACGAGGTGCTGGCGATCCTCGCGAGCCGACCGGGGAGTGCATAAGCTACCGCGCGATGCGCGTTTTCATGCTCTTCTGCCTCCTCCTCGCCGGCTGCAACAGCGCCGCGGTGGCGGGGGCGAAATCGGCGGGGCCCGAGCCCTTGGACTACATGGAAAAGCTGACCGGAGGCGCGGCGGCGCAAGACCCGCTCCCGCTGGTGCTGGTGCTCCACGGGCGAGGCGATCGACCAGCCAACTTCACAAAACGCCTCGAGGGTTTCGAGCAGCCGGCGCGCTTCGTCTACCTCGAAGCTCCGATCGACGAGGGCAAGGGTCGCGGGTGGTTCAAGTTCGACCGCGGACCGGGCGGATGGAAACGCACGAGCGACACAGTCAAACAACTCGGCGAGCGGGTCGTCGCCACCTTGGACGCTTTGGAGGAGGAACACGAGGTCCGCGGCCTGCCTGTGCTGACCGGCTTTTCTCAGGGCTCGATGGTGCTCTTCGCGGCTATCTTGAGCCATCCGGATCGCTTCTCCTTTGCGCTGCCGGTGAGTGGCGCACTCTTCGAGTCGATTCTTCCGCCGGACTTTGAATCGGTCGCAAAGACGCTACCGCCGGTGATCGCATTTCACGGCGACGACGACCCGATCATTCCCGCCCGCGCCTCCGAGGAGGCGGTAGCGCTCCTGCGCGCCTTCGGCGCACAGGCGGAGGTCCGAACTTTTCCGGAGATCCCCCATTGGATCATGGGCGACATGAAGTCGGCGCTGTTGGCGGAGCTCGGCCGGTGTTTGGAGCGCTCAGCCGCGGCGATGGCGCAGTGAAGGAAACCGCTCGCGGACACGCTCTTGCCCCTGCGGGTCGAGCGTAGCCAGCACGAAGCAAGCGCGCTCCGGCGCAGTCGCGAGCGTAATCCCCCAGGGATCCACGACCATCGATTTGCCCCAGCTCACCCGGCCGGGAAAGTGCTCGCCCCACTGCGCGGCGGCCACGACGTAGCACTGATTTTCGATCGCGCGCGCACGGAGCAGAGGCTCCCAATGGTCCTTGCCCGTCTGGAGCGTGAATGCCGACGGCACCATCAGCACTTCGGCCCCTGCTGCGCTCAGCCGACGATAGAGCTCGGGGAAGCGGAGGTCGTAACAGATGGACAGGCCGACGTGCCAGCCGTCGACCGCGAGCACGCGATCCTCGTTTCCGGAAAACCATCCGTCCGACTCGCGAATGGCCGTGCCGTCTGGGAGCTCCACGTCAAACAAGTGAATCTTACGGTAGTGGGCTAGGGTCTCACCGGCGCGCCCGAGCACTACCGAGGTGTTGAACGCGCGCTTCCCGTCGCCGTCCGGCGAACGCTCCGGGATCGAGCCTACAAACAGGACGAGCTCCTCCGTCCGAGCGATCGCGCGCAGTCGCTCGAGCACCGGTGAGTCCTCGAGCGGCGCGGCGTGCTGGACGGCCTCCCCCTCCATTCCGAGAAATGCGCAATTTTCCGGCAGGCAGACCCAGCGCGCCCCCTGCGCCCTCGCTTCGCCGCAGAGGCGCTCGATGGTCGCAAGATTCGATTCGAGCTCGCGCCCGGAGCAGAGCTGTACGACCGCGACGGTCACCTGCTGACGATCGCTCAAGACTGCGGCGGCTCCTCGCCCTCGTCGTCCATGGAGCCGTCCAGGGCCGTCGAGGGCTCATCATCGGACCAAGGAGGCGGGCTCGATTGGAACCCCGGGGTCGAGTAGTTCGGCGGCTCGTAGGCCGGCGGAGGCGGAGGCGGAGGCGGAGGCAGGGTCTTGGTTTCCACCGGCTCCAGCTTCACAGGCGCGGTGGGGATCACCTGCGCGGTCTCCGGCTCAGTCGCGGTCATGACCGGCCGCGGCGAGCTGACCGGGGTCGCCTTCGCGGGCTTGAGCTTCTTCTTTGGGCGCGTGGGCTTGGCTGCCGGACGCTTCGGAGCCGGAGCCGGAGCCTTCTTGCTCGTCGACTGCTTGGCGGCCTTCTTTCCAGCGGACTTCGTCTTGGTCTTCTTCGCGGCCGACTTCTTCTTGGCGGGCTTGGCGCTGCTCTTCTTTTTCGCGGCCTTCTTCTTGGCGGTCTTCTTTTTCGCGGCTTTCTTGGTGGCCTTCTTCTTGCTCACCTTCTTCTTCGCAGCCTTCTTCTTGGCCACCTTCTTTTTCCCGGCCTTCTTCTTGCTCACCTTCTTCTTCGCAGCAGGCTTCTTCTTCGCGGCAGGCTTCTTCTTCGCGGCAGGCTTCTTCTTGCTCGCGGGCTTCTTTTTGGCCGCCTGCTTCGCAGCGGCCTTGGAGGTCGTTTTTGCCTTCTTTTTCGACGCCTTCTTTTTCGACGCCTTCTTTTTCGCTGCCATCGTCAGGTCACTCCCGTCTTGGACCGTACGGGGTGGAGGATGCTTCGATCCCGGCTCCATTGCAACTGTGTTGCTGCTGAGTGGCGATCACTTCCCGTTGCTGAAGAATCGCTGCGACGGTCGCTCGACCGGCCGGGCGGGGATCTGTCGCGGCGGGTAGCCCTCCGGGTAGATCGCCTCGCGTTGAGGAGCGGACTCGTAGGTTTCGATCGGCGCCACGGGTTTAGGGGGGCTCGAGAACAGGGAGGTCGCGATTTTCCCGCGCATGTCCTTCGCAACGGGGCGCCCAAACAGCTGAAGCACGGTCGGGGTCAGGTCGAGAATGGAGACCCCCTCGACCCGCTCGCCGCGCCGAAAGCCCGGCCCTGCGGCGATGATGATGCCTTGATCGAGGTGGTCGCCGCTATAGGGCTCGTCGGCGAGCTTGTGCGGCTTGCGAGCCCGACCAAAGCCATGGTCGGAGACGATGAAGACGCGCGTGTTCGGACCGCGCAGCGCGTCGAGCATTCGCCCCACCCGCGCGTCGACGTCGCGATAGCAGGCCTCCACGACCCCTCCAAAGCGCCGCACGAGCTCGT
The DNA here is from genome assembly GCA_964468125.1 of uncultured Bdellovibrionales bacterium. GTDB lineage: Bacteria > Myxococcota > XYA12-FULL-58-9 > XYA12-FULL-58-9 > CAYXVF01 > CAYXVF01. Next base: position 22,813 of record CAYXVF010000082.1, on the reverse strand, counting down.
CCACGTGGTCCGTGGGCAGTCCGTGGGTCTTCAGGCGCTCGCGCGTCTCGGCCGCGCCTTCAGAGAAGATCCAGAAGCGGTGGAGAAGCGAATCCGTGCACTGGAAGTAGGCGCTCACCACCTGCGGCTGCCTCTGCTGGGCGAGCTCGAGCGTGATCCGCTCCACGGACCGCGCGCGAGCGAGGCTCCAGCGCAACGCATAAACGTAGCGCTCGATCCGCTTCATGTTCAGAATCGGATTGCCCGCCTCTGGCACCTCCGCAAAGGGCACGAGCTCCGCATCCTCGATGTCGTAGGGCTCGACGATCCAAGACCGCACCTGCGGCCACAGCGACGCCGGCTGCACGAGATCACTTGCATCGCGAAAGAACGAGCCCTTGATCGTCGTTTGCCGCGGATCCCCCTGCAGCTCGATCGGCGCGACCATGACCCCGTGCTCGAGCCTCTCGGCAGGCCAGCTCGCCATCCAGCCGACGGTGAGCGTCGAAATGCCGGCCCCGTCGAGCAGGGTCCACAGCGCCTTGGACTTGCGATCCCGACTCGTCACACGCTTGGCGGCCTTGGTCCGGATCTCCGGTGGATTGAAGTAGGTGTTCGACTTGTGGTCCCAAATCCCGTGCTGCCCCGGCAGCTTGCCGGTCACCGCCGAGGTCCACACCTGCGGCGTTCGCAGGGGCCAGATCACGTCCAGGTCTCCCCGCGCCCCTTCCCTCAGGAGCTCTCCCAGGCGGGGGGCGACGCCCTTTTCCGCCATCGGGACGAGGAGATTCAAAGACACCCCATCGAGGCCGATGATCAGGACGTCGGCGGGTTTCGCGAGGACGAACCGTGGGAGAGCCACCGATGCCAGGACGACGGTAGCGGCGAGCAGGCGAGATGCAGGACTCATGGGGCCACCGTAGCGACGGCCGACGCACCTCTCAAATTTTCACTCGCGTTTCTGCCGCGCCTGCCAGGGCACATCGCCCACTCCCGCCTCGCTGTTGGCGAGGCGCGCGAGCACGAATAAGAGGTCGCCCACCCGATTCAGGTAGCGCAGCGCGACCTCCGAAGTCGCCGGCTCCGACGCGCGCAGGGACACGAGACGCCGCTCCGCCCGCCGACAGATGGTCCGGGCGAGATGGAGGGCCGCAGCCGCCGGAGTTCCTGCGGGAAGGATGAAGCGCTTCAGCGGCTCGAGCTTCGTTTCGCATCGGTCGATGAGCCCTTCGATCGCTTCGATGTCCGCGTCCGAGAGCTGTGAAGGGCGTTTTTTCACCGATGGCGGCGTCGCGAGGTCGGCCCCTACCTCGAAGAGGGTCGATTGAATCTCGGCGAGGGCGTCGTCGACACTGAGGGTGGCCGCGGCCCGTGCGACGCCGATCGCGGCGTTGAGCTCGTCAACGGTCCCATAGGCCTCGACGCGCCGGTGGTCCTTGCTCACCCGGTCTCCGCCGAAGAGGTGCGTTTCGCCGTCGTCGCCGGTCTTAGTGTAGATGCGGAGGGTCATGACCTGGGAGGCTAAGCATCCGCGCGCCGGCAGGCAACTGCCCTTCGAAAGTCCTTGAGATTCAGTCACTTGATTGGGTAGTGCCCCCGCCATGCATCCAAGACGGCTAGAGCAGCGCATCATGAAACGCGTCGGGCACGCCTGCCGCGACTTTGGCCTGATCCGTCCCGGCGACTCGATCCTCGTCGCCCTCTCCGGCGGCAAGGACTCTTACGCCATGCTCTGGGCCCTGAAGCGAATTCAGGCGCGCGCGCCCTTTGAGCTCAATCTCTTCGCCTATCACCTGGATCAGGGGCAGCCCGGCCATGATGTCTCGCCGATCGAGGCGCACATGAAGGCCGCGGAGGTGCCCTACGAGATCGAATACCAGGACACCTATACGCGGGTGGTGGAGAAGACGGAGCCGGGCAAGATCTATTGCTCGCTGTGCTCCCGTTTTCGCCGCGCCATTCTCTACAAGGCGGCCAACCGGCACGGCTGCAACAAAGTCGCACTCGGACACCACGCCGACGACATCATCGAGACCGTGCTCCTGAACATGTTCTTCTCCGGCCAGCTCAAGTCGATGCCTCCCCGCCTGGTTTCGGACGACGGGGCGCAGGAGGTGATCCGTCCCCTCGCCTACGTCCCCGAAGAGGAGCTGATCGAGCTCTCCGCCCAGCAAGAGTTCCCGATCGTGCCCTGCCGCCTGTGCGGCTCGCAAGAGAAGCAGCGCCAGGCGATCAAGACGATGCTCCGGGAGATGGACGAGAAGTATCCGGAGATGCGCATCAAGCCGAGCATTCTGACCTCGCTCTCGAAGGTGCAAACGACCCACCTGCTCGACCCGGCGCTCAACGCGCTCTACCGTGACCTCGACGGTGACTCAGCGCCGCTGGTGGATGAAGACGACGGCCCAGGGTTGCGAATCCTCAACGCCAGCGCGCAGTGAGCCGGGTCTTTCGCGGGTCCGCGGCGATTTTGAGCTGATCCCGGATCTTTTGGCATGCTGCACTTCCCTGGAGCTAAAGCATGCCCCGAATCCTCGTGGTCGACGACGACCGCGCCATACAAGCGATGTTGGCAGAAGCGCTCGAGGAGCGCGGCTACGAGGTGCATACCGCGCGCACCGGACGGGAGGCGCTCGCGGTTTTTGACGAGGGGGACACCCCCGACCTGTTGATCCTCGACGTGCTCATTCCGCACATCAACGGCTTCGCTCTGGTGGAGCAGCTTCGGCAGCGACCGGAGCTGCGCGAGCTGCCGATCATCATGGTCAGCGGCATCTATCGCGCCCGAAATCATCGCAGCGAGATGACCGGCACCTACGGAGTCCTCGAATACCTGGACAAGCCCCTGAAGCTCGAGACCTTGATGGAGCTCGTCGTCGCGGCGGTGGGCGAAGTCGGCGCCGACGGCGCAGGAGACGCGTCTGCCCCAGCACCGGCGCTGGACCAGGCCCCCGACGAGGGCACACACCAGGACGAATCGCCCTTTGATGTCGCCGAGAGGCAATTCGCTCGAGAGTCAGGGAGCGAGCCCGTCACCGTCGAAGAGCGCGGCAGCCGGCGCAGCCAGAGCGACGGCGAGCCCTTGCCTGAAGGCGCCTTCGTGGAACCGGCCGCGGAGCTCGAAAAGCTCGAAGTCGAAAAGAGCGCGCGCAGCGAATTCAAGCAGAGCGCGTTTCTATTTCAGGGCTCGATCCGCAAAACCCCCGTCGCTGAGGTGGTGGGCACGCTCTGGTCACAGCGAAAGAGCGGCGCTCTTCTCCTTCGGCGCGAGCGAGTGAAGAAGATCATCTACATTCGCGACGGATCGCCCTACCACGTAAAATCGAATCTCGTCAGTGAATGTCTGGGCCGCCTCCTCGTGAGCGAGCGATTGATCACGCCGGAGCAGTGCGACGCGTCGATCCGAGAAATGAAGCGGACCGGTAAACGCCAAGGGGAGCTCCTGGTCGAGATGAACAGCATCAGCCCCAAGAACCTCTCCTTTGCCCTCGAGCTGCAAATGGAGACCAAGCTCTTCGAGCCGTTCTCCTGGCACGCCGGCGAATACCGGTTCAACCCGAGCGCGAAGCTTCCGGAGATGTTCCAGCCGATCGAGTTCACCGGGGCGGCCTTCGTGGTTGAAGGCATTCGCCGCGCCTACGACGAGACGAGACTGCGGGGGCAGATGCTCCCGGTCATTCAGGTACCCCTGAAGTGGGCGGTAAGACACCCAGACTTTGACGCCTTGAAGCTGACCCGTCGCGAGCTCGCGGCGGCGCGTCGGATCGAAGACGGTATGCACACCGAAGAAATGCTCTCATCCCTGAGTGTCCATCCCCCGGATGCTCTGCGAATCGTCTACAGCTTGATTTCCCTCAGGATGCTCGAACCGATGGTTTGAGCGCCCAAGCTCGACGACGCGGCACTACCGATGGTGAACCGGCAGGCGGATGTGAAATGCCGCGCCACCGAGCTCTTGGGACTCTCTTACCTCGATGGTTCCGCCCACCGCTTGAACGATGCGTTCGCAGACGGCGAGTCCGAGCCCCGTCCCGAGGCCAGCGGGTTTCGTCGTGTAGAAGGGCTCGAACACCTTGCCTCTGTCTGCGGATGCGATCCCTGGCCCGCTGTCTTCAACAATCAGCGTCATCACGTCCCCGAGACGTTTCGCGCTCACCCGGCACGTCCCCGGCCCGGCCATCGCGTCAGCGGCGTTCAGGGCGAGGTTGACGAGGACCTGCAGCAGCGCGCCCTTTTCTATTGCCACCTCGAGGCCGCTTTGCGCATCGCATTCGAGCGTCACCTGCGCAAAGCGCTTCTGCGGCGTGAGCAACCCTTCGAGATCGGCAAGCACCTCGTCCACCGCGCTGCTGCCACGAGACTCCGTCGATGCGCGACTGAAATCGAGGAGGTCGCGAACGATCGATTGAATCCGCGCGAGCTCTTGTTCGATTCGCCCCAACGCAGCAGCCCGATCCTCCGCTGACAATTCAGGGTCATCAAGCAGCTCCACGAAACCGTTTACGACGGCCAGTGGATTGCCCACCTCGTGCGCGAGGCCCGCTGCCAGTGTCCCTACGACCGCAAGCCTCTCGGCGCGCACGAGCTGATCCTGCGCTGCAGCGAGCTCGTCGTGCGCTTCGCGGAGCTGGTCGAGCTGGCTCGCGATGCGTTCTCGGTCATTCGCGATGCGCTCGTTCATGCCCGCGATGCTGCGGCCGAGGGCGGCGAAGCTGTCCGCCTGGCCTCCGAGCTGACGGAGGCCTGCGTGGTCGGAGCTCGCGACGAGGGTCGAGAGTCTGTCGAAGGGCTCGAGAAAGCTGCGCCGCGCGAGCAAGAGCCCGACACCGACCATCGCCACGAACGCGAAACCCAAAGCCCAGAAGGCGAGGGTTTGGGTCGCAAAAACCCGGTCGTAGACGTCGCTCGGAGGCCGCGATGCCACGACGTAGGTCCAGGGACGCAGACGTTCCGGAACCGGCAAGGCGAGGTGCACCCGTCCGCGAACGAGCAGCGGCTCGCTCTGCGCCTGACTCGGATCCGCTAGGGGCACGCCCACCGACTGCGTGAACACCCAGGGAACACCGTCACCGGCGACCGCGACGGAGATCCCGGTCTGCTTCGCGATGGTTTCGAGAAGTCGATGCAGCTCGCTGCGCGGTGCGGAAAGGCGGGCGAGGACCGTGTGCGCCGCAGCGCGCATCTCCGCCTGGCGCGCGGCTTCGATTTGCCGCTGGCCCCAGACCACAAACCCGACGTAGGCGATCGTCGTTCCGACCGCCGCGACCGCGATGAAGAGCACGAGCAGCCGCGACCGCAGCCCACTCACAGCGCCTGCTCGACGAGGTCGTGGATCAGCGAGAGCGGAAGATCGAGAAAGACCCCGGGCAGCAAGACCACCTCAAAGGCCGCCAGCGCCAGGAATGGGCCGAAGGGGAAGGAGCGCGGCGGAGGCTCCCAGGCGAGCTCCTCATCCATCATGAGCTCGACGTTCAGCTCTTCCTTCCCTGCGTGCCCGCCCGCCAGGCTCAAGAGCCCCCCGATCACGACCCCTTGAATCGACGAGAGGAAAAGGACGTTGAGTGTCGGCATCAAGCCCAAGGCGAGTCCGATCATGGCGAGCAGCTTGACATCGCCAAAGCCCAAACCTTCCCGTCTCGTGATCTTCATGAACATCCAGCCTGTCGCGTAGATCAGGGCCGCGGGAACGAGCCCCCACAGGGCCTCGACGATTCCGATACCCCCGGGAAGGAAGGCGAAGATCACCGCTACGGCCATGCCGGGAAACACGATCTTGTCGGGGATCCACCAGTAGTCGATGTCCAGGAAAACGATCACAACCAGCATCGAGCCGAGGATCAGCCACTGCAGGAAAGTGACCGACCAGCCCAAGCGCAGAAACAGGGACGCCACCAGCACCGCGGTCAGAATCTCGAGGAGGACATAGCGCGGGCCGATCCGTACGCCGCAGTTGCGACACCGGGCCCGCAGCACCAGCCATGACACGATGGGAATGTTGTCGTACCAGCGAATCGGCGTGAGACAGCTCGGGCACCGGCTGCCGGGCCAGACGATGGAGAGCCCCTCCGGGAGCCTGCCGATCACCACATTCAGAAAGGACCCGAGCGCGGCGCCGAAGATCGTCAGGTAGGAAAGCATGTAGAGCTGTAGCGTGCTGTCGGACATCGTTCCCTACCGGCGTAGTCGAATTATGTCACCGCAGCGGCACCACCTGACAAATTTTGTCAGTCCCTCGATTCGTGCTACTTCCATGAGGGCTCTGGGGGCCATTCTCGCGGTGTTCGGTCTTGGCATCGTGTTTGCTTGAGTAGAGCACGAACACTGTGGAGTGTCCCAGATTTCGAGCACACCACCAACTGCGTCCGGGCGACGCAAACGGGTCTAGGAGAAGAGAGAGTCATGAAGAAGAAGCTTCAGCGTGGGTTTACCCTGATCGAGCTGATGATCGTCGTTGCGATCATCGGCATTCTCGCGGCTATCGCGATTCCCAACTTCATCAAGTTCCAGGCGAAGTCGAAGCAGTCTGAGGCGAAGGCGAACCTGAAGGCGATCTTCACCGCCAAGAAGTCCGCTCTCGCCGAGAAGAACAACTACGCGTGCGGCTTCTGCGGCTTCTCGCCGGAGCTCGGCAACCTCTACACCTACCGCGCCGGTGGCGCATCGGAGCTCGGTGCGAACGGTGGCGCCGGTGGAGCGCTCGCGGAAGCGAACGTTGACGGCGCCGGTCAGAGCGCGGCGACGGACGCGGAGCAGGAATTCACCGCGACCGCGATGGGCAACATCGACTCGGACGTCTTCTCGGATGGCTGGCAGATCAACGACAAGAACGTGCTCTGCAATGGTAGCGCCGGTGACGGAAGCGCCTGCGTGGTCAACGCCGGCTCGCAAACCGCGAACGACGTCGACCTCTAAGGGTCGTCGATTTCAATGAGCGAACCTGAGAGCCTCGCCCTGTGCGGGGCTCTCTCGTTTTGGAGGAGCGTGCGTTTGCAGCGTTCATCTCCAACGGTGCTCGCACTCACCGCTGTCGTCGTCTTCGCGGTCACGACGCTCGACGGCAGCACCCACTACCTGGCCTCTCAGGCGCTTCGGGCCGCAGCTCTCGCTTGGCTCGTCTTCACTCCCCGCACCCGAGCGCTCCCGAGTTTCGCCTCCACCGCTGCGCTCTTGGGGTTGGCCACTCTCGCTCTGGGCTTGCTCGCCAGTGAGCGTCTCGCCTCGGGCCTCGACTTCTGGGCGACCGCTGCCATCGCCGTCGCGGTTTTTCTCGTTGCAGCGATGGCCGAGCGTGATCGGCTCGCATCGACCGTCGCCGGCGTGGTTCTCGCCGCTTCGGTGCACGCGCTGTGGGCGATCGGCGAAGCGCTCCTCACCGGAGCGCGGGCGAGCGCCGGCTTCTTCAACCCGAACTACCTCGGAGCCTGGCTCGCGCTCGCGGCGGCCTGGACCTGGCTGCACTTTGGCCAGCTGCGACGGGTGCTCGTTCCCCTCCTGTTCATTGCAACGCTCGCCAGCGGTTCCCGGAGCGCCCTGCTGGCCTGGGCCTGCGGCATCGCGGTGCTGACCTGGATCCACGTGAGCCCTCGCTGGCGATTCCTCGGGCTCACGGTCGCCCTCGCATCGGGCCTCGCGGTGGCCATCGGCGGCCGGTTGACGAGCCGAATGGACGGCTACGCGTTCGACCGAATTCAAATCTGGAGCACCGCGCTGCGCGCCGGTTGGACCGAGCCCTGGGGCTGGGGTCTCGGCGATGCGTCTCACGCCTTTCGACAACTCGGGGTCGCGCTCGCTCACGGTCCGGTACGCTTTCCCAAGGTCGCCTACCACGCCCACAGCGAGCCGCTGCAGCTCTGGGTCGAGCTTGGAGTGCTGGCCGTCGTGGTACTCGCTTTGGCCGCTTTGACCCTCGGTGCGCTCGGTCGTACGCGGCGCACGGCGCTCATCCTGGCGGTGGCCCTTCCACCGATCCTCGTCGGAGGACCGCTGCACGTTTCAGTCTACGCGCTGACCCTGGCCGCGATGCTCGGATCGGAAATCCAAGAGGAGCGCGCACCGGGAGCGGCTTGGGCTCCGAGACTCGTACTCCCCGTCGCGGCGCTCGGGCTGCTGCTTGCCTTCCCCGGCGGGCTTTCGCGCCAGCTCCAGGAGCAAGCGGCCGATGCGCGCGACCGCGGTGATCCCACAACCGCACTCGTACGGGCGGAGTGGGCGGTGGCGGTCGCTCCTTTTGATCTCGGCGCAGCCATGCTCCTCGCCTCGCAGCGCTACTCGAGCAGCGCGGACACAGAGCAGGCCCTCGAAACCCTCTACACGCTCAGCACGCGCTTTCCGTCGGATCCCCGGCCTCCGGCCCGCGCCGAGCAGCTCTTGCGCACCTTGCCCAACACGCCGGAGCGCAACCGGGCGATCGTCGACGTGCTCCGGATGCACCTCGAGCGCTCGCCACAATCGGTGCTCGTGTGGGTCCGCTACGCGCGGGCCCTCCGAAGCGCTGGCCGCGACGAAGAGAGTATTCAGGCGCTCGTGCGAGCGGTCGAGATCGAGCCGAACTGCGCGCACGCGCTCGCACGCCTGGCGCTCTCGAGCAGGGACGAAGCGCACGCGAAGACGCTCGCCGCCCGCGCGCTCCACGCCCATCGCGCCTCGAAGCTCTACTGGCGCTACCCGCGTTTGGTGCTGGAGCTCCCCGAGTCGCTGCAGGACGCAATGAAGAAGCTCGCACCCGAGCCGTTTGACACCCCCGCAAAAGACCTCAGGATGCAGCCGCTATGAGAGGGCATTGGGCATTTCCGATCGCACTCCTAGTCTTGGCAGTGCTCGGCCACAGTGCGCATCTCACACTCGATTCCACCGAGTTGCCTGAGAACCCCACTGTCGAAGAGACGCTCGCCTCGAATCACGCCACCCGCGCTCTGAGCCTCGGACACTACGCGCTCGCCGCGGACTACTACTGGCTGCGCGCCCTCGGGCATTTCGGGGACTATCGCATGCATGGCCTTCTCTACCCGAACCTCGAGCCGTTCTTGACGCGGGCCACGGCGCTCGACCCCTATTTCGCGAGCATCTACAAGCTCGCCGGCACGGCTTTGACCCTGAAAGGCATGGATGTGTCGCTGTCCAACCGAATTTTGGAGCGCGGACTCGACTACCGACCGGACGTCTGGGAGATCCCCTTCTATCTCGGCTTCAATCTCTACTACTTCGACCACGACTTTGCGCGGGCCGCCGAGCTCTTCTCGCGCGCGGCGGAGCTCGAAGGGGCACCGCCCTACACCGCGGGACTCGCGACCCGGCTCGCGGCCGAAGCGGGTCGGCCGGAGGTCGGCCTCGCGGTGGTCGACTCAATCCTCGCTGGACTCGACCCGGAAGACGAAGAAAACAAGGCGCTGCGCGAAGAATACGAGCAGCGCCGAACGCTCCTCCTCCTCGAGGTCGAGCTCGCCGCGCTCAACCGAACCCTCGAGGCCTATGTTCGGAACCAAGGTCGAGCCCCGGCCTCGCTTCAGGAAATGGTCGACGCCGGCTACTTGAAGTACATCCCTGAGGAGCCGTTGGGCGGGGGGTATTATCTCAGCGGAGATCGGGTGATGACGAGCAACGACGAGCGACGCCTCAAACTCTCGGCACAGGCGCGCAAAGAGCTCGGCGTAAAGCCCCCTCGAGGAGTCGAGCCATGAGCGCGCCCTTGGTCGTGGAGAGCCTGTGCTACGGGGTGCGCCCGCACTTCTGGAGCGCGCGCAAAGAAATCCTGCACGGGGTCGGCTTCGAGGTGGGCGAGGGCGAGATCTTCGGCTTCCTGGGCCCCAACGGTGCCGGCAAGACGACCTCGATCAAAGCGATCCTGGGCCTCATACGGCCGGACGCGGGACAGATTCGGGTTCTCGGCGGCTCGATTCAGGATCCGGATATCCGCGCGCGACTGGGTTTTCTCCCGGAGCGCTCCTACTTTCCCGAGCACCTGACCGGCAAAGAAGTGGTGCTGAAACACGCGCTCCTCGCCGGCCTCTCCCTCTCCGATGCACGGCAGCGCGCGACGGAGCTGTTGGAGCGCGTCGGGATCGCCCACGCGGCGGACCAACTGCTTCGCTCCTACTCCAAAGGCATGCTGCAACGGGTTGGCGTGGCGCAGGCGCTCGTGGGCCGACCGAGACTGGTCGTCTTCGACGAGCCGATGAGTGGCCTCGACCCGCTCGGTCGAAAGGAGATCCGCGAGATCCTCACCGAGCTGCGTGACGGCGGGACCACGGTCTTCTTCTCGACCCACATTCTGCCCGACGTGGAAATGCTCTGCGACCGGGTCACGATCTTGATCAAGGGTGAGGTCCGACGCACCGGCCGCCTGAGTGAGCTCTTGAGTGACACCGTGGATCACGTCGAGATCCACGTCGATCAGGTCCCGGACACGCTGCGGGGGACGCTCGACAAACAGCTCGCGCAGGATCGCGGCCGAGACGTGGTCATTCAGGCGGAATCGACCGCCGAGGCGAACGCGCTCATCGACCGACTGCGCGCCGCGTCGGCGACCATTCTTCGGGTGGAAACCCATCGCGGGACACTGGAGGACATTTTCGTGGAAGCCGCCTCGACGGAAAGCGCCGAGGCGCCGCTGGAGGTGACGGCGTGACCGGCATCCGAGGTGCACTGGTGATCGCCATCGCAACGCTCCTCGAGGCGTTTCGCAATCGCTTGTTTGCGGTGGCGATTCTCTTTGGCTTGGTGCTCGTCGCCATGTCCGTCGCCGCCGCCTCGATCTCAATCGCGGAGCGGGCGCGGTTGATCGTCGACGTCGGGCTCTCCGCGGCGAGCGGTCTCGGTACGCTGATCGCGGTCGCCATGTCGATCAATACCTTTGCCGGCGAGCTCAAGACACACACCGCCTTTCCGATCCTCGCGCGCCCCCTTCCCCGATGGGCGTTCATTCTCGGCAAATACCTCGGAGTCGTGGCGGCGATGATCGGCGTGGTCACGATCATGGGCCTGGCGACGGCGGTCACGGTGAAGCTCTACGGCGGTGAGATCCCGAGCGCCTTCTGGGGGAGCCTCTGGCTCGGCTGGATCGAGATCATGGTAGTGGTCGCGGTGAGCTTTACTTTTTGCTCCCTCGCCGTCCCAACCCTCGCCGCAACCTATAGCGCCGGTGTGATCATCGCCGGCAACCTCGCGACCGACGTGCAGGACCTCGGTGCGCGGCTTCAAGCCAAGGGCGAGCCCTTCGGCTGGCTTCTCCAGTCGGCCTACTACATCCTGCCGGACCTTCAGGATCTGTCCGGCCGGATTCAGGCCGCGAACAACCTCGAGCTGCCCGTGGCCTACCTTTGGAATGGCACGCTCTACGGCGTCTCCTACGCTGGCGTCGCGGTCGTGATCGCCATGTGGGTTTTCACCCGGCGGCGGGCGGTTTGATGGCCTATGACGCAGCGCTGCTGCTCGGGACCCTGCTCTTGAGCGTGAGCCTCGGACTCTGGCTGACGCCGCGGGTCCAGGACGCGGCGCACCGCTTTGGTGTTTTGGATCGCCCAAGTGGCACGCTCAAGACCCACGAGACCCCCGTGGCCTACCTCGGGGGGATCGCCGTCTACGTCACGTTTCTCGTTGCCCTGTCCCTCGTCTTCGAGATCCGCGGTGCGCTCCTCGGACTCTTGTTTGGCTCCACCATCGTCGTCATGCTCGGGCTCTTCGACGACCTGAAGGCGATCTCCCCGCGACTCAAGCTCGCCGGTCAGCTCCTGGCCGCCTGGGTCACCCTGCGCTCGGGCATCACGATCGAGCTCATCGCCATCCCCTATTGGCTCGCGCTGCCCCTGAGCGTTCTTTGGATCATCGGCATCAGCAACGCGTTCAACATCCTCGACGTCTCGGACGGTTTGGCCACGGGCACAGCTGCGGTCGCTGCCGCGGGCTTTGCCATCGTGGCGTGGCTCGCCGGTGACGCCCTCATCACTGCCGCATGCCTCGCCCTCGCCGGCGCCTGCATCGGTTTTCTGCGCTACAATCGTGCTCCCGCGTCGATCTACCTCGGCGACACGGGCAGTCTCTTCATCGGATTCATCCTCGCCACGCTCGCGCTCATCGGATCCTACAGCAGCCGAAACGTCTTCGCCGCCAGCGCACCGGTCCTGATCCTCCTAGTCCCCATTCTGGACACCGCCCTGTGCAGCGTCGCGCGCCTGGCGAAAGGCATGTCACCGATGAATGGCAGCGATGATCACCTCGCCCTGCGCCTGAAGGCGGCAGGCTGGTCCGCGCGAGCGGTCGCGCGGGCCGCGATGGGGGTGACCGCCCTGGGCGTCGCGGCATCCATCGTGATGATACTCAGTGACGCGAGAGTCGCCGCAGGAATCCTGATCGCCTTTGCTCTTTCGTTCCTCGCCGCTCTTCTCGTGCTCTACTTCGCCTTTCCCACCCCGGGCGAGCGTCGCGCATCCGCCGGACCGCTCAAGGCGCGTTCGGCGGACGAGACCCCTTTGGACAAGGATGAGGCGCAAGCGACCCTCCGGTGAGCTGCGCATAGAATCGGTCCAAGGTGTCGAGCATGCGCTCTTCGCTGAATCGCGACGCCCTCACGCGCGCCTCCTCACCTATTCGGTCCCGTTCTTTCGGCGAGCGAAGCAGACGGAGCAGCGCGTTGGCGAGCCCTCGTACGTCACCGGGCGGTCGAAGAAAACCGGTGATCCCCTCTTCAACGGCCTCCGGAGCGCCGTCGACGTCGGTGGCGACAATCGGGAGCCCGGCCGCCATGGCCTGACCAAAGCTCTGCGGAAGACCTTCCCAGCGAGAGGTCAAAAGGAAGAGGTCCGCCGCACCCAGCAAAGCCGGAACGTCTTCGCGCCAGCCAAGGAGGCGCACCCGGGACCCGACCCCGAGCTCGCCAATGAGCTCTTCGACCTCGCCGCGCAAGGGTCCGTCGCCGGCGAAAGCAAACACCCCAGGGACGTCTGCGCGTGCGACCTCCGCCACAACCCGCACCCAGGTCAAGGGATCCTTTTGTTCCTTGAAATTCGCGAGGGTCACGACCAGGGGCGTTCGGTAGTCGACGTCGAGCTCCTGTCGCACTCGTTCACCGGCGAGCGGATCGAATCTGAAAGCGCGCAGATCCACGCCGCAGTGCACGACCTCCACAGGCCGATTCGCGAAGAGTCCTTCGGCGAGCCCCTGCCGACGATTGGCGTCGCTGTCGGTCGTGTAGCCGTCGGCGAGCCCCGCGCAGGAGCGCTCGACCCAGCGAAAGAGGTCGCCGGGGCCGCCGTGGCCGTGGCCGAAACCGTGAACCGAATGGACGACGGTGTGCGCGCCCACGATCCGCGCGGCGACGCGACCGAGAACCCCAGCCTTCGGCGAATGGGTGTGAACCAAGAGAGGTGAGTCGCAGAGGCCACGCAGTGTCCGGATCAGTCCCCTGAGCGCCAGAGCGTCGCGCAAGGGGTCCGGACGCCTCTCGAGCTCGGGAATCACGACGACGTCGACCCCCCCGAGCGCGCGCGCACGGGGCAGGAGACGGCCGCCGCCGGTGATCAAGGTCCTCGTTCCGTCGAAGAATCGCGACCGCGAAATCTGGGCCAGGGTCGCGAGCTGAGCGCCTCCCAGCTCGAGGTGCGTGATGATGTGTGCGACTCGGAAACGCTGCATCAGCTCTTTGCCCGAATGATCGCCTCGCACACCTCCCGTACTGCTCCGTCGCCACCACGGGCGGATGTCACCCAGTCCGCAACCGCGAGGACCTCGGGACGGGAGTTGGCCACAGCGATTCCCACGCCCGCCCACTCGATGCATTCGATGTCGTTGACGTCGTTCCCCACGAACGCGAGTCGATCCCGTTCCACGCCTTCCATCTCAGCGAGGTCGCGAAAGAGGGCGAGCTTGTCGTCGATCCCGTGATGACAAGGAATGTCGAGCTTGCGACAGCGCGTAGCAACGACCTTGTTGATTTCCTTCGAGATCACCACGACCTTTACGCCAGCTCGTTTGAGCCGCAGAACGCCCATGCCATCCCCACGGTTGGCGCTCACGCTCTCTTCACCGCTTTCACTCACGTGCACGCGGTCATCGGTCATCACCCCATCGAAATCGAAGGCGACGAGGTCGAGCTTTCGCAGCAAATCGCTCGGCTCCGGTGCGCGGATCACCGCCGCGAGCCGCTCCAGCGCCTGAGAAACGCGGGTGCGCAGCCGCGAGAAGTTGTGATGCATATGACCTCCAGTCGGATGCGTGTTAGTCGTAAGCGCGATGGCGACGCGCCTCAAGATCCTCCACGCGATCACCGGACTCGGCGCTGGCGGTGCACAGAGTGGTCTTTACGAATTGATCCGCCATCTGCCGGATTTCGAGCATCACGTCGTGGCGCTCAAAGACATCGCTCCCTTCGGACCCCGAATTCGAGAGCTCGGGGTGCCGGTCCACTGGCTCCACATGACCGACCCCTTAGAGGTTGTCCGAGGCAGTCGGACGCTCTTGCGACTCTTGCGCCGGCTGAAACCGGCCTGGGTCCACACCTGGCTCTACCACGCAGACCTCTTCGCCGGCCTCCTCGGCCGCGCCGCGGGGATCCCCGTCCTCTGGCATCTCCATGTGAGCGATCTGGACCCGAGAGGCGTCAAGCTCTCGACGCGCTGGGTCGCGGCCCGCTGCGCGACCCTCTCGCCTTTTGTTCCCCGCCGGATCATCGCCTGCTCTCATGCCACCGCCCGCGTGCATCGCGAGATGGGTTACGCGCCGATGGAGGTGATCGACAACGGTGTCGATGTGACCCGCTTTCGCCGCGACCACACGGACAGACGCGAGGCCCTAGGACTCGACGAAAAGGCCTTCGTCGTCGGAATGGTCGCGCGCTTCGATCCACAAAAAGACTTGAAGACATTCCTGCATGCCGCGGCGCTCGTCCGCGCACGGCTCCCGGAAGCACGCTTCGTGCTCGCTGGCGCGGGCATGACCCAGGAGAACGACACGCTCAATCATTGGGTGCACGAGCATGGGCTCGAAGAGGCAGTCATTCGGGTGGGCTTTCGCTCCGACGTCGAGACCCTCTACAACGCTTTTGACGTGTTCAGCCTGTCCTCGATCAGCGAGGCGTCGAGCATGAGCCTGTTGGAAGCGATGGCCTGCGAGGCCGTCCCGGTGGTGACAGACGCCGGTGACAGCCGACGGGTTCTCGGGCCCTGCGGAGTCGTCGTCCCGCGCCGCTCGCCTCGAGCGCTTGCGAATGGGTGGCTCCAGATCGCCCAGGAGTCGAGCGAGGCGCGGCTTCGACGCGGCGAGGCGGCGCGAGCGCGCGTGGTCGAAGGGTTCTCCGCCGAGCTTCAGGCGCGCCGATTTGCGGCGATCTACGCCGGCTGAGCGTGCACGAAGAGCTCGTTGAAGCGCGCTTTGACCTCACCGTTCAGGGCGAAGGGACGAAGCTCGATCCGAAATGCGAGCTCCACCGGCTCGCAGAGCACCGCGTTGCACCAGAGCTCGAAGGGCTCGCTCGCGGAAGTCTGAACGACGACCCGGGTCAAGGAGTTCAGGGGCAGCTCCACGCTCCCCATGACCACGAGACCATCGGTGGCGATCCCCACGGCGCTGAAGTCCCCCTTCTGGCCGACGATGTCGAGGGGCAGCTCGAGCTTGCGTATCTGGCCGTGTAGCGTGGTTTGCGTCGAGCTCAGCACGGCGGAAATCGACTTCTTGCCCACCTGACTCGGTGGCTGGCTCAACAGCTCGATGCGTTTGGCGTAACCCGGGAGCTCCCCGAGGATCTTCTGCACCTCATCGAGATCACCGAGGCACACGAGAAGATGCTGCTCGGTGATCTCCACGTGCCGCTCGAAGAGCGATGCCACCCGGTCGGACACATCGATGAGCTCGAGCAGGTTGCGGTAGCGCTCACTCATGCCGGGGCTGTGGTGGTACACCATCGCGTCGTGAAGCAAGGACGGAAGCTGCCAATCGTTGGCGACGATCGAGCCGACCTCCGTGTGACTCTCCATCGCCATCGCCATCCATGCATTCACGGGCCGCTGAACGTCCGTCCCTTCGAGTACCTTCTCCGCTGCGGCCAATACGACGGAGGCACCGAAATCGTGCAGCAGGCCGACGGTAAAGGCCTGGTCCGCGTTCCAACCGCGGTGCTTCGCCAACGTCTGACAGACGAGCGCACTGACCAGCGAGCGCTGCCAGAGCATCTTTCGCACGTCAGCGAGCTTGCCGGCCTTGCCATAGAGGCGCCCGAGCTCCTGGGCGAGAGCGATCTGCGCCACGGCGCGGAGACCCACACGGGACACCGCTGCAGCGAGCTCGGTGACCGGCACTCGCGCCCCGCGACCCGCCGCATTCGCGTAGCGAAGAACCATCGCGGTCAGGGTCCCGTCCGTCTCGATGATCTTCACGAGCTCGGGGCCACCAAAATCGACTCGGCCGATCAGCTCCTGCAGCTTGAGGGCGACGGTTGGGGCGGGCGGGATCTCGAGTTTTGGGCTCCCGATGAGCCGAAGCACTTCGGCGTCGATCTCGGGACCGGTCAAGCTCTCAGAATGGGACGCAACATTCGTCATGGCGCCCTGGACAACGGCACACGCGCAACGAAACTTGAGAGGCCCTAGCGTCCGAGTTTTTCGACGATCTTGGTGGTCGACCGACCGGGAACGAGGGGCACGATCACGACCCGCCCCCCGCGTGCTTCGACTGTTGCACCGCCCACGACATCCTCGGGCCGGTAGTCTCCCCCTTTGACCAGCACGTCCGGCTGCACCCGTTCGATCAGTGCGGCTGGAGTATCCTCAGAGAATAGGGTGACCGCGTCGACGCAGTCGAGAGAGGCGAGCAGCTCCGCGCGCTCGGCCGCAGGAACGATGGGCCGCCCCTCCCCCTTCAGTCGAGTCACCGAGGCATCGTCATTGAGCCCCACGACGAGGACGTCCCCCTGCTCCGCTGCCGCGCGCAAGAGCTCGAGGTGGCCGACGTGGAGCACGTCGAAGCAGCCGTTGGTGAAGACGATCGTCTTACCCTGCAGCCGCCACCAGCCGAGCTCTTCGACCAGTAGGTCGGGGGTCGTTGCGCCGAGAGTCCGCCGCGGGGAGAGGCCGGCAGCGAGCTCAGGCCGGGTTACGATCGCCGTCCCCACCTTCGCCACGGCCAAACCTGCGGCCGCATTTGCGATCTCCGCTGCTTCACCCCACTCGCAGCCCGCCGAAACAGCGAGGGCGAGGGTGCTGATCACCGTGTCTCCTGCGCCGGTGACGTCGAAGACTTCGCGGGCACGCGTGTTGATCCGCACGACGTCGTAGTCGCGGTGAACGAGCGCCATGCCCAGCTCGCCGAGGGTGACGAGCATGCCGCCGAGGTCCGCTTGCTCCAGCAGCGGACGAATCTGCTCATCATACCATTGAGGGTCATCGCGAAGCGGCTGCGCGAGCGTCGCCTCGATCTCCTTGCGATTCGGCTTGACCATGGTCGCGCCGGCGTAGTGCGTGAAATCGAGGACTTTGGGGTCGACGAGGACCGGGATGCCGCGAGGCCTCGCCCACTCGACGATGCGCGCGTTCAGCGCGCGGCTGAGCAGGCCCTTGTTGTAATCGGAGAGAATGATCACGCTCGGGGGCGCGTCCGCCGCGCTCAACCGCTCCCACGCCTCGTCGCGCAGCTCCGCGGAAATGGGAGACGCCACCTCCCAATCGAGGCGGAGCACGTGCTGCCGACGAGCGACGACCCGAACCTTGCGAATGGTCTGCCTACGGTCTTCCACCATCAGCGCGCGGGTTCCGATGCCCTCCTGTTCCGCCAGGGCCCGCAAGGTACGGCCCGGCGCATCGTCGCCGACGACACTGAGAAGCTCGACCCGCCCCCCGAGGGCAGCGATGCCGTTTGCGACGTTCGCTGCCCCGCCCAAGCGATACTCGGTCCCTTCGACCTGCACCACCTGTACCGGCGCGTCCGGCGAGACGCGGGAAACCTCTCCCGAGAGATACTCGTCGAGCATGACGTCCCCGACGACCCAGACGCGGCTTTCGTCGAAAGCTGCGAGCACGTCCGCGATGCGCTGGGCGGTGAAGGTCACACTCCCTCCTCCGGAAACATCGCGGACTCGATCGACTCGGCTAGGCTGTGCAGGAGCAGCTCGTGCACCTCTTGAATGCGCGGCACGCTGTCACTCGGAGCTCGGAGACAAACGTCGGACGCGTCTCGCAGAGAACCTCCCGCGCGACCACTCAGTCCGATCACCGTCAAGCCGCGGCTGCGCGCAACCTCCGCCGCCCGGAGCACGTTGCGCGAATTGCCGCTGGTGCTGATCGCGATGAGCACATCCCCGTCGTTCCCAAGCGCTTCGACCTGGCGCGCAAAAACCTCGTCATAGCCCATGTCGTTCGCGATAGCCGTGAGCGCGGAGCTATCGGTGGTGAGAGCAACCGCGGCGAGGGCCGGCCGGTCACGAAAGAAGCGCCCGGAGAGCTCCGCAGCAAAGTGTTGCGCATCGGCCGCGCTCCCGCCATTGCCGCAGACCAACACCTTGTGCCCCGCCGTGAGCGCCTCCCTGCAGCGCACGACGCTTTCGGCCAGAGGGCCGTCGAGGCCCTCGCGCGCTTCCCGAACCACGGCCAGGTGCTCATCGATGGTATCGAGCCATTTGCTCATGGAACACCCCGTAGCGCCCCGGGAGCACGCGGGTCAATCTTCGACTTCGAGCTCATCGTCTCCCTGGTCGATACCGAGCTTCTTGAGCCTATGGCGGAAGGAGCGGAAGGAGAGGCCCAAGAGACTCGCGGCATGTGTCTTCACCCCACCCGCCCGCTCCATCGCGAGCTCGATGTAGGCCCGCTCGACTTCACCGAGCCTCTCCTTGAGGTCGAATCCCTCTTCGAGCGACAGCTGCGCAGGTGAGGGAGCCGGCCTGGCGGTTGCGAGCTCGTCGGGAAGGTCGTCAATTTCGATATTGGAACCGGACGCGAGGGCCACCGCCCGCTCGATCACGTTCTCGAGTTCGCGAACGTTGCCAGGATAGGAAAAGGCTTCGATCTGACTCATGGTCGCGCGGGAAAACCCTTCGAGCGGCTTCCCGATCTCTTCCACGTACTTCTTGAGAAAGGCCCGGGCGAGGAGGGGAATGTCCTCTCGTCGCTCGCGCAGCGGCGGCACCCGGATCCGCACGACGTTCAATCGGTAGTAGAGGTCTTCGCGAAACTCACCCAACTCGACCATGTGTTGCAGATCGCGATTGGTTGCGGAGACGAGTCGAACGTCCACGGGCCGTTCTGTGTCGTCTCCGACGCGACGCACGGTCCGCTCTTGGATCACCCGGAGCAGCTTTACCTGCACCTGAGGTGGCAGCTCCCCGACCTCGTCGAGGAGCAGGGTGCCCCCCTTGGCCGCCTCGAAGAGCCCGGCCCGCGCTTTCTGCGCGCCCGTGTACGCACCCGCCGCGTGGCCGAAGAGCTCGGCCTCGATCAGCGTCTCGGGAATCGCGCCGCAGTTTACGGGAACAAAGGGCCCACTCGAGCGCGGACTGCTCTGATGAATCGCTCGCGCTACGAGCTCCTTGCCGGTACCGCTCTCCCCTTCAACCAGTACATTCGCCTTGGTTGGCGCGACTTTTTCGATCAGCTCCAGCACCTTGCCCATCTTTGGGCTACGACCGACGATCGGTGAGAGGCCGTAACGGTCACGCAACTGAGTGGCGAGCTGCTGGTTCTCACGAATTAGCGTGACCTTTTCGAGCGCCTTGTGAGTGATCGCCCGGATCTCCTCGATCTTGAACGGTTTGAGCTGATAGTCGTACGCTCCGAGCTTCATCGCATCCACCGCGGTTTCCGTGGTCGCGTAGGCGGTCATGACGATCACCTGCGCGTCGGGCTGGCGCTCTCGCACGTGTTTGAGCACCTCCATTCCCGATCCGTCCGGCAGCTTGAGGTCGGTGAAGACGAGGTCTAGACGATGGTTTCCCACGCAGCCGATCGCCGAAGTGACGTCGGCAGCCGTCACGACGTCATGGCCCTCCTTTTCCAAGAGCGTCTCGAGTACCTCCCGAAGCGATTGCTCGTCGTCGACGATCAGAACTTGGGCCACAACGTTCTCACGATGCCCCTCGCGCCGGTAGGGAGCGAGGAGTCGATTCACGTGCGTCGGGCTCGGCTGCAATCCACCACGCGCTCGCGCGCGTACCGCCGCCCTCCACATCGCTCAATTGTATTCGTCCACCGTGACTCTCCATGATGCGGTGGACCAACGCCAGCCCCAGCCCCGTACCGGACGCTTTCGTCGTTCGGAAGGGCTCATAGAGAACGTCGCGAATCGCCGGGTCGATACCCGTGCCCTGATCGATGACGTCGATGCGCCAGCGTGAACCGTCTCGTTCTGCCCGCACTTCTACGGCCATCCCCTCCGGTGAGGCATCGAATGCATTGCGCAGGAGATTCCACAGCACCTGTCGGAATTGCTCCGCGTCCGCCCAGATCCGCGCCTCCGGGTCGACATTTAGGTTTACTGAGTGTCCGCCTTCGCGCTCGGCCATCACGCACACTTCGCGGGCCAAATCGTTTAGGTCGACGATTCTCTTGTTGGGCTCACTGGGTCGGGCATAGGACAGAAAATCACTGATCAGCTTGTTGAGACGCCGCACCTCACGATGGACCACACCCTCGAGGCGCTTCCGCATCGTTTCGTCGTTCGGGTCCGAGAACATCAGCTCGATCGCGCCGGATAGGCCAGCGAGAGGATTTCGAATCTCGTGGGCCATCGCTGCCGACAGGGCACCCAGGGACGCGAGTCGCTCGCTCTGACGCACCTCCGATTCGAGAGCGTGAACCTCCGTGCGGTCCTCCAACACCATGACCAGGAGGGGCCGGGGTGAAATCGTGCGCACTGCGGTCGCCTCCGCGCGGGTTACGGACAGGACCCGATCTCGGTAGCGGACTTCGCCGGTGGGAGCATCTCCCATCAGCACCTCGATGAAGGCGTCGGGCACGAGTTTTCCGATCACGTCGTCACTGTCGAGAATCGAGAGCGCCGCGGGGTTCGCCGACAAAACCACCAGGTCCTCGGTGAGCGTAGCGACCCCCACGGGCAAGGAGGCGAGGACCTCGCGTTGCTGCTGAGCCACGCGCTCGAGTGCGTCCTGCACCGAGTCCGCTTCCGCCCGGGCGCCTTCGATCAGGTGCGCGAGATAGCCGCTCAGCAAGGCCGTTGCATAGAAGCCGATCCCGTGGATCAAGAAGCTCCGCAGGAACTGCAGCTCTGTCACCGGGAGCGGCGGCGCCCAGAGACCGTAGAGCTGCATCGAAAGCTGCGTGCCGAAGGCGATCACGGAAAAGGTTGCGACCACGAGAGCGATCGATCGGCCACCCACGATCGCGCCGTCGAGAATCACCAGCAGGTAGAGGAACGAAAAGGGTGACTGGATTCCGCCGGTGAGCTGCACGATCAGCATCGTGGACATGACCGCGCTGGCGAGATGAGTAGCGCCGAGAACGAGGGGATTGATGTCTCCCGTTCGCAGGAGCGCACCGAGGACCAGGACCACGACGTAGGTCGCGATCGCGACCGCCGAGAGCCAGTAGGTGAGCTCGGTGACGGGCCAGCCGGCGAAGCCGGCTACGACGTTCATCAGGAGCAGAAGGGAGGCGACCGCCGCGCGGAAGATCAGGAGATAGGGCAGGCGGTTGGCGACCTCCCGTTCGCGCAAACGTCCCGCCATGACGCCGGAGTCAGACCCCGCCGGCGAGGGTGAACACCGGCAAATACATGGAAACGACGAGACCACCGAGGACCACGGCCAAGAACGCCATGATCAAGGGCTCGAGAAGGCTCATCATGGTTCCGATCGCCGCATCGACCTCGTCGTCGTAGAAGTCGGCGATCTTGTTGAGCATCGTGTCGAGTGCACCGGAGCTCTCTCCGACCGAAATCATCTGGACCACCATCGGCGGAAAGACTTTCACCTCGGCGAGAGGCTGGGCCATCATCATACCTTCGGAGATCTTCGCTCGAACGCGCAGCAATCCCTCTTCCACCAGTGTGTTCCCAGCGGTCGCCGCCACGATCTCGAGCGCGTCGAGAATGGGCACACCGGAGCTCAGCATCGTGCCGAGCGTCCGGGTGAATTTTGCGACCGCGATTTTTTGAATCACCGGACCGAAGATCGGCAGCTTGAGGAGCGCCATGTCGACGTAGCGTCGGGTCTTGGGATTCTTCACGAGGTACGCCATGAGCACCGCGAGCCCAATGGTTCCGCCGAGGATCAGCCAGATGTTGGACTGTGCCGCATTGCTCAGGTCGATGACGAACTGCGTGGGTGCGGGCAAGGTGCTGCCGAAGTCCTGGAACATCTTCTCGAAGACGGGGATGACGAAGATCAACAGAACCAGGGTGACGATGAACGAAACGCCGATGACGAGAATCGGGTAGGTGAGGGCCTTTTTGACCTGGCCGACGAGCTTCATGTTCTTTTCGATATACTGAGCGAGACGATTGAGAATCGTGTCGAGTACACCTGCCGCCTCACCGGCTGCGACCAGGTTGACGAACAAGCGATTGAAGACCTTTGGCTGCTTGCCCAACGCTTCGGCGAGGGTCGAACCTGACTCGACGTTTGTCTTGACGTCACCGAGCACCTTGCGCATCTCGGGGTTTTCCGCCTGCGAGCTCAGGATCTCGAGACATTGCACGAGCGGGAGCCCCGCGTCGATCATCGTCGCGAACTGACGGGTGAACACCACGAGGTCCTTTGTCGATACCCCGCTGCTCCCCGGCAGCTTGATCTGCATGTTGAAATCAACTGACTTCTTCCTGACCTTCTGAGGCTGGAGCTGCTGTGAACGAAGCCGCTGAGTGACCATCTCGCGGGTCTCGGCTTCCATTTCGCCCCGCTTGA
>CAYXVF010000081.1:26199-27752 GCA_964468125.1 uncultured Bdellovibrionales bacterium | reverse complement strand
TTCCTTCTTCGTCACCTCGAAGCGGCCCTTGTCCTCGTCGCTCGGCCAGGGCGCGGGGGGTGGTGAGACGACGCTCGAAGGCGCCGATTGCGGTGGCGAAGTTGTCGAGCGATACGGGCTCTTCGCTCTGCGGGAACGCGGCCTCAAACGCCTCCACGTAGCCGGGCATGGACTTCAGCGTCCGCAAAACCCGCTTCGGGCTCGGCATCGCCATTTCCACCGGATTCATCACCGGACCGGTCGCCTGCTCCTCCACGTCGGCGGCGCGTCCATCCCAGAACTGCGCGAAGTGACCGGCGGCGTTGTAGACGGTCGGCGAGTTGCGGGTGCCAAAGGCGCCTTTGTGCCCTTTGGAGGTGGGCAGCCCGTCGACCCCGTAGTTTTCGAGGGTGTGGCAGGTGTTGCAGGACACGTCGTGGTTCTTGGAGAAGCGCGCGTCGAAGAAGAGCTGGCGCCCGAGTGCGACGCGCTCTGCGGTCGAGGGGTGTGCGTCATCGGCGAAGGTCTCGGGCGCAGCCGGCTCAAAGCGTGCGAGCTGGGTCGGGGAGATCTCGACCGCCTTGGCGGCGGGGGCCGCATCCTCATTCGGTACGAGCGGCTCGACGGGCTGCACCGGAGTCGAAGCGTCGGTGCACGCGGCGGCAACGACGAGAGCGGTGAGAGTGAGAGCGGTCTTCTTCATGACGTTTCCCTAGCGGCACGGGTGCACGGATGGAGTCGGCAATTCACCTGCCAACCCAGGAGACGTGAAAAGGGGATGAGGAGGATGAGGTCGACACATTTCGTTTCAATAGAGTGCAACGTGCGACCCGGATGAAGAAACGCGGGGGCTTTTCAACGGTGCGAGGCGAATTATCTTCCTGCCGTGCGACCCTTTTTCATGATCATTCTCTCGAGCCTCGCGGCCTGCAGTAGACCGGAAACGCGGATCAGCTCGACCACGACGAGCACTCAGAGCGCGTCCTGCGATGCGGAGCCCCGCGCCAGCCAGTGCCTCCCTCCGGCGAGTGCCGAGGAGCGGGCTCAACGCGCGGAACGCGGGACAGCGAACGTCCTCGGCGAACGGCTCGCGCCCTGTAGCCTCGATCCTTTGACCGGCTACTTCCGCTCCGGCCGCTGCGAGACCGGTCCGACCGACCGGGGCGTGCACGTCGTCTGCGGTGAAGTCGACGCCGAGTTTCTGGCGTACACCCAGGGACGGGGCAATGACCTCTCCACCCCGCGCGGGAGCTTTCCGGGCCTCACCCCAGGTGACCGTTGGTGCCTGTGCGCCTCCCGCTGGGACGAGGCGAGACGCGCCGGTGTCGCCCCGAAGGTCGTGCTCGAAGCGACGGACGAAGCAGCTCTACGCGTGCTCGAGCTCGAAACGCTGCGCGAGCACTCCACGCCCCCCTGACGCGCGCTGCATCATCCACGCAAATGCCGAGCGATCCCGCGCGTCCCCCGGCGCTACGCGCCGGGCGCGCGGGAGGCCGCGCATTCGACGCAGCCGCTCGCTTGGCTACGCCAAGACGACCGGGCTGCATCATCCACGCAAATGCCGAGCGATCCCG
>CAYXVF010000081.1:0-26099 GCA_964468125.1 uncultured Bdellovibrionales bacterium | reverse complement strand
TGGCTACGCCAAGACGACCGGGCTGCATCATCCACGCAAATGCCGAGCGATCCCGCGCGTCCCCCGGCGCTACGCGCCGGGCGCGCGGGAGGCCGCGCATTCGACGCAGCCGCTCGCTTGGCTACGCCAAGACGACCGGGCTGCATCATCCACGCAAATGCCGAGCGATCCCGACCTTGCGGGCGGCGTCGCCGCTGCGGTCGGCGCGGGCGAGGAGGGAGGGGAGCTCGGCGACGTAGACGTGGAGCGCCATCTGCTCGGCGATGTCGAGGACGTGCACCGCGGCGGCTGCGATCTCTTCGCTGCTGCAGTGCTCAGACAGGGCAACCGTGACAAGCTCTAGCAGCGCTGGCGTAGCACCCTGGGCTTCGAGAGCGGCGGTGATGCGCAGGCGCTGCAAGCCGCCCTCTCCTACCTGTTCAGCCATTCGCGCCAATAGCTCGGAGGCGAGCTCAACACCCGCCGGGTCGATTCCATCCGCCACCCAGTGGCGCGCTGTGCGAAGCGCTCCAGCTTCCAGCTCCGGCCGTAGACCCTCGGGACCGAGGAGCCCATTTCGGAGATAGAGTGTTCGCTCACTCATAGCTGGTCCTCGATCCCCAGGTTCACAAAGGGGATGCCAAAGGGCGGAGCGAGAAGATCGAGGGCGGCGGGCGCGAGATAGGCATCTGCGCGCGTGCGTTTGCCGAAGGCCTCCGGGAGCTCGGGCTGGAGCAGCATGGACCCGAGCACGAACGCGTCGAGCTCTCCGGCGGGCTCGGCGACCCGCAGTTTGTAGTCGCGCCGCCGCCCCTCCACCGTTTGGCTGTCCAAGACGGAGAGCGCTCGGTAGCGCTCCTTGCGAAGTTGCTGGAGGGTCATGGGAACCGGCATGCCCGCGTCCAAGGAGAGGGCGATCTGCGTCATCGGATCGCCCCCCGCGGTCAACTGGTCCGAGAACACCCGACGCACGTAGGTCGCGCCGGTGTAGCGGCTCAAGATGTCGCTCAAGGCGCGCGCGGCGTCGAAGCGGTAGATCCCCATCGAATCGGCGCGGATCGCGTCGATCGCGTCGCGGGGCGCAAAGTCGAAACCATGCTCCTCGATCACCCGGAAAGCGAGCACGAGATCGTCTTTTCCCCGCGCATCGAGCTCGAAGCCGGTGATGAAGCGGGTGAGCGCCTCGTGCGCGTGCCGCACGAGCGGATGCCCCTTCTTGGCCCGCGCTTCCGCGAGTGCCTGGTGCACTCGAGGCCGCTCCAACAAGGGCGACCGCTCGAGCTCCGGAAGCACCTCCCAAGGGTCGAGGTCCGTTGCCCGCCCCTTGGCGACCACCGCGCTGCGACCGTTTCGCCCCCAGGCGAAGACCGGGTCGATCTCAGCCCAGGCGCGCTCCGGCACTGCGGACGCATCGAAGGCTACCGGGTCCTGAAGACTCGCATCGATCGGCTCGAGGGAGGTCTTGGCCGCCAGCTCCTCCAGCATCGCCCCGCGGATTTCGCGGGCGAACTGCACCACTTCTTCGACGGCGGCGGGCCCATCCTTGCACCAAGGTCCCACCCGGTGACGCCGCGCGGCCAACGCCTTGAGAACCAAGGCCCGTTCGATCACCGGGTCCGCACCCTCGAGAACGGCCCCGTCCGCGCCTGTGCCAGCCAGAGTCAGCGTGGACCACAACAGCTCGCGTGACTCGGGGCCGAGCATCTGAAAGGTCGTCGCGGCAATCCGTGCCTGCACCGCCCCCAAGAACCCACGAATGGGTCCATGCGACTGCCGGGCCTCGGCGACCCCGAGGGCGAGAGTCCTGCGGATCGCATGAGTCACGCCACACAGATGCAGTGCCCGATTTGCGGCATAACCCTCGCGGGCGTTGCGCGCGGCGAGCAAGCGTTTCAAAAAACGCCGCTCTTCGGTTCGGGCGCCCTGGTAGTCCATGGCGAAGACCCCCATCAGGCGACCGAGTACCTTTCGCCGAGCCGGGTCAAAGGGGCTCCCCTCGAAGCTCTCGAGAATCGCCGGGAAGTCGGGCTCGTGCCCCAGAAATTCGGCGGCGGGCATGAGCTCGGCGGCGGGGTCCGCGGGAAAGCGAGACTTCTCTTTGATCGGTGCCTGGCCGAGGGTTCCCGACGCGCGGCCGGAGCCCCCTTTGCCGAGGTTGGGTGCGTCGGTTCGGTATCGGTTGAGGGCGTTGCCTCGTCGAATCGCGGTCACGTGGGCAGCATAACCGGATTCCACGGGCTTTGGACAGAAGCCGCCGCCCTCGGAAGCGGAGTCAGAACCGGGACGCCTGGCCCAGAGGAATGCGATACCAGTAGAATCCTCGCCGCCGTCGGCGCGTCGTAGAATCGGGAGATCATGCGAAAATTCATTCTTCTTCTCGGCTCTTTGACCCTCCTCGCTGCCTGCCGCACCAGCGTTCCCGAGCCACCGCAGGTGCGGATCGAGCCGATCGCGCTGACACCGACGCTCTACCGCGCCGAGGCGATCACCCTGGTCGTCAGCCCGACCGTGCCCGATCGGCTTCTGATGGAGGCCGCTCTCCTGCCGCGCCTCGAGGTCTCGAAGTTCCAGAGCTCGGTGCTACAGGCCCTACGAGCGGGGCTCGGCGAAGGGTTCGTGTCGGTCACTGTGGCCCCGGAGCCCGACCCCAGCACGCTGTCGCTCGTGCTCGAAACCTTTCGTCCCGAGCCCATCAAGACCGGAAACGTGCCGCTGGGGCCCGACGAGATCCGACGCGAGATGCGCTTCGACATCGATTACCGTTTGCGCCTCGAGCGCGAGGGACGCGTTCTCGCCCGCGTCTCCGGCCGCTACGAGGGGCTCGAACAGAGCTGGCGCGGCGAAGATTTGATCCCGATGCTCGGTCGCGCGTCCCACCGGGCCCTGCGTAGCGCGACGGACGAGCTACTCGCGCGCGCAACCATTCGCCCGGCTCCCGTCGACCGCGATCCCATCAGCTCGACGAACGAGGAAGCGATCGCCGTCTTGCCGCTGCGAGGCGAAGCGATCGATGAGCGCGTCCTCTCCGTCCTCGACGAGCTCCTGGTCGTGGCCATGGACGAGCGCAGCCCTCAGCGCATCGTGGGACACAACGACATACGTGCCCTCCTCGACCACGAACAGCTCAAGGACGCCCTCGGATGCGACGACGTCACGTGCGCCGCCGAAATCGCGGGTGCTTTGGGCGTGGAGCACATTCTCACCGGCCACGTGGGTGTATTAGGCGACACGCTCGTCATTACGCTGCATCAGGTGAACACCCGAACTCAGAGCAGCGAAGGTCGAAGCAAGGCCACCGTGCTGAACGAAGAACCCCTCTACCCGCGAGCGATCGATGTGGCGGTGGAACGTCTCTACAACTAGAGCCCTGGCGCTAGGGCACATCTCACACCCCCTCCCGTCGCCAGACCCCGAGATCCGCTGCTGCGGCCGTCGTGCTCGACTGCCGCCATCCTCGCCGTATCACAGGATACGACTGCGGTGTCGACAGCCTGCGCGCGCCGCCCTCGCGACGCGTCTCTCGGCGCTGGCTCGGTCCGGAGTTGTGAGATGCGCCCTAGTATCCCTGTTGGCGCTGGGGTGTGCACGCGGCTACTCCGATCGGCGCTACACCTATCTCGACCTCCAGCGCGATGCGCAGACCGATCCTGGCGGCGCACTCGTGCATTATCTCTCGCTCCATCCTGGCAACGTCTTGGTTTGCGCCCACGACGGGCCCACGGGCGTGGTGCTGGATTCATCTGTGGTCACGGCGCTGACCGATGCGGTCGAGGAAGGCAAGCTCCCGCTGGCCACTGCGGCGCAGTGCTGGCAGCGGTTGGTGGAGACCGCGCCCGAGCGCTACCTGGACCCGGTGGTGACCGAGCTCCTGCAGGCGGGCAATCCGCGGGCTCGGGTCGCCCTCGCCGAGGCCGTGCTCCTCCATGGCCAGGACCGCCCCCCGAGCGCGGCACTTCTCCCGAGGCTCGCGACGGCCCTTGCCGATGGGCCGAGCGATGCAACGATTCGCGCGCTTCGCGACCGAACCGAGCTCCAACTCGGACGACTCAACGGCATCTCCGTTGACGCAGCCACAGTGAAGGCCCTCGACGATCTCGAAATGCTTCGGGCGCTCGGCCGTTGGCTCCCGGACACGACCCTGCGCGCCGTCGCCAAGGAGCGCACGCTAGAGGTCGCGATCGCCACGTCTCCTTTCCCCGAAGTGCGCGCGGTCCCTGAGACGGTCCGGCAGCGCATGCGCGAGCGCGGCAGCAACACGATCGATCTTTCCATGACCCGCGTCCGCGGAGTGCGTACTGCCACGGGAGCTCCCCTGCGCCTGGAGCTCACTCTCGACGGCCCGAGCCAGCGCATTCTGATCGCGCAGTCGGGGGCCCTCGACCTCGAGCTCGACGTCCTGGGGATTTCCCGTCCGGTGACCTTGTGCGAACGACTGCCCGCGAATGATCCGTCGCCCTGCGTCGCCGCTCGTGAGCTCTCCATTCAGCCGCGCGTGGGCCGCTTCGATTCTGATGGTCATCTCGTTCTCGACGGAGCACTCGTTGCAGCCGACCTCGTGGAGCTCGTCCAACGCGGCTCGCGACTCACCCTTCGTTTCGGCCAGCTCGCGATCGGCACGGTGCCCGTAGCCATCGACGTCGCCGGTCTCGAACCGGTCGTCTACTACGGTGACATGAGCAGCCGCGGGCCGGATCTATCGGTCGTCGTGAACGCGGTCGGCGATCTCGCAGTGGTGCACGTGGTGAATCTGAGCGAGGCGAGCCGGCCACAACGTTGGCTACTCGTGCCACTCGGTGCTCCGCGAGCCCCGCTCGTCGTGAGCCAGGGGGGACCCGGCTACGCCGGCGAAGACGGAAGCGACGGAAGCGACGGGAGCGACGGCTCGGACGGGAGCGATGCCTCCTGCCCGAGCACAAAGGCAGAAG
Organism: uncultured Bdellovibrionales bacterium; assembly: GCA_964468125.1. Classification (GTDB taxonomy): domain Bacteria; phylum Myxococcota; class XYA12-FULL-58-9; order XYA12-FULL-58-9; family CAYXVF01; genus CAYXVF01. The sequence continues at coordinate 21,195 of CAYXVF010000081.1, read as the reverse complement.
ACGGTGACGACGGCTCGGACGGAAGCGACGGAGAGGACGGTGAGAAGGGAGGACCCGGCGGCGACGGGGGAACGATCACCGTCTCTCTGCGATGTCAGACGCAATGTGAACGGCTCTCGGATGCGGCCGCAGTGTGGTTCGTGTCGCGCGCTGGACGTGGTGGCCGCGGGGGTCGAGGCGGCGAAGGCGGCGAGGGAGGAGACGGCGGCTCAGGCGGAAGCGGCGACTCGAGCTGCGACTTGAGCAGCGGGAGCGATGGAAGGGACGGAGACGACGGAGCGAATGGAGAGTCCGGGCCCCCCGGTCGAGAAGGAAGGCCCGGCTCCGTTCATTTCACTCAGCGAAGCAGCGGCTGAGGTTTATTCAGGCTGCCACGGGCTGGTGCCCGTTGTTCAGGAACACGGTCTTGAGCTTGCGCAGGACGTTGCCCTCGATCTGGCGGGCACGCTCGCGGCTGATCCCAAAGTTCTGACCGATCTCGTGAAGCGTCTTCGGCTCGTCAGAGAGCAGTCGATGCTCGACGATGAAGCGCTCCTTCTCGTTCAGGTTTTCCATCGCGCGACCGACCTGGTCGCGCACGAAGCGACGCTCTTCCATGTCGCCGACCTGGCTTTCCTGGCTCGCGCCGTGGAACTTCAGGAGATCCACGTGGCTCTGGCGAGCACCGTCGTCGATTTCCGCATCGAGAGAGAAATCGCGCGCCGCGAGGCGCATTTCCATGTCGCGAATGTCGCTGCCGTCGACACCCAAGCGGTCCGCCAGCTCGTTGATGTCCGCGGTCTCGCCGGGACCTGCCTCGCGGTCCGCCTTTTCACGCTCGCTGCGGAGCTTGAAGAACAGCTTGCGCTGCGCCTGCGTGGTTCCGAGCTTCACGAGCGACCAGGAGCGGATGATGAAATTTTGAATGTAGGCGCGAATCCACCAAACCGCGTACGAAATCAGGCGATAGCCCTTGTCCGGGTCGAATTTCTTCACCGCCATCATCAGGCCGATGTTCCCCTCCTGAACCAGGTCGAGGAGCTTGAAGCCGTAACCGCGATACTCGTGCGAGACCTTCACCACGAAGCGCAGGTTGGCCGTCACGAGCTGGTGGGCGGCCTGAAGGTCGCCCATGTCGCGATAGCGGATTGCGAGCGCCATTTCCTCTTCGCGAGACAGGAGTGAGTACCGATTGATTTCGCTGACGTACCGATCGATGGTCTGGGTCTGCCCTGTAAGATCCGCGCGTGCCATTTACTCTCTCCCTTTTTCAGCTCGCTGCTAACTACTCAGCCAAGCATGCAAGCGATCAAAACCGTTCAACTGCGCCGATTCGGTCAATTCCCAGTCCGGCATCCGAGGTAGAGATTCGTTCAAACCGCCCAAAGGGTCAAGCGGAATCGGGTGTGACTGACGATTTTTCTGCATGCCCGTGAAATAACAAATTCGGCGTCAAATCGGCGCATATTTAGAAAAATCGATTCGTTCGATGATCTCCATCGATATTTTCCGGAGATCGAGGGGCCTGGAATCCGCCCACAAAACCGCTCATCAAAACGCTCCCAAACGCCCAATTCGCCCTGTCAAGGGGCTCTCAACCCTACGTTTTCAATCACGTTTTGGGCGATTCTGCGCTTAACTGAGTATTAAACATCCATCCCGCGCTTCGACCAATCACGAACGGATTAACCGTTTTGTAAGCGAGAATCTCGCGGCTCAGTCGCTGAATTCGACAAGCACGCAGGTGATGTTGTCGACCCCGCCGTTGCCGTTGGCCCGGGCGATCAACGACTGGCAGGTCTTTTCCAGGTCCGGACGATGCTCTTCCACCGTCGCGCGAATCTCATCGTCGGTGATCATGCCGCTGAGGCCATCCGAGCACAGCAAGTAGACTTCACCGGGTTTGGGCTCGAGGCGGTAGACATCGACGGCAACCGCTTCTTTCATCCCAAGAGCGCGAACGATCACGTTCTTGTGGGGAAAATGCTCGATCTCCTCCGCTGTGAGCTTGTGCACCTTGAGGTAGTCGTTGAGGAGCGAGTGGTCCTCGGTGAGCTGCTCGATCCCCTCGGCGCCGACCTTGTAGCCCCGCGAATCGCCGACGTGTCCAAGATAGGCGCCAGTGGAGCCGCAAACGAGGCAAACGATGGTGGTGCCCATGCCGCGGTAGCGCGCATCGCTCTGAGCGGTCTCGTAGACCCTGCGATTTGCGAGCTTGACCCCAGTGACCAGTCGATTCTCGTCGTAGGTGAGCTGGCGGTCTTCCTTGTAGGGCCAGGTGATTTCCCGGTCGCGGGAGGTATCGATGAAGAAATTGGCGAGGGTTTCGACGGCGATCTGCGAGGCGACCTCGCCGGAGGCGTGCCCTCCCATGCCGTCGGCGACGATGTAGAGATTCTCCTCCGCCAACAGGAAGAAGTTGTCCTCGTTGTGGGACCGCTTCATTCCGACATGGGTGCTGCCGGCGTAGCGGATCTTCATCGGCGTGCTCGCATCGGGTTCATTCAGCGGCGTAGGTCTAAACCCTCGAATTTTGCGTGCTAACACGCGGCCCAGGAGTGATCAAGGAGGGCTGAACGCCCCTCACAATACCCAGGCGAAAAGCTTCCCCGGCGGCCATCTCGAGCACGGAGCGGCTCCGGCCAATCCAAGGACCGACCCTCCAGGGCCCGAGCGTGAGGACCCGAAGGACCGTCCCCGTTGCATCCAAGTGTACGACGTCGATCGGATAGCGCATGAAAAAGGTGTGCACCTGCCGGCATCTCTCGATCAGGACCCCCGAGCCCTGGGCCGGAACCGGGCGCCCGATCAGTCCGCGCGTTCGCTCCCAGAGCGTCGAAAACACCTTCACATTCACCACCGGGTCCATCGGTCAAAACACTACCCTGCCTTCACCGGCTTGACGTTCCAAGGGTCGCCGGTCACACTTCCTCTGACCTACACCGCGGGACCACCAAAAACGACATGAACCAGCTGATCGCCCTCATGACCGGAGGCGGGGACTTCAAAGAAGTCTCCAAACGCTACTCGGACATTCTCCTCGCCGCCCTCGTCGTCGGCGTGGTCGGAATGATGATCGTTCCGCTGCCGACGTTCATCATGGACCTCCTATTGGTGCTGAACGTCACGATCGCCGTCTCGATGATGATGATCGCGATCTACATCTCCTCGCCCCTGAAGCTCTCCGCCTACCCCACGATTCTTCTGATCACGACGCTCTTTCGTCTGGCGCTCAACGTGTCCACCACGCGACTCATTCTGCTGCAGGCGGATGCCGGTGAGGTCATCGAATCCTTCGGCTCCTTCGTCGTTCGCGGCAACTTCGTCGTCGGTGCGGTGATCTTCCTGATCATCACCATCATTCAGTTTCTCGTGATCGCGAAGGGCTCGGAGCGCGTCGCAGAGGTTGCCGCACGCTTCACCCTCGATGCGATGCCCGGCAAGCAGATGTCGATCGATGCGGATCTGCGCGCCGGCGCCTTCGACTTGGACGAGGCGCGCAAGAAGCGGCAAGAGCTGAACCGCGAGTCGCAGCTGTTCGGCTCGATGGACGGTGCGATGAAGTTCGTCAAAGGCGACGCGGTCGCGGGCTTGATCATCACCGCGGTCAACATCGTCGCGGGCATCATCATCGGGGTCTTGATGATGGAAATGTCCGCGGGCGAAGCGGTGCAGCGCTACGGCATCTTGACCATCGGCGATGGTCTGGTCTCCCAAATCCCCGCGCTCTTGGGCTCGATGACCGCCGGTCTGATCGTCACGCGCGTCTCGGCGGAAGAAGAAGACTCGCACCTCGGTAAGGACATCTCGACGCAGGTCTTGGCTCAGCCCAAAGCCTTTGCCATCGCCGCCGGATTGCTCGCAGGGATCGGACTCATCCCGGGCCTCCCCACCGTGCCCTTCTTCGCCATGTCCGGCTTGGTCGGCGTCGTCGCCTACGCCTTGATGCGCTCGAAGGTGGGCAACTTCGACGGCGAAGACGGTCCCAGCAACGAAGTTCAGGCGCAGGGCGAAGAGACCCGCGCCAAACAGATCGAAGCGGCGAAGAAACAGGAGGGTCAGGCGCAGCAGATGCTGCCGGTCGTCACCCCGATCGCCCTCGAAGTCGCAGCCAACCTGATTCCGCTGGTCGAGGACACCGCGGGCGGCAACAAGTTCCTGGGCGAAATGGTCCCGATGATGCGCGACGGTCTCTTCTACGAGCTCGGGGTGAAATTCCCCGGCATTCGCGTGCGCGGGAACGAGACCGACCTGCCGGACGGCACCTACATCATCATGATCAACGAAATCCCCCTCGTCTCCGGCAACGTGTCGCTCGACAAGGTCCTCGTGAACGATACCGTCGACCGCCTGACCCTCTTGAATATCAAGGGTGAGGAAGCGGTGAACCCGGCGAACGGCTCCGAGTGTGCCTGGATCCCGATGGAGTACGCCAACATCGCGGAGCAGGCTGGACTGACGACCTGGGATGCGGCCGGCTACATGGTGCTTCACCTGTCGAGCGTCCTGCGGAAGAACGCAGCGGAGTTCGTCGGCATTCAAGAGGTGCAGAACATGCTCGAACAGCTCGAGCAGGCGTTCCCCGCGCTCGTGAAAGAAGTCGTTCCAAAAGCGGTCTCGCCGTTCCAGCTCACGGACATCCTGCGCCGTCTGGTGGAAGAAGAGATCTCCATCCGCGACTTGCGCTCGATCCTGCAGGCGCTCGCGGAATGGGGCCAAGTGGAGAACGACACGGTCATGCTGACCGAGTACGTTCGCAACGCGCTCAAGCGCTACATCTCGCACAAGTACACGCGCGGCGGGAATACACTGGTTGTCTATCTACTGGATCCGCAGATCGAAGAGACGGTGCGCAGCTCGATCCAGCATACGCAGAGCGGCTCCTACCTCGCGCTGGAGCCAGAGATCACCCAGGAGATCCTTACCGCAGTGCGCAACGAAGTTGGCAACCTACCGCCTACCGCGCAGAACCCGGTGATCCTCACGACCATGGAGATTCGCCGCTACTTCCGGAAGCTCGTGGAGCTCGAGTTCCCGCACTTGGCGGTCCTTTCCTACCAAGAGCTGTCGCCCGACATGAACATTCAGCCGATCGCGCGGATCAGCCTCGAGTAGCGCGCTACGGATTGAAGCCGAAACGCTTTATGGCTTCGTACTCGACGGCCCTTCCGGCGACCTCCGTTTCGGCAAGGCGAAGCGCCAAATAGCCTCGAGCCCGGTGAATATAGGCCCGCTCGCGGGGAGTCGCGGGCTGCGACGCGAGCGTCGAGAGCTCTTCCTGAGCGGCGGAAACCACCAAAGCCGTCCGATTGGCTGTGATGTCGTTCACACTCTCATCGGCTTCGCTTGGCCATGCGTGCTCTTTCGATTCCCATTCCGACGAGCACCACGATCAAGAAGACCCACGGGGTGCCGTGAAGCACGAGATCGAACCAGTCCATCGGTTGCATGCCCTTCGCGCCGCCTAGGACCCATCGCAGCTTCCCCACGATGTGCGGCGCCGGAGCAAAGGGTGCGAGGCCGAGAGTCAGACAGGCGAGAACGGCCGGCACCAGTGCGTGTCGCATCGACGGAGATGTACGACCTTTCCGACCGTCCTTGCAAACCGTCATGGGCCCGACGCCGGTGTCGAGTTCTCGACGCTTTCCTCCGGCCAAATTCGCCAGGAAACCGCCTGCGTTGCACACTCTCCTGGCACGACGGTTGCTCTGTCGGGAGGGATGACTGACGACGCCCCCCTCATCGCCCCGGGCGGCACCCTCGCAAAGCGGCTCGAGCACCCGCGCTTTGTCAATGAGTCGCTCTCCATCCTGCTCCTCGACGGCGACTATCTGCTCGTCGACGACTGCGATGCGGCACTTCGAGCGGCTGGGCATCGCGTCGTGCGCATCCCGGTGGGGAATGACGTCTCAACCCTGGTCAAGAGGCTGCTGTGGAGCGCGGTCGAGGCGAAACCCGACTTCATTCTGTCGATCAACCACATCGGTTTTGACGAAGAGGGGACAGTCGGTGGCTTGCTCGCGGAGATCGGTCTTCCGGTCGCGGTCTGGTACGTCGACAGCCCGAGCTTTGTCTTGGCGGGGGTGACGCCTCCCTGCCCCGAGCTGACATCGGTCTTCTGCTGGGAACGTGCCTGGGAGCCAGAGCTTCGGGCCGCGGGCTTTCAGGACGTGGAGTACCTTCCGCTCGCCACGAACCCTGCGGTTTTTCAGCCGCAAGCGGGCCCCTTGCACTACCCGCTCTCTTTCGTGGGCGCGAGCATGCAGCACGCACGAAAGAAGTGGCATAAGAAGGTACCGACTTCGAGCCAAGGCGTTGCACGCAAGGTCGCCAAAGCGATGTGCGAAGGCGATCGAGCCCTGCCTCACGCGTTTATCGAACGCATCGCCCCCAAGCTCACCGGCAAACGCCGCGAGGACGTTTTGGCACTCGCCACCTGGACCGCGACCGCCGCCTACCGCACCGAGCTACTCCGGGCGACACCACAGGAGCAGCTCAACCTCTTCGGCGATGACGGTTGGCGCCACCTCATGCCCCGCTCACCCTTTCACGGCCCCGTCGACTACGGCGCTCCCCTTTCGGCGGTCTACGCGCATTCGGTCGTTTCGCTCAACGCCACCTCACTGCAGATGCCGTCGGCGGTGAATCAACGCGTCTTTGACGTGCCCGCGAGTGGCGGTTTCGTTCTCACGGACCACCAACGAGACCTCGAAGACCTCTTCGAGCCAGGCGTCGACATCGTCACCTATTCCTCAGCCGACGAGCTCGGGGAGCTGCAGGAGCGCTACCGACGAGCAGCGACGGAGCGAGAGCGCGTCATTCGAGCCGGCCGAGCCCGGGTACTCGAGGCGCATTGCTACGACCACCGCATCGCTCGAATGACCCAACACCTGCGAGCGCGCCACGCGCGACGCGTCCACGCCCTCGGGAGCCCGTCATGAGTCCGCCCCTCTATGTGAATATCGGTTGCGGGGAGCGTCACCTCCCCGGCTTCGTGAACGTCGACACCCTCGAGAGCGCGGACGTCGTCTGCGACGTCACCGAGGGGCTGCCGTTCAACGATGACTCGGTCGACGCGATCATTCACGAGCACTTCATTGAGCACCTGAGTTTGGCCGACGGCGTTCGCTTTCTCATGGAATGCCGCCGCGTGCTCAAACCCGGAGGCGTCACCCGCATCGCCACGCCGGACCTCGACGCGATCGTCGCGGACTACGAAAGCGACGACTACCTTCACGAGGACTGGCACACCTTCGGCTACGGTTGGGTCCAATCCCGAGCGGAGATGCTCAACCTTTCGATGCGCGAGTGGGGGCACCGCTGGCTCTACAACGAAGAAGAGCTCGTTCGCCTAACGCGTCTCGTCGGCTTCGAGGCGCCCGTGCGCTGCGCGCGCGGCCAGAGTACACACGAGCATCTGTGCGGACTCGAATACCGTCCCGGCAGCCGCCTCGTGCTCGAGCTCAAAAAACCGGACCGGCGCCGCTCCGCCTTAGACACCCCACTCGTCAGCGTCTTGATCGCGAGCTACAAGCCGCAATTCTTCCAAGAGACGCTCCAGACCGCGCTCGCCCAGGACTACCCCAACCTCGAGATCGTCGTCTGCGACGACGATCCCACCGGCGAGTGCGAAGCGATCGTGCGGAGCTTTGACGATCCGCGTCTTCGCTACTTCCGCAACGAAGAGAGACTCGGTGGGGTACGAAACCACCTCGAAGTGTTCGCCCGCGCCCAGGGCGAGTACATCAAGTTTCTCTCGGACGACGACGTGCTCGCGAGCGACTGTGTGCGCAAGCTCGCCGCGTGCCTCACACGCCAGCCGAATGCCGCCGTCGTCACGTCTTACCGGCAACGGATCGACGAAGACGGCCAAGCGTTGGACGACATCGAGGCGACAAAGCGCATCGTGGGGGAGCCCGCCGTCATTCAGGGTCCTCGCGCCCTCCAGAAGCTCATCGGCGAGCAGCTGAACTATATCGGCGAGCCGAGCACGGCGATGTTTCGGCGGGCCGATCTCTCCGGAACCCTACCGCACATCTTCGCGGTGGGAGGGGTCGAAACCCGCAGCAACATCGACGTCAGCATGTGGTGCAACCTCCTGTGCAAAGGTGATCTCATCTACCTCCCCGAAGCCCTGAGCCACTTCCGGATTCACGACGCGCAAGATCAGAACGATCCCACGATGAAAGAGAACGGCCGACGAGCCTGGGAGTGGATCCGCCGGATCGGTCGCCACCTCGGCCTATGGGTCGACGGTGCACACACCGAGCTTCTGCCTCGTCCCCTCTACCCGATCCCCTGGTGGACCCATCGCACCGCCGAGGCGGTCCGACACGTCGTCTTCGCGCTCGAGAAGGGCGATACGGCCTCCGCACGGGATGCGATCGAAGCCTGCGCCGACGAGGACTTGGGGGACCCGACGGTAGGGCTTCTCATCTTGGAGCTCGATATGGCGACGGTGGGAGTCGGCGAAACCATCAGGCGACTCACGCGGCTTTTGCGCGGACGCGAGTGGTTTCTTCCGGCGCAGATGCGCCTGATCCAGCTCCTCCTCGAGGGCGGCGAACACGCCCTCGCCGAGGAAGTACTCGAGGCACTCCACTCGCTGGTTCCGGTCCTGAGTCTGGGACATGGCTTCGAGAAAGACGGCGCACAACGCTTGCTGCACCGGCATGCAGTGCTCCTGCAACCCGGCGGCTGTGCCGCTTTGCGCCTGCTTCTCGGGCTGCGCCGGCCCCTCGGACTGTGCGCGCAGAGCCTCGCCCTAAGGCTCGAGACCGATGAGGGTCCCTTGGGGGAATGGACCTGGCCGGCGGATGGCACCGTCGATGAGGTCGTTCAAATCGAGCTTCCGCCGTCCCAGGCTGCGCGGCGCATTCACCTGCGCTGGGACACTGGCAGCCCGCCCTTCTTCGAGCCCCCAGCGGAGCCGACACTCTCCCTCACCCAATTCGAGGTCGGGCTGATCGCCCCCGAGGCGCAGCGCGCGAGCGCATGAATCGAAAGACCCTCAAGCTTGCCGCACCTTTGCGGCCCCCTCTCGAGCGATTCGTCGAGTCGCTCGTTCCAATTTTGGACCGTGGATGGCTCACGAACGACGGCGAGGTGGTCCGTGCGCTCGAGCGCACTCTGGCCGAGACCCTCGGCGTGGCCCGTGTGCTCGCCACGACGAACGGCACCTCCGCCCTCGACCTCGTGCTGCGCGGCAGAGTAGCCCCCGGAGAAGTGATCCTCACCGGCTTCAGCTTTCCCGCGACCTACAACGTCGTGCTCAACAACCGCGATTGGTCTCCACGCTTCGTCGACATCGACCGCCACTTCGGCCTCTGTCCGCAGCGGGTGCGCGATGCGATCGGACCCAACACCCGCGCCATTCTGGCTGTTCACCCCTACGGCTTCCCAGCCGACATCGATGGCTTGCAGGCAGTCGCGGACGAGCACAATCTGCCACTCATTTTTGATGCGGCGCCCTCTTTTGGCGCTCGCTACAGAGACCGAAGTCTCGCGAGCTTCGGCGAGGCCTCGATCGTCAGCCTGCATGCGACGAAGGTCTTCTCGTCGGTCGAAGGTGGGCTCGTGGTGAGCGCGAACGAGGCACTCCTGGAAGACGTGCGCCTTCGCCGCAACTTCGGAATCGCGAACGAGGAAGAGGTTCGATTGTTCGGCCTCAACAGCAAGCTCGATGAGCTGCGCGCGGCCTTTGCCCTCGCGACTCTTCCCGAGCTCCCCACGGCCCTGGCCCGTCGACGGACCGTCGCGGAGCTCTATCGCGACGGACTCAGCGTAGGTCTCGGCCATCTCGGACTCGACGCTCTCGAGACCGTCGAGCGGATGTACGACGATCCGGATTTTGAGCCGAACTTTGCCTACTTCCCGATACGCTTGCCGGACACCGTCCGCGACCGGGTCTTCGAGTCACTCCGGGACCACGGGATTCTGGCGCGCAAGTACTACCACCAATCCGTCACCCGCTGTTCGATCTACGCGCCATTCATCGAGCGCTCCGCCCTGCCCAATACGATCGCAGCGTCCAACCAGGTGCTCTGCCTACCTCTGCACCAGGAGCTCACCGACGAGGACGTCGAGCACGTGTTGTGCGTGACCGTCGCCGCGATCAGCGATGCGGTAGAGGCACAGGCGAGTCGGGCCCATGGCTGAGGTCGTGCTCTTTGGCCTCGGTGAAGCCGCCGACGTCGCCACCTACTACTTCGAGCACGACAGCGAGCACCGGGTCGTCGCCCACACGGTCGACGCTGCCTACGTCGACCGTGAACAGCACCGCGGCCTGCCGGTGGTGCCCTTCGATGAGTTGCCCGAGCGCTTTCCCCCCGAGCACTACACCGTGTTTCTCGGCCTGGGCTATTGGCGCGTGAATGCGGTCCGGGCCGAGCGTTTCGTCTCCGCCAAGGCCTTGGGCTATCGGATCGCTTCCTACGTCAGCTCCGATGCGAGCGTCCCCCGCGGGTTTCGTGCACCTGAGGGCGCGTTCATTCTCCCCGGTTGTGTCGTCGAGCCCTTCGTGGAGCTGGGGGCCAACGTGACCCTCTGGAGCGGAACCACCGTGTCCCATCACTCGTCGGTCGGCGACCATGCGTTTATTGCAAGCCAGGTCTCGCTCTCCGGCGGAGTGCGCGTGGGGCAGCGGGCCTTCATCGGCGCGGGAGCGACGGTGAGTGACCACGTGTGCGTCGGCGAGCGAGCGGTGGTTGGAGCGGGAACGGTGATCCTCGAGAATGTTCTAGACGACGAGGTTTGGGTTGCCCCCCGCGCCCGAAAACTCAGGAGGAGCTCTGCAGGGCTCCTCAGTTCTGCCCCGGGACCGAGATGCTAGGGTGTCTCATTACCGATACCGGACAACACCGTTCGCCCCTTCGTCAAGCTCAGGACGCGGCCTGAGCCGGTGGCGCCGTGAGGCGGCACGCTGCGGGGTCGAGAAGGTAGAATGCTTCATTGACGGATCGTACATCCCGGCAAAAAGGGGGGAGATTGCGTAGGCAAGTGTCGAGCCGGCAGTGCGACCAAGATCGTCGGTGTGTCCCACGTGAGCCCGTATCGGTTAGGCGCTCGAGTGCCTCGAGGTCGAGCGGGGCGCAGGAACAGCCCGTTCCGACCGCAAGGAACAGCAGTGCAGTGGGGACACCCCGGGGAATGGAGTGAGTATAGCCGGCGGGTGGAGACCCGCGAGACTAACGCTTGGAGAACTGGAAGCGCTTGCGTGCGCCGGGCTGACCGTACTTTTTGCGCTCGACGGAGCGTGCGTCACGGGTGACGAAGCCAGCCTTCTTGAGCTGTCCCCGGAGCTCCGGGTCCATTTCCATGAGCGCGCGGGTGATGCCGTGGCGAATCGCGCCGGCCTGACCAGACTTGCCACCGCCGGTCACGTTGACCTTGATGTTCACCGCGCCGCGCTTGCCAACGAGCTCGAGCGACTGCAGAGCGACGATGCGGTCCACCTTGCGGCCAAAGTATTCGTCGAGGGGCTGCTTGTTGACGATGAGATCGCCCTCGCCCTCTTCCAACCACACGCGAGCGGTGGCTTCTTTGCGACGACCGGTACCGTAGAAACGTTCAGACATGATCTTCCTCGATTAGATCGCGAGCTCGCGAGGTTGTTGGGCCGCGTGGGGATGCTCGCCACCGGCGTACACTTTGAGCTTTTTGCCCATGGTCCGACCGAGGACGTTCTTCGGCAGCATGCCGTGCACCGCGTTTTCGACCAGACGCTCCGGCCGCTGCTCGCGCAACTGCTTGGCAGTGCGCGTGACGATGCCGCCCACCCAGCCGGTGTGGTGGTGGTAGAGCTTGTCTTCGTTCTTCTTGCCGGTCAGCTTGACCTTTTCAGCGTTGACCACGACCACGTAGTCACCGGTGTCGACGTGGGGGGTGTAGATCGGCTTGTGCTTGCCGCGCAGGACGGTGGCAACGCGGCTAGCGAGTCGACCGAGGGTCTGGTCGGTGGCGTCCACGACGTACCACTCGCGCTTCACGTCTTCCTTTTTAGCGCTGATCGTCTTCATCTGTATCGGTCCTCACCGCGCAGTTCTATTCGGGGCGCGGAGGCGGGGTAATATGGAAGCCAATCTGGCTTGTCAAGAAGATCCTAACGGCCAAGCGGGGCAAAAAAACCTCGCCTTTTCCGGCTTGTTTGATCCGCTCAGGGCCCGACCACGACCTCCACCCGACGCTCCCGGGGCAGAAAGCGCCGGGCCGCCTCCTGCACATCCGCCGCGCTGATCGCGCGGATACGCTCCGGATAGCTGCGATAATGGTCGTAGCCCAAACCGAAGGCCTCGCCGAGCGCCATCACCATCGCCCGAGCCCCGGCGCGTTGAAGGTCGATGGCGTGGGTGCCGGCGAGGTAGCGTTTGGCGCGGGCGAGCTCCGCGTCATCGATCGGCTTCTCGAGGAGCGCATCCAGATGCCGGTGCAGCCCCTCGACCATTTGGTTGACCTTGTCCGGACTGGTCGCGCCGTAGGTCAACACGTGGCCCGGATCGAGACCCTCCACGTTCGAGCTGCTCACGGAATAGGCCAGGCTCGCCTCATCACGCAGATCGCGGAATAAACGTCCCCCCTGCCCGGCGAGTACGGTGGTCAGGACCTGGAGCGCGTCTCGGGCTGGGTCCTCCACGGTCGTGCCCATCGCCCCGACGACCACGTGGCATTGGGCCTTGTCCGTGTGCAGGCGTCGACGCACGAGCCCCTCCGGAGGCGCATCGGCGGCGAAGGGGATCGGCAACGAGGACGGGCGCTCCCCTCCGAGCGCTTCCTCGAGCACGCGAACGACCACGTGTGCGTCGACATCTCCGACGACCGCGAACACCAAGCGCCGCGGGTCCAGCACGAGATCACGCCAGCCGATCAGATCGGTGATCGCGAAGCGGCTCACGTTCTCCTCCGTGCCCACCAAGCGCCGTCCGTAAGGGTGGCGCGGAAAGAGGGCGTCGAGAAAGGCGTCGAAGGCCATTCCCGCCGGATTGTCGGCGCGGTTGTGAATGCGCTCAAGGGCGAGCGCGCGTTCGCGATCGAGCTCGGAGGCGTCGAGAACCGACGCGATCGTCGCATCGATCCCGAGGTCCAGACCCTGGCGCCAGCGGTCGCGAATGAACTCGCCGCGCAAGCCCAGCGTGTTGCGGCCGGAAAAAGCGGTCAGTGCCCCGCCGAGGGAAGCAGCTCGGGCGGCGAGCTCCTCCTGGTTCATCCCCTCGATCGCCTTCGCCCAACACGCCGTGAGCAGATAGCTCAGGCCATTGAGAGACTCATTTTCCCAACGCAAACCCCCGAGAGCGACCGCGCGGTAAGCCACCACCGGCGAGTTTTCGGGCAGCACGAGGATCTTCGCACCGCTCTCGAGCTCCACGCGCACGACGCCGTCGGGCCCGGACCGGATCGAGCTCGGCACCGCTGGCGCGGGTTCCGGTTCGGATTCGAAGACGCGGCTCAATCCGGCGGTCGCCGGTTTTTCATCGAGTACGACAATCGTTGGCGGGGCCGAGAGATACCGTTGCGCCGCATCGCGAACGTCCTCCGCGTCGAGCTCACGCAGGGCAGCTTCGTATTTCTGCTCGAAGGCAAAGTCTCCGCAGACCGTCTCGTAGAAGCCGAGCTTCCGAGCGAGCCCTTGAACCGTCTCGCGTTGATACGCGGACTCACTCAACATCACGACCCGCGCCTTCTCGAGCTCGTCGCTCTCGAGTTTTTGTGTCTGAAGTCGATGAACCTGCTCGAACATCGACAGGAGGGCGGTCTCCGCGCTCTCGCTGCGCATCGTCGCGGTCATGACGAAAACGCCCGGGTCTTTGGGCGTATAGGCGTAGGCCCCTGCGCCATTGACGAGCTGCTGCTTGCGAAGAGTTTCGACCGCGAGCCGGGAGGAGTCGCCATGCCCGAGCACGACACTCAACAGATCGAGCGCTGCGACGTCCGGGTGCTGAATCGCCGGAATGGGCCAAGCGATGCTCGCGCGCGCTTCCTTGACCGGGTGCGCCACAGGCACGAGGCGAAGCTGCGGCCGGAAGGTCTCCCGAGGCCGGTCGGGGCGCTTCAAGGTGCCTTTGCCCTGCCAGCCAGAGAAGTGCTCTGCCACCCTCTCGAAGAGCTCTTCCTCTTCGCGATCTCCCACCACAACGACCGTGGCGTTCTCCGGCCGATAGAAATTCTCGAAGAACTCGAGCACCGAATCGCGGGTGAAAGAGCGAACGGAGTCGATGGTGCCGAGCACGGGCCGGCGATAGGGGTGGCGCCGGTATACGTTTTCGAAGAGCGCTCGACTCAAGCGCCGCGCCGGCGAGTCGAACGCCCGTTTGATCTCCTCGACGATGACCTCGATCTCACGGGCGAGCTCCGCGTGCTCAAAAGAAGGCTCGCAAACGACATCGCTCAGGACATCGAGACTCGTGTCGAGCTCATCTACCGCAGAGACCGTGTGATAAACGGTCTGGTCGAAGGAGGTCCAGGCATTGATCTCGCCGCCGGACGCTTCGATGTCGCGAGCGACCTGCCCGGCGCCACGTCGTTTTGTGCCCTTGAAGAGCATGTGCTCGTGCAGGTGGGCGAGCCCCGCCTGATCCTCGCGCTCATCCGCAGATCCTGCGTTGATCCACACCTGAACGGCAGCTACGGGAGCGTTGCGGCTCGCCTCGACGATGACCTTGAGGCCATTCTCCAGGGTGTATCGGCGAGCGCTCATCCGTCAATGATAGGCGATGGGTCGAATTCGGCAAATCGCCGGCGTCCTTCATTCGCGCCCTTCACGGCCGTTTTCCGAGCCCGACGAGAAAGATCTCTCGAGAGTGCTTCCGGGTGGCGTCCGGACGGACTCGAAGAACCTTCACAAACGAGCCTTGCATGCGACGAACGAGACCAGGAACCTCGCCCCCCTCGAACACCTTCACGATGACCGCCCCTCCCTCTCGAAGATGGGCGTCCGCCACGTCGAGCGTCCGCTCTACGAGCACCGAAGAGCGTAGCGCGTCTGTCTTCTTGTCACCGGAGGTCGCAGGCGCCATGTCGCTCAGGACCACGTCGAAGGTGCGCAGCATCTCGTCGCGGATCTCAAAGGCATCCCCCACGTGTGCCTCCGCGTGGGCAGGGAGAGAGATCTCAACGGGCTTCAGGTCGAACCCCAGAACCCGACCCGCGGGCCCCACCCGCTCCGCCGCGTACTGCATCCATGAGCCGGGTGAGCAGCCGAGGTCGAGGACCGACGCCCCCGTGCGAATGATCCGATGCTTTTCGTCGATCTCGCGCAGCTTGTAGACCGACCGGGCAGGCCTACCCTCCCGCTTCGCCTTGAGGGTGTAGTGGTCGGGCTGTCGTCCGCGGCTCACGTGTTGCAGTGTGGACTCGAGATCCTCAAACCACAAGCGCCGGGGCTCAGATCAACCCGCGTTCGATCAGGAGCGCCTCGAAACCGTTCCGGTCCATCGGCTTCGAGTAGACCGGATTCGGGATCGAATCGGCGAAAGTACGAATCACGTCGAAATCCGCGGCCGCGGTGAGAAAGACGAAACGCGACGCCATCGAAGGAGCGCGCGAACGGATCCACTCGAAGAGCTGCATCCCGTTGATGCCTGGCATGAGCACGTCGCACAGCACCAGGTCGTAGCCGCCAGCCTCGATCCGCGAAAGCACGGTCTGCCGATCTCCGAAGACGTGCTCCGGTTCGCACAAGCCGGAGAGCACGCGCTCGATGCTTCGGGCCGTCAGCGCGTCGTCGTCAACGATCAACACGCGCGCAGGGCGCGAACGCTCGTTGCGCTCCACCACCGCTTCGGCGGAGCTCAACGCCCGTACGAGCCCGTCCGCGCGGAACGGTTTGGTCAGAAAAGAGCAAAAAAGCAGGTCCGGGCCCACGCGCGCCCCGCCCACCAAGAGCACCAAGCCGATCGAAGGCCAGCTCCGCCGCAGCGCCGCGAGACGCTCCTCATCGACGAGCGACTCATCAAAGAGCAAGAAGCTCGCGTCGGCGAGCTCTCCCTCGTGCAAGCCGCTTTGGAGCTCGGCAAAACTCTGGACCTCCTCGACTGAGAATCCGAAGCGTTCGAGCTGCTTGCGGGCGGCACGATTCACGCCCGCGTCGAGCTCGAGAAGGACGACTTTTCGACCTGCGCCGTCAATGTGAAACACCGTGGCTTCGGTTTCCGCGAACGCGGGTCGCGCGGAAACCGCATCGAAGATGAGCCGGTAGGTCGTTCCCGCTCCTCGTTTGTTTTCCAACTCGAGTACGCCGCCGCTCTGCTCCACGACCTCGCGCACCGCTCGCAGGCCGAGCCGGCGTCGTTCGAGCTCACCGTCGTCGCTGTAGATCTCTCGAAGCACATCCTGTGGCAGACCCGGTCCGTCGTCCTGTACCTCCACCCCGACGTGGCGCCCTCGCTGCCAAGTTTGAATCACGACCTGTCCGCCGTGGCTCAACGACTCGCGCGCTTGAAGCACTATGTGGAGCACCGCCTGTTCGAGATCGGAGCGGTCGACGAGGATCGGCGACAAGCCAGAGCGCAAATCGAAGGACAGACGAATCGCAGGCCCCGCGCTCTTGGCCAACAGCCGTTGAATGTCCGCGATGACCGTGCTGACATCGTAGGACTCGGGTCGAATCTCCCGCTCACGACTCAGTGCTACTAAACGTCGCGTCAGATCGGTGCCTCTTTCAGAGGCTCGGAGAATCTCCCGAGCGTCGTCTACCGCTTCGGGTGAACCACCTTCTTCGATGAAGCCCGCGAAACAGCCGACCGTCGTCAAAAGGTTGTTGAAGTCGTGGGCGACGCCTCCGGCGATCCGGCCGAGCGCTTCGAGGCGCAATCCGTGACGTAGCTCTTTTGACAGCCGAGCGCTTTCGCGCAGGAGGCGCTGCTTCTGTCCCGTGACCCGAACCAGTGCGCGGAGATTTTCGTCGAAGTCGCCCCGGTAGACGCCGTCGATTCCGAGGCTCATGAGCTCGTCCTCGTCGAGATCCGTGTTCATTCCGAGCACGATGATCGCGCTGCCTTCGGCGCTAAAGTGCTCGACCAGCGACGCGAGATTCGGACCCGCTCGAAGCACCGCGACGTCCGCCGGACCGTCTTCCTCGAGAAAACGAAGGGCCTCCGTCATCGTGCGAACGCTACACTGCGGCAGGACCGTCAGGGCTCTCTCGAGAGCCTCCGGGTCCTCTTCGACTACGACGACATGGAGCTGAGGATTCTCAATCACGCGAATAGGATCCTAACCCTGTTCTCTCGTCACCGCCATCGCTTGTCGTTCGTTCAGGGCGGACGCAGTTCAGCGATGGCGCGCGAGGGAGGTCCACTCCTCTAGTGACAGTGTCTCGGCGCGACGACCGGGGTCGACCCCCGCCGCTTCGAGGAGACGGGACGCCTCTTCCGCACCCCTGAGCGCCTTCAGGCCGTTTCGCAGGCTCTTTCGCCGCGAGGCGAAACCCGCGCGGGCGAGCTCGACCAAGGAACGGTCGAGCTCCGGGGACAGGCCTCGGTCATGACGCACCAACCGGGCGACGGCGGAGTGAACCCTTGGGGGGGGGTGGAATGCACCCGGGGCCACCGTTCTCAGTCGTTCCACATCGAAACGCCGTTGGACCAGCACCGACAACAACCCACGGGTCCTCCCGCCTTCGCTCGCCGCGAGGCGGTCCGCGACCTCCCTTTGGACCAAGACGACTGCGCGTTCCACGTGGTCCGCCGCATCCGCGAGGGCGACCAAGATCCGGGATGAGATCTGATAGGGGAGATTCCCCGCAACACTCAGCGGCCCTCCGAGCTCCTGTGCGAGAGCCGCGTAGTCGAGGGTTGCGGCGTTCGCCTCCCGCACCTCGAAGTGCTCGAAGGAAGCCATCGCCTCCCGAAGGAGAGGCACCAGCTCGCGGTCGCGCTCGATGGCGACGACCCGCGCTCCGCTGTCGCACAGATAGTGGGTGAGTGCCCCCAAGCCCGCTCCCAGCTCGACCACCGTGCGGCCCGGGGCAGCGCCGATGGCCCGCGCAATGTCGCGATGCACCGACTCGTCTTTCAGGAAGTTCTGCCCCCAACTCTTCTTGGGCTTGAGGCCCGCGCGATCGAGGCGAGCCTTGGCGTCGAGCGGGGCGTTGCTCACGCAGCATCCAATGGCAATCGCGCGTGCACACTCGTGCTCCAATCGCTGCGCTCGCCGGCTTCGAGGCGTCGAAGCCCCGCCGCGGCGATCATCGCCGCGTTGTCCGTGCACAGGACCTTCGGGGGCAGGAAGGCGCGCAGACCCTTCGCCTCGCAGCGTTCTTCGAGCAACGCACGGAGCCGACTGTTGGCCGCGACCCCGCCCGCGAGAACCACCGCCGCGGCGTTGCGACGCCGAGCAGAGCGCACCGCCTTCTTCGTGAGGATGTCGCAGATCGCTTCCTGCAGGGACGCACAAAAATCCGCGAGGGTCCGCTCGTCCATGTCGCCGTGGTCGCGCAGCAGGGTCCCCGCCGCGGTCTTCAGGCCCGAAAAAGAAAAATCCTCGTTGGCCCGCGTGTCCAAGCCGCGGGGCAGAGCGAACGCCGCCGGGTCGCCAGCGCGCGCGCGCCGGTCAATTTCCACCCCTCCCGGGTAGCCGAGGCCGAGCATCTTCGCGACCTTGTCGAAGGCCTCCCCCGCTGCGTCATCTCGCGTCCCGCCGATCGCTTCGTAGTCACCAAAGCCTCGCACCCAATAGAGCTGCGTGTGTCCACCGCTGACGACGAGCGCGACGTGCGGGTAGGGAGGCGGCTCGTCGGCAAGCAGCGCGGCGCACAGATGCCCCTCGAGATGGTTGACCCCAATCCAGGGGATCCCACGGGCGAGCGCGAAGCCCTTCGCAAACTGTACGCCGACCAACAGAGCCCCCACGAGACCAGGGCCATGGGTCACCGCGACCGCGTCAACCGCGGTGGATCCCGAATCCTGAAGCGCGCGATCGACGACCTCGACGATTCGCGCCACGTGCTCCCGGGACGCCACCTCGGGCACCACCCCACCAAAACGACGATGGGTGTCGATCTGCGTGCTGACGACATTCGAGCGCAAGACCGGTCCATGCTCGACCACCGCGGCCGCGGTTTCGTCGCAACTGGTCTCTATTCCCAACACGCGCATGGATCGTTCCTGAAAAGCTGCCTCATTCGGTCGCTTCAGTTACGATAACCGCCGATGATTGCAAAGGCTGCCATCGCTTTGCTCCTCCTGAGCGGAACCCGGGAGCTCCCGCCGAGCACGGAAGCCGCGGTGCGAGAGTGGTTTTCGGCGCTCGGCGAGAAGCGCGGAGACGAAAGCTTCGGCGAGCTTTCCACGCGCGCCGCCCGCATCGCGCTCGGACGTCCTTACGACGACGCGCCGCAGTCCCCGGGGCCAGAGACCCTCAAGATTCGGCTCGACGAGCTGCACTGCGTCTCCTTGGTAGAGTACTCCGACGCCCTCGCGCGTTGTCTCTGGGTTGGACACCCAACGCCCGAGTGCTTCACCGAGCAGGTCGAGCAGACGCGCTACCGCGATGGTGAAATGAAGGACTACGCGTCCCGTCTGCACTACTTCGTCGATTGGTTGGCGGACAATCACCGTCGCAAGCGAATTCGCCAGCTCCACGCCGAGCTCGGTGGCGTCGCCATCAAACAGCCGTTCTTCTTCATGACTCGCCACCCGAAGAGCTACCCCGCCCTCGGCGACACGCAAACCCTCGCGCTCATCGAGGCGGCGGAGGCCCGGCTCAGTGCAACGGAGCACGTCTACGTTCCGCGGGAACGGATCAGAGAGGTTCAATCAAAGCTCCAGGAAGGCGACATCCTCGCGTTCGTCACGAGCAAGCCGGGGATCCTGGTGACCCACACGGGCTATGTCACCCTCGACGCGAGGGGAATCCCCCGGGTTCTCCATGCTTCCAGCCACAACGACCGCGTCGTGATTTCACGGGGCGACGTCGCCAACTACGTTCTCCGTCGGCCCGAGCGTCGCGGGGTCATCATCGCTCGACCGCTCCCGCCCACTTGACCGGCGCGCGCATCTCCTAAACCCTTCGCCTATGCTGACGTGGCTCACCTTGATCACGCTCGCCGCCGACGGTGGCGCCCTCGTTCTCGAGCTCAACCCCCAGGACTCCGGCGTGAGCGCACCGCATGCGCTTCGCTCGGTGCGCGGAGAGCAGGTGCTGAGCGCCGAAGCCTTGATGCAGCGGATCACGGGGCTGCGGACCCCCCGTGACTCAAAACCCCAGGGCTTCAACGACATGCTCGCGGAGGCGGATCGACTCGAAGCGCGCTTCGAGACCGCGAACGCCAACGCGATGCGTGTCGAGATTCTCCGCAGCTACGACGCCGCCGTGCGGATCACCTCCGAGCTCCTGAACGCAACCGCCCGTGCCTCCCAAGACCGAGCGGCGAGCGCATTCAACGAAGGACAGCGGAAAGCCGCCGAAGAGCTGGCCCTGGAAACCGCGCGACGCTTCCCAGAGATCGCCGTCGACGAACAACGGCACAAGCCGGGGGTCGTAGCGCTTTTTGCGAACGCGCGAAAACAAAACGCACGCGCCGCCACCGGAATCCTCCGCATTCGAGCGAAGGGAGTGGGCGTGGCACACGCGGATGGGCGAGTCCTCGGCGCCGTCGACGGGGAAGGCCGCTTCGAGCTTCCGCGCGGCTACTACCGGGTCTGGGTCGAGAGTGCGACGGGGAGCTCGCTCGCGCGTGAAGTGGACCTGACGGGTGAGAATGAGCCGACGGTGGAGGTTGATATCGAGGTCGAATCGCGACTCCGGGTCAATCCACCGGCACTGCGATGCACGCGAGAGCGATGCGCTGAGCTGCTGGAACGGCTTCGAGCACTGAGTGGCGCAAAGGTCGTCGTAGGATTGTCAGCAGGAGAAAACGATGCACCCGCGATCCTTGTCGAAGCCGACTCCGAACCGGAAGAGATAGCTCCAGAGACGCTCTCGATGACGAGCGAGCCGGCAGTGGACGACGACAACGAGTTTTCGGCGCTCTACCTGCTGCCGCTTGGGATCGGCCAGGCGGCGCAGGAGCGCTACATCGCAGCGGGTGCCTATGCGGCGATTCAAGTGGGTCTCGGCGCATGGAACATTGCCGCGACCCTCGAAGCGAGCGATGCGCGGGACAACCGCGACCCGAACCTCCAGGAGCTTCAGGACCGCCAGGATCTCTCCGCGATCCTGTTCTACAGCTCACTCGCAGCGTCGATCATCGAATCGGTAGTCGTCTGGTCGCTGAGCGACTAG
>CAYXVF010000080.1:2750-28590 GCA_964468125.1 uncultured Bdellovibrionales bacterium | reverse complement strand
GGCTCCGAGGAGGCGAGCTGCTGTGGACCGGAAACGGACCATGGACACGCGCATGACCACGGACACGAGCACGCACACGCGTCCGAGCACCGCACGGCGTTCGCGCGCTTCACCCAGGAGCTCGACGAGCTGGCTTTTCACATCGGCCCCTGGACGCTCCTCGGCCTGGTGGTCGCCGCCTACGCCGAGGCGGTGCTTCCTGTGGGTAGCTTCGCGGCGAGCACCGCTGGGGCGGACATCTTCATCATCACGCTCGTCGCCATTCCGAGCTACGTCTGCGCCTCCAGCATGACGCCGCTGGCGGCGGTCCTTTTGGTGAAGGGCTTCAGTCCCGGAGCGGTCCTCGCGGGCTTGCTCCTCGGTCCCGCCACCAACGTCGCCACCTTCGCATTCGTGCGCTCGGAGCTCGGCCGGCGCGGCGTGACTCTCTGGACCGGGGCGCTCGTGCTCGTCACCTGGCTGATGGCGCTGCTGATCAACGCCGCGAGCTCCGCTGGCCTCCTCGACGCAACGCCCGTACACACAGTCGCCCACGAGCACGGCGGGGCCTGGCACGCCTGGGCCGCTGCGGGCCTGCTCGTCTTCCTGATGGGGCGGGGAATCTGGCGCGTGGGCTTCGGCCGCTGGCTCGCTTCCCTCGGCGACTTCATGGGGCTTCTCGCCCGCCGCAGCCCGGCGTAGCCGCCGAGACTCCCCGAAGGCGCGGTGCTCTAGCGGTCGCGATTCCTCAGGACCTGTGCCAGCTCGTCCGCGGTGTGATTGCCCGCCAGGCGCTGCATCCGCTCGATGGGGGACGGGTTTTCCCGCTCGTGCCGATCGCGCGCGTCGCGGTCGCGCTCCCGTCGAATGGCTCGCTCGAACGCCGAGATCTGGCGAAGCAAGTCGAGACGACTGATCCAACCGATCGGCCTTCCTCAGGCCGAAAAGTCGAGGTTAACACAACCCGCTCACGATCCGTGCGACGGCCGAACCGAATACTGCTCACGATTCCGGAAGCGAGACTCGGATCAACCCGAGCGCTCCATCGCCAAGCCGAGGCGGCGCCTGGCTTCCTCGATCACCGCGTCGTCGATCACCGGAACAGTCAAGTCGAGTCCCTCACCGAGCACTTCGACGACCCGGCGCAGCACCGCGAGCCGCGCGTACCATTTGTGGTTCGCGAGGATGAGCGTCCAAGGGGCGGCCTTCGTCGAGGTCTTGTCGAGCATGTCCTCGAGCGCCGCCTCGTAGTCGTTCCACTTTTCGCGGTTTCGGAGGTCGTCGCTCGTCAGCTTCCAGCGCTTGTAGGGGTCGTTGAGTCGTTGCTCGAAACGCCGGAGCTGCTCATCGGCGGTGATGTGCAAGAACAGCTTCACGATGCGCACACCGTCGTCGATCAACGTGTGCTCGAATTCGTTGATCTCGTCGTAGGCCCGTTTCCACTCGGACTTCGTGGCGAACCCCTCGATGCGCTCAACGAGCACGCGGCCGTACCAGCTTCGATCGAAGATCGCGAAGCGCCCCGGCTGCGGCAGCCGCTGCCAAAATCGCCAGAGGTAGTGTCGACCCTGCTCCTCCGGAGTGGGTGCGGCGATGGCGTGTACGCGGAAGCCCCGGGGGTCGAGCTTTCCGGTTATTCGTCGGATCGCGCCGCCCTTGCCGCCCGCATCCCAGCCTTGGAACAGGATCACGGCCCGCCCACCGCTGTGATGGTAGTGTTGCTGAATCCGCAGGAGCTTCAGCTGCAGCGCGTCGAGGTCGGCCCGATAGGCCTTCTTCGACGGCGCTTTGGGATGGGGTCCGAGCTGCGAGAAGCGGGTGCCCTCGTTCAACCGAACGATCTTCGTGCGTTTGGACATCCGCACTCGCTCCGGTCGCGATCAGGCGACTCGGTTGTAGTGCTCGATGATGAGGTTCTCTTGGACCTCGAGGGGAATGTCCTCTCGCTCCGGCAGACCTTTCATCGTCGCCTCAAGCTCGCCCATCTCGAGGTAGCTCGGATAAACCAGCGACGGCTGGGCGAAGAAGCTCTTGAAGAGCTCGTTGTTCTTCGCCTTGGCACCGAGGCCAACGACCTCATCTTCGCGAACCTGGTAGCTCGGAATGTCGAGGCGCTTGCCATTGACGGTCACATGGCCGTGCGCCACCATCTGGCGCGCCGCAGGAATCGTGGGCGCGAAGCCCGCACGGAACACGATGTTGTCGAGTCGAGTCTCGAGGATCTGCAGCAAGCGCAGGCCTGTGTCGCCCTTGGACGCCTTGGCCTTCTTGAAGTACTTGCGAAGCTGCTTCTCGCTGACCTGGTAGTTGAAGCGAAGCTTTTGCTTCTCCTCCAGGCGAACCGCGTAGTCGCTCATCTTGCGACGGCGGTTGGGACCATGTTGTCCCGGGGGATAAGGCCGCCGCTCGGCGGATTTGCGGGTCAGGCCCGGGAGATGCGCTTGAAAGCGCCGGACCAACTTCAGTCGTGGACCACGAAAACGTGCCATCTTCTCGCTCCATACTTCGCGGCACTCCTGCCACGAATCCGTGGGCGGCGGGTCTGTCGGGCGTCGGCTGACTTGCCGATGTCTTCGCCCCGACTCCGCACGAAGCAAACAGTCGACACTCGCTGAGCGTCGAGGCGCGCGTTAAACCCTTCCGAGGCGCAAAGGGTCAAGGAAAATCGGTGTTTTCGCCCGAGAGATCGGGACTCAGGACGAGCTGGTGCTCGGCCCAGGACGCGGACACGCCGAAGACCTGCCGCACCCGTTCGGCGGTCAACACCTCCCGAGGCGCGCCACTCGCGCGCAGCTCACCGCACTCGAGCAGGGCGACCCGGTCCGCTGCGAGGGAGGCGAGCGAGAGATCGTGGGCAACCCAGAGCACGGCGGCGCCGGCCTGGGCACGGGCGCGCATCGCCCGGAGCACCTGCTCCTGGTGCCGCAGATCCAGGGCCGCGAGGGGCTCGTCGAGAAGCAAGACCGCGTCCTCGACGCCGTGCACCTGCGCCCAGACTCGGGCCAGATGGACCCGCCGCTTCTCGCCCCCGGAGAGCGTCGGGTAGGACCTGCCGGCGAGATGCTCGACGTCGAAGCGCTCGAGGGCGGCCCTGATCGCCTCGTCGCCCCGATCCCCGAAGGGAATGCGCCCAAAGCCGACCACCTCGATGACCGAGTAGGCGAAGCCGACCTCATTCTCTTGGCGCAGCACCGCGAGACGCCGGGCCCGCTCCAAGCCCCCGAGTTCCGAGAGACGAGATGCACCGAGCCACACCTCTCCTTCGCCTCGAAGCTCGCCCGCCAAGACCCGCAGCAACGTCGTCTTGCCGGCGCCATTGGGTCCCAGGACGGCGAGCACCTCTCCCGCCTCGAGCGCGAGGCTCACCTGGCGCAACAGGGGGGCGCCATCGACGACGACTCCGAGCTTCTCGCCGCGCAGCATCAGCGCACGCTCCGGCGAAGGAGCAATGCGAGAAAGAACGGCGCGCCTAGGGCCGCGGTCAGCACTCCCACCGGCAGCTCCGCTGGGGCGTGGGCCGCCCGTGCCGCGGTGTCGGCGAGCACTAAGAGCGACGCTCCGCAGAGAGCACTGAGTGGCAGCATCGAGCGATGCGCGGGTCCCAAGGCGAGACGGACCGTGTGGGGCACGACGAGACCGACGAAGCCGACGACGCCGACGGACGCTACACCGCTACCCACGACTAGAGAGGTCGCGAGGAGAATGCGGCGCTTGGTCTGCTCGACGCGGATCCCGAGGTGGTGCGCATCCGCTTCACCGAGGGTCAAGGCGTCGAGGGCCCGGTGCCCGCGCATCAGCGCGGCCGCGCCCACCACCATCAGCGGCGCAGCCCAGAGCAGCTCGCTCCCTTGCACCTGGGCGAAGGAGCCAAGCGTCCAGAATACGATGGACCGAAGCTCCGCATCATCCGCGAACACGAAGGCGCCCCCGATCACGGCGGCAGCGAGTGCGTTGATCGCGATCCCGGCGAGCAACATCACGTTGACGTCCGTACGCCCGTCGCTGGTTCCCAGACGGGTCACCACCGCGACCGCAGCCATCCCTCCCGCAAAGGCCAGGAGCGGCTGTCCGAAGGTCTGGACGAGAGATGGCAAAACCGCCACACCGAGGGCCACCACCATCGCGGCACCTGAGCTGATCCCGAGCAACGCGGGATCGGCGAGGGGGTTTCGAAAGAGCGCCTGAAGCGTCGTTCCCGAGAGGGCGAGCGTGGCGCCCACTAGGGCCGCCATGACGGTACGGGGAATCCTGAGCGACCAGACAATCAGTGCCCCCCGCTCGTCGCCTCGACCGAGGAGTGCCTGAGCTATGTCTTCGAGCCCGAGCATCGCGGGCCCGACGAGGAGGGAGACGACGGCGCACAGCATCAAGAGAATGAAAGCGGCCGGGAGCGTCACCGAAAGGCGCGCGTGGGGATACATGAGTGGCGTTTAGAAGAGCGAGGGTGCGGAGGTCAACGGACCGCGACGTCCACGGCGCTGGACGGTGTTTCCGCTGGGCGAGTAATTTGGTCGCACAGCACGAGACCCGATACGATCCCCGCAGTGGCCGCGACGAGAAGCACCAGACCAAACGGCACCCGGCCACGGTCGGTCTCGGCGGCTACGGTTCGGTCGAGTTGTCTCGCTTCTGCCATCGGTCGTCACCTTCGCGATGACACGTTGAATCATCGGGGAGCGTGCGACGCAAGGCATTATGGCGAATGGATCGCGGGAAAAACCGTCGAATGGGAACGAGAGTGGGTGCGCGTGGGTTTCAAAGCATTGGTAAAAGCAAGGGAACGGCGCTTGCGGCGGCGCCAACGCGGAACATAATTGCAGGTATCGATGGGTGACAAACCGCAGAGCGTCGTCGAACGCATCGCCAGCCGATTCCGCAGGAGCTCCCCACCGTCGGTCGGCCGGATCGAGCGGGCGATCGGAGAATCGCTCATCACGGCGGTCTATCAACCCATCGTGGATTTGGAATCCGGGGAGGTCTTTGCATTCGAGTCTCTGGCGCGGTCGAGTGCCCCAGAGCTCCCAAACCCCTACGTGCTCTTCAACACGGCGGTGGAGGAGCGCTCGACGGGAGTTCTCGGACGGACACTTCGCGCTTTGGCAGTGGAGCACGCTCCGGAACGACCACTCTTTCTGAACATTCATCCGCACGAGTTCGACGAAGGGTTTCTGGTCCGCACGGACGACGCGATGTTCTACCACCCGCACGAAGTGTTCCTCGAGGTGACCGAGTCGGTCCCGCTTTCGCACTTTGAGCAGTGCACCGGCGTCCTGCAAGAGATCCGCAACAAGGGCATGCGATTAGCGATCGACGACCTGGGCGCGGGCTACTCGAACCTGGTCTACATCGCCGAGCTGATCCCGGAGGTCGTGAAGCTCGACATGGGTCTGATCCGGGATCTGCACAACTCAAAGCGCAAACAGGAGATCATTCGCGCGATGTGTACGATGTGCGAAGAGCTCGGCGCCAAGGTCGTGGCGGAGGGAATCGAGACCGAGGACGAGCTCCAGGCCGTGATCGACTGCGGCGCACACTACGGCCAAGGCTTCCTCCTCGCCCGCCCAGCCAAGCCAGCCCCCACCATCAGCTGGCCCCGCGCCCCCGCTGAGGCCGCCGGAACCTGAATACCTTCCACCTCGCCGCCTGCGGAGCCGATCGCGTCCCCAGTCAACGGCCGACCCCCTTGCGCAGACCGCGATTCGTTACGAATCTCTACGGAGTCCCCGTTGACGCTGTCGTTCTTGTGATTAGTTAGTGTCTGGAAACTAACTAAACCGGAGCACCTCCCTGGGACGACCCCGACAGATATCGGATGACGAGATCCTCGCTGCGGCCCGTTCGGTGTTCATCGAGCAGGGCCCTGCCGCGTCCACGAGCTCGATCGCATCCGAGCTCGGCGTTTCCCAGCCGGCACTCTTCCGGCGTTTCGGATCGAAAGAGGATCTGATGCTCGCGGCCCTCGCTCCGCCCCAGCACCCCGAATGGGTTCAGCGGGTCTGGCAGGGACCGGACGATCGCCCCCTGCGCGAGCAGCTGCTCGAGATCGCGGAGCGCGCGACCCGCTTTCTCTCGGAGATCATTCCCTGCGTCACCATGCTGCGGGCGAGCGGCGTCGCCCCCAAGACTCTGCTGCAGCGCTACGCCGAGGGCCCGCCGCCGCTCTTGGCCTTCGAAGCGCTGCTCGGCTGGTTTGAGCGAGCCCGCGATGCCGGTCTGATCCGTGCCGAGCTCTCCCCGGAGGTAGCAGCCAATCAGTTCCTTGGCGCGCTCCACCTGCCCGCGTATCTGTCGCACATCGCATCTCACAGCGATCAACCGCCGCCGGTCTCGTTCCCGCCTCTCCCCGAGGTGGTCGACCTCATCGCGCGCGGCTTGGAGGAGACCCAATGAAGATACTTCTCTTGTTCATGCTCTCTGCAACCGAGCTTCCGGAGGGTACCTACCCGTCCGCGTCAGTCGAAGCCTTCGTGGAGCCGAGCGCTGGCGCCCCCAATACGCGGCCCTGGTGGTACGCGTTCGACGACCCCGCACTCACGGACGCGATCGATACGGCCTTGGCACAGAACTACGACTTGAAGGCGGCGACAGCGCGCATCGTTCAGGCAGAGGCGCAAGCGATGCGGGCGCTCGCTCCCTTACTCCCGTCGGTCACCGCCGATGTAACACTGAGCGGCAGCCGTGCTGCGGCCTTGGGTTTTCAGTTTGGCTTCGGCGGCGGTGAGGGACCGGCCGTGGCCTACAACGGCAGCACGGTGTTGAACGCACGCTGGCAGCTCGATGTCTTCGGCCGAAGCTACCTGGCCTACCGCGCGGCACAGCTTCGAGAAGAAGCGAGTGGCGGCAATAGGAACAGCGTCGCGCTCGCCCTCGCGAACCAAGTCGCGGCCGCCTACTACGACGTCGTTTTCTTCAAGAACGCGATCGAGCTCCTCGAAGGACAGGTTGAAACGAACCGGCGACTCCTCGAGATACTCGAGCTGCGCTTCGAGCGCGGCGACACCGCGGGCCTCGACGTCCTGCAACAAAAGCAGCAGTACGCGTCTCGAGCCGCCGAAGTTCCGCCCCTGCGCTCCCAGCTCCGGGCGGCGGAGCAACGCCTCGCGGTACTTCTCGGCGAGGTGCCCGACGATGAGCCTCCCAGCACCGTGGCCGCGCTGCCTGCCCTGCCGCAGACGCCCGCTCTGGGCGAGCCAAACGACCTGTTGGAGAACCGTCCCGACCTCAACGCACAACTCCTTCAGGCCCAAGCCGCGAACGAGCAGTACTCGAGTGCCAAGCGCGTTCACCTGCCGATACTGAGCGCCAATGCCAACTGGGGCTACCGCTCCTTTCGACTGGACGAAACGTCTACCACGCGCGATTGGGGCGGCGGGTTGTCTCTGAGCTTGCCGCTCTTCAGCGGGTTCGGCGACGTGGGTCAGGTTCAAGAGGCCCGCGGCGCGGCGAACGACTCTCTCAATGCACTGAGCCAGAGCTATCTGGTTGCGGTTCAAGAAGTCGAGACCGCGGCCGTCAACGAGCGTCAAATCCTCGAGCAGCTGGAGCTCCTCCGCGAGGCGTCGACAGCCGCCGACGCGGCACTCGATGAGTCGAAGGCGCGCTACATCAATGGCCTCACCAACTACATCGCGGTCCTGACCGCGCTGACCGCCGCTCAGAGTGCGCAGCGCGCAGTGCTCCAGGCGGAGCGCTCCGCCATCGCGGCCCGCCTGCAATTGTATCAAGCCTTAGGTGGCCCTTGGACCCAGTCCATTGGCGTCGCCGCAGGAGGTGATTCATGAAGAAGAAGCTTCTGACCCTCGGTGTCAGCCTCGCCATCATCGCGGGCGGATTCGTCGTCGCTCGGGCGATCGTGACCCTCGAACCAGAAGCAAACCGGAGCACGGGCAAAGCAGCGCCAACACCGGTACGTATCACCGAGCTGCAGCAGAAGGCCACCACGGTCCGCATCGCAGCAACCGGAACCGTAGAGCCCGCCGCCGCGATCAACGTCGTGCCCGAGGTCACGGGACGGGTCGGGTGGCGCTCGCCGAAGCTCCTCCCAGGTGGTCGCTTCGCCAAGGGAGAGACTCTCGCCCGCCTCGATGGTCGCGAGTACGCGTTCGCCGTCGACCAGGAAGAGGCGCGAGTTCGTTCCGCCGCGCTCGAGCTCGAGCTCGAGCGCGGGCGCGGGGAAGTCGCCGAGCGCGAGTGGAAGCTGCTCCGCGGAGACGCCGAGGGAGAGGCCTCTCCCCTCGCGTCGCGCAAGTCGCAGCTCGAAGCCGCTCAGATCAGCCTCGAAGCGGCAAAGAGCGGCCTCGGGCGGGCGCAACTGAACCTCGAGCGCACCTATTTGCGCGCGCCTTTCAACGTGACCGTGGTGAGCGAGGACCTGAACGTGGGGCAACGCGTGGGCCCCACGGGGTCGGTGGCACGCCTCGTCGGAACGGACGAATTCTGGGTGCGAGCGGGCGTCCGCGTCGAAGACCTCGCGTCGATTGCCATCCCTGGGACCAACGCGGAGACCGGGTCGATCGCCACGGTACGCCAGCGCCTCTCTGACGGCGCGGTGATCGAACGCGAGGGCCGCGTGATTCGCTTGGTTGAGGAGCTCGACCCGCAGACCCGTCGCGCACAGCTCCTCGTCTCCGTGAAGAAGCCGCTCGAAGGAGGGGAGAGTGGTCTGCCGCTGCTGCCCGGAGCCTACGTAGAGGTGGAAATCGCCGGCCGGGAAGTGGGCGGGGTTGCTGAGGTTCCAGCCGTGTCCGTCTACAACGGCGACACGATTTGGGTCGTCCGAGACTCGAAGCTCGAACGCCGCGACGTGCAGGTGCGGTTCGCTAACGGTGATTCCGTTTTCATCTCCGGCGAGCTGGAAGAGGGTCTGCAGCTCGTGACGAGCCCCCTGTCGAATCCGATCGATGGAATGCCGGTAGCTCCCAGCAGCACCGCCACCGCCGCCCGGGAGTAAGAAATGGCGAACGAGCGTGGACCGATCGCCTGGATGGCGAAGAACTCAGTGGCTGCAAATTTGGGGATGTTCATCATCTTCGTAGCCGGTGCGGTAGGCCTCCTGACCGCAAAGCAAGAGGTCTTCCCCGAGTTCGATCTCGACATCGTCAGTGTCAACGTCCCCTACCCCGGCGCGAGCCCGGAGGAGGTGGAGCAAGGCATCACGCTTGCGGTGGAAGAAGCGGTGCGTGGGCTCGATGGAGTAAAACGGGTCAAGTCGTCGAGCAACGAAGGCAGCGCGTCAATCCGGGTCGAGGTGCTGGCCGGCGAAGACGCCTTTGACGTTGCGGCAGATGTGAAGACGGAAGTCGATCGCATCTCGAGCTTTCCCGAGGAAGCGGAGGAGCCCACGGTCGCGGTCGCCTCCCGCCGGAGCCAAGTCGTTTCCTTGGTCATTGCGGGGGACCAACCGCTCGCCACACTCCACGACCTCGCCGAGCGCGCGCGGCGCGATCTGCTACGCAAAGATGGAATCACCCAAGTCGAGCTCCAGGGCGTTCGCCCGCTGGAGGTCAGCATCGAGATCTCACGGGAGAACCTCGAGGCCTACGGCCTAACCCTGGACGAAGTCGCCACACAGGTTCGCCGCGCGTCCCTCGAGCTCCCCGGTGGCGCTGTAGACACCTCCGGGGGCGAAATCCTGGTCCGCGTCTCGGACCGAAAGCTCACGCGGGAGCAGTTCGAGAGCATCATCCTGCGCGGCAGCAACGTCGGCGAGGTCCGCCTAGGGGACGTGGCTACGGTGATCGACGGCTATGCGGACACGGACCAAGAAGCCTATTTCAACGGGCGCCGTGCTGTTCGAGTCACCGCCTATCGGGTCGGTGAAGAGTCTCCGATCACGATCTCCGACACGGTCAAAGCCTACATGGCGGAGCTGCAAGAAGAGCTCCCGGCGAACATCGAGCTCGCCATTTGGAACGACGCGTCCGTTCTGCTGCGCGAGCGCATCGACCTCCTGGTGCGCAACGCGACTCAGGGTCTCATTCTCGTTTTGGTCGTGCTTGCCTTGTTCCTGAAACCGCGTCTCGCCGGTTGGGTGGCACTCGGCATCCCGGTCTCATTCTTCGGCGCGTTCTCGCTCCTCGGACCACTCGACCTCTCGATCAACATGATCACGCTCTTCGGGCTGATCGTCACACTCGGCATGGTCGTCGACGACGCCATCGTCGTCGGCGAGAACATCTACCACAAGACTCAGGAGGGCATGGGGCACCGAGAAGCCGCGATCGCCGGTGCCAAGCAGATGGCGACTCCCGTGACCTTCTCCATTCTCACGACCATCGCGGCCTTCGGTCCCCTGCTCTTCGTGCCCGGGCCGATCGGTAAGATCTTCCGCTTGATCCCCCTCGTCGTGATCTGCGTGCTGCTCTTCAGCCTGCTCGAATCGTTCTTCGTCCTGCCCGCGCACCTGTCACACGGCGCCAATCAATGGTTTCAGCGGCTCTTCTCTCCGCTCGAGCGCATTCAGGTCCCCGTCTCCAACTGGCTCGAGCGCTTCACGAACAACACCTACCGCCCCTTCGTCGAGAAGGTGATCGCCTATCGATACATCGCGATTTCGATCGCGCTGGCGATTCTCATCGTAACCTTCTCCCTCGTTGGCTCCGGCATCGTCCCGTTCAGTTTTTTGCCCAAGCTCGAAGGGGATATCGTCGTCGCGAGCGCCCGCCTGCCCTACGGCTCACCCCTCTCACGCACCCTCGATGCGCGCGAGGTGATGGAAGAGAGCCTGGAGAAGGCGATCGACGAAATGGGAGGGCGACGCTACGTGCGCGGCGTCTTCACGCGTGTGGGGGAAGGCATGCAAGGCCGTGGACCCGGCGCAGGCAGTCCGTCGAGCGGAAGCCACTTGGTGACCGTCGAGGTGAATCTCGTCGGCTCCGGCGACCGCGAATTCAGCGCGCAAGCCTTTGGCGACGCGTGGACCGCGGCTCTTCCACCGGTACCCGGTGTGGATTCGCTCACCGTCAAGAGCGACATCGGTGGCCCGGGGGGCTCGGCTGTGGACGTTCAGATCTCTCACCCGGACACGGAGACCCTTGCGGAAATCGCCGGACGGGTAGAGAACGCACTGCGAGACTACGACGGTCTCATCAACACCGAGAATGGCTACGCGGCGGGGAAGCCGCAGCTCGACTTCACGCTCTTGCCGGAGGCGCGCACACTCGACATCACCGGTAACGACGTCGCTCGGCAGATGCGCTCCGCCTTCTTCGGAGCAGAGGCACTTCGGGAGCAGCGAGGGCGCAACGAGGTTAAGGTGTACGTTCGCCTACCGGAGGGACAACGCAGCGCCGAGAGCGACATCCCCAAGCTGATGATTCGCTCGCCCGCTGGCGGCTTCGTGCCCCTCGGACTCGTCGCCCAGTTCGAGCGAGGGCGCGCTCCTACGGTGATCAACCGCGAGGATGGGCAGCGGATCGTCAATGTGCAGGCGGACCTCGGGCCGGAGCTGCGATCGCCGCGACCGATCTTGGGCGCGATCTCCGCTGAGCTCTTCCCAAAGCTGCGTGAAGAGTACAAAGGACTCGAGATCGGTTTCGTCGGCGAACAGCGCGACCAGGGAGAGACCTTTGCGAGCCTGGGTCGGAACTTCATTCTCGCGATCTTCGTGATCTTTACGCTCCTTGCGATCCCCTTCAAATCTTACGTGCAGCCGCTGATCATCATGTCCGCGATCCCCTTCGGAATGGTGGGCGCGGTGGGAGGGCACCTGCTCATGGGCTACGGCCTGAGCGTGATCTCGATGTTCGGCGTGATCGCCCTCGCGGGAGTCGTGGTGAACGATTCGCTCGTGCTGGTCGATGCGGCAAACGGCTTCCGCGCGGCTGGGGCGAGTCCGCAACGCGCGGTGGTCATGGGCGGAATGAGGCGGATGCGACCGATTCTGCTCACCTCGCTCACGACCTTCTTCGGCCTTGCACCGATGATCATGGAGACTTCGATCCAAGCGCGCTTTCTGATTCCCATGGCCCTGAGCCTCGGCTTCGGCGTGCTCTTCGCGACGGTCATCATCCTCGTGTTGATCCCAGCGTTCTATATGGTGGTGGAGGATCTCCGTGCCCTCGTCGGCGCAGAGCCGGATTCCCTCACCGGCGCGAGCGACGACTTCGAGAAGGTTCCAGCGGCACCGGAGCCCTGAAATGGGTACCCCTCTCGCCCATCTCACCTTCGGTTCTTCGCGCCCTCTGGATCGTGGATCGACACCGGAGAGGTTTCCGTGGCGTAGAGGTGGCATGCCACTCGATGGCTTTCTCCAACCGAGATGGCCTCGGGCTCTTCTTCTCGGCAGCGTGACCAGGCGAGAGGGCAGCGGGTGTGAAAAGGACAGCCGGTCGGTGGGTTCATCGGTGAAGGCACATCGCCTCGTAGTACAAAGCGTTGGCGCTTGCGTCGTGGCTCAGGCCTCGGAATCGCGGAGAGGAGCGCCTGCGTGTAAGGATGACGCGGTGCCGCGAAGAGTGCGTCGCGCGACGCGACCTCGCTGATCCTACCCAGGTACATCACGGCAACGGAGTCGGCGATGTGCCGCACGACCGCGAGGTCATGGGCGATGAACACATAGGCGAGGTTCATCTCATCCCGCAGGTCCATCAACAGGTTGATGATCTGCGCTTGCACGCTCACGTCGAGCGCGCTCACCGCCTCATCGGCGACCACCAGAGAGGGCTCGACCGCGATCGCCCGAGCGATGCCGATGCGCTGACGTTGCCCCCCGGAGAATTCGTGCGGATAGCGGCTCGCATAGCGGGCCTGCAGACCGACCCGCACCAAGAGCTCCCGAGCGAGCTCTTCCGCCGCGTCTCCACGGGCGATCCCATAGAGCGCCATGGGTCCGCTCAACGTCTCCCCGACGGTCAGACGCGGGTTGAGGCTGGAGTAGGGGTCCTGAAAGACGATCTGCATCTGTCGGCGCTTCTTCCGCAGGGCCTCGGCGCTCAAGGTGGTGAGCTCCACCCCATCGAGCCTCACGGACCCGGCATCGGGCTCGATCAAGCGAAGAATCGCTCGCCCCGCCGTGGTCTTGCCGCAACCGCTCTCGCCGACGAGCGCGATGGTCTCACCGCGGCGAAGAGAAAAGCTCACTCCATCCACGGCCCGCACCTCTCCGACCTTACGCCGAAAAACGCCCCGATAGACCGGGAAGCGTTTCGCCAGGCCATCAACCTCCAGGAGCACGCTCATGGCGACCTCGGGTGAAAACACCAGGCACGATGGTCGCCCTCGCCACTCACTTCTGGCGGATCGGCCTCGCAGGCGGTGCTGGCAAAGGCGCAGCGGTTGCGAAAGCGGCATCCAGTCGGGAACTCCAGCGGCGCGGGCACGCTCCCACGGATTGTGGGCAGACGGCTGCCGGGCTGAGCGCGATCGGGCAGGGATTCGAGCAAACCGACGGTGTAGGGGTGAATCGGTCGCTCGAAGATGTCCTCCACCGTGCCTTCTTCTACCACCCGGCCCGCGTACATGACCACCACACGTCGACACACCTCGGCGACGACACCGAGGTCGTGGGTGATGAGCATGAGGGCCATCTGCCGTTCTTTTTGAAGCCGCTCGAGGAGCTCCAGGATCTGAGCCTGAACCGTGACGTCGAGAGCGGTGGTCGGCTCATCGGCAATCAGCAGCGAGGGCTCGCACGAGAGGGCCATCGCGATCATCACACGCTGCTTCATTCCGCCACTCATTTGATGCGGGTATTCGTCGATGCGAGACTCGGGAGCGGGGATCCCTACCTCCCGGAGCATCTGAATCGCGTGTTCGCGTGCATCATCGGGGCTGAGCTCTCGATGCAGCGTAATCGCCTCGAGCAATTGGTCGCCGACCGTGTAGACCGGATTCAGCGAGGTCATCGGCTCCTGAAAGATCATCGCGATCTCGTTGCCGCGAATGCGCCGGAGCTGCCGAGCGTTCAGGTCGAGAAGGTTGCGACCGTCGAAACGAATCGCCCCGCCGACGATGCGTCCGGGGGGCGACGGCACGAGCTGAAGAATGCTCATCGCGGTCACCGATTTGCCGCAGCCGCTCTCCCCCACGATTCCCACGGTCTCACCACGCTCCACCCGAAAGGAGACCCCATCCACCGACGGAAGAACGCCGTCGTCGGTGAAGAAGTGAGTTCGCAAGGCTTCGACTTCCAGCAGGGACACCGCTCAGCTCCGAAGCTTCGGGTCGAGGGCGTCGCGCAGGCCCTCCCCCATCAGGTTCAAGACGCTCACCGTGAAGAAGATGGCAAATCCAGGGGCGAGGATCAGCGTCCACATGCCGGTGCTCCGACCGGTGCTCAGGATCTGTCCCCAGCTCGGCACCGTGATGTCTCCGAGACCCAAAAAACTCATGGTGGATTCGATCAAGATCGCAGCCGCCACCCCGAACGTGGCACTGACGAGCACCGGTCCGAGCGCGTTGGGGAGAATGTGGCGGAAGATGATCACCCGCTCGGAGAAGCCGCTCGCCCTCGCGGCGGTGACGAACTCGAGGTTGCGCAAACGAAGAAACTCGCCGCGGACCAGGCGCGCCGGTGTGGTCCAGCGCACGGCGGCGATGATCCCCATGATGTGGAAGATCGACCGGTCATCGATGAATGCGGCTACGGTGAGGATTAAAAACAGCGACGGGATCGACAAGACCACTTCGATCAGACGCTGAATGACCATATCGACCCAACCCCCGTAGAACCCCGCGAGCGCCCCCAGCACCGTTCCGATCAGCACGTAGATCAGAACCGCGAACACGCCGACGGTCAGCGAGATACGCGTCCCGTAGATCAAGCGGGTGAGCACATCTCGGCCCGCGTTGTCCGTGCCTAGGGGATGGGCGAGGCTCGCCGGCAGACGCACCGACGAGAGGTCGATGTCCCGGAAAGAATGGGCCAGGGGCGGATAGACGGCCGTGACCTCACGCCCTTGCTCGAGCAGGTGCGCCTCGCGCTCCGGATAAACCACTTTCGCCCGCGAGCCGCTGAGCACGAGAATGAGCAAGAAAGCGACGAGCCATCCACACGCCAAACGCAGGACCCAAACGCTGCGCGACCGGAAGCGCTGCCGCGGCGGATCGGCCGCCGTGCGCCGGAAGAGCCAGAGGCCCGTCGCCAAGAAGAGCGCTCCGGGAAAAAGGAGCGCGTTGAAGAAAATGTCGAGACCGTTCTCGAAGAAATTTCGGTCAAAGAGGCTCAGGACCCAAGGAGAGGACCAACCTTCTCCATCGACGTGCCAGAGAAACGGCTTGTTGCTCGCGAGCACCGGAGCACACACCGCCAGGACGAAGAGACCCAGGATCGCCCACATGGCGGTGTAAGCGAGGCGTCGCTTGCAAAACTGCGCCCAGACGATCTCCAGATAGCGCGGGTCGTGAACGGGCTGCTCCATCACTACTCCAGCGAAATCCTCGGATCGGCGAGCGCATAGGACAGGTCGCTGACGAGAATGCCGATCAAGGTCAACAGACTCGCGATGACCAGGACGCCCATGACCGCGTTGTAGTCGCGCAGATTGATGGCATCGAACAGGTAGAGGCCCATCCCTGGGATGTTGAAGACCACCTCGATCACGACGCTGCCACTCACGAGCACGGGCAGGAGACTTCCGAGGAGCGTGAGGATCGGGATCATTCCGTTCCGCGCCGCGTGTTTGACGACGACCACGAGCTCGTGAAGTCCTTTGGCGCGGGCGGTGCGTACGTAGTCGGCATGGATCACGTCGATCACGCCGGTGCGCGCGTAGCGACTCAGGGCGGCGAGTGTAACGCTGGTGTAGGTCGCCACCGGAAGGGTCAGGTGCCAGAGAACGTCGCCGAGCTGCTCCGCGGTGGTCATCCGCTCCGCATCCATCGACTGGAACCCCCCGGGTGGAAACCAGGCCACCGGGTCCCCGGATGCGAGGAGCCGGAGCAAGACCGTCCCCGTGAAGAAGGTCGGCAACGAGTAGAGAACGAACAGCAGGACGGTGACCGTGCCATCCGTCACCGTACCCTGGCGCGCCGCGCTGAAGACGCCCAGGGGGACGGCGATCAGGTAGGCGAGAACGATCGACACGAGCGTCAAGCTCAGGCTGTAGCGCAGCTTGCCGGCGATCGCCTCACGCACCGGGCGGCGGTCGACGAGGGAGAGACCAAAGTCGAGTCGGAGCAGATTCCCCCAATAGCGCGCGAAGCGCGTATCCAAGAAGAAATCCCGTAGAGCCTCGCCGGTGGTCCACTCGTAATCCGCACGATGCTCAGCGTAGTATTCGCGCCAACGTTCGTGCACGGCCGATGCCTCCTCGGCGCTCGCTTCCTCGTCGTAGCGCCAGCTTCGCAGCTTTTCGTTGCGCTTGGCGACCGCCCGATTGCGCTCCCGACTCTCAGCGTCATCGGCTCGGGTCACCCTCCCGAGAGCCGCGCGAGTGAGCACCTCGGTCGCGCGGCGCGCGTGAGCGGGCTCGTCGAGAAGCACGACGAGATGGCGGACCAACGCGTTGCCGTAGTCTTCGAGCTTTTCCTGGGCGTCGATCCGCGTGGCGGCGCCGGCCTCCGCATCGTGAGCTGCCTCGAGAAGCGCTCTCGTGTCGT
This sequence comes from uncultured Bdellovibrionales bacterium, assembly GCA_964468125.1. Taxonomy (GTDB): domain Bacteria; phylum Myxococcota; class XYA12-FULL-58-9; order XYA12-FULL-58-9; family CAYXVF01; genus CAYXVF01. The sequence continues at coordinate 12,072 of CAYXVF010000080.1, read as the reverse complement.
CGAGGCTCAGCAGAAATCGCGTGTTCAGGAGTACCGGCTTGTCCAAATTGAACTGTTCCTTGAAGAGCCGGTAGCTCTCGCGCTGGTCACCGTCGCTCGTCCCCTCGAACCCCTCCGAAGCGGTCCCTGGTTTCCCCGGCGCCAGATTGAGCACCGCGAAGATCACGAGCGACACCAAGAAGAAGGTCGGCGGGATCAGGAGCAGACGTTTGAGCGCGTACTGAAGCATCAGTCCGGCGGCAGGTCGTGGAACGAGAGCAGACGGGGGTCCCGGAAAGGATAGACCTGATGAAACTCCGGCGCGTTCATGTAGTCCCAGTAGAGCACGGGCCGATAGCGCTGGTAGATGAAAGAGTACGGCTGCAAGTCGTGGACGAGCGCGTGAAACTCGTGACAGAGCTCGACGCGCTCTTCCTCGTCAAAGCTCACGCGCAGCGCTTCGATGATCCGGTCCGCCTCCTTCGAGCGAAATCCGATGCGATTCGATGAGCTCGGGCGATCCGCCTCGGAGGAGTGCCAGAGTTGGTAGAGGTCGACCTCCCAGTCCATCACCCAGGCTCCGGTGTAGGCCTCGAAGGAGCGTTCATCGAGGCGCTTGAGCATCGTCGACCACTCGAGGGGTCGAGGGTTCATCTTCACCCCCACCTCCAGGAGCGCCTCGCGGTAGATGTTCGCTATCGTCGCGAACTCCGTCGACGAGCCGTAGATGATGAGCCCGAACTCAAAGGGAATGCGTGTGCCGTCGACGAGCTTGTCTCGGATCCCATCGCTGTCGCTGTCGGTCCATCCCGCTTCATCGAGCTTCTGCCTGGCGAGCTCGAGGTCGTGCGGCCAGCCCTCGATCGAGTGGTCGTAGCAGGGGTTTTGACGACCATACGGACCATGAGTGACCGAGCCGAGGTCGTAGAACACGTTCTTCACGATGCCGGCGCGGTCGAGGGCGAGGGTCATCGCCTGGCGCGCCTCTTTCGTATCAAAGTACGGCGTGTCCATGTTCCACGCGACGTAGAAGTAGCCGAGCTCGTCGCGGCGCCCGAGGCGAATGCCCTCCCGGCCGAGAATGGGTCCCTCGTTCTCGAGGATCTCCGTGCGGTACTGCTCCGGCTGAATGCGGGTGAGGTCGAGCTCGCCGGTCTTCAACAGCCGCGTCCAAGCGTTTTGGTCTTTGACGATCTTGACGGTGATCCGGTCAAAGGCGGCGGGCTCCCCGAAGTAGTCGGGGTTCTTCTCAAAGCGGATGTAGCTCCCGGGCACCCATTCCAAAAAGCGGTAGGCGCTCGTGCCGATCCCCTTGTTGTTGTACCAGTGCTCGCTCACCTTCACGCCCCAGTTCGAGTCGTCGAAGCGATTGCCGTCTTCGTCGAACATCATCAGCCAGCGCGGTGACGGGTGCAGGGAGCAGAGGTTCGGAAAGCTCGTAAATTGCTTCTCCTTGAACTTCACCCGGAACCGATAGCGGTCGATCGCTTCGTAGTACTCGAGGTCGAAGTAGTTGCGAACGGCCGAGATCCGACCGGAAACCTGCGGGTTCGCCATCATGTCGAAGACGAAGATGTAGTCGTCGCTCGTGAGCTCGTGCTCACCCCGGAGCCAGGCGTAATTAGGATCCTTCAGGTCTACCGCCGGCGCATGCCACATGACGCCTTCGCGCAGGGTGACTTCGTAGGTGTAGCCGTCGTCCGGGCTCGTGATTTTCACAGCGAGATCAGGGGTCATGCGCCCAGGGTCATCCACGTCGCGCTGACAGAGCATGTTCATGACGTAGCGAGCGAACTCAGCGGCGTCCGAGCCGTTCGCGATGTGAGGGTTGAAGCCCTGGGGATCCTGCCCGGCCTGGAGCCGCAAATGCCCTCCGTAGGCGATCTCCTCATCATCGTTCAGAGGACGGGTCAGCGGCTGGAGCAGGTTGTCCGGATCGGCCAGAGCTTCGGTGACCGGGTCGCTCGCCTCTGAACCTCGTTGCTGTTCTAGGCCACGTTCTTCCTGCCGCGCCGCGAAATCGCCCTCGAGGAGGCGACGCTCGAGATTGTTGATCTGGCAGGTATTGAAGACGGTCAGGCCCAGAATGAAGGTCAGGGCGATCAGAGAGAATGTCGATTGCAGGAACGTCTTCACGTTGCAGGGTTCCCCCTCGTTGCGGGCCCGCTACGTTCTCGGAGCAGCCGCGTACCCTTGCTTCCTAGTGCACGAGCCACCAGGATTCAAAGTCTCATGGAAAGCGCACGCCATCTTTTCGACATTCCCGACGACGTCGCCTATCTGAACGCGGCCTACATGGGACCGCAGCTTCACGCGGTCACCGAGGCGGCGCAGTGGGGGCTTTCCCGCAAGGCCCGGCCTTGGACCATGAAGGTCGATGACTTCTTCGCCCCGGCGGACCGAGTCCGGGGCCTCGTCGCGAAGATCTTTGACGCCACCGCTGCAGACATCGCCCTGATGCCGTCGGTGAGCTACGGGATCGAAACCGCGGTCGCGAACACGCCCCTTGCCAACGGACAAAACGTCGTTGTCCTAGCCGAGCAGTTTCCCTCGAACGTCTATCCCTGGCGCGCAGCGGCCGAGCGGGTCGGCGCCTCGGTGCGCTACGTGCCGCGGGGCGGGGGGTCGATCTCTGAGCGTGTGCTCGAGCACATCGATGGCGAGACCGCTGCGGTTTCTGTCGCTGCGGTGCATTGGACCGACGGCGAGCGCTTGGACCTTTCGCAGATCCGCGCCGCCACCCACGAAGTGGGTGCGCAGCTCGTGCTGGACTTGACCCAGAGCCTCGGTGCGATGCCATTCAGCGTGAAGGAGATCGATCCAGACTTTGCGGTGGCGGCGGGATACAAATGGCTCCTCGGCCCCTATGCAACGGCGTATTTTTACGCGGCGCCCCGACACCATGCTGGACGACCGCTCGAGAACGGATGGATCACCCGCGAAGGCGCCGAGCGCTTCGCGGAGCTCGTTCACTACCGCGACGGCTTCGCCCCCGGCGCGCGTCGCTTCGACATGGGTGAACGCAGCAATTTCCTCACGGTGCCGATGTGCGAGGCGGCACTGACGCAGATCCTCGAATGGGGGGTGGAGCGGCTCTACGAGCACCTGAGCGAGACGAACCTGTCGATCGCCGAACGAGCAAGCGCCTTGGGATTCAGCGCCCTCCCCCCGGAGGCGCGCGGTGGCCACTACCTGGGCCTCATCGGGAGCCGGGGCGACCCACAGGAGCTCGCGGCCGAGCTTCAGGCGGAGAAGATTTACGTCAGCGTCCGCGGCCAGAGCATTCGGGTCACGCCCCACGTCTACACGACCCAACGCGACATCGACCGCTTCTTTGCGGTCCTCGAGGGCAGTGTGTCGTGATGGGTCGAGGGGCGTGCGGGTGTCCCATGGGCGCGACAGCTGACGCGAACCCGCGACACTTAACGTAGAGACAGGTCGCCTCTGAGGGCTTAAGCTGCTGGCATGAATCGTGAAGACCGCTTCTCCATGCGGATCGTTGTCCGAGGAATTGCATGTGCCGCGCTCGTCATCACAGCGGCCTGCGGTGATGGCGCCACGGCCCTGGACCTACAGTTGGTCCAGGACCTCAACCTGAACAGCCCCCAACAGGTCGCGGCCTGGGTGGATTCGGTGCGCATCATCGTCGACCGACCGGATGGACTCTATGGGCCCGCGGATGCCACCGAAGGGGACGGGTTTCGCATCGCGGACGTCGACGCGGACCCGGATCTCGAGCTCGTCATCGATACGCCGGTGGACGCGGACAACTTACCCACCGTGCGCTTGGAGCGCGGTGGCTTGCCGAACGGCCCCCTGGACATTCGCCTGGAGGGCATCGACGCTGAACAGGCGATCGTCGCCGCCGGCGGGGTGTCGAGTGTGTCTTTCTCCGAAGGAGAGCAAACCTCGCTCCCGATTCAGTTCAACCTCAAGTCGCGGTTGCTACCGCCGCGGGTACTCGAAGCGTTCCCTGCTTCGAGAGAGGTGACGTGTCGCGCGGGGGTGGCCTTGCTCCTGCTCTCGAAAGCGATTTCGCCCACGAGTGTGGTCGCCGGCGAGAACCTGATCGTGGAACGGCTCGACCTCGGCCTCTCCCTTCCGGTCACCTTTGATGTCGACGGCCCCGTCATTCGATTGGCCTTTGGGGACGTGCCAGAAGAGCGTGCCCACTATCGGATCTGGCTCGGGGGAGGCGTGCAAGACGACGATGGAATGCCCCTCGACCAAGACCCCCGGGTCGGGGGCGAGCAGGTATTCGCGACCGAATTCTTCGTCGAGCCCGGAGACGGTTGCGGAGACTACCCGTGGCGTTGGTGCCACGAAGAAGCCGCGGTGCTCGAATGCCCAGACTTTCGCTCCGGGCGGTTGCGCTGCGAAGCAGGTCAGTGTGTGCCCGACTCGTGCCTCAGCTCGAGCTGTGCAGACGGCTACGTCTGCGACACCGAATCGGCCACCTGCCGGGTCGATTGCCGAAGCTACGGCGATTTCGGGGGATGTGCGGCGGGGCTGAGCTGCGACGAAGCGTCTGGGATCTGCCTCTAGTGCGCTAAAGTTCACTCTCGAGCTGATTCAAATATCGGTTGGCTTCGTTCAAGCGGCCGTCGAAGAAGGCTTGGAGCGCGAGGCCACTGATTTTCTTGATCTCCGGGTCGACGTCCGGTGGGATCGCGCCTTGCAGTCGAGCGAGTTTCCGTTCGATGAGCGCGCGGTCGATCCACACGACGTCGAGAGCCGCCACGAGCGCATCGCAGTCTTGCGCGCATTCCATGACCTGTCGGCGCAGGGCCGGGTCGAGATCGACCAAGCCGAGGCCTCGGGCTCGCAGCCGGCCGATTGCGTCATCGAGGGCTTTGCGGGGATCCACCGCTTCGGGTGCGACGGCGGGAGGCTCGGGCGCCGTTGGCTCGGCCGAGGGCTCCGCGGTGGAAGTGGGCTCGGCTTTTGGCAACGCGGGCTCAGCCCTTGGCGAGGCAACGCCCCGTTTCGAACGCGTGGGTTTCGTCGTCTGCTCACGGGGCGCGGGCGGGGCTTCTGCGTCGCCCGCGTGAGCGAGGGCGATCGAGGGCGGGGGATCGGTCGGCGTGTCGGAGACCGACGGAGCGGACGCTTCAGGTTTTGCGGGCCTCGAATCCGTCTCAGACGATCGGGACGCGATTGGCGAAGGAGCGGGCGGCAGAGAAGGTTCAAACTCGGACCGCAGCCCGACGATGAAACCCGCGGTCGCGAGGACTCCTGCGGCTGCGAGGAACCAACGGCGTCGGCTCCGCGGCGTCTCCGTAGGAGCGATCGTCAGTGGGGCGGAATCGAAATGGTGATCGAGACCGAGTGCGCTCCACTCTGGGGACGCGCCGAGCGTCTCTAAGGCGCTGCGAAAGCCCTCAGCACTCTTGAAGCGCTCTTCTGGAAAGCGCGCCAAAGCGCGTCCGAGCAGACGGTCCCATTTTCGGCTCGCGCCCCAATCGGAGGGTTTGCGAACGGGAGGGTTTTCGGCGGCGCGCACTAGCTCGACCTCCCGCTCCCCCTCGAGATAGCGGACACCGGTCAGAATCTCGAAGAGCAGAAGTCCCGTGAGATAGAGGTCCGTCCGCGCGTCGACGGAGGACTGAGTGGCTTGCTCGGGAGCGAGGTAGGCCAGGCTGCCTTTGATGGTTCCCGTGCGCGTGGGCGTATGATCACCCTGCCGCGCGATGCCGAAGTCGCATACTTTCACCCGGCCGTCTGGGGTGATTATCACGTTGCTCGGTTTGATGTCCCGATGGACGATGCCACGCCGCGTACCGTCGCTGTTTCGTGCGCCGTGGATCGCCTCCAACGCTTCGAGAATCCGAACCCCGATGTACGATGCCACGGTCGGACCTAGCGCGTTGGGTTGGTTCTTCTGGATGAGCTCGGCCAGCGTCAAACCCGGCACCCACTCGAGTACGAGATAGGTGGTCGACCCGTGGCTGCCGAGCTCGAGCAAACGCACGAGGTTTGGATGCGAGAGGCTTTGCTGAATCTCGGCTTCGCGTTCGATCGCCGCTCGGGTTTCGAGGTCGTTCGCGTATTGCGGGAGCAACACCTTCAGCGCGACCTGCCGACCGTCGACCCGATCGCGAGCGCGATAGACCTCGCTCATACCGCCAACGGCGAGCCGCTCTTCGGGCTGGTAGCGGTCGAAGACCTGCTCAATGAGGTGAACCGAGGCCATGTTTCTTCAACAACCGATGCACGCTCTGGCGTGCAATGCCGGTGCAGCGGGCCACCTCGGAGACATTTCCGTCGCACTCCCTGAGCCAATGCTCGAGGTACGTCCGCTCAAAGGTCTCGAGGCAGCGCTCCTTGGACTCATGAAAGGGGAGGTGAACGGCAAGAGGGTGCGTTGGAGACGCTTCCCCCGGGCCAAAGGTGCCGGATCCGATCGCCTCGTCGGCGGAGAGATGCGGGAGCGTGACGAGACGCTCCACCACATTGCGCAGTTCGCGCACGTTCCCCGGCCACTCGTGGGCCTGAAGGAGCCGGAGTGTTTCTTCGGACAGTTCCGGAGCATCGTCCCCCCTCAGCTGCATCAGGAAGTGCGAGGCCAAGCGTGGGACTTCCTCGCGACGTTCCCTAAGCGCTGGTAGCCGTAGGCTAATCACCGAGAGTCGGAAGAAAAGGTCTTCGCGAAAATTCCCCTCACGGACCTCCTGAGCCAGATTTCGATTGGTGGCGGCGACGATTCGTACATCGCACGCGCGCTGCTTCGACTCGCCCAGGCGCTGAACACTCTTGGTTTCGAGCGCGCGGAGAAGCTTCGGCTGCAGGAGCAGGGGCAGCTCGCCGATCTCGTCCAACAGGAGAGTGCCCCCATCGGCCTCCTCAAAGACGCCGGTGCGGGCCTCGGTGGCCCCGGTGAATGCGCCTTTCTGATGGCCAAAGAGGAGGCTCTCGATCAGGTTTTCGGGAGCGGCGCCGCAGTCAAAAACGACGAAGGGACCGTCGCGTCGGGACGACTGCGAGTGCAAGGCGCGGGCAGCGACCTCCTTGCCCGTGCCGGATTCACCGTGGAGGAGGACGGTGGCGTCGGTCTTCGCAACCTGCTCTAGCGTCGCAAAAACCGAGCGCATCACCGGGGAGTGGCCGAGCAAACCGCCGAAATTGGTGCGGTTCGAGAGCTCGACCTCGCTCTCGGATTCCCCGATCTCGACCTGTAGTGCGGTTTCGCCCACGGCGACGACGGCGCCTGCGTGCAGATGAGCACGCTCGATTCGCACCCGGTCGACACGTGTGCCGTTTGTGCTACCGAGATCGCGCAGGATGAGCCCGCGCTCGTTGAGCTCCACCTCACAGTGGAGGGCGCTCACCGCCTCATCATCGAGATGGATCTCGACGTCGGAACCGCTCCCGACGCGCGTGATTCCGGGTACCAGCTCGAAGAACTCCCCTTCTTGTCTGCCCGTTTGAACACGAAGACCCACGTCTTGATGTACCCAAAGGGAACGGGCATCTCGGTTCAGCATGCGAGTTCTTGCGGCGGATTCTTCTCCCGTCATAGTCGTGCTAGTCCCGGCCTGAGAACGAAGAGGGCTCTTGATGCTTGCGGTAACCCCAAGCCACGCGCAACGTTTAGTCGCTATCAGCATGTGTGTTCTCATCGGGTGCGCGCATACATCGCCTGATTCGCGAGCGCCGGCACCCGCAACAGCCCTGCTCTTGCCCATCGTCTGGATCCCGACGCCTCCAGCGGACTCGGATCGCGTCGATGCCTTGATCGTGGAGCGATGGAGCGAGGTGCCCCGCCTCGATCTGCGAGCCGGCGATGAATCTGTCGACTCCGCCTGCGCCGACGACCTCGCCTGTCTGCAACGGCTCGGACGCGAGGCGTCCGTCGACACTCTGGTGCTCTACCGCGTCGGCCGGCTCGGAACGACCACCGTGATCCGGATCCAGACCTTCGACGTAGAGCAGGCGGCGATGGAGCAAACGGTGCAGAGTATTCTGGAAGATGAAGTCGGTGACGGTGTCGACGCCGGCCTGCTCGCGGCGACGGACCAGCTCGCGGCTTTCTATCAGGCGCCGACCCCTTGGTACGAGCGTCCCGCGGTCTGGATCGCGGCCGCGGCCACGGTGGTCGCCGGAGTGCTGACCCTGTTTCTGGTCGCTCGAGACGATGAACCGGATATTTCCGTGGTTCCGCCACCACCCGGCTAGCGAATTCCGGCGCATCGGCCCGCCAATCATCGTCAGCCTGTCGCGCGCATGAGACACCGCGCCCGGACACCTGTCCCATCGATGTGACAGCCCTGCTGCACAGCTCGCTTCTAAGTGCGCTTTCGCAGTTGGCCCGGCTCTTGAATAGAGGCCGTGCGGGACGGCGTAACGCTCCCTCGTAACACCAGTGGAGTCGGCGGATGGAGTTCGGCCGAGTTCAGAGAAAGTGAGTCTTGAATGCGATTCTCAAAGTGGACGACCGCCGCGCTCGTGGCGTGTCTCGCGTTCACCGCGGCCTGCGGTGACGACGACGAAGAAAACGGTACCAACAACAACGTCACCGACAACAATAACAACAACGGGAACGGGAACGACAACGACAATGGGAACGGCAACGGGAACACGGGTGACCCGAGCCTCGTCGAAATCGTGGCCTCGACCGCCGACCTGAGCAGCCTGCTCACGGTGATCAGCTACATCGACGACAATGGCTCGCAGGCCGACAGCGCCGACCTTGCAACCCTTCTCTCCGGAACCGGTCCGTTCACGGTCTTCGCACCGAACAACGCAGCGTTTGCGGCGGCCCTCGACCTCGACACCGACGGTGACTTCGATGGTGACGACGTGACCGCGCTCGAGACCGCGCTCGGTGGGGCAGCGAACACCGCCAACGCACTCTACCTGGTCGTAGCCAACCATGCGGCGGCCGGTCGGGTGCTGAGCACGGACCTGAGCAACGGTCAGCAGATCGACACCCTGGCGGGTACATATGACGCAGAGGACTACGGCATTCTCGTGGACACCACGAGCGGTGTGGTGGTCTCGGGAAGCTACAACGCAGCGCCCGCGACGGTTGTGGGCGCCGATGTCTCCGCGTCCAACGGCGTGGCCCACGTCATCGACCAAATCATCCTCGACGAGGCGACCGCTGCCGCGCTCTCGCTGCCGGAAGACGACCCGAACCTCGTCGAGCTCGTCGCGGCGACCGCCGACCTGAGCAGCCTGCTCACGGTGATCACCTACATCGACGCGAACGGTACGCAGGCCGATAGCGCCGACCTCGCAGCGCTGCTCACCGGCGACGGTCCGTTCACGGTCTTCGCGCCGAACAATGCGGCGTTTGTGGCGGCCCTCGACCTCGACACCGACGGCGACTTCGATGGTGACG
>CAYXVF010000080.1:0-2650 GCA_964468125.1 uncultured Bdellovibrionales bacterium | reverse complement strand
TCGTTCTTGCTGATGTCCCCGCGGCCAACGGCGTGGCACACGTCATCGACCAGGTGATTCTGGACGAGGCGACCGCTGCCGCTCTCGGGCTGCCGGAAGATGATATCTAAGCACTAGCGTAGAGGCAGGCGCGTTCGCCTGCGACGATTTTATAGGGCGGGGGCTCATCCACTCGACGGATGAGCCCCCGTTTTCGTTTTCGCTTCTTCTTCGGACGAAGCCTGCACGCTCGCGAACGCCCAGAAAATGAGACGTGGGACTCCCATCGCCGCAACTGATCCCCGTTCCCGCCGACAATAGCGAAGAGCTCGTCTTTCCTGGGCTCAAACTGCCATGATCACTGTACTCCTCGTCGCAGCGCTCGCCGCGGATGCGAGCGACCGCCAATTTTGGGTTGATGTGTCCCCGCCTCTCGCGCCGGGGGACCGCATCACGTCGGTCCAATATGGGCCCGAGGTGGAAGAGATCTGGGTCGGGACCTGGGACGGCTACATTCTCCGAAGCCAGGACAACGGCCTGACCTATCGCGAGACCTTTCGGCCGATCGACGCGGAGCCACTCGTGCAACCGCGCCTGGCGAACCGGCGGTCCCCCTACCTCAATGACTTGGCCCGCGGTTTGGGACGCGAATTGGCTCCGGGCGACCGGGTCGGCCGAGCCCGTCAAACGGAAGACTTGGCCGGCCAGGTACGGGACCGCCCGCGCGAGCGCTCGACGCCGCTGCTCTCCTCGCTTTTGAGCCCTTCCGCCCGGACCACCGTGGAGGTTCAGCGCTTCTACTCCTGTCACGACTACCTATACGTCAAAACCGGTGTCGGAATTTGGCGAACCCAGGACGGTGTATTCTGGGACCAACTCCCGATCGGCCCCACCGGGAACCGGGAGCGCGTGCGCTGGCTCTCCTGTGATTCCACCACCCCCGGGCGCTTCATCCTGAATACGGACCGCGGAATTCTCGAAACCCTCAACAACGGCGCGTCCTTTCACTACTACGGCAACCCGCTCCCGCGCACCGCGGACGCCGTCGATATCGCCGCGTTCCTCGGGAACGGCTACCTGCTCGTGATCCAGGGCGACCAGCTGTTCTACGAAAACGAAGACGGGGGCTTTCGCGAGATCTGCTACATCCACGGCGACAGCGTCGAGGCCGACGAGGTCCGCTATATGATCATCCCCTCGGACCGCCTCGTCGGTGCGATCACTGGTGACGGTGTTCTGTTGTGCGACGTCAACACGAACTCGATCCGACGCTTTCCCGGGGAGATCTTTTCCCGCGAGCCGATTCAATCTGCCGCGGTCGACGGCCGGACCGTCGTCGTCGTGACCGGCACCACGGTGTTCTGGTCTGACAATGAAGGTCAGGACTTTCGTGTGGTCTTCCGCACCTCTACCACCGATCCGATCGGACGGATCTCGCGCAACAGCGCGGACCCGGAGCAGATGATCGTGAACGGGAGCCGCTTCATCTGGCGCAAGACCCCGCAACTACCGAGCACGCGCGTCGACACCCGTCAGCTGAGGCGGGTGGGCACCAAGCTCCTCCAGGACGCCTACAGCCGTCGCAACGACATCCTCAAAGACTACAGGCGTACGTCGCTGGACACGGTGATCCACACGGCGCTCGATCGCTTCGAGCTGACCGCCGGCCAACTCGCTACCACGCGCAACGTTCTGCGATTCCGCTCCTTGATGCCGGAAGTCGTGGCGGGACTCGTGAGCAACGAAGGCTTCACTCGAAACGGCCGGCGAAACGCACTCGATGGCATCATCACCCCGGTCGCGTTCAACGGCGAGGATGAGCTGTCGTCAATTCAGTGGCAGGTATTCTTCGCCTGGGACCTGAACAACCTGATTCAAGATGCACGGCAGACAAACGTCTTCTGGCGCGACCTCGAGCGCTTGCGCTTTCGTCTGGTGGAACGCGTGAAGGAGGCCTACCAGAACTTCGAGCGTGCGAGTCGAAAGCTCGATGACCCCTCGCTCTCGGAAAAGCAGCGGATCTATCTTCGCATTCGACAGCGCGAGGCTGCGGCCTACCTGCACTCGATCACCGGCGAGCGCTTCTCCGACCTAGACCCGGCGAATCTCAGTCCGATTCTTTCGTCGGCACGATGACCACCGGCACATCCGCGAAACGCGCGGTGCGCTCAGCGACGCTCCCCACCAACAGGTGGCGCAATCCCGAACGCCCGTGGGTGCCCATGACGATCAGGTCGTAGTCCTCGGAGCACGTGTCGACGATCACGTTGGCGGCAAAACCGGACTTGAGGAGCTTCTTCACGTCTAGCCCTTCCGGCGGCGGGAACTTGTCGAGGAGACCATCGAGGCCGATCTGCGCCTCCGCTTCGATCGCTTCGATCAGCTTTTGCGTGTGGTCACCGGCGTTCACCATCACGTCGTAGCCAACGTAGCGCGGCGGCTCCCACGCGTGGAGCACGTGAAGCTCGGATCCGAAGGTGTTCGCCATAAAATAGGCATAGTCGAGAACCGGCTCGGCGAGCTCGCTCAGCTCCACCGGCACCAAAATTCGCTTGGGGGCAGCAACTGTCATGACCGAAACCTCCCTTCACCTACAGTTGAGCAGATCAAAGGCGACGGTAGAAGCGATTTCGGCACAGCGTTTGGTGATCATCGTCACCGCTCGGGGCGG
>CAYXVF010000079.1:22174-28604 GCA_964468125.1 uncultured Bdellovibrionales bacterium | reverse complement strand
GCCAAACGCGCGCGCGAATGTAGGGGGCGACCACTTTCGTAAAACGCACCACCACTTTTTGCGGGTCGTGATCCTCGATCACCCCAAAGACGCCCTCCAGGCGCTTCTCGAGCTTCAGCGCTTTAGGCACCTTGAAGCTTCGCTTGCTGATTTCCGCCTCGCGCACCCGCTCCACCGCGAGCGTGCTCACCACCTTCTTTTCCCCGAGCAAGCCCATGCAGTAGAGCCCGCCCATGTTGAAGAAGAGCTTCACCGGGCGCAGCTCGTGCGTGCGCGGCGTCTTGCCCGGGGGCTCGTAGCAGATCGTCAGCACGCGCTTGCGGACGATTCCATCGACGAGCGCGTCGATCACGTCTGACGCCTGCGAGTAGTCCTTCGCCGCCCGCGTGTGCTCCAAATACACGTGAGGGAAGACATCGAGGCGACCGTTGCCGATCTTTTGCGCCGCGCCGTGCAGCTTCTGGAACAGATTGTTCAAGGACTCGTAGACCGGCGTGCCCGCGAGCGGCGCAATCAACGAGCGCACCGCGTAGAGCGAGAGCATCTCGAGCGAAGTGACTTCCACCTCCGCCAGGGCGCTCAGCTCCGTTGAGAGCTTGTAGACCTTTCGGTTTTTGACCGGCACTTCGATGATCGCGAAACCGGCGCGCTCGAGCTTCTGAATGTCGCGCGTGACCGTGGACTTTGATTGGCCCATGCGGTCGGAGATCTGCTTGGCAGTCATGCCCTCGGGCTTTTGCGACAGCAGATTCAACACGCCCCAGAGACGAACGATCTGTTCATCGGCGGCCATCGAACACTCACCTCCTCACCGAGCTACTGGATGTCCTCCACGCTCACGTGACTCGCGTAGCTCAGCCAGGCACGATCGCCCGGCCTCAGCTCCTCGCACCGCACGCGCTCAGGGCCGCGGCTGTCGAGCCGGATCCCGTGGGTCGAGCCCGTGTCGATCACGAGGATTCTCCCGTGACCGTCGCTGCGGAGCAACGCATGTACGCGGGAGACCGAGTCGTCGAAGACGTGCCCCTTCACGTGACCCGCGCAGCGCTCGTAGCGGCCGAGAACCACTCCTCGGTGCAGATCCCGATCGCTCAAGGTCATCCACACGCGACCTCCTGGTCCGCTCAGCCTAACCCGAACGAGGGGCACCGGGCGCTGCCCTGGCTCGCACTCCCAGGCGGAGAAGTAGACGACATTGTCGTCCGGATCCGATGCGGCGCCGGATTCCGAGGCGGACCCGTCCTCATTCGAGTCGTCAAAGTCGTCAAAGTCCGTGCGCTCCGCCGACGACATGAATCCGAGGTCGAGCTGCAGGGGCTCCTGCGGACCCTCCGTCTCGCGCGACCAGCCCGAGCGGCCTTGCTCCACCTGCGCCGGACGCGGCCGGATCGGGAGGCTCTCTTCACTCCACAATCGGGAGTCGACGAGCTCGCTCACCTCGACGGGCGGCTGCACCACCGAGACACGCGTTCCCCGGAAGCTCGGCTCTTGCTCGGCAGCGGGGTTCTCGAGCAACGCGGGCTGCACCAAAACCGCCGGCTCCGCGAAAAAACACTCCCAGGCGTGGTGTGGAAAGATCGGCCAGCTCTTCGCGCCACTGAGAGGGAGCGCGAGCAAGCGCATGGACGCAAACGCGAGGTTCGTGGCCCCCCGCACCAACGCCGCGCGAACGGAACCGACGCCCTCCACCACGAACCCCTTCTCCGTGCGCAGGTCGCTCACTTCCAGAAGCGGCGTCGACTCTTCCCCATCGGGGGCATGGACGCTCACGAGTAGGTGCCGGAGGGCGACCATGGGATCGCCGATCACGTGCAGACCACAATGGGTATGGCGACCGACGGTCACCGTGTTGGGCAGGGCGTTCCTCCCAGCGGTGAGCGACGCCGTCGCCTGAATCTCGCCCCCATCGTCCAGGAGCACGAGCGCGTAGCCGCGACCGCGCCCCTGTGCGAAGCCTTCGTAGATCGGATCCCAAATTCGGCCCCACAGCCGCGCGACGTCAACGGGCGTGCGCAGCAGCGGATGCCCCTTCGAAACCACCATCGTTCCCCGGTTATCGAATCCCGGAACGTACTGCTCTCCAGAGCTCGACATGCCTCATCCCTTCCTGAAACTCGGTCCGCTCTCGTGCCCACGAGAACTGACGCGTCATCGGGGGAGACTCTGACGCGCATGGAAAGGAATGGGTAGGGGTATCTCCTACTCAGGCTCACAAACCGCGTCGCAACCTGCGGCGATTCTCAGGCCCGCAGGGGCTGATCGGCGAGCGCGAGGCGTGAATCGCCGACATAGCGGTGCATGTAGATGAGTCGGTAGGTCACCGGCTGCCCCTGCCGGGTGGAGGGGGCATAGAAGGCCCCGTCTGGTCCGCGGGTCATGGCGAGCTCGCGTCCGTTGCCCGCGGGGTCCGCGATGATCAGAACATCGCGGCCGGGGTCGTAGCGACGGACGGCGACGAAGTGGTCCGCGCCGTTGGCCGCGCTCCCACCCTCCTTGTAGTCCACCGCCGCCACATAGTGGCCGTCCGGTGAGCGCAAGGCCTCGTCGATGTCGGAGAAGCCCACGACCCCGTCGTGACGGAGCCCGACGGAGCGTCCCGCATCGGCCCAGTGAAGATTTGACCCTTCGAGTCCGCCGGAGTGGGTGAGCTCGGCGTTGACCTGTTCGATCGAGGTGTAACCGCGGGTTCCCGCCTGATTTGCGATCATGCCGAGCGAGGCGATCGCGCAGCCGCTCCCCGACAGCGAGGTAGACGAACGCCCAATGGTGCCTTCGGCCCCCCCCTGAGCGAGCAGCGCGTGCGAGGTCCGATCCCCTGGCGTGAGATGCGCCCATTCCGGCGGCGGCGTGTGGGCCAAGGGCTGGCCGCGCATCTGGTCGAAGAGGCTCAGATCGATCGACATCAGCTGCTGCGTCAGGTTCTGCAGATTGACGCGCTCCGGATTCGCCATGGCGTCCACCATGGTTCGCATGAGCTGCTGAACGGGCGCGGATTCGAGCGCTTCGGCCGCGGCGACCGGCACCTGACCAGAACTGGGGCGTACGGGAATGACCATCGGATCTTGATTGTCGCCCGCGCCCGACCGACCGTTGCGCGTTTCTGCTCCATTTTCGGCCGACGAGCCTCGAGCCGTGATTCTCACCGCGCGCCGCGGTTGTGTTCGGGCGGCGCTTGCTCGAAGCTTTGGACCTTCACCCCACGCAACGCTCAGTGCGAGGATTCATGCGACCCCCACCGTTTCCCCGATCCGCCCGCTCACTCACTCTCCTTCTCGCATGCACGGCCTTCGCCTGCGTACAGCGCCCCTCGAGGCCCGCCGCTCCCGAACCGGCCCCGCCGGACGAAGCGATCACCCTCGAGCGAATCTTCGGCTCCCCTTCGCTCACGGGCACACCGCCCTCCGCCCCCAGATGGGCTCCGGACAGTCGGGCCTTTGCCTTCAGCTGGAACGAGCCCGGCGAAGACGGTCGCCTCCTGTGGGTCTCCACGCCGCAGCAGCCCACTCCCAAACGCATGAGCACCGCGCCCATTCGCGACTTCGCCTGGAGTGCGGATGGCGCCGTCCTCTTCACCATTCGCGACGCCGAGCTCTGGTCGACGGCCTATCCCGGCGGCAACGAAACCCGCATCGCCACCCTCGGCGAAGGAGCATCGACGCTCAGTGTCTCCCCTACGGGAGATCGGCTCGCCTATCTTCGTGATGGGGACCTCTGGCTTCTCGATCTGACAGAGCCTCTCCCCAAACGCGCCACCGAGCTCGGCATCGCCCCCCTCTCCAAGAACGGCCTCGGCCGCTACAATCGACCGGAGCGGGAGATCGGCCCGGGCATTTGGGGCGGCCCGACCTACGCCTGGTCTGCGGACGGCCGCAGCCTCGCCGTGCATGCGGTGGACCGGCGCTCGATGCGCAAGGTGCCCTTTCCCGACTATCTCGCCCCGGAAACCGATCCAAATGAGATACGCCGCGGCTATCCCGGAGATGCCAATGAGTCTCGGCGCGTTGGGCTCCTGAACGTCGCAGACCTATCGCTGCGCTGGCTCCAAACGCAGTCCCCGGAGCACACGCAGGTGGTCGGCTTCAGCTGGTCGCCAAACAACGTGCTGCTTCTCGATCTCGCCTCGGACACGGCGGTCGATCGCTGGCTCTACCGCGTGGACCGAGCGAGCGGCGCCCTCGAACAGCTCTGGCACGGGGAGCGGGCCTCGCGGATCTACACCGCCTTCGCCTCCGCCTGGCACCCCAACGGCACCTCCGTGGTCTTTTTGAGCGACCTCGGCGATCGCTACGGGCTCTACCAGCTCGATGGCCCCTCCTCCGAGCCTGTCCTTCTCACCCACTCGGCCGCCGACGTGCTCGGCGGGCCGACCGTGGTGCCCGAAGCGAATGCGATCTTCTACGCCGCGAATGTACCCAACATCCGGGAGCGCCAGGTCCTGTGGCTCCAAGTCGGCGAGAAGGCCGCACGCCAGCTCACCTTTCTCCCGGGCCAGAACCGCGCCTTCCCCTCACCGGACGGTGAGCACCTCGCCTTCATGCAGGACGACGAGGTGAGTCCACCCGAGCTCTATCTGGTCTCCACCGCCGGTGGCGAGCCCACGCGGATCACCACCTCGCCCACCCCCGAGTTTCAGGAAGCCGAGTGGGTGCGTGGGCTCTACGTCCGCATACCGAGCCGCATCGACGACTACGAGCTCCGAGCACGCATTCTCGAGCCCAAAAACCTCGACCACACACGCAAATACCCGGTCCTCTTCGGCCCTGTGTACTCAAACACCGCGCGCAATCGGTGGTCCGGCCGCTACAGTCTGGTGCAGCAGCTCCTGGTCGCTCGCGGCTACATCGTGGTGCAAGTGGACGTGCGGGGCAGCACGGGCTACGGCCGCGCCTTTCGCGAGGAGTTTCTGACGGATTTTGCCGGGCGCGATCTCGACGACTTGGAAAGCGCCGTCGCGTACATGGAGTCTTTGCCTCACGTGGACCCGGACCGGATCGGGATCTGGGGCAGCAGCTACGGCGGGACCCTGACCGTCTATTCGCTTCTCAAAAAGCCCGGACTGTTTCAGGCGGGGGTCGCCGCGGCCGCGGCGGTCGATCCGCACTTTTTTGGCACGGACGACGTCGCGATCGTCCGCGATCCGCAGACCCATCCGGAAATCTTCGAGCGTCTCGCGCTCCGGCACACCGAGAACCTTCAGGATCACCTGCTGATCATTCACGGCATGCAGGACCAGGTCGTACCGTTCAAGACGACCGTGGTGCTCGCCGATGCCTTGATTCGAGCCGGAAAAGACTTCGATTTTGCCTTTGCGCCGGGCGCCACCCACTCTTGGGCGCGCGAGGGGCCCTACGCGCGGTTTCTGTTCCAGAAGCTCGTCGACCATTTTGACCGCTACCTGCGCTGAAAGAGGAACCGCAGCTGGCCTTCGCGGGGTTATGTTAGGAGAGAGCCCGGAGGTCACCATGCTGAGCGCGCTGTTCGCCACCCTCGTATTTCCCTTGGGCGTAGGCCAAGGCTTCGCTGCCGATGAGTTCGGCGCAAACCGTGGCTCCTTCGGCAACGACCGGCTCTATGTCGTCCCGTCCCTCGACCTACCCGACAGCTGGGACCGGGCGATCGACCACGCCGCAGGCCCGATCGCGCTCGCGGGTGGAGTCGCCTTGACCACCGTCGTGATTCTGGGCCTTCTTGGCAAATGAGTGGCGAGCCTGACGAGGCCACCAAAGAAGCCGAAGCCAAGCGGAGCGGACTCGGAAGGATTAGATCCCGAAGCGCGCGCCGACGCCGATCACGAGCTGGTCTGCGTCTCCGATCACGTACTTGGTGTCGAGAAAGAGCGGCAAGGAAGATCCGATGCCGTACCACTCGACGCCCGCTCCAACGTTGATGCCGATCTCACTGCTGCTGTTGCCGCTAAAGCTGAAGCGCGAGTAGTTCACGCCCGCAAGGCCGAAAACAGAGAGATCGCCGACGTTGAGGAAGCTGTAGTTCGCATCACCGTTGATGGTGATGAGCGTGCCCGCATCGACCAGCCAATAGACCCCACTGGCCGCGACCCGGAGGTTCGGCAGGAGAAAATCGAGGGAGAAGAGGAGTTCGCCGCGGATCCCGATCTCTTCGACTTCCAGACCATAGACCGCCGCGGCTCCGATCTGCAGAGACGGCCGCTCGTTTCCGCCGCCTCCGCCGCCGCCGGACCAATCCCCGTCGAGATTGCCGTACTCGTCGCTGCTCGAGCTCGAGCTCTCCGACGAGGAGTCGGTTGCGGACGCGGAGCTGTCCTCCGGGGTGCCACTGTCTTCGGCCGCAAAGGGATCGTTGAACGCATCGGCCTCCGCTCCAGCGGCCGTGCCGCCCCCCGCGGCGGCAGGGTCCTCCATGCCATCGTCCATGCCATCGTCCATGCCGTCGTCCATGGGAGCGTCCGTGG
>CAYXVF010000079.1:0-22074 GCA_964468125.1 uncultured Bdellovibrionales bacterium | reverse complement strand
TCCATGCCATCGTCCATGCCATCGTCCATGCCGTCGTCCATGGGAGCGTCCGTGGTCTCCTCGAAGGTCTCTTCTTCCATGGGCTCGACGGCGGCTTCGACCTTTTCGCAGATCTTTTCGAGGCGTGGCTTCTGCACCCAGCCGGTGACCTCACCGGCTTGCACCTCGAGCCACTTGCCCTGGCTGCCGATCACCTGGACCGATTCGCCCTTCTTGACCCGGCGCTTCTTCCCCTTGCCCTTGGCTTTGGCGCTGACCCGAACGTTTCGTTTCAGCTCGCAGCTATCGCCCTCCACCAGCGGCGCGGCCCAGGCTGGGCTCGAAGAAAGCAGAAGAATGCCGCAGGCGGCGACGACTAGGTGCTTGCCCATGAGTAGTCCCTCGAAGAGTTCTATTGAATGTTAGACGAGACCGGAGCGGGGATCACCCCCCAGTCTTGCACCACGGTCTCAACGACGGGCCCCGAGGGCGACGAACTGATTGCCGCGTACGGAAGAAGAGCGAGCATTGGAAAGCGACAGGGCGGGCGCACTCGACGCCGCGCCGCAAGGCCCAAAGGACGACCGCTCCACCAGTAGAGAGCGGTTGACGCGTGCGGAGAGGCACGGGT
This sequence comes from uncultured Bdellovibrionales bacterium, assembly GCA_964468125.1. Lineage (GTDB taxonomy): Bacteria > Myxococcota > XYA12-FULL-58-9 > XYA12-FULL-58-9 > CAYXVF01 > CAYXVF01. Next base: position 21,464 of record CAYXVF010000079.1, on the reverse strand, counting down.
CCAGGCTCACCCCGCCGAAGTCGACGATGTCGACGGCCCGCCAGACCAAAGACGCACTGGGCTCGCTTTCGACCATCGAAAAGACCGTCGCGAACGAGTTGCACCAGCATCGCGGTGACCGCAAAGGCGGGAGCGGAGAGGCTGTCCCCCGGTTTCAAAGGTCGAGTCGCGCACCACGACGTTGAGGGAGCCCGGGAGACTCAGATCATCGTCGCCGTTCTCCGAGAACAGGCACCTCTCCACCCGCACGGAGTTGACGCGGTCCAGGAGCAGGCCATCGCGCCCCCCTCAGATGAAAGCGCTGTTGCGAAACGCGTGGTTCACGCCTTGAGAGACGAGGACCTGACCGCCGTCGCCCGGCTGGCCGCACTGAAAAAAACGCGAGTCTTGCACCCGATACAGATCTGCTCCCACGTCACGACCGGCCGCGGTGAAACGCAGGCTGTCGCCGAAGGTGTCGTAGGCCACGACGCCTGGGTTGCGAACGAGCGCTCGGACGGTAAAGGCGTCGCCGGGCGAGAGGTCAGACGCGGTCACTTCGAGCTCCACGACCTGCGGTGCGAGCGCAAGCGCGCCGCCACTGCCCCCCCGCTGCCGTCCGTGCCCGTGCCCGTGCCGCCATTGTCCTGATCGTTCTCGGTCCCCACGGGCGAAACAAAACCTCCCCGCTGGGTGCAACCGACCGCCGTTCCCAAAACGAGGACCGTGAGCAAAACGCGCTGCATGAGCGAGCATGTAGCCGAGGCTTCGAGGCGGCGCCCGCTCGAGGTCGAACTCCGGAGTGCGTCGCGTTCCCGCCCGTGCCTGATCTGAATCAAGCTCGTTTCACGTTGACCGCTGCGCGCGAGCCCTACCCTAGAGCTGTATGACTACATCGCCCTACGCCTGGCGCGTGTGGCGATTTCGGGAGAGGAGAAAACGATGAGCAAGCTGGAACGTTGGATGCCATTCAAGTTTGCGCGGAAGAACAAAGACGAGAAGGCCACCCCCGCGCTGCGGACGCTCGAGCCTTTTGGCAGCTTCTTCGGCACGCCATTTAACGAGATGATGCAGGCCTTCTTCGACGACACCGCGTTCGGAAATTTCGAGTCGGACCGATTCTTCGGCGACTTCAGCCCGGTCCGCTTCCGTCCCACCATCGACGTGGTGGATGAGGAAACGAACCTCAAGGTGACCGCCGAGCTCCCAGGCATGAAGAAAGACGACATCGAGCTTCAGCTGCACGATGACGTCCTGAGCCTGCGCGGCGTGAAAGAAAACCGCGAAGAGAGCCGCGAAAACGGTGTGTTCCGCAGCGAGCGCTTCTACGGCTCGTTCCAACGGAACATTCCAATGCCGACGGACGTCGACGCGAAGGGCGTGGAAGCCAAATTTGAAGATGGCGTCCTGACCGTGCGGATCCCGAAGGCGAAAGACGGCGAGCACACCGCCAAGAAGATCACCATCGCCTAAGCACAATGCCCGCGGCCTCGCTCCACCGGGGCGAGGCCGTCGGCGCAGCCCTGCCGACGCTGCGTAGGAGGTCGACTCCGAGGCGATGGGCTTCGAGCCAAGGGCATCGAACCCTGGACTTCGAGCCGCGGCCTTTCACCCGATTGCCGGTCACGCTATGAGCGGGCCATGGCGAATCGATTGTTTCCGCTCTTGACGCTGGGCTTCCTGGCCTGCGCGTCGACTTCCCCTTCTGCGACGCCCGTGCCGACCGCCGGGCTCACCGCGCAAGACGGTCTGTTCACCACCTTCGCAGACGCAAAGACCGGGCGACTGCTCGCAAGGCTGCCGACGCCGGATGTGAACGGGGTCTCCCTGCGCGTGGTCTACCTGGCGTCCCTCGGCGCGGGCATGGGATCAAACCCCGTCGGCCTCGACCGAGGCATCACCACCGAGCCCGTCGTGCTCGCCTTTCGCATCGTCGCGGGCCAAGTCCTCGCCGTCGCAGAAAACCACGCGTTCATCGCCGATTCCGACGACCCGAATGAGCGCCGAGCGGTGCGCGAATCCTTTGCCGAGTCAGTGCTCTGGGCGGGGGCGGCCGCGGCGATCGACGGCGACGGTGTGCTCGTCGACCTCTCGTCGTTCGTCGCTCGCGATGCGCTCGGGATCGCCGCGCACCTGAAAGAACGCAGCCAGGGAAGCTTCTCCCTCGACGCGGGCCGCTCCCTGTTGGACGCAGCGGCGACGTTGGTCTTCCCGAACAATGTCGAAGCGGAAGCGATTCTCACCTTTTCGAGCGTCGCTCCCGGCGACGAGGTGCGCTCGACCACTCCCGTGCCCCAGGCGTTGACGCTCAGAGTCCACCATTCGTTCATTCGCCTGCCGGACGACGGCTACACTCCGCGCCTCGCCGATCCACGCATGCCTGCGGTCCCCTTTCCGGTCCGGGACTACGCCGCTGGCCTCGACGAGCCGATCGAACGGCGCCTCGCCCTGCGCTTCCGGCTCGAGAAAGACGACGATGGCGTTCGGGCGCCCATTGTCTTTTACGTGGACCGCGGCGCCCCCGAGCCCGTGCGCAGCGCGCTGGTCGAAGGCGCGAGCTGGTGGGAGGAGGCCTTTGAGGCGGCGGGGTTTCCCGGCGGCTATCGCGTCGAGGTGCTCCCCGAGGGCGCGTCCCCCTTGGACGTTCGCTACAACGTGATTCAATGGGCCCACCGCGAAACGCGCGGGTGGTCCTATGGCAACCCGATCGCCGATCCGCGCACCGGGGAGATCATCGTAGGCCGAGTGACCCTGGGCTCCCTTCGCCTGCGTCAGGACCGCATGATTTTCGAGGGTCTGCTCGGCGCTGACAAGACCGGCAGCGGTGCGCCCGACGATCCGATCGAGCTCGCCCTCGCCCGCGTGCGTCAGCTCGCGGCGCACGAAGTCGGGCACTGCCTCGGCTTCCTCCACAACATGGCCGCGAGCACCAATGACCGCGCGTCGGTCATGGACTACCCGGCGCCCTGGATTCGCCCGGGCGACGACGGCACCCTCGACACGTCCCAGGCCTATGCGGTCGGGATCGGCCCCTGGGACGAAATCGCCGTGGAGTACTCCTATCGGGAAATACCGAGCGGCGAGGACGAGGCGAGCTTTCTCGACGCGATTGCGCGCAAGGCCAGCGAGGCGGGACTCAACTTCGTCACGGACCCGCACAGCCGTCCGGTGAGCGCCGCCCACCCCGCGGGCAACGTTTGGGACAACGGCTCCGATCCGATCGCAATGCTCGACGAGACGATGGAGGTGCGGCGCATCGCCCTCGCGACCTTTGGACCCAACAACGTGCGACCAGGCCGCTCACTGTCTGACCTTCACGACGTGCTCGTTCCCGTCTATCTCTACCATCGCTATCAGCTGAACGCGGCCGCGAAGCTCGTGGGTGGCGCGCGCTGGACCTACGGCCTCCGTGGCGAGGCACGCGCCGTCGAAAGCGTGTCCTCGGAGCAACAACGCTCGGCGCTGAGCGCCTTGCTGCGCACCGTCAGCCCGAGTGCGCTCGAGCTCCCGCCAGCGCTACTCGACGCCCTGATCCCCGAGCCCGTGGGCTGGTACGACGGCCCGCGCCGCGAGCGCTTCGCGACCGAGACCGCACCGCTCTTCGATCCGGTGCAAGCAGCGCGCACCGCCGCGGATCTGACCTTTGGAGCGCTCCTCCATCCGGCGCGCCTGAGCCGCGTCGCGGAGCAGAAGCGGCGAAACCCGAGCCAACTCGGGGTGGCCGAGCTCCTCGAGCGTGCGCGCTCCACGGCGTTTGCGAACGACTCTGCGCGACGCGATCTGCGCGATGCGATCGCCGAGCGCTACATCTCGCACGTAATGGCGGCTGCGACCGAGCTCACGAGCCCCGTGTCCGATCGCCTGGCGGAACACCTCGCGGCCTTGCGCCGTGACGCCGCACGCAATGGACTCGTCGACCTCGAGGCTCGCATCACGCGCTTCCTCGAGCGCCCGGCTCCCGCGGCGGCACCGAGCGTCGAGCCCGCCCGCGTGCCTCCGGGCGGCCCCATCGGCGCTGGCGCCGACGAGATGGGCTGGCACGTCGACTGACGGCCATTGAGCGCCCCATCGCGGGTTTCAAACCCCGCCAAAACCGTGACGTGGTGCGCCAATCATCGGCCACCCCATGGCTTTCCATGCCCCGTCCACCTATCGAAGGAGCGCACGCGCGGAGAGGAAAGGACGGGCATGACATTCTTTGCGCACCTCGAAGTGGAAACGAGGTCCATGACGATTCAGAACCTCCATGGCGAAGCAGCGGAGCTCCTCGGGCGACGAGCAGCAGAGCTTCGCCGACAGAAACTGACGTCGGTTTGGCCCGGCGAATTGGGGCGCAGCGAGCGCTGGTGGGAGTCGATCTTCTCCCGGACCCGCGTGCACGGTCAGTGGACGACGAGCGAGTGGTGGAGCAACGGTGCGCACGTCGACATCTCCGTGCATCTGGAAACGGACGCGAAGCACGAGACCGCGCGCATCACTTTGCACGAGACGACTGGCTTGCGCGTGGCAGACGCGGACGCGCGACGCTTCGACGACCCCATGGGCGTCGAGCTCGCTGAGGCACTCAGCACCTGCCATCGCCTGCTCAGGCCGTCGCTCGCCAACGAGAGTCAGCTCACCATCATCTTGGATGAGCCCGAGCTCCGGGTTCAGGGCAATCGGCTCAGCGTTACGCGCCTGCTCTACGGCGTGGCGGCGCGCGCCCTCGGTCGCGTCTGCAGCCGCTGCCGCGACCATGCGCGAATCGTACTCCGTGCATCGCGGGAGAACGGACGGGTACGGATCGAGCTACGGCAGTTCGACCGAAAGCATTGCGACCATCCCCTGCTCGGCTACATCAGAGGGGCGCTCCCCCTCGACGAATGCCAACGCTTGGCCCAGACACTGGGCGGCAGGCTCGAGCACCGGTGGAGCGACGACACCTTGCGCCTCTCGCTCCCCACTCACTGCACGATGATGGAGCGGGTGTAGCGCTCCCGGTAGTCGCCGGGCGTCATGCCCGTCCAGGTCCGAAAAGCTCGGTGAAACGAATTGGGGGTTGCAAAACCCAGAAGGAAGGCGATCTCTTTGACGGCGAAAGCCCCGTCTTGCAGGTAGTGCTCGGCGAGGAGCCGGCGGGTCACCCGAACCGATTCTTCGTGGCTCGTGTCGTGCTCCTGGAGGCGTCGCTGGAGCGTGCGCACTGAGGTCCCCATGCGCTTGGCGAGGGACTCGAGGTCGTGAGCGCGATGGGGAAAAGCGGCGATGAGCTCGCGCCGATAACGCTGCATCCAGGAGCCGCGCTCCGCGGACAGAAGTCGCTTCGCGTAGCGACGAAGGATATCGTGCAGCGCGTCGTCCCGAGGACGTTCGTAGTGTTCCTCCGCGCGCCCGTCGAAGACGAGCTCAGTTGCGGTCGCGTTGAACTCCGGCTCGGTCCCGAACCAGTCGACGTAGGCGCTCACGTCCGCCGGTCGAGAATGCTGAAGGCTCACCGCCACCGGCTTCCATTCCGGATCGAAGAGCAGTCGCCAGAGGCGCACGATGATCGCCATCAGGGACTCGGCGTCGTGGCGATATCGCTCGGCCCATTGGGTCGGCACCATATAGACGATGTGTGAGCGCTCACCTCGGAGAGCCACGGAAAAATCCGGGCCGGACACGACGATGGGAAAATATTGGACCAGCACTTGGAGCGCCTCGAGGGAGCTCGCCGAGGTGGCCATGAGATAGCCGAAGACATCGCCGTCGGCGATCTCGACCGCCCGAGCCACGGAGATGGCGATGGTGGGATCCTTTGCCCGTTTCGCCGCCTCGAACCAGGTTGCCGCCAAGCGCTCGAGGGGTACACGCCCCTCGGGGTCGGAGCGCGCGTCCACGAGTCCTAGGTTCTCGACCAAGGCCTCCGGCGAGAGCTTGCCGATCGCCGCCGCTCGCTCCATCAAGCGCCGGGCGACGACCGCCGAGCAGTCAAAGACCCGGTCAGCCATCGGTGCGGCGCCCAGCGGCTCGAGTCTCTCGGGCAACGCGTCCCGTTTTTCCCATCATTTGTGTCACCATTTACCCTTTATGGGTTGAAAGGCCCTGGCGTTCCGAGGAATCGTCCTCGCGGCTGCATTTTCGGTGCAGTCGAATAGGAGATAGGATGACCAGGACTGCCCATTTTTCCCTCGTAGGATTGTTGTGTCTTGCTGCGTGCAGCTCGGCGGAGCCCACCGAAGGCTCCGAGCGCGCGCGCAAGGCGTCTCTACTCGCCGCAAACGACCCTGTTCCAGGACACTACATCGTGGTGCTGGACGAGCAGAATGCCGACTTGACAGATATTGGCGCGATCACCGACCGCCTGTCGACCGGCTATGACGCTCAGGTGACCCACGAGTACCGCTCGGCGCTGCGTGGCTTTGCGGCCAACATGAGCCCGGAGGATGCACTCGCACTCTCCGCGAACCCGATGGTGGCCTGGGTGGAAGAAGACGCCTACGTCTACGCCAACGGCGGGGTCCAAACAGACGCCACCTGGGGCCTGGATCGCGTCGATCAACGCGATCTGCCCCTGGATGACACCTATGAGTTCCCCACCGATGGCACGGGCGTGAACGCCTACGTGATCGACACGGGCGTGCTCATCACCCACGAGGACTTTGGCGGCCGGGCGAGCCACGGCTACGACGCCGTGGACGACGACGACGACGCTACCGATTGCAACGGGCACGGGACCCACGTGGCCGGCACCATCGGCGCGAGCACCTGGGGCGTCGCCAAGAACGTCAACCTGATCGGAGTACGCGTACTGAGCTGCTCCGGCAGCGGCACCCTCGCGGGCGTGATCGCCGGAATCGACTGGGTCACGGAAAACCACGTGAAGCCCGCGGTGGCCAACATGAGCCTCGGCGGCGGCGCGAGCGACGCGCTCGACGAGGCCGTCCGGCGCTCGATTCAGGCGGGCGTCACCCAGGTGGTGGCCGCCGGCAACTCGAACACGAATGCCTGCAGCCAGTCACCGGCGCGAACGCTCGAAGCGGTGACCGTGGGCTCGACGACCCGGAGCGACGCGCGCTCCAACTTTTCCAACTTTGGTCCCTGCGTCGACATCTTCGCGCCGGGGAGCGGGATCACCTCCACCTGGCACACGAGCGACAGCGCGACGAACACGATCAGCGGCACTTCGATGGCGGCTCCCCACGTCGCGGGCGCGGTGGCCCTCTACCTGGGCGAAAACCCCGAAGCGACGCCGGAGGAGGCCGGCAACGCCCTGGTGCGCTTCGGCACCGTCGGCCGGATCTCGAGCGTAGGAACGGGCTCGCCGAACACCTTGCTCAACGTAGCGATGGAGCAAGAACCCGACGAGGAGCCGCCGATGGTGGCGATCACCCGCCCCCAAGACGGGGACTTCATCTACCGCACGGTCACCGTCGAGGCGACCGTGACGGACAACGCGAACCTCGAAGCGGTGGAGCTCTTCGTGGACGGCGAATCGGTAGAGCGCCGGGGATTGCCGGCGAGCTTCAACTGGGACAGCCGCACGGTCGAAGACGGGGTGCACACGCTGGAGGTGGTGGCCACCGACTTTGGAGGCAACAGCGCGAGCGACAGCGTGCAGGTCACCGTGGCCAACGCGAACGCGGACACGACCCTCGCCGCTTTTGAGCCGAGCCTGTCGACGGTGGCCTGTTTGCAGCCGACCGCCTTGTGCGACACCACGGACCTGCTCGAAGGCCGGGGCACGGTGGGACCGGAGCAAAACGCGCCGAACACCTTGTTTGCGAGCTGTGCGGACGGCAACTCGGGCAGCTACCAGGACGATGAGTCCCTCGAGCGGATCGTTCTGCGCAGCGCGGACACCTTTGCCCCGGGCTCGACGGTGACCGTCGAGGTCGACGTGTGGGCCTGGAGCGGCTTCAACCAGGACAGCCTGGACCTGTTCCACACCAGCGACGCGAACGCACCCGAGTGGCAGCTTCTGACCACGTTGAAGCCCACGGCGGCTGGCCTGCAGACTCTGAGTTTCGAGCTCACGCTGCCGGAGGACGGCGCAATGATGCAGGCGATTCGGGGCCAGTACCGCTACCAGGGCAACGACTCGCCCTGCGCGGGCGGCGGCTACATCGACCGGGACGACCTGGTGTTCGTCGTCGGTGAAAACGGCACCGATCCCGATCCTCAACCGGAGCCCGTGGACGTGGAAGCGAGCTTTGACGCGACCTACCTCGTGCCCATGTGCGACGCCGAGCGGCTGCGTAGCTGCTCCACCGGTGCACTGCTCGTGGGCCGAGGAACCATGCGCGGCGGAGCGGAGGAAAATGCTCCGAACACCCTGTTCAACTCCTGCGCGGACGGCGCACTCGGCAGCTACCAGAACGACGAGTCGATCGAGGCGATCCGCATCGCGAGCACCGACGACCGTGCGATGGCGGTCGGCTCCGAAGTCGAAGTCGCGGTGGACGTCTGGGCGTGGCGGGATGGCCAGAGCGACGCACTCGACCTCTGGCACGCGCCGGACGCGAACGCCCCGGAATGGACCCTCATCGGCACCACCGTGCCCGAGGCGGGCGATGCGCAGACTCTGAAGATGAGCTTCGTGCTGCCCGAAGGCGCGGAGCGCCAGGCGATTCGAGCGGTGTTCCGCTACTCGAGCAGCCCCGGCGCCTGCGTCCCCGGCGGCTACACCGACCGCGACGACCTGGTCTTCTCGGTCGGCCGCTGAGGGGCGTCATCGCTTTCTCGTCGGGGTTCGGTGGGATGCGTTTTGGATGGACCGCATCGCACCGAACTCCAACAACAAAGTGGCGTGTGGCGTCGTGTTCATCGAGCTGCTATCGTTATGAAGTTGCGTTGACTGGTTGAGCGCAAGCAGGAGTTCTCTCGCCACGGCACCGATCACGTTGTTGTGATCTTTTCCCGCGCTCAGGATCTGCGAAACGGAGTCGGTCGCTCCATTCTGACTAGCAGTGCCGCCGGCGACGGAACAGGGCGAGCGCGGCCAGCGCTGCGAGCACCGATGGGCCGGTCGCCGCGCAGCCACCCGTATCCGGGGGCTCGGACGGAGTCACGGGATCGCCGGTGGACACCGCAGGCACGACCTCGATCGCGTCTTCCAAGTCAGCCATGGAGCCGTCCGGGCGCTCGACAATCACGTCGACGGTTCCTGCCACCAAGATCGCACTCGCCGTACCGACGTTGTCGCTCGTGAGCGCGAGCGTCTCGATCTTCGGCCCGCGGAACTCTTCAAACGTCACCGTCGTAGCGGGGTCGAAGTTGGCACCGATCACGGTGTACTCGGTCTCCCGACCCACGGTGGCGGTCCCGGGCACGACCGCGAGCAGCTGCACCGTATCGTCCACCATCGCGCCGGTGAGGACCTCGAAGCCGTCGGTCAACGTGGTGCTCGTCGCATCGGACCGCGTGAGCACTACGTCGTAGGTGCCATCGCTCAGACCGGAGGCGTCGAGGGTCCCGATGAGGGCGCTCGGCGCATAGACCTGGACCGCGCTCAGGCTGACTCCGCCCACGGTGGCGGTGGACCCTTCATCGACGTCCTCGGCGGCGACGACGACGTTGATTCCAGTCTCGGGAGCGGCGCTCGTCGGAAAGACTGTGCTCACCGAGAGAAGGCTCGAGGCGAGAAAGGGAAACAAAGCGAGTGTCATTCTATGACTCCTTGAAAAAAAAAGGCCCGGGCGCACACGACATGCGCCCGGGCCTTTTAGGCTTTCATTGCGTCAGACGCTAGACCTCAGATGGTCTCGTCCGCTCCACACGGGGTGGTGAAGGCGCCGGTGATGAAATCGCCGCCCTCGAACCCAACGTAGAACGAGCCACCGACCACGTTCTCCGGAGCGTCTGCACCGGTTTGAACGTCGATGTCGAAGAACCCGCCCGCGCCGGAAGCGCTGGTGCCGTCCACGGACACGTCCACATAACCCGCGTCCGAACCGGGCGCCGCGTTGCCCCCACCCTGCGGCCACACGATGGCGAAGCCCGTGCCGGTCCCGTCGAACTCAGTGAGCTCGATGGTGATCGACGTGGTCGCACCGAGGGTGGTCGCGAGAGCGCCGGTGAACTCGAGGCGGAGACCGGCTCCAGCGTCGTCGGCGTCGACGAGACGGGTGCAGGTTGCGTCGGTCTCAGCGGTTCCATTGGTCACGCTACCCATTAGGGTGGTGCCGTTGAAATCGCCCATGACGTTCGCAACGAACTGCAGGCAGTCACCGCCGCTAGCCGACGTACAGAACGAGCCCGCCGGGCAGTCCTCGGTCGCCGGGTCAGGCTCGCCAGGAACCAGATCCTCTTGCGGGCATGCGAGAGCGATCACCGACCCCGGGAAGTCCGGAGAGGCGTCCGCGATACAGGTGACACCGTTCCACACCTGACCCGAGGGGCAGTTGCAGAAGGTGGTCTCAAAGGAGTCACCGCGCGCGATGCAGAATCCATCGCCACAGGAAGGAGCCGCCGTGCACGAAGCGACGATGGCGTCGGGCGTACAGGCGCTGTCATAGCAGGTGAATCCGCTGGCGCAGGCGGTGAAGCCGTCACCACAGAGGGCACCGTACTCGCCGAGATCCCCAGGGGCCTCGAAGTACTGATCGCGCTCAGGGCCCCGCGGGTCTTCGACCAAGCAGGCCGCGGACGGGGCCGCGAGCATGAACGCGATGATCAACTTAGAAAGCTTCTTCATCTTGATTGCCTCCAATTGCTCTCGGCTTAGAACCGCTGAGTGAGTCGGAAGTAGAAGAACCGCCCGATGAAATCGTACGCCGTCTCATCCGAGTTCGAGAGGAACCCGTTCGCGATGAACGGCGGGACCACATCCGCGATGTTGTTCATACCGACGGTGAGGTTGGTCTGACCACCTTCCTCACCCCAGTCCATCGTGTAGCCGGCATAGATGTCCATGTTAAAGTACGCATCCGAGGTGCGGCGGAGCGGGGGCTCTGCCTCTTCATCACGCTCCGCGTTACACGCGTTGTTGTCACACTCATCGATGCCGGGGAGGTGCCGGAGGTTGAAGCCGATGTTATATTCATCGAGCATCCACGCCAGGTTCCCCTGCATGCGGTACTTGAAGAACGGAAGGCCGCCGTCATACACCCCGTTGCGGTCGTACTCGTAGCCGGTGGCCAGAGTGTCGGTCCATTCGAGGTAGTAGGTACCGTTGAGGCTTGCGCCGAAGGTACCGACGTCGGTACCGAGCACATAGCGGGCCTCAAAGTCGATCCCGGAGACGTCAGAGCCACCGATGTTCTGCAGAACGTCGACGATCTGGTCGAGGAAGCCGTCCCCGTCGCGCTGAATCAGCTCACAGAACTGACGGGCGCTCGGGTCGGCCTCGTAGCAGCTCGCGAGGATGACCGACGATCCGATGGTCGAGATCGCGTTCTCCAGCGAGATGTTGTAGTAGTCCACGTTCACCGAGAGGCCAGGAACGAGGTTGTCCTCGAGAACCAGACCGACGGTGAAGGTGTCAGCGGTTTCCGGCTCGAGCTCGGTGTTACCGCCGAGCTGAACCAGGTACTGCTCCCGGTTGTCGATGTTGACCGCACCGTCCGCCGCGCAGTTCGCCGCGACGTTCGGATTGTCTAGGCTGCCGTTGACCTGAGAGCAGGGGTCTTCCAACGGCGGGAAGCTGTCCAGGCGACCGGTGAACAGTGCTGAAACCGACGGAGCACGGAACGCTTGCGAGAAGGTACCGCGAGCGGCCAGGAAGTCGGTGATCTGCCAGCGCAGACCGAGCTTCCAGACCAGGTCCGAACCGAAGGTGCTGAAGTCGACGAAACGAGCCGCAGCGTTGAGCTCGAGAGCCTCCACGCCAGGCAAGCCTTCGACGAGCGGAGCCACGAGCTCGGCGTAGAACTCGTTCGTGTCGAACTTACCCTTGACCGGGTCACGCTGGTTGCCCGAGAGGCTGCCCTGCGCGGTCAAGGGGTTCGGCAAATCCGCACCGGCTTCGCGGCGGTACATGTAGCCGAAGCCCAGGCCCACCGGGTTTCCGGGAACGATTTCAAAGAGCGGGCCACCAATGTTGACGGCGTAGATCTGCTGATCGTTGAAGCCGCGGTCGATCGCGGTCACGGTCAGGTAGTCGATCATGTCCTGAGTGATGGTTCCCGCACCGCCGAAGATATCGAACGGCACACAGTCACCGGTACAGCCCGAATCCGGACCCAGCGCATTCTGAAGGCGCGTCGTGTCGAGCTGACCTTCAAGAATGTTCAGGGTGTCGGTGCGGCCCCAGTTTCCGTAGACTTCCCAGGTCCACTCTTCGAGCATGCCACCCCAGTCCGGAAGCGTACCGCGGAAGCCCGCGACGACGCGCGAGGTCTGGCTGTTCTGACGGAAGATGCGGTTGTCGATCTCGAGGAGACGACGACGGATATCGACGAAGTCGCGGCCGAACGGGTTGTAGATGTTCTCCGCACTGACCGACACGCCTTCAGTGACGGTGAAGAGCGGGTTCGGAGCGAGCAGCTGCGAGGACTTGCGGTCCGTGTAGCTGAGCTCGAAGAACACGTCGACGTGCTTGTGAACCTGGTAGTTGCCCTGGGTCCAGAAGCTGAATCGTCGGTTCGGCGTGAGCTGGTAGTTCTCAGGCTGGTAGTTGTAGAGGTCGTCACCAAACGGACGCCAACCGCCGTCGAGCGCGTTGAAACACGCGCCGCCTCGGCAACCCGACGCATCCCAGGCCGCGTTACCGACGGCGCCGCTCCGGTCGATGATCGTACCGCGCGGGGTCGCCGACGAACCGGTGTCGGTCACGAACTCGCTGTCGCGGTCGACGCTCGGCTGACCGGCCGCATCCCAACCGTCCCAGTCGAAGTTACGGTCGACGCTCGAGTAATCGCGCTCACCGGCGTACACCGGCTGCTGGTCGTAGAAGGTCACCGATGCGACGATGTTCCCACGCTCGCCGCTGACACCGGTGGTCAGGTCGATCTGCAGCTGGTTGCCGTCTCCACGCTGCGTGGTACCGGAGTACACGCTCGCTTCGACGCCGTAGAAATCTTGGCGGGTGATGATGTTCACGACGCCGGCGATCGCATCCGAGCCGTAGACCGCCGAGGCACCGTCCTTGAGGACTTCGATGCGCTCGATGATCGCGACGGGGATGCTGTTCAAGTCGACGGACGTGTTCGCGCCGTCACCGCCAGCGACGAAGCGCCGACCGTTGACGAGCACCAACGTACGGGCGAGGCCGAGACCACGAAGGTTCACGCCCGCGGTACCGTTACCGCCGTTGTTCGACTGGGTATTGACAGCAGCCGCTTGGGCCGGAAGACGCTGGAGAATCTCACCCACGTTGTTGATACCTTGGGCAAGAATTTCATCACGCGTGAGCACCGTCACAGGCGCGGCGGATGCTTCTTCCTTACGCTTGATGCGTGTACCCGTTACGACGAACCGCTCGGGCTCTTCTTCAGCAGCAGCAGGGGCAGGAGCGGGCTCGGGCTCGGCCGCCGGCTCTGGTTCCGGTTCCGGTTCCGGTTCCGGTTCCGGTTCCGGTTCAGGTTCAGGTTCAGGAGCGGCTTCTTCTTCCGCCATCTCCTCGGTCACGGCTTCGTCAGCAGCAACCTCTTCTTCAGCAGTTGCGTCCTCTTGGGCCAGACCAGTCACGGGTATGGCGAGAGCCGCCATCAGCCCGATCGGGAACGCTAGTCCAGTAAATTTGCGCACAGTACAGCCTCCTATCCGTGCTTGTGAGCAAGCGTCGTAGAAGTACACTCGCACGAGGATGGCCGCCTACACGGCCATTTCCGCATCAAGTTTCCTTCGCAGCGTGTCGTAGTACGAAAGCCGGGGGTTGTCATTAGGGCGGCGGGCGTCACCCGATCGTCACGAAATCCGCGCAACAGCCGTAATCTCCATAGTTTCGCGGATCTGCATCGTTTCTGGTCGGGTGACAGAGAGCCACACCTGCGACATTTTGCCGCACACGAAAGACGGAATGCCCGCGCGATCGCCGCTGGCCCCGCAATTTCCGTGGATTTGGCCGAATTCTGACGGCGGCCTCGACGACGCCGTTCGAGATCGCGAATCACGGTCCAGTCAGTGGCAACGGCGGCGAAACCCCGTTTTTGGCGGCTGAGCGCGGTTTCACCTCGAATGCAAACGCTCGAGAAACACTTTGGAGCCGGTGGTTTTCGCGTGCCGGAACCAGGCACGGGCGCAAACGGTGGGGATTCGGTGGTTCGCTAGAGGTGGATGCACGATACGCGCCCGCACGGGCGGGCCCGACCCCCTGTGGAGCACAGGGGGCGCCCGCACGCTGGTCTCTCAGCCTTCTTTGATCGCCTGGGCGACCTCGTTCCAGAAGACCTTCACCTCTGTGTTCGTATTCACGAGCGCGTTGCCGGCTCGTGCGGCCGCGTTCGCGCGGCGGTGGAACACCTGCGATGCGCTCAGCTGGTCATCGTCCTGGCGGAGCTTCACGAGATTCGTCGGCTCCTGTGCGACGGGCCCCGAGCACGTGTTGCGCGTGATGCGCGTGCCTGTGAGTTGATAACGCGCACAGACCTCAACCGAATACGCGTTGTCTGCCTCCACGACGTAAACGTCATAAGACGCGCCGGCGTGGACAAAGGTGTGATCCGGCTTGGCGTCCGGAACCCCTGAAACCAACAAACCTGCGAATAGAACTCCAACCATGGCGGTACTCCTTTGATTGCCAATCAAAAAGCTACGCAACTGACTTCTTAGCGCGCAAGGTAAAACCCAGGTCAGAGCTGTAGGAATTGTGCGCCCGCCCGCGAGCTAAGCGCCGTTCAGGGGCGCCCGGCTAGGGGCGCCCGCCCGGCAGCGATTGCGGCGATCACTCGCCCGTGAGACGACGTGCCGAGGAGGAGTCTTCATGGAGCTCAGCAACACCTTTCGCGACGGCCTACTCGCCGGCAAGAGCGCGTTCATCACCGGCGGAACCAGTGGCATCAACCTCGGAATCGCCAAGGTGCTGACGCACTACGGCTGCTCAGTGGCGGTACTCGGCCGCAACCCGGAGAAGGCAGGAAAGGCCGCAGAGGAGATCCGAGCGCTCGGCGCGGCGGGTGAGGTCCTCGCCCTCACCGCGGACGTCCGTCAGTACGACGCTCTCGCCGCTCGCATCGGAGAAGCAAACGACGCCTTCGGTGGACTCGACATATTAGTGTGCGGCGCCGCGGGAAACTTCCCCGCTCCGGTCGCGGCAATGTCCTCGAACGGGTTCAAAGCGGTCATGGACATCGACCTCCTCGGGACCTTCAACGCCGCCCGCGGAGCCTTCGAGTACCTCCGAAAGCCCGGTGCCTCCGTCGTGAACATCTCGGCGCCCCAGGCGTTCATGCCGACTCCCCTGCAGGCGCACGTCTGCGCAGCCAAAGCCGGAGTAGACATGCTCACCAAGACCCTCGCGATGGAGTGGGGACCACTGGGTGTTCGGGTTAACTCAGTGACACCTGGGCCCGTAGACGGAACGGAAGGAATGGCCCGTCTCGCGCCCACGGAAGAGGCCCGAAAGAAAACCACGCAGAGTGTACCGCTGCGGCGCTTCGCGGAGGTGCAGGAAATGGGCGAGATCACGGTCTTTCTGTCCTCCCCGGCGGCTGCCTACGTAAATGGCTGCATTCTGGTCGCCGACGGCGGTTGGTCTCTGGGCGGCGCGGGTGGCTTCCTGCCGGGCTGACCTTGCGCTGGGCGCATGACCGCTTACTGTTTGGGCATGCAAGAGCAGCCCAGCGGCTATTACGATTATTGGCCCACGACCCCACTGAAAAAGCCGCTGCTCCTCGCTGGCGACGATGACGCACTGATCCGGCGCGTAGCCTTTTGCGTCGCTTCGATGAACGGCTGGCGTTTGACCCTGATCGACGACCTCCTGCAGCACCGCTGCGGCCTGACCGCGCGAGCCTACCAAGCGGAGAACGGACGTGCGGAAGCGAGCCACGCCTGCGAACAGGCGCTGAAGAGCGCCTGGCTGAAAGGGCCCCCTGCGGTGATCGGCCTTCCCGCGGGCTGGGCACCCAAACGCGTGAACCGGCGCCTCTGGCGTCGCAAAGAGGCGACGCTTCTCGTCGTTGAAGCGCGCCCGGCGCTGACGAAATCAGTGGCAGCGAAGGCGCTCCGGCCTCTCGATGAGGGTGTGATCTATCGCGCGGACGCCATCGTGGGCCTGCCGCACAGCCCGCGCGACAGCCTGATCAACGACCGGATTCTACACGCTCTCGGCCTCTGAACCCCAATCAGACCACGTCGACGAGAGAGCGCCCTTGAAAGCGGGCGCGCGACTTCATATCTAAACGCGCATCGTTTTGGAGGACCCCATGACCCCGATCGCTCGCCAGCTCTTGCCGCTCAGTTTGCTCTCCTTTATCGCCTGCTTTTCGTCGAAGCCTGCGCCCTCCCCTGCCCCGGCGGACAGCTCCGCACAGCCCGAGCTCGGGACCTTCGGCGTCGACCTCAGTGCGCGGGACACGAGCGTGAAGCCCGGAGACGACTTCAACCGCTACGCGAACGGCACCTGGTACGACCGTTACGAGCTAAAGCCCGACGAGCAGCGCTACAGCTCGTTCGTCGAGCTCCGCTATCGTTCCGAAGAACGGGTCAAGACGATCATCGAAGAGCTCGCGTCCACCGACCCTGCGCAAGGGACGCTCGAGCAAAAGGTAGGCGACTACTTCGCGAGCTTCATGGACCTCGAAGCGCGCACTGAAAAAGGCATCGAGCCGGTGAAGCCGGACCTCGAGCGCATCGCCGCCATCGAGACGCGGGAGCAGCTGATCGAGGAGTTCGGCCGCGCGGGACGCTTCGAGTCGAACAGTCCCATCGGCGGATTCATCTGGATCGACCGAAAGAACCCAGACCGCTACATCCTCAATTTGGGTCACTCGGGCCTGGGCCTCCCCGACCGAGACTACTACCTGTCCGACGACGAGCGCTTCGTGAAGATTCGAGAGGCCTATCTCGCAAACATTCGCAAGGTGCTGACCCTTGCAGGCACGTCCGAGGCGGAGGCGTCGAGCGCCGCCGACGCGATTCTCGCGCTCGAAACGCAAATCGCCGAGCACCACTGGCCGCGCGCCAAACTGCGCGATCGGGACGCAACCTACAATCTCGTGACCTTCGAGGAGCTGACCTCGACCTACCCGGACTACGACTGGAAGACCCACATCGCCGCGGCAGGTCTCGACGTAGCGGCGGTGAAGGAGCTCAACATTCAGACCCCGTCGGCGATCGCCCCTCTCGCGCAGCTCACCCAAGAGACCGATCTCGCCGTGTGGCGCGACTATTTGACCTATCACGCGGTGGTGAACCATGCGCCCCTGCTCAGCCCGGAGATCGACAACGCGGTCTTCGAGCTCTACGGCAAGGTGCTCGGAGGGCAACAGGAACAGCGCGAGCTCTGGAAGCGCGCGGTGACACTGGTAGGCGGGCGCTCGGGCCTTGGCGAGGCGCTCGGCAAAATCTACGTCGATCGCTACTTCACCCCGGAGGCCAAGCAGAAGATGGATGCGCTCGTCGCGAACCTCCGCGCGGCGCTCGACCAGCGCGTCGCCGGTCTCGAGTGGATGGGCGACGAGACGAAGGTGGAAGCGAAGAAGAAGCTCGAATCGTTTCGACCGAAGATCGGCTACCCGGAAAACTGGCGCAGCTTCGAGTCGGTCAGCATCACCCCGGACGCCCTCGTCACCAACTACCGCGCCGTGCGCGACTACTGGTACGAGGACAACGTCTCACGTCTGAGCAAAACCCCGGACCGCGACGAGTGGTTCATGACACCGCAGACCGTCAACGCCTACTACAACCCCTCCTTCAACGAGATCGTGTTTCCGGCGGCGATCCTGCAGCCGCCGTTCTTCGACCCGAATGCCGATGCAGCGGTCAACTACGGAGCGATTGGCGGAGTGATCGGTCACGAAATGGGACACGGCTTCGATGACCAGGGCTCGAAATCGGACTGGGCGGGCGTGCAGCGCAACTGGTGGACCGAGGAGGACCGAGAGCGCTTCGAGGCCAAGACCCGGGCACTCGTGGCCCAGTACGATGCCTTCGAGCCGTTCGAGAACGTCAACGTCAACGGCCAGCTCACCCTCGGCGAGAACATCGGCGATCTCGGCGGACTTTCAATGGCCTACCATGCCTACAAGATGTCCCTGGGTGGCAAGGAAGCGCCGGTGATCGATGGCTTGACCGGTGACCAACGCTTCTTCCTCGCCTGGGCTCAGGTCTGGCGCGCCAAGTACCGCGAGGAGGCGCTCGTCACGCGCATCAAGAGCGATCCCCACAGCCCACCCCAGTATCGAATCAACGGCGTAGTCCGAAACATGGATCCTTGGTACGCCGCTTTCGACGTGAAGGAGGGCGATGCGCTCTACCTGCCACCGGAGAAACGCGTGAGCATCTGGTGACCGAGCAGCCGGAGCCCCTTCGACGGGACCTCACCCTGTGGGGCCTCTGGCTCCTAGTACTCAATGGCCTGATCGGCGCGGGGATCTTTGGGGTTCCTGGCGCCGTCGCGGGCCTCACCCGAGGATATAGCCCGCTCATTTTCGTTCTCTGTGCGGTCCTGATCCTCCCGATCATCTTGTCGCACGCGGAGCTCGCGAGCTACTTTCGCGGAACCGGCGGCCCGATTCGCTACGCCGACGACGCCTTCGGCAGCTTCGCGGGTTTCCAGAGCGGCTGGCTCTTCTATCTCGGGCGCGTCGCTTCCTATGCCGCCAACCTCAATCTGATCATCGACTCCGTCGCCTATTTCTTTCCGGGCTCGAACAGCGGTGTGTTGCGCTACACCCTGTTGGCGCTCGTGGCTGGCGGTTTCACCTGGGTCAATGTCGTGGGCACGGACCGAGCCGTGCGAGCGCTCAGCACGATCACAATCGCCAAATTCGTTCCTCTGCTGCTCATCGCTTTTGGAGGGATCGCCTACTTCGATCCGTTTCCAGCCGCCGGAGAAGCCTCGCCGAGCACTCTCGAGCTCGGCGAAGCGGCGCTATTGGTCATCTACGCATACGTCGGTTTCGAGGGAGCGCTGGTGCCTGCCGGCGAGTCGAAAGATCCGCCGCGGGACATGCCGAGGGCCCTGTTTGTCGGTCTCGCGGTCGCGACCGTGCTCTATGTGTTGATCCAGGGGGTGAGTCTCGGCGCCGTTCCCGACCTCGCCGCGAGCGAAAGCCCGCTCATCGACGTCGGTGCCGCCCTCTTTGGCCCGGTTGGCACCGTCATATTGACCGCCGGAGTCGCGATCTCCGTGGGCGGCAACCTCCTCGGGGCTCACTTCTCCTCTCCCCGCATCACTTACGCCTTGGCGCGCGATGGGCACCTTCCGCGCTTCTTGGGGGCCGTTCACCCGCGCTACGCCACCCCCCACGTATCGGTGATCGCCTACGGTGGCCTCGGCTTCGTGCTCGCGGCGTTTGGCTCTTTCGTACTCCTCGCGAAGATCGGCGTCCTCGTGCGGCTTCTGATGTACATCGTCGACACCCTCGCGATCCCCGCTCTGCGTCGCCGTCATGGCTCTGCGCCCGGCGCCTTCGTCCTCCCCGGGGGCTTTCTGATCCCCGCTCTCTCGGTGGTGGTGTCCGTGTGGCTGCTCTTCCAGGTGAAATGGATCTCCTGGCTGACCACCGGCGTCGCCCTGGCCGTGGGGATCGTTCTATTCCTGAGCGCCCGCTCGCGCCGACCCAGGCAATCGCGCAAACTCGCGCCATGAAAAAACGAATCGCGCGAGCCCTCCTCCGCCTCACCGGTTGGGCCCCGGAAGGAGAGCTCCCGGAAGACCCCAAGGCCGTCGTGGTCGCCGCGCCGCACACGAGCAACTGGGACGGCTACTACATCATCCTGATGGGGTTCGCGCTCGGTGCGAAGTTCGCCTGGATCGGCAAGGAGTCGCTCTTTCGCTGGCCACTGGGTGGCTTGCTCCGCCTCCTCAATGGGATCCCGATCGATCGAAAAGGCAAGCTCGACCTCGTCGCCCAGCTCGCCCGCGAATTCGAGAGGCGCGACGCGCTCCTGCTCGCG
This sequence comes from uncultured Bdellovibrionales bacterium, assembly GCA_964468125.1. Classification (GTDB taxonomy): domain Bacteria; phylum Myxococcota; class XYA12-FULL-58-9; order XYA12-FULL-58-9; family CAYXVF01; genus CAYXVF01. The sequence continues at coordinate 1,523 of CAYXVF010000079.1, read as the reverse complement.
ATCGCCCCCGAAGGCACGCGCAGCCTTCGCCCGCATTGGAAGTCGGGCTTTTACCACATCGCCCGCACCGCGAAGGTCCCGATCATCATGGGATACTTGGACTACGGACGCCGGCGCGGCGGCCTCGGCCCGACCCTTCATCCCACGGGTGATCCGGTGGCGGACATGGAAGAGATCCGCGCCTTCTACTCGACGATCACGCCGAAGATCGCGAAGAACTACGGGCCGATCCGTCTCAAGGATGAAGCGGAGCGCTGATCACTCGATCGTGTACCGATAGAGTCCACCGTCACGCGTGCCCGCGTAGATGAACGCACCGCTCGGGTCGATGGCGAGCTCTCCGATGGTGCAGGCAAACAATCGAAGGGGCGTGAACGTCTCGCCGTCAAAGCGCACGACGCCGAAGGCATCGTTTGAAAAGAGCGTGTCCGAGCCGTCGCCCACCGCGTCCCAGAAACGACCACCCGTAGGCGAGCGGGGACCCAGTCGGTCTGCTCGGGAATGCCGTTGTCGATCGGTTCCCAGCGCGCTCCCCCGTCGTCGCTCCTGCGAACATCGAAGATCCTATTGTTCGATACCGAGTGGGCGACGAGCCAGCGGCCATTCTCGAGCGCAACGAATTCAGTCACCGCGTTGCTGCTCCCGGTGCTCGCAGCGAGGGTGAGCCCATCGCGGAGAGCGCCCGTCGTCGTGTAGAGCTCGCCGCTGTCGCTGCCCACGAGAAAGCTCCCGTCGCCGCTCGGATGCGCCTCGACGAAGGTCGCGCAGGAGAGCCTTCCGGGAGCTCCGAAGGGTCGAGGTCCTACTGGAGATGGAACGGGCCGGCGAAGTGTCTCTCAGGGTCTACGTCTACGTTGGCGACAGCTGGGACATACTCGAACGTTTCATCTCGAGACCGGTCGACCGTGACGGCATGGTGCAGGTGATGGGCATCAAGCTCTACGCGGATGGCGCGCTCGGCTCACGCAGCGCCGCGCTGATCGATCCCTACGATGACGATGCGCGGAGCACGGGCCTCTTGTTTCAGGAGACGGCCGAGTTGCGTCGTCGCGTCCGCGCCAGCCACGAGGCCGGCTATCAGCTCGCGGTTCATACGATCGGTGATGCGGCGAACGGACAGGCCCTCGAGGTGTTGGGCGAATTGCCTGCCGACGCGCGCCCTCGAATCGAGCACGCACAGGTCGTGCACCGAGACGATCTCTCCCTGTTTGCGGATCGAGGAGTCGTCGCCAGCGTGCAGCCGATTCACGCCACGAGCGACATGGGTTGGAGTCGCCCAATCCCTGGCTCGGCATTCACGCGGCGGTCACACGCCAGAGTCGAGGCGACCGTCCCCCCCGGTGGCTTCTTGCCGGAGCAAAAACTCCCGACGGCCGAGGCGGTCGCGCGCTTCACCCGATACCCAGCGGCGGCGCGTCGGGACGACGGCGGACGCTTGGTACCGGGCGCACGGCGGATTTTGTCGTTCTGGATCGCGACCCTTTCGAAACGGCACCGGAGCTCCTCGGCGGAAGTCGATTCAG
>CAYXVF010000078.1:0-28727 GCA_964468125.1 uncultured Bdellovibrionales bacterium | reverse complement strand
GGGCAAACCGCAAGAAATTCGCGAGCGCCGTCGAGCTCTCAACGTGGAGATCCGTGCGCTGCAGGAGAAACTCGAGGGCAACCTCTCGGAGCGCGCGCGCAAGAACCTCGAGTATGAGCTCGACGTGATGACCGCCCGTCGCGACCTCTACGTCAGCGACTGACGACGCAGAACTATTCCAGCTCCGCCTCGGCCCCGTCTGCGGTCTTGCCCATCAGAAAGGCCTCGATGAAGGCGTCGAGGTCGCCATCGAGCACCGCGTCCGTGTTGCCGCTGTCGTGGCCGGTGCGGTGATCTTTCACCATGCGGTAAGGCTGCAGGACGTAGGAGCGGATCTGCGAGCCCCACTCGATCTTCTTTTTGTCGCCCTCGAGTTTCGCCTTCTCTTCCTCGCGCTTGCGCAGCTCGAGCTCGAAGAGCTTGGACTTGAGCACCTTCATCGCCTTCGCACGGTTCTTGTGCTGCGAGCGCTCCGCTTGGCAGGCGACCACGATGCCCGTGGGTATGTGCGTCATGCGCACCGCCGAGTCGGTCTTGTTGACGTGCTGTCCGCCCGCACCGCTCGCGCGGTAGGTGTCCACCCGAAGGTCCTCGTCACGAACCTCGATCTCGATGTCATCATCGATCTCCGGGGAAACGCTCACGGAGGCGAATGAGGTGTGACGCCGCTTTTGCGAGTCGAAGGGGGAGATCCGGACCAGACGGTGCACGCCCTGCTCGGAGCGCAGGTAGCCGTAGGCGTAGTCCCCTTCGACGGCAAAGCTCGCGCTCTTGATCCCCGCTTCTTCCCCGGGCTGGTCGTCGAGCATTTCGACTTTGAACTCGTGACGTTCGGCCCAGCGCAGGAGCATGCGCAGCAGCATCGAGGCCCAATCCTGGCTCTCCGTCCCGCCAGCGCCAGCGTTGACCTGAACGATCGCGTTGGACCCGTCGTATTCGCCGCCGAGCATGCGCTGGAGCTCTAGCTTTTCGAGCCCGGCACGGGTCTTCTCGAGCAGCTCGTCGAGCTCGGTTGCTATCTCTTCGTCGGCCTCGGCGAGCTCGAGCAGCTCGCTGGCGTCATTCACAGACTTTTCCAGGCCAACGAACACGCGCAGGACCTTGTCCACCCGCGCGCGGTCGCGCTGCACCTTTTCCGCGGCCTCCTGGTCCGCCCAGAGATCCGGGTCGCCGGCTTTGGTGTCGAGCTCCTCGAGTTGGCGTTTCAGCTCGTCGACGTCAAAGATACCTCCGCAGTGAGGCCACCCGGTCTTGCATGTCTTTGATCAACTCATTGCGTTCCATCATCGTCTCCTTCGTGTGTCTCGATCCGCCGGGGGAAATGCGCAGGGCTCCTTCTCCCTGTCAACCTATCCCGAGCGGCGGCGAGCGCAGCCGCGACCACCGCCGCCACCGCGACGGCGACCACCCAGTCCCCCGCCCAGACATATAGCGTGGTGCCTTGGCGACGATAGGCGAGCCCCCGACTCACCGTTCTACGGTCGAGCTCCGTGCGCGCCGTCACCTCTCCGGTGGGGCGGATCACCGCCGAATAACCGGTGTTCGTCGCGCGCAAGACGTAGCGGCCGGTCTCGATCGCGCGAAAGACGTAGAAATCCAGGTGATGCAGCGGCCCGCTCGTACGACCGTACCAGGCGTCGTTCGTGAGATTCGCGAGGATCTCCGCGCCCGCAGCGGCGTGCGCTCGGCCGATGTCCGGAAAGATGCCGTCGTAGCAGATCAGCACCCCGATTCGCTCCGCCCCTACGGGATGGGCGCCAGTCCCCGGCGTAAAGTCGATCAGGCCGGGAACGACACGGTCGACCGGCAGAAGCCAACGCAGGGGCACATATTCGCCAAAGGGCACGAGATGCAGCTTGTGCTGGCGGCCTCCGATCCGACCGCCGGGCTCGACGTAGACCGAGCTGTTGTGCGCGACCTGCTCGGTGCCTCGCCCCTGCCCCTGAACGACCCCGACCACCATCGGAACGTCCCGTTCTACCGGAAACCACGGGCTATCGAGATCGAGTGCGTAGGGCCAGGCGGATTCGGGCCACAGGAGCAGATCCGCGTCGAGCGCCTGCCTGGCCAGCTCCTCGTAGACGGCGGCGACCCGAGCTCCTGCGAGGACTCCTCGGTTTTTCACTTCCTGGCGAATGTTGCCTTGCAAGAGCGCCACGGAGATCGGCTCGACGCCCGGCTCCTCTCGGTCCAAGGCGAGTCTGAGGGCCCCCGCGCCGTGGAGGAGCGCTGTCGTGGCTGCGAGGACGACCAGGTGACGCCCGCCCCGTGCACGCCCCACCTCAAACGCGAGGGCGCCTAAAACCGCGACGGCGGCACTCACGAGATACACCCCGCCCCAGGCGGACAAATTCGCGAGGGGGAGGTTTCGCGCCTGCGAGTAGCCCCAGAGGCCCCAGGGGAACCCGGTCAGGGCGTGGCTTCGCAACCACTCGAGAAACACGACCGAAATCCCGAAGAGGAGCGGAGCGGGGAGGCGCACGCGGCGAAGCAAGATCGCAAAGAGCGGCGGCAGCGCCGCGAGGTAGAGCGAGCAGTACGCGGCGAGGAGCGAGAGGGCCGGTATGGCCTGGTACCAGGGCATGCGGCCGAACTCGTTCATCGCGACGTAGAGCCAGAACAGAAGCGTTAGGAAGTGCGCGAACCCGGCGACCCAGGCGCCCCGAAACGCGCCTCGGAGCCCCTGCGCGTAGAAATAGGCGGCAGCGGGCAGGATGAAGAGCTCCCGAGGCCCCCAATCGAGGAGTGGCGCTGCCCCGAAGGCTGGCACGGCCATAGGAAAAGACGCGGTCAACATCAGTCCGGCGCCCGCGGCGCGGAGCAGGGATCGCGCGGTGAGCGCGACGGAGACAGTCTTTCTGCTCGACTCCGCCTTCTCGCTAGCGGAAATGGCAATCAAGCGTCACACTCCGAGTGTCGTTGTTGCTGATGCGCGTCATGAACCCGAGACCGAGCTCAGAATCCCGTTCCGTGGACGCTCGACTGAACCAGTTGGGCCACGAAAGCCTGCGCTCGGCCGGGGTGTACCTCGCGATCCTGTTCGCCATCTACTTCGTCTTCAACGCGGTCGAGTTTCCGGCGGGCCTTCGTGCCCCGATTCTGATCCACGATACCGCACTCATTGCGGTCGGGCTCATCACCCATTTTGTGTACCGCCGAAGCGAACGCGGGCCCAATCCTCACCTGTGGCTGACGGTCACGGCCCTGCTCGTGGTGTCGAACGTGGTGCATGCGCTCCACCTGCGTCAGGAAGCCTTATACGACAACTACGTGCAACTCCTCTTGGTCGTCGCGGGCGCGTTCTTTCTCTCCTTGCGCCACTACGCGATCTTCGCCGTCGGCGCCGCTGCCATGTGGGGTGCGGTCGCCTGGGGATCCGAGCTGCCTCCTGGCATGCTCCACCGCACGATGCTCATGCTGTGCACGATCATCGTCGCCTTTCTCCTCGTGTCTGTGCGGGTGCGTTGGGCAAGACGCATGGAAGGACTGCGCCTCCGTGAAGAAGAACAGCGCGAGGATCTCGCGGTGGCGCTGGAGGGCGCACGCGAGGAGATTCGGGAAAGGCAGCGCGTCGAGCGCATGCTCCGGACCTCGGAAGAACGTTTCGTCGACCTCTTCGAGCACCTTCTCGACGGGGTTGCCATTTTCGAGCCCTTGAACGGCGGGGAGGATTTTCTCTTCGCGTCGATCAATCACGCCCTCCCCGAGCTCGAGCCCCAGCGCATCGTCGGCAAGACCCTCGCCGGAACCTTTCCGGCCATCCTCGAAAGCCAGGCCGGTGCTGACCTGCGCCTGGCTGCTCGGAGCGGCGAGGAGACCAAGAGAAGGGAGGTCGAAGTCCACTGGGGCGGAGCCACGCGCTACCTCGACTACAGCACCTTTCGCCTGCCGGGCGGCGACGTCGTCGCGGTGTTTCAGGATCGCAGCAGTGAGTTGTTGGCCGCAAAGGAGCGCGAAGAGATTCGCGATCGCCTCCTTGCCGCTCAGAAGCTCGAGAGCCTCGGCGTCATGGCAGGCGGGATCGCGCACGACTTCAACAACCTCTTGATGGGCGTGCTCGCCAATGCGGACGCCGCAACGGCCCGAATCGAGGACGCACCGTTCCTGCGTGAATGCCTCGGCGACATGAAGACCGCGGCGACTCGGGCTTCCGGCTTGTGCCGGCAGCTCCTGGACTACTCCGGGCAGACCCAGGTCGCCTCCAAGGACCTCGATGCGAACATCCTCCTACGCGAGCTCGATCCGCTGGTCGAAGCCGCGGTGACCGGCAACGCCGAGCTCGAGGTGCAGCTGGCTTCCGAAGCCCTGACGGTCACCGGTGATGCGGAACGTTTGAAGCAGGTGGTGATCAACCTGGTGAGCAATGCGTCCGAGGCAAAGGGGACCTCGATCTCCCTTCGAACGCGGCGGCAGCACTTCAGCCGTCTCGAGCTCTCGCGCGCCCACTTGGGCCAGGATCTTCCCGCGGGGGACTACTGTGTCATCAGGGTCGAGGACGACGGCCAAGGAATTCCGGACACGGCTCAGGCTCGGGTCTTCGACCCTTTCTTCAGCACGCGATTTACGGGACGAGGCCTCGGGCTCAGTGCGGTCGTCGGAATTGTCCGTGCGCACCGCGGGGCGATTTTCCTCGAGTCCAAAGAGGGGTCCGGAACGCGGGTGACCGTCGCTTTGCCCTTGCGCCCGCGCGTGCGCGCCGAGCGAGAGGCACCACGGGCCCAGCCGTCGGACACGTCTTCCCCTTCGCGGCCCACCGTTCTCCTCGTGGACGACGATCCCACGACCCGTCGCTCCGTGCGTCGTCTCCTCGAGCTCGATTCGCTCACCATCACCGAGGCCTCCAACGGCGACGAAGCACTCGAGCGGGCCGCGGAACACCCCTACGATGTGATCCTTCTCGATCTCACCATGCCGAGACGCGGTGGGGTCGAGACCTTCCCCGATCTGGCGGCCACGCTACCCAAGGCTCGAATTGTCTTGATGAGTGGCTACGATTCGAGTGCGGACGGCGTCGACTCGATCGTCGACCACCCGAGCTTTGGCGGCTTCCTCGCAAAGCCCTACACCCTCGAGATGCTGCGCGAAGCGGTGAGCGGTCAGGTCTTGGAGAACGCACCGCGCTGAACCAAGACGCGCTCGAGCCGCTCCTCCTCCGCTCTCATCTTACGAGCCTGCGTCCCGCCGTTCACGTGGTCGTGACCGAGCAGGTGTAGGACGCCGTGGATCAGCAACCGTCGAACCTCGTCGGCGAGTGAATGGCCGATAGACTCGGCCTGGCGCGCCGCCGTATCCATGGAGATCACGACGTCTCCGAGAACTCGGGGAGCTCCAGGGAGCACGTGCTCGCCTTCGAGCTGCGAAAAGGAGAGCACATCCGTGGGCGCATCTTTGTGTCGGTGCTCGCGATTGAGCCCATGCACAGTGGCGTCATCGGTTAGGAGCACAGACAGCTCCGAGTCCGCCTCCCCGAGCGCCTCGAGAATACCCTCGGCCATCCAGAGGACCTCCGGAGTCGCGAGGCGAGGCTGACGCCGTCGATTCTGTAGATGCACCGGCAAGGGTGTCAGCGCCGCTCGATGTACTCCGCCGACCAGACGCTGCCCTTCTTTTCGCCGAGCCGGACCATCACGCGGTCACCACGCTGGAGGTAGTAGGCCCCTGCGTTCATGAGCGTCGCCTCATCGGTGAGATCTGCGGACTTGCCGCTGAATTTCATGGCGGGCACGACGACGATCTCGCTGTTCTTCTTCACGCTCTTACCAGCGCCGTCCGTTGCGGGCTTGCGGATCTTCAGCTTCACCGCGACGAACGGAAAACGGGCCGTGTTGACCCCTTCCACTTGGGCCTCCACATTGCGCTTGTCCTTCAGGCGCATCGTTCTGTCGAGGTCTGCTTCCTTCTTAGCTCGGATCGAGCCCCCGCCCTCGGGTCCGGTCTCTGCCATCTCGTCACCGAGAGCAGCGAGCTCCGCGAGCGGATCGCCCTCTTGGGCCTCCGCGCTGGGTCCGAGCATCATCAACGCAATCACTGCTGCACCGATCGTCATGATTCGCATGTGTCTCCCCTCCGGGCCGCTTCCCGGTCATTCGGTCAACTCACTGTCCGTCGACTCTAAACGTTTGGCTTCCCTCAGAACACCGTAACGCTTCACCGCATACTCGCCGCTGACGAGCTGCTTCCCAAAGACCCACACCTTCGCCCCCGCTTTGCGAGACAAGCGCCGCTTGCTCATGGGGCGAAGACTCAACGGAATGGCATCCCCGTCCCCGTCGCGCAGGGCGTAGTTGCCCTCCTCCGCCTTCACCAGCGTGCCCACGACAGGCTTCGCCCCTCCGCCGATGTCGTCGATCGCGTACTCCATCACGCGGAACACGCTCCCGTCGGGGCGCCCGGTGACCGTCACTCGGAAGGTCGCGAGACGTTGCAGCTCGGCGGTGAGCTCCCCGGCGAGGCGCGTTTCAACTGTATCACCCTTCAGTGAGACGGTCGGGCGATGGCCGGTTCCGGTGACCCGCACCTTCCCGCTCAGCGATTCCACGTCGCCGTCGGCTGCGAGCACCGAGGCGGCAAGCAGCAGCGCGATCATTGAATCCTCACCACCCGGAGCCGGAAGTCTACCGCGGCTTCGCCCACCGCTCGAATCGTCGCGTCGCCAGCGGCGCCGCTGCCCCCGATCAGGAAATAGCGCACTTGGGAGATCCCCATCTCCGACTCGATCTCCGAGCTCAGGTCGTCGATCACATCTTCGTCAAAGACATTGACGTCGTCGCCACTCGGTGGCCCTGCCAGGGGGATCGTTTCGCCGCGGGAGGTGAGAATTTCGGCAAAGGGCGAAAAGCCGGTTTGAAAAGTAGACGCCGCGGTCGCGCGCGGGAGGTATTGTGCCGGCACCGTTTGCGTCACCTCGAATTCGTTGTCCGTGGTGTAGAGGGCAACCAACCAGTTCCCGATGCCATCCGGGCCGAGGTTCTGAAAGAGCGGCTGAAGGTATCCAGTGCGCGACCCCGAAAGCAGCTGCGTATACACCTCGCGGGCGGCGGTCCGAACCTGCGATGAGGCTGCGTCGCTTGCCCCGGCGGCGCGGGCCCGCTGGTCGATCACGTGACGCAGCAGTGAATAGGCCATTCCCCGTTGAGGGACCGAATCGCTGCCGTAGGCCCAGCTTCCGTCGAGGTAAAAGTCGGAAAAGAGTTGTGCCACCGCTTCTTGCGTCGAGTTTCCGTACCCGACGAGGTCTTCGATGGTGTGCGACAGACCTTCGTCGAGCCAGAGGGTTTCGCGGTTTTGCACGTCCAACGTGCCATCAAAGGCACGGCGCGCGAAGTTCACGAGGTGTTGGTACTCATGGGCGAGCGTTGCGAGCGCGAGCTCGAAGGTGACCTCGTCCGTACAGGCACCGGAGGTTTGGCAGGAGTCGATGGTCTCCGCGCTCGGAGGCACGACCCAGAGTAGATCCGCCTGATTGCCACTGGCCTCCGTGTCCGATTCCGGCAGGAAATCCAAGAAGTCAAAGAGTCCCACGAGCCCTGGAATACTGAAGGCGTCCGGGATTTCAGACGAGAACACCACGGTCATCGTCCCGCTCTCGTCTCGGTCCAAGGGCGCAATGTGACCTGCATCCTGGCCGAGGAAAAAGAGCACGTCGTCCGCGCTCTCCGCGAAAGTGCTCGCCACGTTGAGGGCGGCGGCCTCCGAAGTGCTATCATTGGCGTCCACGAGGACACTCACAGTGATCGAATCTCCACTCACGGTCCCCGCAACGTTCGCGATGATGGTGCCCGAGCCGAGGTTCAGCTCGACGCTCGATTGGCAGGACCCTTCCCAACAGATCTCGGTGTCGCTGCAGGAACACGAGGACGCCTGCCGGGTTTCGAAGCCGCCGAAGACCGAACGCTCACCGCGCACCATGGCGTCGCCCAGCCGGTCGATCCCTTCTCGGCGCCGCGCGGCGTAGCGCAGCCGAGCGGTCCAAAAGGGGTCGTTCGAGAAACCAGGATCCGGCCGATCGATGGGCGCGATCCGCAACGCACTATCGGCGCCGTCCACCCCAACGAGTTTGAAGACACGCGAGTTGTCGTCCGGAGCCTGCTCGTCGGTGGGCAAGGCATAGACGGTCGCGAGATAGGTTTCAGCGCCGGTCAAAGACAGGCTCGCCTCGGCGAAGACGCGATCAGCGTCGTTCGCGGACGCCTGCGCGCAGGTCCTATCCCCCTCCGCGCTCGCATCGCCGCAGACCTGCCCCACAGGGCAGTCAAAGTCGGCCGAACACGCCGTGGCCCCGGTGTTTTCGTTCCCATTGCCGTTCCCATCGCCGGTCTCGGTATCCTCACAGGCGAGGAGCCCCAGCCCCAGGGCGCAGGCGACGGCGAAAGAAATCGGGCGAAATCGGTTCATTGCGGGCTCCAGTGCACGAGGCTCTCGACGCGCGTTCCGCATCGCTTATTCAGCGATCATCCATGCTCATTCTAGCGGACGGAGGAGTCGATAGCCGCCCTCATCCCGCTCGTAGTAGTACGCCTGCGACCAGGGGAACTTCAAGTCGCGGGCACTGACGAGCTCGGTCTGAACGAGGGTCTGAAGCGATTCCGGGTAGCGGCCGTAGCGGGCCCGATAGACCTCGAGCCCGCGACGGATCACCTCGATGCGCGCGCGGGAGAGCTGCCGTTCGAGGGCCTGCGATTGATACCCCTGGGACTCCCCGGTGGCCCAAAGATTCGCATCGTAGCCGAGCTGTTCGGCACCCACGAACACCCCAGCGCCCAGGACGACCAATAGCGCGAGACGAAAGATCGAGCCCCCGATCCCCGCAGCGCGTCCCGCGGTGATTCCCCCTCCCAAGGCGGCGGCCCGGCTCGAACCGCTCTCGGAGATCTCCGTCGCGCGAATGATCCCGTTCGTCATCAGGGTGGTCAGGGCTTTGCAGGTCTCGAACTCTCCGAGACGCGACAAATCGATGATCTTCTGGACGTCTCGATCGGGGGTCACGAGTTGGAAGACCCGTCGCTCTTTTTCCCCCACGCCCTGCAAGCGCGGATCGCTCGAGCCCCCGTCGCCGCCGAGCTCGCCGAAAGCCGCATCGAGATCGAAATCGTCATCGTCGGAGCCACCGCCGCCATCGGAGTTCGAGATCGCGTCGAGGTCTACGAGAATCTCGAACCTGAGTCCGTAGCTCGTGATCTGCTTCCGGATCGATGGCCACTCATCGACCTGGCGAAAGCCCTCCATGAGGACGTTTTCAGAACGTAGAGGTTCCTCATCCTCGAAGAGTGTCACCTCCTCGGCGTTGAACTCATAGTTACCGCTGGTCCAGAGGAAGAGCTGGTAGATCGTCTCGTGGGTCTGCAGTCGATAGAACGCGGCCAAGGTCGCGCGGTCGATGAGACCGCTCTCGACCAACACGTCTCCGATACGACGGCCACTGGTACGCTGAATCTCGAGCGCCTGATCCAACTGCGCTTCCGTCAATACTTCAGCGCGAACGAGCATGCGGCCGAGAAGGTGCTTCTCTCGCCGGGTGCTCGTGGTCGCGCGCACCACATTCCCTTCCCTGAAGTGGACCTGAACCTGGCGCTGCTTCTCTGTGACGGTGAGAATCCCGCTCTTTCCCTGATGGCCGATCAGCTGAAAGATGTCCGCAATGCCGAAGTCTTTGAGTGTCCCGCGCAGCGCCATCCGTCAGCCCTCCCATCGAGCGTTGTCCCAGAGCGAGAGCCCATACGCCGCGAGTCCGATGAGGAATGCGAGCACCAACGCAAAGAGTTTTGGTCCCCCGTCGTAGGGAACCAGGCGCGGGAGAAGATCGAGCGTCGTCAACGACACCAAGAGGCACATGAGGAAGACCGTGGCGAAAAGAATCCCTTTGACGCTACGCCCACAGATCAGCTGTCCGGCGCCGGCGAAGAGCATGGCAAAGATCTTCCTGAGCCGCTCGATGCGGGCTTGGTGTCGGTGGACCTCGATCTCGTGTCTGATGCGCTCGAGCGCTTGCCCCCCACCCTTGCGCTCGGAACGTTCGGCCCGACGATGGAATAGCGCCCCCAGCATCAACCACAGAAAAGCGATCGCGGCGCCGATCAAGAAAGCCTGAGGGTTCGTCCCGCCGCTGAGTGTAGACCAGAGATCGAGCGCGGCGTCCCGCGATGCGCCTTCGTCTGCGTGACCTCGGTCGAGGATCCAGCTGGGCACCGTCGGCCGGACCACGTAGGTCGGTCCGATTCGCTTGGCTTCTTCGCTCCACCGCTCCACGGTGACGTAGTCGATCTCGTTCGCTCGCCGGTGCAGCTCCCCGGCTTCCTGCTGTTCGGTCTGGGAGAACTTCAGCCGCGAGAGATTGAAGAGCGCCATCACGTTTTCTGGGTCGCGATTGATCGCGACGTTATAGACCTCGGTCGCTTCATCGAGGTTGCCGCGGGCATATTCGATGTTGCCGAGGCTGACGTAAAGCTCAGGAGTGCTGTCATCGCGGTCCGCGGCCTGGTGGAGCCACTTGGCGGCGAGGTCGATGTCGCCGCTCCAGAGCGACCGCAGCCCGAGAATGAAAAGCTCTTCAGGCTCGATCTTCGGATGAGCTGCGAGTCGCGCCGCCGCTGCTTCCGCGCCGATATCGGTGGCCGCGAGGTATGCGTCGTGAGCGCGCGAGCCGGTATAGCCGATCGGTTGAAGCATAAACGGCACGAGGTAAGGCAAGCCAGTGAGGTAGACGATCACGAGCGCCGCCGCCGCCCGCTCGCGCATGCTGTAGAACAGCGCTCCGGCGACGCTCCAATACAGAATGGTCCAAACGAGGCCGACTCCGAGGACCAACGGCAGAAAGAGCGCGGTGGCAACGATGATCGTTGCCTGGGACTTCGAGAAGCCCGTGGGCAGAACTCCGCTGAGCCAGTAGCGCATCGAGCCAAAGTGCCGATAGACGGACGCGATCGCGAAGAGCGCCAAGGCGACCAGGAGGGCAAAACTCGCGCCGACCGCCATGTTCGCTAGCCGCATCCGCAACTCCCAAGGGTTGGACCAGCTCACCCGCAGAGCGGACACGAGCGCTTTGACACTCGCGCTGAGGTCGCCCGCGGCCCATAGGGTCCGGGCTTCCGCAAGATGCGCCCGCGGTTCGAGCCGAGCCAAGCGGCGTCCGCTCTCGGCGAGACTCACCGCCCGCTCCGGCGCCCCTGCATCCATCGCTTCGAGGGCTTCGGAGGCAGCGGCAAGGCCGACGGCGCTCGCGTTTGGCCAGCCGCTGTCGACCTTCGCCTCCACGATCTTCTCGAGAAGCGCGTCGGCCCCTTCCGTGTCGCCGTCATGGAGCAATTTCAGTCGTTCCCGCCAAGCCTGGGTGAGCTCACCGGGGGACAGGCCATAGAGCTCAGGTTGGGACGCGACGGTCGGCGTAATCGCTCCCGTTTCCCGCTCGGTGACGCTCGGTTCGGGCACGGCCGGTTCGGCATCCTTCGCAAGTTCCGCTTCCGCAGGCACGGCCGGAGGCTCCTCCGCGGGCGTCTCGCTGTAGGGGATCCCCGCCTGAGCATGGGCGATAGCAGGGGTGAGGCAGAGACACGCCGCGGCGAGCAGCGCGGTGAGGTTCGGATGTCTGCGGATCATCGCGCGCGAAGGGCTCCCTCGTCTTCTGGAAATTCACACAGTTGCCCGGGGGCAGCAAGGAAAGCTGCAGACCGTCAGGGGGCCATGCGCATATCCTCGAGTCATGGACAGACATGAATGCGCTGGTGCGGCGCTCGCCGAGCTCTCACGGATCATGGCTCGCCTTCGAGCACCGGACGGCTGCCCTTGGGACCGCGAGCAATCCCTCGAGACGTTGAAGGCCTACTTGCTCGAGGAGTGCTACGAGCTGCTTGAGGCGATCGATTCTGGCGATGTAGACGAGCATCGCGAGGAGCTCGGCGACGTGCTCCTTCAAGTGGTGTTTCAAGCGCAGATCCGCGCCGAAGCCGGAACCTTCAGCTTGTCAGACGTGGCCGAAGCGATCTCGAGCAAGCTGCTGCGGCGCCACCCGCACGTCTTCGGAGAGGGCACGGCCGCGAATGCCGCCGAGGTGCATGCCAATTGGGAAAGCATCAAGGCGGCGGAGCGGAAAGCGAAGGGATCGCAAAAGGTCGGACGCTTGGCCGGCGTACCGCGCTCTCTCCCGGCGCTGCTCCGCGCCTACCGAATCGGCCAAAAAGCGAGCTCCGCGGGCTTTGACTGGCCCGACGCCTGCGGCGCCTGGGACAAACTGCACGAAGAGCTCGAAGAGCTGAAAGAGGCAATGGCGGGCAATGACCGCGACCACCTTCGCGAAGAGCTCGGCGACGTGCTCTTCGCCCTGTGCAACGTCGCGCGACACGCGGGGATCGACCCGGAGAACGCGCTTCGAGGCGCCAACGTGAAGTTCCAACGTCGTTTTGAGGTCATCGAATCGGAGCTCGATCGCGCGGGCGAGCGATTTGAGGACAGCGACCTTGACCGGCTCGAAGGACTATGGGAGTTGGCGAAATCCCGTGAAGACTGATTTTGCTGTTCGGCTTCGCCGGTGACCCGTGCGCCCGCCTGTGGATAGTGGTGTGGCTTTCTGTGAATTTCTTCGACGACGCGCTGCGTCGTGCTCCCAGCCGCCACACGACCTCTCAGTGGCGAAATTGACTGTCATAACCGCGAGTTAGACGAATTTTGAGCGTTGCGGCGGGGGTCTCCAAGTGTCGTACTTTCGTGCACTCGAAGTAATCCACAGCACACAATATCTACGTGCCAGCTAAGCGGCCGGATCTTTTACTGACTCAGCGATTTCCCGTCTCGCGGGCGCCGACATCCTACTGTCACAACACGATCCGAGCTCCAGGACGCTCGAGTGCTACGGCCACGGGAACACGCCGTGACCTCGAGGTGACAACGCCGTTGCGGGTTATCGGAATGGAATGGGTCATGTTGCTCGATTTCTCAGGCGTCGCTTCAGAACGCCGAGGATCAGGCTTGCCTCTGGAGCACGGAGCAAGAGCTGGAGAGCAGCGTAGCAGCCGGCGCCGACCACGACGCTGGCACCGAGCACGAACAGATTCTGAGCAGCGAGCCCCTCTTCCCAACGGCCGAGCCGTCCGCCCCCCCATGCCAACCCACCCATGACCGCCGCTGCGGCGAGCGCGCGTGCGACCCCGCCCAAAACCGTGAGCACCCCGAGGGGGACGCGTAGACGCCGGCGCAGGAGTACGAGCTGCACGCCGAGCTGAATCCATGCGGCGGCGGACAGACTCATGGCGAGGCCTGGCGCGCCGAACTGGGCGGCCAGATAGGGCGCGAACGCGAGATTCGTGGCCACACCGATTGCTGAGCACGCGACCGGAGTTCGCGTGTCCTGGATCGAGAAGAACGCCTGGCTGACGACTCGAATCGAGGCGACCGCGAGCAGACCGAGTGCGAGCCAGCGGAGCACGGCCGCGGTTTCGAGCGCCTGGTCGTGGGAAAAGGCGCCATGTTGCAGGATCGTGGCGCAGATCGGCAGGGCCAGCGCGACGAGGCCGACGGTGGAGGGGATCGCGATGAACGCATTCAGCTCGAGGGAGCGCCTGAGCGTATGAGCTAGTGCGGTCGCGCCGCCCTCGAGATGCGCATCGGCGAGAGCCGGCAGCGAAGCCGTGGCGATTGCGATTCCGAAGACACCGAGGGGCAGCTGAAAGAATCGGTCGGCGTAGAACAGGGCGGAGACGGAGCCCTCCGGCAGCGAGCTCGCCAGATTTCGGACGATCAGAATGTTCAGCTGGTACACCGCCAACGCTCCGAGCGCCGGCGCCATGAGCAAGAGGATCCGTCGAATCGGCGCTGGAAAGCCAAGACGCGGACGCGCGAGCAAGCCGCCGCGCGCGAGTCCCCAGAGCTGCAGCGCGACCTGGGCCGCACCGCCCAATACCACGGCTCTTGCGACATACGGGATCGCGCTCGAGCGACCGGCATCCGTCTGCAAATCAGGGAGGAGACTCGAAACGGCCAGCAGAGACGCGATCACCGCGAGATTGAAGGTCAGAGGGGCCGCTGCGGAGGTGGCGAAGTGTCGACGCGCGTTCAGGCCGCCCATTGCCAAGGCCACGAAGCTGACGAGCGGCAGGTAGGCAAACATGATTCTGGTTAATTTGACGGTCAAGTCAAATTTTCCTGGCACATCACGAAAACCCTCCGCGAAAAGGAGTACGAGGGGTTCCGCAAACAACACCGCAAGAGCAGAGACGCATGCGGCTAACCCCGGAAAGACAATGGATGCATGCGAGAAGAGATTCCTCCCGGCGTCTGGTCCGCCTTTCTTTTCCGCTTCGCGAAACACCGGAAGAAAAGCGACGGTCAGGGACCCTTCCGCGACCAGCGTTCGAAAGGTGTTGGGGATAGTGAAGGCCATCAGGTAAGCATCGCTCGCCGTCCCCGCGCCAAACACGTTCGCGAACACCGCATCGCGCAGGAGGCCACCAAAGCGGCTCAGGAGCGTGAAGAATCCGACGGTGCTAGCGCTTCTGGCCACGCCTGCAGACTTGGGGGTTCGTCTATTGACAGTCATGGGAGCGTTTGGTACTCCGCCGCGCCTATTGCGAATGAGGCAGGAGTGTCGGCGGTAGCAGGCGCTCGGTCAAAGAAACTGGACGTGAAGAACAATGGCGAACCACAAATCCTCCGCTAAGCGTGCCCGTCAGACGGAAGTGCGTACCGAACGCAACCGCGCCATCAAGAGCCGGACGCGCACGGCGGTCAAGGCTTTCCGCGAAGCTGTCGCGAAAAAGGACGATGCCGCGAAGGAGCTTCTCGCCCTCGCGACCAAGGCGCTGAACAAGGCGGCCTCCAAGGGCGTGATCCACAAGCGAACCGCCGCTCGCAGCGTCTCGCGCCTGACCCAGGCCTACAAGAAGCTCGCGACGAGCTAACGCTTCCCTCCCCCATCGGCTCTAAACCGAAGCATACTCGTGCTTCGGTCAACGGGGAATTCCGTCTTCCTCTCGAAACCCTAGACGCACTACCTACTGGATGCGCTGGCCTTCGAGTCGGCGCCGGACCACGGCGAGCTGTCGCGCTTTATAGCGGTCGTGCGCGTTCTCACCGCAGTTGTTGCGCGCGTGCGTCGCCGCATCCACCAATTGGAACTCCGCTTGCACAAAAGCGACGGCGGGCCCGTCCCCAGCGACCAGGTCATCCACACGCAAAGGAATGTCCGCGACGAAGTTCACACACCGATAAGTCGCACCGCTGAATTCGTTCGGAGGTGTGGGCTCTTCGCCTTCGACCGCTTCGCCCCAGAGCTCCTGGACGAGCTCCAAAGGCACGTCGAGCGTCTCGGCGATCGTGGCGAGCGTCACGATGCCATTCTGGGACTGGCCGGGGATCACGTAGTTAAAAGGAACGAGCCGCCTGGCGAACCCGACGAGGGCCAAAACGAGGTCCTTCTCCGACTCGGTGATGATGCGGTAGCGCAGGCGGTCGAAGATGCGACTGGCGAGCGTGTCGCGCTTGGCGAGCAGCTTGGTGACGAGCGACTGGCGGGTTTTCTGGCCCGCCGCCCACTCGCTGATCTGAATGCCGTCCCCCCGGAGCGCATCTATCACCGTGAGCACCTTGGTGTGCAGGCGATTGACCAACTGCGATTCCGGCACCGCGGCGTTGAACACGAGCTCTCGCCCCTGAATGTGATTCAAGATGTGCATCACTTTTATGCACGTCGCCGCGAGGTTGCGATCCTCCACGCCCCCCTCCAGGGCCAGCACGAACAGCTCGTGCATGGTCGCCGGTTCCTCGACGGCGAGGCTGATCTCGTAGCCGTGAAGATCCCGCAGGTAGGCCACCGTGTCCGCCAGAAGCGCTCGCAAATACTCGAGGTCCAGCGGATTGTCCGTGTCAAACTCGCACAGGCGAAGGTGCGCATCGATCGACTCGGCGTTCGGAACGATCAGGCTCGTGGTGTCCACCGCGGAGAGGCCGTTGAGGAGCGCACGGAGTCGGCACACGTCGGCGAGTGCCTGTTTTCGAGCGTCGCTCGAAGACACTTCACCTATAGGGTCGGTCTCGACCAACATCGGGGGTCTGGCGCTCCAGGATGGGTGTCAGGACTCGTGGCCGAGCCCGCTCCAACTATAGGGCCCGACTCCCGAGGCCGCAAACACAATTAGAGAAATCCCAGAACGCTCGGAATTCTCGAAGGATTTCAACTAACGCAGTGCCCCAAATTCGTTTTCCGTTCGATCCTTGGGGGCGATTGTTTGCCTCAGCGAACGACGTGGTGGGACTCTCGACTCCCGTTCCCTTCGTGTTATGACATTCGACGTGGGAGGGCTGTGAGTCGACATGGCGTTCCGGTGTCCGACCCGGGTCGGCAAATACCATCTTCTGCGTCACCTCAATTCCGGCGGAATGGCGGACCTCTACGAGGGACGCCTGATCGGCATTGAGAATTTCCGGCGCTACATCGCGATCAAGGTCGTTCGTCCCCCGCCCGACCTGACCGACGAGGAAGCCACGACCTTTCTCGACATGTTCCTCGACGAGGCCCGCGTCTGCGGTCAGCTCACCCATGCAAACATCGCCCAGGTCTACGAGCTCGGAAGGGTCGCCAATCTTCCCTACATGGCGATGGAATTGGTGGAGGGGCACAGCCTCGCTCACCTCCGTCGTCGCGCCAAGGAGCAGGATCAGACCTTTCCACTCCCCTTCGTGGCCTACGTGCTTTCGCAGGTCGCCCTGGGTTTGGACTACGCGCACCGTCGGACCGCTTTGGATGGAACGCCGCTTCAGATCGTTCACCGGGACGTGAGTCCGGACAACATCCTCGTCAGCTACGAGGGCGAGGTGAAGGTGATCGATTTCGGCGTGGCGCAGGCGCGGCAGTCGCGGCCGGCGAAGGTCGAAGAGGGCCTAAAGGGCAAGCTCGCCTACATGCCGCCGGAACAAGCCGCGCAAGCGGAGCTCGACGCTCGCGCGGACATCTTCGGACTCGGGGCCATCCTCTACGAGCTGCTCACCGGCCGACGCATCTACACCCAAAAAGGCGCGGAGCTCTACCGTGCTGCCCGAGACGCGGCGCTCCCAAATCTCGATGAGGCGCTGGCTCATGCCCCAATCGAGATCCGTGAGCTGTGCGAGAGATGCCTGGCCCCCAAGCGCGAGGACCGCTTTGACAGTGCGGCGGATGTGAGCCAAGCCCTGAAGCCCTTCACCATCGAGGAGCGAACGCTCTTCGGTGCGGACGATGCGGCCAAGATCGTCACGTCGCTCTATCCGGATCAGCCGAACCGGCGTGGCGTAGCGCCGTCGGACACGCCCGAAGAGGCCCCTCTCGACGTTCAAACGGAGGTCCTTCAGACCTTCGATGCGGCGTTCTACAAACGTCCGACGCTCGAGGTGGACCCGGAGCCCGTTCGACAAGCCGCCTCGCAGCTCGGCTTTGGGTCCTTCACGGATACGCTACCCGGGGTATTGAGCTCCTGGGCGAACCGCGTCCGGCACCTGCAATGGGTCGATGCGACGAGCCACGGGCGCAGGCGCTTGACCACGCTCGGCTCGACACTGGCTGTCGTGTTGATTCTCGCGCCGTTCGCGAGCGCATCCCTGGGCGTGTATCTCGAGCGCCGGCTGCCCCCCCACGAAGCCTTCCTGCAGATCGATGCCACGGAGGACGACGGAGTCACCGTCTCAATCGACGGGGACGAGCCGATCGCCCCGCCAGAAGAGCCGATCCCCTTGAGCTTTGGAGCGCATCGCTTGCTCTTCAGAGTCGAGCTCGGTCGCGCCTATGCGGCGGAAAAGCGGGTCGTGCTCAACGCTCACCACACCGCGACCGCTCCGCTCCGCATCGGCTTCCGCGTCAATCAGCCGACCACCACCGCAAATAAGGTGGACTGATCGGTTGCCTTGGGTGATATCGCCGAATCGGGCGCGCAGATCGCGCGCATCCGCAACGATCGGGCGGTGAGCAATCTAGCGGATGCAATCCTGCACGAGCTTCTCAGTGGCAAGACCGTGAACCACTTCAACCTCGTCGCTTCCCAGGCGACGACGGAGCAGCCCATCCCCGCGGGATCGGGTGACGTAGAGAAACCCGGCGTGTTCGCGCGCGAACTTGCCCTCTCCTATCGCCGTTGGCGCCGATCCGTCCGCCCGGTCGACGGGACTCTGAAGAGGTGGCTACGCGACGAAGCCCTCGTGCCCGCGCCGACGTCGGTGGCGACCCGCACCAGATGAGGACGCTGCGAATCGAGCACCCGAGTCGAGCGCATTCATGCCCTGGAGTTTGCGTTCCCGCTCAGACCAGCTCGTCGAGGAAGGATCTGTCCTTGGATCTGAATTTGCGTTTGAGCTCGTTTGACAGCGACTCGAAGGCGCTGAGCGCCTGCGTGAGCGCTTTGTCGAGAGTGCTGTCGTCGCCTGCGAGGAGCGATTGTGCCTTTTTTAGCTGTTCCTTGACGCCGCTCACGGAACCTCCGAGGGCGACGAGCTGCGAGGCGAGCTCCCGGTCATAGTCGAGAAGACGCTTAACCCGCTTGCTGCCGCCGTCGAGCAGGTCGCTGAGTGTCTGCTGCACGTCCTCCGCAAACTCGATCACGCTGCCGAGCAACACCACGTCGTTGGGCAAGCTCTCGAGCTGCCGGGTGAGGGAGGAGCGAATCGCTCGGAGCAGCGCGAGCTCCAGGCGTGCCTCTTTTCGTTGCTGTTCACTCAAGGTCTCCGTGAGAAGCCCGACCATGCGGCCATCGAGAGTCGAGAGCGCTTTCTGAATCGCTGCGCTGGCGACCGCGGGCGACGGGCCCATCGGCGCTCGCACGGGGATCGTGCTCGCGTGCGGGGTGGGCGGTGTCGTCTCTGACGGCATTCGCATGCCAATCTTCGTCCGCCCCGCGCGGACTCCACGACTCGTCGGTGCCGCCCGCTCGTGAATGAGCCGACGCACGCGGTCTTGAGCGGACTTCGGCTCTATGGCCCCGCTCGCGAGGTCCGCACCGATTTGCTCGAGTAGCCGGAGACGCTCGTCGAGCTCCGCGACGGTTTGGTCCCGTCGCCCCCGGATGTCTGCGAGGGCAGCGGAAACGTCTCGGCTGGCTTCTTCGCGCGATACGCTCATTGAGACGATCGAGTTAGCACGGTTGCGGACCAGGAAAAAGCCTGTTCCTCAGTCCACACGCGCGAGCGCAGGCGCTTTCAGATGGGCGAGGATCCCCTGCGACACCGCCTCGGCCACGGCCTCTTGGTAGTCTGCGCGGCCCAGCAGCGTCGCCTCTCGTGGGTTGGAGACGAAAGCGGTCTCGACCAGGATCGCCGGGCAACGCGCCCCCATCAACACGTGAAGCATCGCGGGCTTCGCCCCGAGATCCCGCGCGGTCGAATTCACTCGCCTGATCGAGCGCATGAGCCGCGCCTGCACGTCGGTGGCGAGCGCTCGGCTCTCACGGGTGCTCACCTTGGTCGCGAGGTCAGCGAGAATGAGCTTCGCGTCGCCGGTTTGACCGTCGTTTTCGCGATCGGCGAGGCGCTTGGCGTAGCGGTTGTGGGTCACGTCTAGGTAGTAGGTCTCGATACCGTGCGCCTCGGAGCTCTTCGCCGCATTCGCATGAATTGAGACCATCAGGTCGGCCTCGACCGAATTCGCGAGCTCTGCCCGATCGTCTAGGCTGACTGTCGCGTCGTCCGTTCGCGTCATCACCACCTCGACGCCGGCGCCCTCGAGCTTCTTCTCGATGCGCCGCGCGATCTCCAGGTTCACCCGTTTTTCTTTGAGCCCCCCTATCCCGGTCGCGCCACGATCGCGTCCCCCGTGTCCCGGATCGAGGACGACGCGGGACTTGCGTACCAAACCCTCGGTGCCCTTCGCTCCTTCGCCGAGCAGGTCGGACAGCAGCCGTCGGGCCCGGGGAGCCATGTCGCCGATCCTATGATTCGCCAGAAGTGCCTTCAGAGCGGATCGAGCTTCCTTTCGACGCCCGCGACGCTGCAGCAGGGTCGCAGCTTGATAGAGCGCGTCATCCGCGAGACTACTGTCGGGATACTGCTCGGGCACCGTTCGGTAGAGCTCCACTGCTCGATCCGCGTCTTCCGGGTTGCGACTGATCTCGTAGAGGTCGTGAGTGAGGTTCGCGGCGGTGTAGAGGGCTTTCGGAGCCTCGCTGGCGCTCGAATGCTGGCTCCAAACGCCCTCGAAGACCCGGATGACCTTCACCCAGTGATGCCGGTACTTCTGACGCTCAGGGTCTTCCTTGAGATCGTAGTAGGCTGCGCGCCCTTTCTGATAAGCGACCGCAGCCGGCTCTGGAGAACCTGAGTCCGCGCGCGTCGGCGTCAATAGAAAGGCAGCAAGGAGCACGACAGAAAGCGGGCCGCGCACGGGGGTTGCGCGAACGCGTCGTGCGCGACGGCGACGGTTGGGCCGGACCCGACGGCTAGGCGTCCAGGGCTTGCTGTAGACGAGCGGCGGCATCGCATCCGACGCTAACGCTCTGAATGCGGCACGTCGAATTCCTGGCAAATGGTTCAAACTGCGGTTTGAGCTGCGGTCGCTCATGCAGTAACACCTCAGGGCACGCCATGATCGAGCTCGCAATCATCGCCGGATGGCTCATCTCGTCGACATTTCTCGGGATCACGCTCCGCCTCTACATCACCTACAGCGGAATGGGATGGTCGAGCTCGACGTCGCTGACGGTCATCGTGCTCGGGGTGATCGGAGTGTCGGGCGTGATCGGAGCCCTGCTCTATTGGCTGCGTTACGTGAACCTCGGCGAGGCCGAGAAGCTTATCCTGCCGCCGACCTTCAAATGGCTCCCTGTCGCTTCCTTCCCAGGACTCGTGGTTGGCCTGATCATCGGTCAGATCATGGTGAGTGGGGTGCGGGACGAGCACATCGAAATCGTGAACCGCGTTTGTACGACCCTCCTCTGCGAACCGGGCGCCGACGGTCAGATCGACATGTCGATCTGCGACCCAGAAAGCGCGACCTATCGCGCGTGCGAACGGGAAGCGAGCGATTGCGTACGACAAGCGGCGGTGGTGTTAGACGAGCCTGCAGAGCAAGAGCAGTGGGCGCTCGACTGCACCACGTCCCGGGTCAACCATTGAAGGCGCTCAACGTCGGCCGGTTTTTGGTCCGATGCCTGTGGACGGAGGAGCGAGACCACTGCCCGCGTCTGAGCCTGGGGACATTCGCGTCGCCGCAGCAGCGGTCCGTTCGATCGTGTCCGCAACGTTTTCAGGGGTGAAGCTGTCGTGACTGGTGAAGGTTTGCGCGTCCGGGGACGGCGCCACGAGCACGAGAATGGTGATGCTCTCGTCGTCCTCCTTCACCGCGAGCGTGACGCGCTCGACCCCCTGCTCGCTCATCTTTTTGCTGACGAGTGCGCCGAAGGTGCGAAAGGTCTCGGCGTTCTCGGCCTTGGAGAAACACTTCTCTGCGAGTACGACGGCGCTCATCGATTTCTCGGTAACCCCGCTGCCGCCAGACTCGCCGAG
Source organism: uncultured Bdellovibrionales bacterium (assembly GCA_964468125.1). Taxonomy (GTDB): domain Bacteria; phylum Myxococcota; class XYA12-FULL-58-9; order XYA12-FULL-58-9; family CAYXVF01; genus CAYXVF01. Next base: position 7,283 of record CAYXVF010000078.1, on the reverse strand, counting down.
ATGTCCTGCATGCCGATCCAGTTCAGTGGATTAAAGTCGGTCGTGAGCTCGGCGAACGCATTGCGGTCGATGTCTCGAATCGTGACGTTGTCGGCGGGCTCGAAGCGCCAGTTGTCCCCTTCCCCGACGATTTCTCCCCAGCCCTTTGAGGCGAGAAGCTCGGCGACGGGCGCGGCAACATACTCGCCGTGGGTGCCGGCGATCTCGACGTGACCACGGCTGTGCATGGTGGGGATCTCCGCCGACGCACCGGCGCGGTTGCTGATCTCAAAAGACATTGCTCACTTCCTTTATCCCATCCTACTCGCAGCCCACTCGATCGGCTCGAAAACTCTCTACTGCGCCTTTCCTTTGAGCGCGTAGAGCGCATCCAGGGCCTGTCGTGGGGTCATTGCGTCCGGATCGAGCGTGGAGAGCGCCACCTCGACCTCGCTCGGAGCACGTGGGGCGCCGAAGAGCGGCAGCTGACCGCTGGCTCGCTCCGCTGCGCGTTTTCGCGAAAACGCGATGGACGGGACCCCGCACTCGTCGTAGTCGCCGCACTCGAGATTCGACAAGATCTCTTTGGCCCGCTCGACGACCGTCTGAGGCAACCCCGCGAGCTCGCCCACCTGAATCCCGTAGCTGCGGTTGGCGGCGCCCGGCACGAGGGTCCGGAGAAAAACGATGCTGTCCCCTTTTTCCGCGACCGCCACCGACGCGTTGACGATGCACGAGCGCTCCACCGCCAGATCGGTCAGCTCGTGGTAATGCGTTGCGAACATCGCCCGACAGCCGACCTCGTCGTGGAGGTGCTCGGCGACGGACCAGGCGATCGAAACGCCGTCAAAGGTGCTCGTGCCACGGCCGATTTCATCGAGGATCACCAATGAATGGCGCGTCGCATGCTCGAGGATCGCGGCGGTCTCGACCATTTCGACCATGAAGGTGCTCTGCCCCCGTCCGATGTCGTCTGAGGCGCCGACCCGGGTGAAGACACGGTCACAGATCCCCACCCGCGCCCGTCGTGCTGGCACAAAGGAGCCGAGATGGGCCAGAATGGCGCAGAGGGCCACTTGGCGCATGGCGGTGCTCTTTCCCGCCATGTTTGGCCCGGTGACGATCATCAAGCGCGCGTCATCCGCGTCGAGCGCGATGTCATTCGGCACAAAGCGCTCACCGGCGGGCATCATGCGTTCGATGACCGGGTGTCGGCTTTGCTCGAGCTCGAGCACGGGCGCATCGACCAGCTCTGGCCGGACGTAGCGCCCCTCGTCCGCGACTTCGGCGAGGCTCGCGAGCGCGTCGGTTTCGGCGACGAGCCGCGCGACGGCGCGCAAGCGCGACAGGTGGAGTCCGACGTACTCCATCAGCGCCTCGAAGAGCTCCTGCTCGCGCCCCTTTCGGCGCTCGTCCGCACCGAGAACCTTTGCCTCATAGCTCTTGAGCTCGTCGGTGATGAAACGCTCTGCGTTGACCAGGGTTTGCTTGCGAATGAAGTCCGGAGGAACACGCTCGAGATGGGCTCGGGTGACCTCGAGGTAGTAGCCGAAGACCTTGTTGTAGCGAACCTTCAGGTTCGGGATCCCTGTGCGTTCACGCTCCCGGAGCTCGAGCTCCCGCAGGTAGTCGTGCCCTTCGGTGGACAACGCGATGAGCTCATCGAGGTCGTCCCGGTAGCCCCGGGCGAAAATCCCGCCCTCCCCGGTGGGCGTTGGCGGATCCTCTACGAGCGCCCGCTGCAGCTCCCCGAGCACGTCGGCCACGGGATCGAGCGCACGCCATTGTTCGCCGAGAGTTCCGTCGAGCTCCGCGAGCCCCGCGCGCATGTCGGGGACGCGCGCGAGCGAATCTCGCAACAGGGCGAGGTCTTTGGGGGTGGCACGATGCACCGCCACCCGGCCCACGAGCCGCTCGACGTCCCGCACGCCCTCGAGCGTCTCCCGGAGCGCCTGGCGCAGCGTTCGGTCGTTCTTCAAGCGCTCGACCGTATCGAGGCGCGCATCGATCTGCGCACGGTCCCGCAGGGGAAAGAGCAACCACTGCGCGAGACGCCGGGAGCCCATGGAGGTGCGGCAGCGATCGAGGTGCCAAAGCAGCGACCCATGCCGCTTCTGCTCGCGGAGCGTGGCGACCAGCTCGAGATTGCGTCGAGTGGCTTCGTCGAGAACGAGCGCGTCGCACAAGCGATAGGCGCGCGGGGCCATCAAATGGGCGAGCGAGCGCCGCTGGGTGTTCTCCGCGTAGACCAGCAAGCGCTGCAGGACCGGCGCAAAGGCTCGGGCCTCCTCCTCGGGAAGCCCGTCGATCTGGTCGTCTCCAAAGCGATCGAGGAGCATCGCCCGCGCCTCGTCGACCGCGGGAAGCCCACGCTGTCCGCGGACGGGCACACTCACGGCTTTGCGGTCAAAAGGCAGTGCCTCGAGGTGCTCGTGCGCGCAGAGGGCCTCCCGAACCCCGGCACGACGAAGCTCGTCGAGCAGGCGGCGAGCGTCCGCCCGGGTTACGAGGATCTCGCCCGCGAGGAGGTCAAGGAGCGCCACGCGCCACTCGCTCGTTCGTGCCACGGGCTCGAGCCAGGCGAGATAGGAGCTCGACTGCGGGTCGAGGGCCTCCAGATCGCTGACCGTGCCAGGGGTCACGATCTGCGTGATCTCCCGCCGAACGATCCCCTTGGCGGCTTTGGGGTCTTCCACCTGGTCGCAGATCGCGACGGTGTAGCCGCGTTGGACCAGCTTCGCGATGTAGCCCGCGATAGAGTGCCAGGGCACGCCGGCCATGGGGATCGGGTCCGGACTGCCCTTGTCCCGGGAGGTCAGCGTAATGTCGAGCTCTTTCGCGGCGATCTGAGCGTCCTCAAAGAAGGTTTCGTAGAAATCCCCCATGCGAAACAGGAGGATCGAGCCCTCTGGACACTCCTCTTTCGCGTCCACGAACTGGCGCAGCATGGGAGTGAGCTTGCGCTCACCGAGGTCGATCGTCGCCGCCATGCGTGGAGCACTATCAACCCGGTCTGACGATCACTCGACCCGAAGCCGCACCTGCGGGCCTCGGAGCTGCGATCGTGCTTCGACCAGCCGCCAAAACGCATCGTCGTCGGGCTCGATGAACCGCCCCGGCGTGTCAGCTTGGCCGGTGGCGATCTCCTCGAACGCCGGCGCCTCCTGCAGGCTGGCGAGCGCCTCTCGTGCTTCGGCGATGTCGCGAAGTGCGGTCTCGATGCGACTTTCAATCCGCGCCACGTCGCTTTCGAGCTCCGCGGGCATCGCCTCGAGCTCCGCGCGCCAGCGCGACTCGTCTTCCGCCACCTGCTCCGACCAGGTTGCGATCCCCTCGAACACGTGGCGCACGGGACGTTCACGGGCTCCGAGTAAGACCTGCTCCGCCGCATTCCAGAGCTTCGGATGCAGCGGCTCGCGCAGGAGGGTGTCCCGCGCCTCCGCCACGCGTGCCGCGCTTCGCTGGACCCGGGCGAAGGCGTCGCGCTCTGCGTCGATGAGGTCTGCGAAGCGCTCGGCAAAAGCGGCTGGGTCCGGCTCGACCTCGCGCAAAGCTTCGAGCAGCGCGGCCATCGGCGCGTGCACGTTTCTGGCCTGCTGCCAGCGGTGAATGCGAATGGCGGCGCGTTCGAGCTCGACGTCGGTGCTCGAATCGCCGGTCGGTTGGGTCCGCAAAAAGACCACTCGAAGCTCGCCGGTCGACGCCTCGTTCAAGCGAGGTCGGATCTCCCGCAGACGCTCTCGGAGCTCCCCCTCGAGAAGCGCGAGCTCTTCCCTGGACGCGCCGAGACGGAGGCGGCTCGGTGTCGGCACCGCCCGGCGCGCTTCCGGGTCCGCGAGCAGGGCCCGCAGCTCGGCGACGCCCTCGCGATGGAGCTCGATCTGCGCGGTGCGGCTTTCGATGACACTTTGCCAGCCACGACGGTGGCTCGGACTGTGGTCCACCACCAACGCATCCGCGAACAGGCGCAGCGGCTGCGGCCCGTTGCCGAAGTCCACCCGCAGCATGGGTGGGATTTGATGCCAAGCGCTGCCACGGGCGTTCGGGATCTCCACGGTCAAAACCGCGCGATGGCCCACTCCTTCCAGGCTCCACTCAGCCTCCCCCGGGCGTCCGAAAGGCTCCGCGACTCGAATGCTCCGCAGATTGCTGAGGAGCAGGTCCGCGTGGATCGGGTCGTTGACCAGCGCGCTCAAGGGCATTGCTACGCGAGCGGTCCCAAAGACCGGCCCCGCTTCGGGCTCGGCGGGCATCCGGAAGTCGATCGACGGGACCCGAATGTCACGCGCGAGGACTGGCCAGGTCTGCTGCCGTCGCGCCTGCAGCGCGATGGCGCGCATCCGGGCGCGGGACAGATTCGGCGCGACGAGCCCGTCGACGCGGTGCGGGTCCATGCGCCGACGGAGCGCGCGATAAGCGCGTTCGCCGCCGTTGCTCCAATGCAACGAGCCATCGGCGATGCGCTGCTCGATGCCCTGGATCCAGGCGTCATACTCCGCCTCGCGGATTCGATCCGTGCCGATCAGATGGCTCGCGCTGGCCCAAACATCCTGCCAGTCGAGCTCTCCGTCTTTACCGACGAGGTCCAGAAATCGCTGAACCGCGTCCATTCTATTGAGAGTCACCCGGCGATTATCGGGCGGGATGACGAAACGGTGCCCTCCGGGCACAAATCCCGAGTTGCTTGCAAGCTGCATGTTTTCCCTGCAACCACGGGGACTTAGTGGGGTGTATGCCAGGGTGTGGGGATGGACGTGAGGTAAGAGCAGATGACACTTCAACTCGCTCGGGAACGCAATCAACGCGGCGGCGTCGCTGAAATGATCGCCGAGGTCACTCAGCCGGCATCGGACACCCTGTCGAAAGCGCAGGACGCGCCCGCCAGCACGGGGCCGACCGTACTGAAATACGCTCCACCTCGGGCCAAGGTGGACTCCACTACCCTGTTGCCCACGGCGACCCGGGAAGACTCGATGTCCGAGGAGATCTACCTCGCTACGCGGGCGCAGGTGGACGCACTGATGGACCAGGTGGGCAAAGAAGCGGCCGCCCTCGTGCCTGGCGCGAGCGAGGAGGTGCAGATGTCACCGAAGGATCGCCACAACATCCTGATGATCGCACTGCTCACGCGCGGTGTGGACGAAGCCACTTATTTTGCGGTGAAGACGAAAGCGATGCTCCAGCTCAAGGACGAGCTCCAGGCGGAGGCTGCGAAAGTGCGGGCGCTCATCCAGAAGCTCGTGCAAAACCCCGACGCGGAGGTCTCTCATTCTCCGGCGTTCAATCTCCCGGGCGACTGGGCAGACGAGCTCACGAACAAGGACGAGCTCGAAAGCTACCTGTCCGCGGTCGAAAGCGCGATGAGCACCGCTCAAAATGGCTTCGACCTCACGTTCCTCGAGCTGAAAGCGTGGATGGAGAAAGAAAAGCACCAGACCGAGCTGAGCTCCGCGGCCAGCAAACTCAAGCACGACTCCATGATGGCGGTGGTCCGCAACGTCGGAGAGTGGGTGTAGGGAATCGGAATCGGGTGTGGTTTTCAGTTGCACCCCGACCCCAAGCTTCTTTACCGTTGGAGCGCCCTTGGGTGAGGGTGTGCCAGTCAGGGAAATCATGCACTTCGCGAGTCGAGCGCGGCATGCGCTCCCTCTACTGGTGATGTTTTCGTTCGCGGCTGGATGTTATCCGCCCGGAGTCGACCACGCCCCCTTCCCGACCGATGAACCCGCGGGTGCGGAACCGGCTAGCGAGACATCGACCGCCTCCGAAGAAGCGAGCTCCCAAGACACCCTCTCGGATCCCGCCGCCGACCCCGCGGGGCAACCGGATGCCGCTCCGGTCATCGCCATTGGCGCCATCGAGGCGCTCTCCCCCCTCGAGCAAGAGGCCCTCCCCGGCAGCGCGGTTGTGCCACCGAGCGTCCGCATCACCTCGGAGACGGGCGAACCTATCGAAAATGTCGAGGTTTTCTTCCGCGCGACGGGACGGACGGAGATCACCGGCAACACCGCCTTCACCGACGCAGAAGGTGTGGCGACGGCCGAGGGTTGGACGCTTGTGCCGCTCGTCGACGCGAATCGTGTGATCGCGGAGGCGGAAGGATTGGCCCTGGTCTTTACGGCACTTGGGCGCTCGGAAATGCAGATCGACCTGCTTTTCGCAGGCCAGCTCAGCTCCGCTCAGGAGTTCGCGTTCGAGCGCGCGAGAGACCGTTGGTCTGGGCTGCTGGTGAACGACTTGGGCGATGTCGTGGTTTCGGCTGAGGCGCTCCTGCAAGGCTGCGGCGTCGACATTGGCGCCGGCGGTGGGATCGCCGTCGACGACGTACTCGTCTTCGCCTCCTCCACGCCGATCGACGGCCCGGGAGGGATTCTGGGCCAGGCCGGTCCCTGCGCCGGACGGAGCGCCGATGGCTCACCGGTGGTCGGAATCATGGAGTTCGACTCGCACGACTTGGACCGCCTGGAGGCGGATGGGCAGCTGGAGGCGGTGATTATCCACGAAATGGGGCACGTCCTCGGTCTCGGAACCCTCTGGGCGCGCGAGGGCCTGCTCGAAGATCCCTCGGTCCCGAACAACGCTGGAGCGGACACGCACTTCACCGGACCGGCCGCCCGCGCGGCCTTTGCGCGCTTAGGCGGTGCAGGCTTCGACGGGGGCACCCCGGTACCCGTGGAAAACCAGGCGGTGCCGGGATCCTCGGACGGACACTGGCGCGAATCGATCTTCGGCGCGGAGCTGATGAGTCCAGGGCTTCGCGCGAGCGACGCGACGAGCCCTCTCTCGGAGGTGACCGCCGCATCTTTTGAGGACCTTGGCTTCTACGACGTCAACTACGACGCCGTGGATGCCTTTACCCTGCCCACCGGCATGGCCTTGGTTCAGCAGGGCCCCTCGACCCAGCTCGACTGCGCCTTGGTCTACCCCACCGTCGCGGTCGACTAGGGCCTGCGCTTCGGCACGGCCCGAAGGGACGCGCGCGGTTCCTCGAGCGCGCTCGTCCGTGGGGTGCCAGCGTCCGTGGAGAGCCGCTGCGCGGCAACACGCGCGGCTTCGCTCACCGCAGCCTGCGCGTCACGCACCGCTTCACCGTCGGATTTGGGCACCGGGTTGACGCATTCGTGCAGCCTTTCGGCGTAGGCCTCGAGGCCGCAGTAGGCGATGGATTGCTCCATTTGCCACGCTTTTATGGCGCCCATGGACGCACCCGGGCGCTGAACGAGGTCGTCGCTCATGAAGGGATCTCCTAAATTCTATTGGCAGTGATCCCTCTATCGGCACCGCTTTCGATCGGGGTGCTCGGA
>CAYXVF010000077.1:4814-28737 GCA_964468125.1 uncultured Bdellovibrionales bacterium | reverse complement strand
TCGAGCGTCGATTGGAGCGGGACACGAGATTCGAACTCGCGACTTCAACCTTGGCAAGGTTGCACTCTACCACTGAGTTAGTCCCGCAAACGGGAGACCGTATTGACCATGACGGCCTCGCCTCGTCAACCCCCTAATTGAGCCCGAGGCGATCGAAGGTGCGACGAACGTGGTTCAGCCCGGTTCCCGTCGCGGGCGGCGCCGGACCCACAGCAGCGTCGGCGCAAACGCCGCACACCCGCCAGACTCCTCGTCTCGGGGCACCTCTCGCGCTGGGGGCGCAGGGTTGGGGTCGTATACGGCCGCGGGCTCCTGACGCACCATCACCTCGTAGCAGTCCACCGCGTCCGCATCGGCGCTCAAGTCGCACACGTCAAAGTCGCGGCACTCGGTGCCATTGGGGCAGGTCTCGCCGCCATCGCAGCGGGGCAGGCAGAATTTGCCCGGCTGGCGCAGACTGCCGCGACAGCGCAATCGTTCGGCGCAGTCGCTGCTGCGCTCGCAGCTTGCGCAGAAACCCCGGTCTGTAGGCTGACAGGTGTAGCCCGGGTCCACGAAGCCATCGCAGTCATTGTCGATCCCATCGCAGATCTCCGGCCCACTCGCCGAGCACGGCGCGCAGCTCTCGTCCACTTCGTTGTCTCCGTCGTCGTCGCGCTGGTTGCCGCACATGTCATAGGCGCGGGTGAGGTCTCCCGAAGCGGTGCCCGCGACCGACAGGGCGGTCGCCACATCCAGGCGACCGAAGCCGTAGCGCGGGGAAAACCCATCTCGTTCGCCGAGCGCATCGAGGGGCCGGGCACTCAAACGGAGCGCCTCGATCACCTGGGGTGCGGTCAGGCTCGGGTAACGCGCGATGAGTAGCGCTGCGGCACCAGACACGTGCGCCGCCGATGCGCTCGTGCCCCCGAACTCGGTCGTGAAGTCCTCGAGGCACACCTCGCTGCACGGCGGGTTGATCGCGCACGCGCCCTCGTTGATCGCGCTTCCGCCGAGCGCTCCGAGCCGGTCCGTGGTGATGATCGCGGGCTGCTCGTCATTCCCACTCGACGGCGTGACCAAGTCGAGGGCGCTCCCCCAATCGGAATAGCGCGCCCGTCGAGCGCTCGCGTCGATGCTTCCGACCGCGATGACCCGCGGATCACTGGCGTACGCGTCGTAGGCGATGGGCTCGCCGCCGTTGCCCGCAGACCAGACGACCACCGTACCGAGACCGTCCCGCCCCTGAGTGACCGCGTAGGTCAATGCGTCATCGAGGGCGTCAGGCAGCTCTACCCGGGTTCGCGGCGCTTCGGGGGTATTGGGATTGCCGTCCGGTGGACCCCAGGAGTTGTTGATGACCGCGGCGCCATTGTCGACGGCCCAGGCGATCGCCTCCGCCGCGTAGAGCGAGCTCAAACGGTACAGGTCGCTCGGGCCGCCATCGCCGAGCAGGCGCACGGAGAGGAGGGCGCAATCGGGGCAGACACCGGTGACGCCGAGCCCGTCGCGCGCGGAGGCGATGACCCCCGCGGTTTGTGTCCCGTGGTCGTCCCGGGGCGCGAGCTCCTCGGCGATGAGGCCGTCGCCACTCAGATTCACGGCCATGAGAAAGCGTCCGAAGAACTCCGGGTGGAGGGGCTCTATGCCATCGTCCACGACCGCAACCCGGACCCGGTCGCTGCTGCCGGTGAAGAAACCGGTCGTGGCGAGCCAAGCGTCCTCGACTCCGATGTTCGTTTCATTCGGGAATCCTGGTGTCGCCTGGAGTGGCCATTGCTCGGAGAAGCAGTCGACGGTTTGTCGTTTCTCGACCCAGAGCGTCTCATCCTCTTCGACCCAACGAACGTGCGGAAGCGTGCGCAGCGTGTCCATCGCCGCCCGAGGGGCATCGATTGCGACCAGAAACGGCAAGCGGGTAACCGGCGTGTGTCCGGCGGAGCGCAGAGCATCGAAAGTTTCCGCGCGTTGTTCAGGCTCCAGGGGGACACCCACGAGAATTCGACGGTTGAGCGGTTTCGGGGGGCGAACCTGCGCCTGGGCCACACCGGCGCAAACGAGCAGGAGCATTCCCAACGCGAGTCGACTCATGGCGATGCGTCCTCGATGCGCGCTTCGAGTTCCGGGTGCCCGGGCCAGCGGGCCAGGCCATCGCGCAAGGCGCGGGCGGCGGCGGCGGACTCGCCGGCTCGGCGCATCGCATCGACGAGGGCGGCTTGTGTGCCCGGGCTCGGTTGTTGGCGCGCTTCCCGGCGAGCCATGTCGAGCTCGCGCGGTTCCGTGAGGCTCACGGAGGCGATGATGTTCTCGAAGAGCGGCCGATAGGCGTCCGCGTAGGCCAGGGGGGCGCTGAAGCTCAGGACGTAACGGTAGTGGCCGCGTGCGAAGAGAAGGTGCTCAGCTCTGGCGGCAATGTTGCTAGTGAGCATGTCCGTCACGATCCGTTGTGCGTTTACGCCTCCGATCTTCCGTGTGCCCTTCGGAACGACCCGAATGCCTCGGGCGTTCGCGAGGACGAGCTCTTCTTCGAGCGCCTGCTCCGTAAACCAACGCACGAGCTCCGTCGGGTCCACCGGCGCTTCGAGCCGGTCAATGCGCGCGCCGAAGCCGACCTCCGCCTCGTTTCCGAACGCGAGAACGACCGAGCTGGGACTCGACTCAGCGAGGCGGAGCTGCCAGCCCGCGGGCACGGACGCACTCAACCCGAGGCGTGAATAAAGGCGCTGGGGAATCAGTGGCCGATGCTCGATGGGCGTGACGTTCGAGAGCAAGGCGAGGGCGAAGGCGACTGCCGCGACCGTCGCGACTTTGGTGGCGAGCCAGCGGTCCTGGGGCTCGAGCAAGCGGGCGGGCAGGTTCGATGCCACCGCTGCACCGCTTACCAAACCTCCGAAATGGCCCCAGTTGTCCACACCTGACATCGCGAATCCCAAATACAGGGTAACGATCGAATAGGGGATCACGCTCCCGATGAAATAGCGACGGTACCGGTCCGGAAGAAGCTCGCGGTAACGAATGCCGAATACCGCCGCCGCGCCCCAAACACCGAAAACCACGCCGCTCGCACCGCAGCTCACGCTCGGATTGGCCAGGGTGGAGAGCAGGTTCGAGCCGAGGGCGGAGGCGAGCACGATCAACAGGTAGTCCATCCTCCGAAAGGTCGCTTCCACCGGCCCGCCGAGGTTGAACAAAAAGAGGACGTTGATCGCCAGGTGCCAACCGGAGACGTGCAAGAGGTTGGCGCTCAAGAGGCGCCACCACTCGCCGAGCTCGATCATCAGGGAGGGCACTTTGGCTCCTTGGCGCGTCAGGTCGGCGGAATTCTGCGGGGCTGGGCGCTGCCAGAACAGCCAGATCGCGACGAGGGCGAGGATGAGCGCGATGGTGATCCAGGGCATTCGGCCGAGGGTGAAATTCTCCCGGAAGTTGAACGCGGCGGTGGCTCGGAGGCCACGGAACATTTCGAGCTCGCGGGCCTCCACAAAGGTATCGCCGGTGAGCACGGAAAAGCAGACCCGATCCCGAGGGCGGATCCGTCCATCGCGTGCACGACGCTCAAACTCCTCGAGGTTCAGCTCCTCGATCAGGTCGCTGTCAAAATGGCGTAAACGGACGACCGACACGGGGCCTCCAGAGTCCAATCGAGAGCACCATAACGCCCCAAAACCGCTACGCGAAGCCTTCCGGGAGGGGTTCCAAAACCGTTGACCGGCAGGATTTGCGGGTGTAATTGCGCCGCCATGCACACAGACCCCAAAGAGATTACAGGCGTGATCAGCGAGATGGAGGCGCGGGACCACGAGCAGATCGTGTTCTGTCACGACGCTTCGAGCGGCCTCCGGGCGATCATCGCCATTCACAACTCCACCCTCGGTCCCGCTCTCGGTGGATGCCGCATGTACCCCTACGCGAATGAGCACGACGCTTTGATCGACGTGCTCCGACTGTCGCGCGGCATGACCTACAAGGCGGCGGTTTCCGGGCTCGACCTCGGCGGTGGCAAGTGTGTGGTCATCGGTGACCCGAAAAAGGACAAGAGCGAGCTGCTCTGGCGCTCCCTCGGTCGATTCATCGATGGTTTGGGCGGCCGCTACATCACCGCCGAAGACTCGGGCACGAGCATGGCGGACATGGAGCTGATTCAACGCGAAACGAATCACGTGGTCGGGATCTCTCGCTCTCTCGGAGGCTCCGGCGACCCCTCGCCGGTCACCGCCCTCGGCGTGTTCCAAGGCCTTCGCGCTACCGTCGAAGAGCACATGCAGCGCTCGGATTTGGCGGGCTTGTCGGTGGCGGTCCAAGGCGTCGGACACGTGGGGTACCACCTCGTGGGACACTTGACGACTGCGGGGTGCAAAGTCACCGTGTGCGACGTCGACATGACCTCGGTGAAGGCGACCCTAGACGCCTATCCGGGGGTCGAAGCGGTCGAGCCGGATAAGATCTACGACGTCGACTGCGACATTTTCGCACCCTGCGCCATGGGCGGCATCGTCAACTCGGAAACGATCCCACGGCTCAAATGCTCGGTGATCGCCGGGGCGGCGAACAACCAGCTCGCCAACGAAAAGGCCGACGCCGCCGCGCTCCTCGAGCGCGGCATTTTCTATGCTCCGGATTTCGTGGTGAACGCTGGCGGACTCATCAATGTGAGCGCCGAGCTCGGCGGTTACAACCAGGAGCGCGCCCTGAAGCAGGCCGAGGGGATTTACGAGATCTGCCGCGACATTTTCCAGCGCGCGAAAGCGGCGAACGTGCCCGTTCACACCGCTGCAAACGCGATCGCCATCGACCGCATCAACGCCCTGCACAAGATGCGGCGCACCTACACGGGCCACGCGCGAGGGGGGCGTCGTCCGCGCACCTGACCTGCGGGTAGGGAACACTCCTACCCGAGATACACGTTGACACCTCGTTGTGGCTCCCGTTACCCATTAGAGGTGCGGGGAAAGGCGTTCTTTTGCCCAAAAGGCAGCCTTCCCGTGGGTGAGGAGTGAGAGCATCAACCTCCGTTCGCGTTGCGGGTGAACGAACAGGCAGTACCAGGGACTACGCTCGCGAGATGTCTCGGAGATCTCGCCATTGAGTCCTGTGTCGGGGGGAGACCGACGAGGTTGAGGCTTCATCGAGGAGCGAGCGTGAGCCAACTAGAGGCTTCTACATGTCCGCGGTCGGCGTCCCGCCGATGGTCCGAGAAAATCCGGAGGAATGAAATGCGAGCGGTCTCGAATTGGACCTCGGTTGCACTGGTCGGTCTGCTCTATGCGGGCTGCGCCGGGGACCAGGGGGACATCAACCGGGTGCAGCCCGGTGCGATCAGCAAAGCGGATTTGCTCGGCAAGTCGTTCTACTACCGGCGCACGGTTGTCGACGCCCCGGAGGGTTTCGGCCCCTACGCCGCGATCGGCTCCGGTGACCTCTTCACCATGGAAAGGGTGAAGTTTGAAATCCAAGAGGCAAACCTCATCGCCTATCGTGATTTCGATTTCACGCCTGGCTCCGTCGGAGAAATCGACGAGAGCTTTTTGGGCTCGCCGATCGCCGTGATCCCGATCGATTCGCACTTCGACATTCAGCGGGAATACAACCCCACCACCGGCGAAGAAACGAACGTCATCTCCGAGAACGATACGGACCGTGAGTGGTACGAGCGCGCTCATCTTCGCGTGGATTGGGCTGCCACCGAGATGGTGAGCGAGCCGGCATTCTGGCAGTGGCAACGCGTCGCCGTGGACCTGGTGGACGTCAACGGTGAGACGGGAGGTGATTTCTACGCCTTCGAGGACGAAGCGACCTCACCCTATCGCGCACGCATCGAACCGGATGAAGGCTACCTCGACTATGTGGTGAGCCACACTGTCGTGACAGACGTTGGAACGTGCCTCAACTACTACGACTTCGCCGACTGCGGTAGCGGGCAGGTGAAGGTTCGTCACGCCTTCATGGAGATCGACGAGCGCGAAAACGAAACCTACGAGCCGCTCTATTACCCGGATAGCGTCACGTTGAAAGACGAGTCTGGTAACGAGATCTACGATCCAGAAACCGGTGAGGTGGCGCGCGAGCGGATCTTTGATCGATTCGGCTACTACCGTCTCGACCGTTTGACCTACGACGACGAGCGCGGGCTGACCGAAAGCGGTCGCCTCTACAACATGCTCCGCTTCGACATCTGGGAACGAAGCTTGAACGCGGCGGGAGAGTCTATCCCATACGCCGAGCGCACGATTGACCCGATCGTCTACTACCTCAACTGGGATTTCCCCGATTATCTGCTCGACGCCGCTGCGGAGGTGGGAACGCAGTGGAACCAGGTGTTCCGAGAAGCGGTGGCCGAGATGCTGGGCAAGCCCGTCTCCGAGGTGCCCGACGTCTTCATCGTCCGCCGCAACAGCTGTACGACCGACGGCCTCGCCTCCTTCTGGGGGCGTCACCCGGAGATTCGAGAGCAGGTCTTTGCCGACCTACCCAATGCGTCGCCTTCCGGTGACGAGCTCGATAACTTCTGCGCGGCCACTGAGTACTATAGTCGAAATCTTGATGATCAGTTCACCTGGGAGCAGGTGGGCGACCCGCGTTACAACATGATGGTCTACATCAACAACAAGAACCCGAGCGGCTGGAGCGGGTACGGTCCCATGCTCGCTGACCCGATCAACGGGCGAATCGTGCAGGCGAGCTCATACATCCTCGGCTGGACCATCGACTCGATGGCATTCCGTGGCCGCGAATACATCGACTATATCAACGGCGAGCTGACCATCGAGGATCTGATCGCGGGAAACAACTTCCCTGACGTCGTCGACGACGCGGACTACGACCCCCGCGACATCATTCGTGACATTGGCGAGGCGCAATCGATGGCACGCCACATGGCGAGCAGCGAGCACCTGCAGTCGCTCAATCAGCGCTTCGATCGGATCCCCGCGACCGAACGTCTCGTTCCGCTCGAGAACAGCAGCCACTTCGACGCCCGCCTCGACCGGGTCCGGGGCACTGCCTTCGAGCGCGACCACCTGCTTCGCAACGAGGACTTCATGATCGCAAGCGACGGTCAGTGGCGCCCCGGGCAAGAGATCACTCCGGACCTGCAGGCACGCGCGTCTCTCCTCAATTCTATGCACGGCGCCCACGAAAGGGAGCTGCGCTCGCAGGAGTTCCTCGGCCAGTACCTGTTCTGCGATACGCTGCACGAGGATCTCGACACGTTGCTCGTCGGTCTCGCGAAGGAGCTCCAGGGGATGACTCCGGAGGAGAAGCTTCTCGAGCTGCGCAAGCGCTTCTTTACCGGCGTGATGCTCCACGAGATCGGTCACAACGTCGGCCTGCGACACAATTTCGAGGCGAGCTACGACGCTCTCAATTACCACCGGGAGTTCTGGGATCTCGAGGCCTCGGGTCAGAGCGAGCAGCAGAAGCTCGATGCGAAGCAGCCCGAGTACAAGATGTCCTCGGTGATGGATTACTCCAGCCGGGTGAACGCGCGCGATGCGGGCCTGGGCCCTTACGATGCGGCCGCCGTCAAGTTTGGCTACGGGCAAATCCTTGAGACCTTCACCCAGGCCACGGCGGACGGTGGGCAGGAATTGCGCGATTGGCGCTTCCTGAACGACTACCAGTCGCTTCCGGGCCATCTCGGCGGCGTGAACGCGATGTACGAGCGCTCCGCGGTCGTCTGGGACTGGAACGACCCGGAGCAGCAAAAACTCTCCTATGTCCAGGCGAACCTCAGCAATGAAGTGCCCTACATGTTTTGCTCTGACGAGTACGCGGATTGGACGCCCACCTGCCGGAGGCGAGACGTGGGAGCGAATGCCCGCGAGCAGCAGGTAGGCAACTACATCCTCTACAAGAATTACTTCCCCTTCACAAACTTCATTCGGGGCCGGCTTCAGCTGAACATCAACAGTGTCTTGAATCGCAGCTTCGGCATCTTCCGCGAGGTCGGGATTCTCTATCAGTACATGTATTTGTACCGCTCCCTTGACGAGAACTTCTTGAACACACCCGCTGGCGCGGATATGGCGACGGCCGTAGCCGATGGCTTCAACATGCTGGCGGAGGTCATCGGTACACCAGAACCGGGAGAGTACTACGGCTGTGTGAATGGCAGCGGGGACAAGGTCTACTACGCGTCCTTCATGCTCGACTACGATCCTCGGGTCGAAGAGTATTTCGGCGACCAGGGCGAGCTCTGCGATTTGAACGACTTCATCGAGGTGGACCTCGGTCAGAGTCAGCCGCTCTTCCTCGGCTTCACCGACGACTTCGTCACCTACACCTTCAACTACTTTGGGAACTACTGGGACAAGCTCGCGGCT
This sequence comes from uncultured Bdellovibrionales bacterium, assembly GCA_964468125.1. Lineage (GTDB taxonomy): Bacteria > Myxococcota > XYA12-FULL-58-9 > XYA12-FULL-58-9 > CAYXVF01 > CAYXVF01. The sequence goes on along the minus strand of CAYXVF010000077.1, from coordinate 20,437 downwards.
CTCGACGTGATGACCTTCCCCCGGGCGCGCTACTTCCGGGTCAATGACATCGAGGATCTGCGGACCTTCTCGGTGAGCCCGTATCGTGTCTACGACCGCGAAGTCTTGGACGTGATGTCCGGGCTCATCGACTACAACCGTCCCACGCTCTCGAACTACGTTGACGTGAGCGGCCAACGACCGGTCGTGGTCGCACGCTCACTGCTGGATACGGATCAGCCGCTTAGGGACATCGACAACCCGATCGCTGGTCCCTCGAGCACATTGCCCAAGATTGTTCCATCCCTTGCACGCAACATTCAGCGGCAGGCGGTTCTGTTTGGCACCGCGCTTTTGACTTCGCCCCTCGACGACACGTTGGACTTTGCGAAGTACACGCGGGTTTGGCTCAAGGGCGCGATGGACGACCTGGGGATCTACGACAGCGTCGACCCGGCCCTGCGGGCGGAGTGCACGCTGCCCGGGGTGGGACTCACCTATCGGGCCCTCGCAGTCGACAACACCTTCAACCTCAGCTTTGAGCTCCTAAACCGGTGCTCGCAGCTGGTCGCGGACCTCGCGACAGCCGAAGGAGAGGTCGACGTCGCCCGGCAGGCTCTCGATGACGCCATGATGGTCGACCCGGACAGCCCGCAGATCGAAGATCTCGAATTCGCGCTCGCGGTCGCCCTCGATGCGCAGAACAGCATCGAGGGCGACCTCCGGACCATCGAGCAGCAGATTCAATACACGCGGCTCGTTCACCTCGTCTACGAACACGGCGTGGACCTGTGAGGAAGGAGCGAGAAATGAACATGAACACGAAAGAGACCCTTCCGATGGCACGTTCTACCGCACCGCTCCTCGTCGCCTCGCTCGCGGCCGCCTGGATCGCAGGCTGTGCGGGCGAGGTCGTCGATGTCGACCGAACCTCACCGAACAAGATTCAAAAGTCCCTCTTTGAGGGAGAGTGGTACTTCAACCCGACGGTCGTGGAGACCGAGTTCAACCAGGGGCTGCTCTTCGAGGGGCTCATGGGAGGCGCGGACAGGATTCGCTGGGACATCCGCGAGGATGTACTCGTCGCGAACCGCTCCTACGCCACGCTCGAAAACGCAGAAGAGGGGAGTACGGAGTCGACGGACTTTCAGGGAACTACTGTCGCCATGTTCCCGATCGAGAGCCACTTCGACGTCATTCGTGACTACAATTCCGCAACGGGCGAAGAGAGCAACGTCATCGTCGAGAACACGACGGACCGGCCTTGGTTCGAGCGCGACTATATCCGCGTGGATTGGTCGCAGAACCTCGTGGCTACGAGCTACAATCTGAGCGGCATCATCAGCGCGATTTCCGCCGCTCCTTACTACGTGCAGGAACACGAGATCGACAATCCGTACCGCGCGGAGATCGGCCCCCGAAACATCAACGTCGTCGGCAACTACATTCTCGAGCCGGACGCCTCCGTATGCTTCGGGGCCCTTCAGGACGGCTGGTGCGGCGCGTCGACCGCGAAGATGAAGCTCAGCTTCAAGAAGGTGCCGGGAGACGGCGGTGTGGTCTACGAGCCCCTTCAATACCCGGACGGCCGGGTGATCACGGACGGAACGGGCAACGTGATCAAAGACTGCGACTCGGACAATGATGGGGTCTTCGACGGTGACTGTCAGGAGCGAACCGTTCCGATGTTCGAGCGCTTCGGCTTCTTCCGAACGGAGCGGCGGCGCTACGACGACGACGCCCTCTGGACCCGAGATGGACGCGTCTTCCTCGCCAATCGTTGGAACATCTGGGAGCGCAGCAAGAACGCCGCAGGCACCACCATCCCGTTCGAGAATCGGACGGTCCGGAAGATCACCTATCATACGAACGTAGACTTTCCGGTGGACCAGGAGCTCTACAGGATGAACGACGAGCTGGTAGCGGAGTGGGATGGGGCGTTCCGTGAAACGGTCGCCCAGCTTCGAACGCTCGGAGGGATTAACACGGATCCGGCGGACGTCGAGACCGTCTTCGAGTGGAAGCGCAATAGCTGCAACGTCGACGCAGTGAACGTCTACGCGGACAACAACGATCTAGAGGGGCGGCTGGCGGAGTACGGGATTTCGACGGTGACCCGGGCCAACCTGAAGCGCGCCTGCGCGGTCCTCGAGTTCTACAGCGACGGCGATTTCACCTGGGAGAAGGTCGGCGACTTGCGGCACAGCTACCTCCATTGGGTCGACACCCCGCAGCAGGCGGGGCCCCTCGGCTACGGGCCGACCGCGACGGATCCGATCACCGGTGAGATCATCGCCGGCTATTCGAACGTCTATGGCGCGTCCATCGACACCTACGCGGCCTACGCTGCGGACATCGCAACGTTGCTCGACGGCAGTCTCGATGACCTGGATTTCGCGCAGGGCACGGTTTCCCGTGAGCAGCTCCGCTCCCGGGGCGGATTTGGAGACCAGTTTGCGGTGAGTGGAGTGTCTTACTCCGGCACCTACGCGGCGGACAAGATGTCCGCAATGCGTGGACGCTTCGAGGGCTTCAAGGATCAGATCCGCGCGAGGGACCCACTGCTCGCGCAGCGTTTTCAGCGAGAGCTCGGCGACGCGCTTCGGGAGAAGATGGCGGTGGCGCAGAACCGCGACCTGCTCGACCTCGCGCGCGCGCAAGGGGACGTCAAGCTCGACCGCCTCGCAGGCTCTCGTTTCGAGAAGGAGATTCTGCTCACGGACCAGATCAAACGGGCCATTCACGGACCAGAGTGGCAGCAGGGTGAAGGGGAGTACGTCTCCCCGCTCAAGTGGTTGAAGCAGCTGCAACAACGCGACGCGCAGCGCGAGGAGGTCGTCGGCCGAGCGTCGATCATGATGGCGGACTGGGCAGACGAAGGCGTGCTCTGGCTCGCCGACGAGCTCCAGGGTCTTTCCTGGGACGAGGTCTACGCCAGAGCGCGTCAGCAGATCTATCGCGCGGTACAGACGCACGAGGTAGGGCACACGGTCGGGCTGCGCCACAACTTCGAGGGGTCCTGGGACGCGCTCAATTTCCACGATGAGTTCTGGGAGAACTACAATCCCAGCACGGAACGCGTGGAGCGGGTGGACTCGGCGGGCAACCCGACGGACGCCGAGCGCTACATGTATTCGTCGATCATGGACTACATGCCTCGGCCCTTCGATGACTGGGCGGGACTCGGCAAGTACGACCGCGCGGCGATCGCCTTCGGCTACGGCCAGCTGGTGGAGATCTGGAATCCGGAAGCAGCAGCCTTCAGCTTTGATGACCTGCGCTTCCTCAATGACTACGGCAAGATCCCTCGCTTTCTCGCCGGTGACATGAGCTGTCTCACCGGTCGCGGCGACTGCCAGCCGGATATGGAGGTGGCACTGACCACGAACTCGGGCACCGAGTTCAATCGGGCGCTGAACAGCTACCTCTTCAATGCGGCGAGCTACGGCTCGAGGCCCGCGAACGCAGATGAAGCGATCGCGCGGATCAATTCGCGCCAATACGTGAAGTTCGAAGACCTCTATCGGGTTTACGAGGAGTTCTATCGAAGCGTGAACTCCGATCTGCTCTTCACTTTCAAAGAGGTCGACTACCGTTTCTGTCCCGACGAGCGGGTGTTCCCGAACAACGAGGAATGCCAGCGGTGGGACAAAGGTGCGAACTACCGCGAGATCATCGCGGACCGCTGGGAGCGCTACGACAAATACTATTGGTTCAACAACTACAAGCGCGACCGCGCGGGCTTCAACGACAACGGCTACATCAACGGCTACATCAACCGGGTTTTCGCGCGACACCTCGGCCCCATGTCGTCGATGTATCAGAACTACCTTTTCGGCGATTTTCTCACGATCGGTGAGACCTTGGACGGTGACTTTCTGACGCTCAATGACTTCGACACCGGCATGGATTGGCAGGCGGCGGCGCTCGACGGGCTCAACTACCTGTCCTCGGTCATCAACAGTCCAGAACCCGGCGCGTATTGCCTCGACGCGACGAGCGACGTCTACCAACCGATGGTCGAAGGGCAGACCTGCTCGACGACGGAGATCGAAATCCCCCTTGGCGTAGGCCGTCGCCTGCTCACCGAATGGACGGATGAGTACTACTTCAAGGCGACAGTGATCGGCACGTTCTGGGACAAGTGGATCGCTCTCACGGCGATGACCGACAACAGCGGCCTCTTCTTCCAAAACCTGAGTGACCTTCTCGATTCCGGTTCGTTCTCATTGTCCTACTGGCGGGGACTGCCGGACGAGATGCTGAGCTTCTTTCAGAGCGCCTACCTCGGTGAAGCGGGGGAGGCTGCGTGGCGCTTTGATCCGGGGCTCACCGGCGATGCTCGCTTCCGCCCGAGCCCGGTGGCGGACATCTACGAAGATTCATCGGACGTGGCGCTCGCGCGAATTCAACCGTCGACGAGCTGGACCTTGCGCTACTTTGCCATGAGCTTGTCGATGGCCAAGTTCAACTCGGTCTATGACTATACGGAGGACTTCGCCTACTACGCGCGGGTTTGCCTCGAGGGCAGCTCCGATTGTTTGATCTACGACGCACCGGTAGAGCGCTATACAGACCCGATCTCCTACTATCAGTATGTCGCTCCGCTCCTCGGAAACGAAGAGGGTCAAGACATCGGGGCGAGCATCCTGCGCGAAGCGCAGAGCTATGCCGACACGGTCTACGCGCCGGTGAAGCAGCTCTACGACGAGATGGTGGCGAGTCCCGACACGTTCACCTACACGGCGGAGGAGCAAGTGCGAATCGATGGCGGGGCCACCCGGGACGAGATTCGACTTCAAAGAGAGATCGAGCTGAGCCGTGCAAAGCGCGGAGTCAACGAGCGCACGAGCTTCGTCGACATCATGCGCGATATTTCGGAACGGACCGAGTTCGGTCAGTAGAACGAGCGCCTATTCGCCGAGCTCGGCGAGCTCCGCCTCGAGCGTCTTCAGGAGCTCGTCGGCGACCTCCGCGGCGTTTTCTTCGGTGATCTCTTCTTCGGCGATCTTGGCGAAATCCTCGGGGGTCTTGGGTTCCGCCGCTGGTTCCGGCTCTGCTTCTCCATCCGCGGCTCCGTCGTCAGCCTCCGCGTCGCTCGCATCAGCCGAATCGTCCGCGGGGAGATCGACCTTCGGCAGATCTTCCACGTTGTTGCCGTCGTCACAGCCGAACAGCAGACCCACCCCGAGGAGCATCGCCCCCAATGCTGCTTCCTTCGTCATTATCAGCCTCCCTTGCGGCGCTTTCGTTTGCCTTTGCCTTTGCCCTTGCCTTTGCGTTCTTTGCCTTCGCCTTTGCCTTTCCCCGAGCCGGGGCCGCCATCGAGTCGCGCGAGGACGCGCTCGTGGCGGCTCGTTTCTTTTGCTTTGAGGCTTTCCGCCTTCTGCAAGAGCTCCCCGGCGTCCTGCGCCTGGGCGAGGGCGATCAGGCGCTCGATCTTGGCCATCCGGGCCATGTGCTTCAGCGATTCCGCTTCGCGTTGCTTGTCCTTGCCGCCGCCTTGGCCATCGCCGGTCCCAGAGCCGTTGCCCATGTCTCCGCTGGGCGTATCGGCCGCGGTTTCGGTCGCTTCGTCCGAGGATGCATCATCTGCGGGGGCTTCTTCGGCCTCGGCCTTCTTACCCTTGCCTTTGCCGTTGCGACCGCGTTTGCCCTTGCCCTTCTTCTGCGCCTCGACCGACGTCGGTACGATCACCGTCACGGCGCTGAAGCATATCAGTGTCAGCCAGAGGGCGGTCAGAAAAGGTCTCAACATGCCACGCTCTCCCGTCGATATGGATGCATTCCCTTACGGTCACCCAGATCGAAGTGGCGATCAACGGCTGAGACGCAGCGCTTGGCCCGCCGCGGATGGTGCCGCATACTCGAAAACGCGATGAACACTCCCGGGAGAACCGGCACCACAGGGCCCAAAGCGGGGGTCAAGGACAAGGCGCTCGGCTGGCTCCGGGAAAGCGCCACCGCTGCGCGTGAGGCCTTGCGTGAGCGCTGGGGTGATTTCCGGGCTACCTCGATCTACTTCCAGCTCAAGACCCTCGTGCTCCTGACCTACGTCGGGTTGGTGGCCGTGACGGTGTTCGTCGTCCCTCTCGGGGAGGCAGGCAACGATATCGGGGCACGGATCATCGTCCTCGATGGCGACATGGTCGTGGGCCGCTATTTCGTGATCACGAACGAAAGCCGTTCCCATTGGCGCGATGTGCGCGTCGAGATCGACGGCGGCTACGCGGTGGAACGAGATTTGGTGCCTGCGGGCAGCCAGCTTGAGCTGTTCAGCACGAGCTTCAAGAAGAAAGAAATGCGCAAGCGTCGGGGGCGGGAGATCGCCAAGTGGGTCAAGGCCCCTCTCGATATTCCCCTGTCCGAGCTTCGTGTGGTCACGGGCAGCGGGGAAGCGGTCGCCGAGATCCCGCCGGTGGGAGCAGCGCGAGAGAGTGGACTCGATGCGCTCTTCTGATTGGCCGGTGATCGATATTCCTGCGCTCGCGGCGCAACTCGAGGTCGATTGGGCCGAGGCGCGTACCCAACTGGCGCAGGTCTACGAACGGCTCGACGAGCGCATTGCGACGCGGACCGCTGGCCTCGATCTCCCGTGCTACCGCGGCTGCAGTGCCTGTTGTCACGAGAGCGTGTTCGTCACGCCCCTCGAGTTTCTCTACGTGTGGGAATGGGTGCAGGAGAATTTCAGCGACGAGGCAAAGGGGCGCGTCATCGAACGGGGGCTCACGCTCTACGATGCGCATCGCGAGCGGATCGAGGCCCTCGAGTCCGGCCCGCCCGCGCAGCACGATGCGATCGCCCGCGGGCTGCGCTTCACGTGTCCGCTCTTGGGGGAAGCAGGGGAGTGCTCGGTCTATCCGGTCCGCGAGCTCTATGCGCGTCTGTTCGGTTGCAGCTTCAACAGCGAGGGGGGAATCTACGGCTGCCACTTAGTCGGCGCTCATTTGGCGGATCGCGTCGTTACGCTGCCGGCGGTGCGCCCTTGGGCTCAGGTTCTCGGTGAGCTGCCCCTGACCTTCAAGCGGCAGGTCTATCCCTACTGGCTCCATTGGCTCTTTGGGGAGTAGGCCTCCAACGCATCGCTACCCATCGGGCGTGAAGGTCGAGAGCAACCAGCGCCAAACCGCGTCTACGACCGGCTGCCGTCGCAGGCTCTTGTGGGTGACGAGCCACAGCATGATCGGACCTTCGGGCAAGCCGCTGACCGGTAGCTCGTGAAGGCCATTCACGCGCTCGCCGAAGCGCCTGGGCAAGAGCACCGCCCCTAGACCGGTTCGAGCGGCTTCGATTCATCACCGGCGCGCGCGAGCACCGGAGAACGGGTGTGAGTCGGTGAGCTCGGAGCCATTGGGCCTCCGGTTCGTTCGCCTGCGAGCGATCCCAGCTGATCCAGGGGACCTCCTGAGCCGGACGCATGGGACCGAGGAGGCTCTCTGGGCCGAAGGCCCGCAAGGGTCCAGAGTCGATGCCCTTCGCGACGTAGTCGCCGAAGGCCCAGCTCGCCTTCGATCGTTGCGAGCCTTCGGGTGAGCGTCGATTGATTCACATTGAGGACCCCCGAGGCTCGCGTCGGGCTTCCCGCGCGCTCCACCTCGAGGGTCGATGCTGACCCCGATTCTGCTCGCCCACCTGCTGCTCACCGCACCGCACAGTGATGCTTGGATTTCGACCTCGGGCCCTGATGAAACGCTCGACGTCGACCTCGAGACGAGCGTGCTCTGGCCGGTGTTTCCGGGGCTCTTCTTTCAGCCACGGACGGCTCTCCCCGCCACCGATTCGGCTCAGATAATCGTCGGGGCTCAGTGGAAGCTGCCGGATCGATCTCCGCGATGTCTACGTGCTCCTTCAGCCCGTCGGGGTCGCCGGCGTGGTCTACCGCAGCAACCCCTGGCCGATTCGCGGAGAGGGCACCCCCCGTACGGAGGGGCCGATCTATATGGGCAACGTCCTCGTCGGCCTGCACTTCTGATCGTTCCTCCGAAGGGAGATCAAGCTGAAAGTGCGTCAGCGAGGAGCGCGAAGGCTTCGTCGAACTCAGCGTCGGTCGCGTTCAGCGGCGGGAGCACGCGAAGCACGTTTGGGCCTCCGAGGGTGATGAGAAGTCCGCGCTCGCGGGCCGCGTCCCGGACCGGCTTGGCCGCATCGGACAACGCAACGCCGATCATCAAGCCGCGACCGCGCACCTCCACCACCCGCGAGGAGGGAAGCGCGCGGAGCTTCTCCTGAAACGCCGTGCCGGCGCTCGCCGCCCGCTCCACCAGGCCCTCTGTCGCGATCACCTCGAGCGTCGCGAGCCCGGCGGCGCAGGACACCGGGTTCCCGCCGAAGGTGGAGCCGTGGCTTCCGGGGGTGAAACACTCGGTGAGCTCGCGACGGCTCACCATCGCCCCCACGGGCATGCCGCCGCCGATCGCTTTGGCGAGGGTGAGAATGTCAGGGGTGATCCCTGAGTGTTCGTATCCCCACCAGCGTCCGGTGCGTCCGCCGCCGGTCTGAATTTCGTCCACTATGAGAAGGGTGGAGGTCTCACGGCAACGCTCGGTGATCGCCTGGAGGTACGCGTCGGTGGCGACGTGGATCCCACCGTTTCCTTGAATGGGCTCGATCACCACAGCCGCCACGGTCTCGTCGATCGCTCCACGCATCGCTTCGATGTCATTGAAGGGCACGAGGCGTGTGTCAAAGAGGGGACCGTACCCCTCGCGGTAGGAGGTTTGCCCCGTGACGCTCGTCGCGCCGAGCGTTCGACCGTGAAAGGAGTTTTCGGTGGCGACGAAGCGCTCGCGCGGAGTCCCCCGGTGATGGAAGTGTTTCCGAGCGAGCTTGAGTGCCGCTTCCATTGCCTCCGAGCCCGAGTTGGTGAGGAAGACCGAGTCGCCACAGGTGAGCTCGACCAATCGATGGCAGAGGGCGACGTAGCCCGGGTGCGTGTGCAGGTTCGACGTGTGAATGATCTTGTGCGCCTGCTGGCAGATCGCGTCGACGACGCGAGGGTGGCTATGCCCCAAGGCGTTGACCGCGATGCCGCCGGTGAAATCGAGGTAGCGATTCCCGTCGAGATCGTAGAGGTCCGAGCCGCGGCCATGGCTCGCGACAAACGGCGCCTGCGCGTAGGTCGGGACCATGTGGCTCTCGGCGAGCCTCTTGAGCGATGCGGTGTCGAAGGAGATGCTCATTCCGGGAGCATTGCTTTGCTGCGTCGAGCGTTCAAGACTCCTCGATGGTCCGCGCCCCCGTGCCCGTGGCTACTGGCTAGAGCACGTAGCGTGTCAGGTCTTCGCTCTCGAGCAGGTTGCCGAGGGCTTTTTGAACGAACGCCGCGTCCACGGTGAGCGTTTCGCCCCGGCGCTCCGGTGCGCTGAAAGAAATGTCCTCGAGCAGTCGCTCCATCACCGTATGCAGGCGCCGCGCGCCAATGTTCTCGCTTCGGCTGTTCGCCATCGCCGCAATGCGAGCGAGCTCGGCGAGCCCTTCGTCCGTGAAGCGAATATCGACCTCTTCAGTCTTCATCAGCGCGGCATACTGCACGGGAAGTGCGTTCTGCGGCTCCTTCAGGATCTTCAGGAGCTCCGGCTCCCCCAAGGCCTCGAGCTCTACGCGAATCGGGAACCGCCCTTGAAGCTCGGGGATCAGGTCGCTCACCTTTGCGAGGTGGAAAGCTCCCGCAGCGACAAAGAGAATGTGGTCCGTCTTCACCGGGCCGTACTTCGTGGTGACTGTAGACCCTTCGACGATCGGCAGAATGTCGCGTTGCACCCCCTCGCGCGAGACGTCCGCACCGCTCATGCCGCCCTCCTGGCGGCGAGCAACCTTGTCGATCTCGTCGAGGAAGACGATTCCGCTCTCTTCCACCCGGATGATCGCTTCTTTGATCACCGCGTCCTGATCGATGAGCTTGTTCGCTTCTTCTTGGGTGAAGAGCTCGAGGGCTTCGGGCACGCGGACCCGTCGGCGACGTTTTCGACCGCCCATCTGTCCGAGCATGTCCTGGAGATTCAGACCCATCTCTTCGAGACCCGAGTTCGAGAAGACCTGCATCATGGGGAAGCGCTTCTCTTCCGCGTCCACTTCCACCTGGCGTTCGTCGAGCTCGCCGGCACGCAGCATGGCCCGAAGTCGATCGCGCGAAGGATCGTCAGCGGTCTGCGATCCAGATTCGTAGCGCGGTCGGGGGAGGAGGACGTCGAGCACGCGTTCCTCCGCGTGGCTGCGTGCCTGAACGAGCACGCGTTCCTTCTCCTCTTCGCGGACCATCTGGACCGCGGTCTCGAGGAGATCGCGGATCATCGAGTCTACGTCCCGGCCCACATAGCCAACTTCCGTAAACTTCGACGCCTCGATCTTGATGAAGGGCGCGTTTGCGAGCTTGGCGAGGCGGCGCGCGATCTCCGTTTTGCCGACGCCGGTTGCGCCGATCAGGATGATGTTCTTCGGTGCGATCTCGTCGCGGAGCTCTTCGGGGACGCGCTTGCGTCGCCAGCGGTTGCGCAGCGCGATGGCAACGGCGCGTTTTGCGTCGCGTTGTCCGACGATGTAGCGGTCGAGCTCGCTGACGATTTCGCGAGGGGTAAAGGCTCGGTCGTTCCTGCTCATGGGTTCAGCTCCACGTATTCGATGCGGTCGTTGGTGTAGATGCAGAGGTCGCCGGCGATCTTCATCGATGCTTCCGCGATCGCCCGCGGGTCCATGTTTGTGTTCTCGATCAGGGCGCGGGCAGCGGATAGGGCGTAGTTGCCTCCGGAGCCAATGGCCGTGACGCCCGATTCGGGCTCGAGGACGTCGCCGGTGCCCGTCAGAACCAACGTGTGCTCTACGTCTGCAACGACCAGCATCGCTTCCAGGCGTCGTAGCATTCGGTCCGTGCGCCAGTCTTTCGTCAGCTCCACCGACGCTCGCATGACGTTGCCTGAGTAGTCCTTGAGCTTGCCTTCGAAGCGCTCGAAGAGCGTGAACGCGTCCGCGGTCGCTCCCGCGAAACCCACGAGCACGCGATCGTCGTACATGCGCCGCAGCTTCTTCGCGCCGTGCTTCACCACGGTCTCATTCATCGTGACCTGGCCATCGGCGGCGAGGACCACACGGGGCCCTCGTCGAACCGCGAGGACGGTGGTGGATCGGATCTTCATATCAGTCTCCTCGAGGGGCGTAGCGGGTGGGGTCGTCGACGCCTGCCTCCTCAAAGCCTCGCCGACGCAGAATGCACGAGTCGCACCTGCCACAGGCCAAGCCATCGATGGGATCATAACAACTGTGAGTCAAAGCGTAATCCACGCCGAGCTTCGTTCCCCACGTGATGATTTCCGCCTTGGAGAGCTCGATCAGAGGAGTGTGCACGTGGAGGCGCTCTCCTTCTACGCCTGCTTTTGTGGCGAGATTCGCCATGGTCTCAAAGGCGCGAATGAACTCCGGGCGGCAGTCGGGGTAGCCGGAGTAATCCACGGCGTTGACGCCGATGAAGATATCCGGCGCGCCGAGCACCTCCGCCCAAGCCAGTGCATAGGACAAAAATACGGTGTTGCGCGCGGGCACGTAGGTGACGGGGATTTCGGCGCAGTCGATGTCACCGTCTGACTTAGGGACGTCGATCGCGCTGTCGGTCAACGCGGAGCCGCCGAACGCGGCGAGATCCAGGGAGGCGATCCGATGCTCAGAAGCGCCGAGCGCTCGCGCGACATGCGCGGCAGCCTCGAGCTCATGTGCGTGCCGTTGCCCGTAGGCGAAGCTCAAACAACGGGGTGCGTACCCTCGGTCCTTGGCGATCGCGAGTGTGGTCGCTGAATCGAGGCCGCCAGAGAGCAAAACGACGGCATTTTGCGGATTCTCCGCCATGAGAGGCCGATATAGGGGCGACGATCAGACCTGTCAACGAGCTGTGAAAAACACGGGACCTCGGTCCCACTTCCGCGCATACTCTCGTGCCATGCGTGTCTTTCGACTGTCGTGCGTCTGCCTCGTGTGCGCAGCCGCCTGTACCAGCGACGATGAATACGAAGAGTTCGAGCAAGCCCTCGAGCGGATCGACCAGGAGCTCGACAGTGAAGGGCGGCCGATGAAGTCATCGGAAGAGCCGGCGGCTGAACCGACCCCCGAAGCGACTCCCGAGCGGACCCCCGAGCCCGCGCCGGAAGTCGTGACCGTGCCTCCGGGTGTCGAGGTCAAAGGCGGATTGAGCGCCGAAGCGGTGCAACGCGTCGTCGCCGGAAAGAGCGAAGAAATTGAAAGCTGCTACCGCGACGAGCTGGCGGAGAAACTCAGTATCGCCGGTGCAGCACGCCTCACCTGGATCATCGCGGAAACTGGCCAGGTCGAGCGTGTCAAGGTCCGCAAGGCTACGATCTCCATCGTCAACGTCGCTGAGTGTTTGCGCGCAACGATCAAGACCTGGGAGTTCCCGAAGCCCGAAGGTGGCGGTGTCGTCGAGGTCGATTACCCCTTCAACTTCCAGCCGAGCTGAGCCGACGACCTAGAGCTTGGTCGACTCGTCGGTTGCTGATGCAGGGGCGTCGTTTGCGTCGAGTACATCGGCGGAGTCGAGCCGTTCGAACATTCGCGTGAAGATCCAGCGCAGACGCTGCGCACCGATGGCGTGCATTTGCTCATGCACCTGATATTCGGGCTCGGTCATGACATCGAACTTGGGGCTGGCCCAGGTCTGAGTGCTGTCGGCCAGTGCGCCGACACTGATCGGAAAGGCGTAGGTCTTCACCGTCGACGGGTCAAAGTCATCGGCCCGCATGGCATTGATGTTGGTGCCTTCCTTGAGGCGTGACCGGGGATCACCTGGGTGTTACCGCCCGCGCTCCAGCGCACGGAGCCCTGACTGCCGCCCATGTATTGGCCCTGGAGCAGCCTGCCGTCTTTGAGCTCGAGCGTGTCGGCGAATGCGCTTCCGGCGGCGAGCGCCGTGATGAGAAAGAAAACCCAGTGGAGTCTCATGAGCGTCCTTTCTGTCCTGCAGCATTTAGACCCGGGCGCGCGAGCAACCAAGGCCTTCTTTCGGCTCAAAAAGCGAACTGCAGTTGTACCCGCAGACGATAGTCGTTCCGCGTGTTCGGGGTGTTGTCGATGTCGCGCAACCAGCTCACATCGTTCGCGAGCTTCAAGTTTTGGCCGATGAGCCGGACATTGAGCCCGACCGTCAGCTCCGTTTCGTGCTCGATGGTTCCAGCGGCTGCATAGCGGGCTCGGAGCTCCTGGTTGTCCGGGTCGGTCGCGACGATGCGGTCGGCGCGGTTGCGAGCATCGCGGCGTAGAGGGTCGGTGGTCCAAATTCGACTGAACCGACGCGTGTGAGGCGCGGCGATTCTCACCGGTGAAGACACCGACCCAATAGCGAAAATTGCGGCGATAGCCTGGACTGTACGCCATGAGCCCGAGCTGCCGTTCGGCGCCGAACCACTCGGTGCTGATGGACCAATCGACGAGCCAGGTACGGGTAAAGGAGCCGAGCCGGTAGCGCGTATAGGGGACCTTCATCTGGCCGACGCGGAGGCGAAACCGCTCGCGCACGCGGTAGTCGAGCCACATGTCGACGAGCTCGAAGTTGCCGGGCGTGAAGTTGAGCTGCAGCGAATAGGAGAGTCTGTCCTCTAGAAAGCGCCCGCTGAAGCTCAAGCGCAGGCGCCGCAGGGACCCGGAGAAGTCTTGGCGACGCTCGCCATCGACCGATCGATTGAGACCGGTGACGAGGAATTGATTTCCGATCCCCAGACGGAGTCGACCCGCACCCACGCTGATCTCAAAGGGCTCGAGGGAGCTCGGGAAGCGGAGGTCGGATTCCGCGCCCGGCGTTGTTGTCTGTTCGGGCGGCGGTGGCTCCTCCGGCGATGGCGGATCTTCTGACGGTGGCGGCTCTTCGGGCGCTGGAGGTTCCTCTAGAGGCGAGGGGGCGTCACGCGGAGCTTCGTCTCGCTCGGGCGGTGCGCTGCGAGCAAGACCGGGACCGAGCACGAGGAGTCCCGTCGCAACCCACGCCCAGGCGTGGGTCATTCGCGGCCGCCGCTCAGTCAGCGTCGCGGGGGATGTAGGTGAATTTCTGGCCGGCGATGCCGATCTCATACATCAATCCGCCCTTGGCGATGGTGAACACCGCGAAGCCCTTGCCGTACACCCCTGCGTTCACCGCGTTGTGGGATCCGCCACTGGCTGTCGCTGAGCTTCCTACGGTGGAGGCACTCGCTTTGGCGCCGGCGGTGATCGCAACCGCTTGGGCGCTCGCCCCGAACTCGAAGCTACCGCTGGTGAACTCCTCAAAGGCACGCTGGTCCTCGAAGAAGATGATCTCGCTAAACGCTTGGCCTCCGAGCTGCGGCCCGATCGAGAGCTCGCTCAGCGCCGTGTCCCCAACGTAGCGGTCCTGGACATAGACACGCCCCTTGCCGTGCGATGCACCGAGGGCAACGACGCCGCCTTTCCCAATCGTCGGGAAGATGGCGAAGCCGTAGGCGTCCTCGAAGAACCGGCCGCTCGCCGAGGTTTGAAACATGCGGATCGCGTTTTCGTAGGACGCGTTGACCTCTCGATTTTCCTGAGCGGACGCGGCAGACCTGTCCGACGATGCACTCGAGGCGCAGCCGAGAGCGATGAGAGGCGAGACGAAGAGAAGAGCGAGCGCGGCAATGGTTTTCATGCGCGTAGCTAGACAAGATGGGACGACGAAATCAACCTGGCGCCTTGCTCGGCGGCGTCAAAGCTCGCGCGTCGCGAGGTCGGTTTTTCCACGGTCGCGCTGGGCGCCGTGCTCCGCCCACCAGGCGCTCCGCCGCGCCGGGGTCCAAAAGGCTGCGAGCCCGGGAGTCGAGCGCGTGCCCGAGCGCATTCGCATCCACGGGCCGCGCCTCCGGTGCTTTTTCGAGTACACCCGCCGCACGGTGGATGCGGGGTCGATCAGCCTGACGGAGAGTGGCTGGCATTTCGGCCTCGCCCCGGAGGTGGGGGTCGAGGTCGCCATCGACGAGGGGCTGACGCTGCTCTTGATGTCGCGCTTCAACGTGGTCTTCGAGACACGGAACGCGCCAAGGCAATGGTCGACGTCTACGAGCAGATGGAGCCGATCGTCATCGACTTTCGCAACGGACGCACTGCGGTTCGACTCACCCTCGCGGAGCAGGGAACGAGCGATGCGATCCCGACGGAAGAGGAGATTCGCGCCATCGCTGTGGCGCTTCGCCGGTCCGAGTCGGCCCTCATGGAGCGCTACGTCGAGCTGCAGCTGCAGCTGCAGCTGCGCGAGCTGCTGACCGAAGATGAGTTCAATCGAATCGATGCGTTGAGGTGAACCTAGGTTCTGGGTAGCGCTTGCGGGTTTGATCATGGTGTGGAGCGGCGCGGGCGACGACACCAAGGCGTTCTACATCTTCCATGACGCGGTGACCGCCGCGACACACGAGGTCTTGGGCGAGGCGAGCGGAGGTCGCGCTGACCGGGCTTCGCAAGGCGCTGGGACCTCGCCGTGCAGCTGGTCATCGGGCTCGACCGCGACCTTCACGACCGCGTCTCGCCGGCGGAATGGCAACGCATTCTCCCGGCAGCACCGCGAGGTTGTTCCGGGGCAAGGTGAGCGCGCGCTTCCTGGTTGCGGCGCTTCTCTTGGCGCCTTTGTCCGATGCCTGCACCCCGCGGCGCCGAACATCGAGGCCGTT
>CAYXVF010000077.1:0-4714 GCA_964468125.1 uncultured Bdellovibrionales bacterium | reverse complement strand
TACGGAGGTATTTCTGCCCGTACGTTTCGCCGATGACGTTTTTGAAGAAGGAACGCGCCTCGGCCCCAACGTGCCGGTGCGCGCCGCGGTCAATCTCGATCCGCAGCTCTTCGTCGGG
Organism: uncultured Bdellovibrionales bacterium; assembly: GCA_964468125.1. Lineage (GTDB taxonomy): Bacteria > Myxococcota > XYA12-FULL-58-9 > XYA12-FULL-58-9 > CAYXVF01 > CAYXVF01. The sequence goes on along the minus strand of CAYXVF010000077.1, from coordinate 4,596 downwards.
GTTGAGACCGGCTTCTTGGAGCCCTCGTTTGGCGAAGATGACGAGCCGATGGCGATCCCTTTGGGCGCCGTGCTCGGCTATTCCTTCGTCTCTGGTCCGCGGGTCATCGACGTGACCGCGAATTTCGCCTGGGATACGTCGTGCTGAACGGCTCGCCCTTTGAGACGATCCAGCCCGAGTTCTACCGGCTGACGGTGGGCGTCATTCTCAACCAGCAGGTCCTGTGAGCACATCAACGCGGTTCGGGCGTCATCGCGGCGCGGATCAGGCGCACCGCGACAGAATCGCCGAGTCGGCCGAGGGCGCTCGCGCGGACGATCGGTGGCTGCGTTGGATCGTCGATGATCCGAAGGAGCTCGACTTCCGCGTCAACCGCCCGGGCCTCGGCGGCGAGAAAGGCGCGTCCAAAGGTCGTTCCCGCGCCACTGCCGTACCATTCCTCGACCTTCTTCGCGGCCCGGCGGTCGCCCTCTTTCGGATGGCATGCGCTGCAGGTGTTCGGAGCGTCGCCCTCGACCCTGAATTGCGGGTCAGGAATGCGGAAGCTGTGATCGTGGCGAACGTCCACGCCCATGTAGGTTACGGCGCCCATGTGGCAGCCGACGCAGGAGCCTCCCGCTTTGGTCCGGTCGTGATGGTGGTGGGTCGTCGCGTCGTAGGTGCTCGCATCGTGCGACCCCGCCCAGGCTTTCGCCTGCTCCAAGTGACACTCGAGGCATTTTTCGGCCCCGCGGTACGCGTGCGGGATGGGGGCGTTTTGGGCCTGGGGTTCGGGCGCGGGCTCGGGCTTTCGGGTACAGGCGGTCGTTGCCGCAAGAAGGAAGAGAAGCGCTCAGGCGCAGGGCGTACTTGAGCCCGTCGGAGTCGCCATGCGCCTACTTCTTCAGGACTCCCTGCAGGCTCATCACTTTGATGATCCGTTGGGCGTACTCGTCGGCGAATGTGTAGAGATCGTCGGGGCCCTTCGTCTCGGTGGTCGCGCGCCACATGACACCGGGGCGTCCTTTGAGGTCGTAAAAATTCGCTTCGAGGACGATCACCCGGTCTTTGGGCACGTCGCTCGTCTTGCCGGTCTTCACGTAAGTCCAGCTGGAGTAGGTCCCGTAGAAGCCGAGGGCGCTGCCACCGACGATCGCGTATTCGTCTTCGCCTTTGTAGCGATCATCTTTCCGGAGTCGTTTGAAACCCATCGTCACCGCGCCGTCGATCCCGGCATTCTGGACCAGTGCGCGAAGCTCTTCCTTCGGCATGTTCTGCGCGTCCGGCGGGAGAAAATCGGTTCCGAGTACCACTTCATAGCCGTGCTTGGAGAGGTGGTCTCCCATCGTTCGCTCGAACACCAAGCGTCCGGTTTCGCGCGTCTTGTCTCGATCGGAGAGGCCGACGACGAGGATCTTCGTGTACTCGTGAGGGACGAACCCTGGCGCCTTCCAAAGGTTCGTAACCTTTGTTGAAGCGCAGCCCATGAGTGACAGTGATAGCGCTAAAACGAGTGTGGCACGGTACATGTCTGATCCTCTCGAAGGCGACGTCAGGAAGGGCTGGAACGGGAGCGGCAGGAACAGGAATCAGTCAATGATCCCGGAGGCGTAGAGTTCGGTGAGGAGCACCTTCGCATACTCATGGGCAAACTCGTTGAGGTCGTGTGGATTGACCGTCTTCGACTGCGCGTTCCACATCACGCCGGACTTGCCCTTCAGGTCGTAGAAATTGGCCTCGAGTATGAAGGTGCGTTTGATCTTGGGCTCGGAGGGTTTAGCATCAGGGAAGTAGAAGTCCCCCCGCGGACCCGCCGCGTAGCCGTAGTAGGCGTGAAAGGAACGGTAGTGAGTCGTGTCGTATGCGCTGGGGCGAAACTCAGTGTCTGACTGAACCCTCGCGAGAGCCATCGTGAGGACGGCCTCGAACCCGTTTTCTTGCAGAAGAGCGCGCAGCTCCTCCTTGGGCATGTCCTTGGCGTCCGGGGGAAGCACGAACTGACTGAGAACCGCATCGTAGCCGCGCTCCTTCAGGCCGGCGGCCATCGTGTTCTCGAACACTTGCCGGGCCTCCGGGTTGCCGCTGATCCCGACCACGAGAATCTTGCGGTAGGAGGTGTATTCGTAGGCCGGATTGGTCCAGGACCCGACGACCTGTGTCGAAGAGCAACCACCGGCAAGCGTGAGCGCGTACGCGAGAACAAACAATCGAATCATCCAGGTGTCTCCCAGGCGTGCGGTACTACGAGGGAAAGGGCCCTGGCAACGGCTTACTGGCCGTGAGATCGGGGGTGAGACGCGTCATAGACATCGAAGAGGCGTTTCATGTCGACGTGCGTATAGCGTTGAGTCGTAGAAAGGCTCGCATGGCCCAAGAGGGTCTGAATCTCCCTCAGGTTGGCGCCGCTGCTCAGCAAGTGGGTCGCGAATGAATGGCGGAGCTGGTGCGGAGTGACGTGGCGCCCGAGGCTCCGAAGGGCGAGGCGCTCGACGCCCCGCGCGATCGTTCGAGGCGACAGGGGGCCTTTCGTACCGCGGAGATACCACTCGCAGGGGCCGCGTCGGGCGCGGTACTCCTGAAGCAGGGAGACCGCCCGTTCCGGGATCGGTACGATGCGTTCCTTTGAGCCCTTGCCCATGACTCGGAGCTCGCCGACCTCGAGGTCCACGTCCCGGTCCAGGAGTCCCGCCGCTTCCGCGAGGCGCAGGCCCATACCGTAGAGCAGGACCAACGCGGTGCGGTCGCGCAGGTCGCGCGCGCTCTCCCGCTCGGCGGGTCGGAGCAGGGCGAAGGTGGCATCGGCGTCGAGGGCTCGGGGGACTGGCTTCGGCAGCTTCGGGGCGACGAGCGGCGCCGTCGGGTCCTCGCCAACGCCGTTTTCTTCTCGGAACCAGGTGAAAAAGCTGCGCAGCGCGCTTTGCTTGCGCGACTGGCTCGAGGCGCTCAGTCCGCGCTTGCGACGGAGTACCGCGAAATAGGCACGGAGAAGATCCGTGTCCGTGTCCCGGAGCGCTCCCTGGGGTCGACGATCGCGAGCGAATTCACAGAAATCGCGCACATCGGCGATGTAGGCCCGGCAGGTATGGGGGGAAAAGCGGCGCTGATGCCGCAGGTAGCGGTCGAAAGCCTCGAGCTCGGCATCCATAGCCCTCGACTCTGCCTTCTGTCCCCCGAGGGCGCCACTTCTCAGCGATGGGCTAGATGTACGATAAAGTCACACCATAGCATGCCCAATTGGTTTTGGGCTCGGCGTGCGTTGGAAATCGGCAGTGAAGTTCGATGCTGCATTGGTGGTCATGGTGCTGCGTCGAGCGGCGTACACGCTAATCACGCTCTATCGCCACGTGACACTCAAAGCCGAGCGTTTCCTCGGCATGAGCTGGCGCGAGTTTCTCCGCTGGCTTTCGGATGCACTCATCCGAGCCGATGCAGCCATGCTTGCGCCCAGAGGCCAACCCAATCGAAGGGCAGCATCCGCCACCCTCTGACCCCGCGCCTTCGCCTCGAACGGCGCAACCTCCGGGCTGTCGGCGCCGATATGGGAAAGAACCGGTGCGTCTACCACCGCGCTGGGTCAGAGAAGGAGCCGCCAAATGGGTGCACTGAAGCTTCAGGACGACCGGATCCCCGCCGCCTCCCTTGGGCCTGCGTGGGTCGAGCTCGAAGAACATGCCGAGGCCGGAGCCTTCGCGCAGGTGCGTGCCGTCGCCGCGACCCTCGCCAAAGGACTCGAAAGCCGCACCGACGCTGAGGCGGACTCCATGCGCACCCGGCTCAAAAACACGATCGAATACGGCCGCAATCGCGCCTTCGAGGTGGGCATGGAGGCGGTGGGGCGCAGCTTCGTGGGTCTCTACGAAGCCGCTGCGAAGCTCCAGGGAGAAACCCCCGAGCCCAAGAAACCGAAGCGTCGTCGCCGCAGCCGCGTTTGAACCCCGCGCCCCCTTTGCGCTCTAAGGGGGACATGTTGGAAGACCCGACCCGCTCTCTGGCGAGCGACCTGAACGCGCTGCAGTTCGAGGCGCCGACCACCCACGTCTACAACCCCCTCGACTACGCCTGGGAGCCTCACCGGCTCTACCTCGAGCGCTTCGGCATGAAGACCGGGCGGGTCGTGCTCCTCGGGATGAATCCGGGGCCCTGGGGCATGGCCCAGACGGGCGTGCCCTTCGGAGAAGTGAGCTTGGTTCGAGACTGGATGGGAATCGAGGCGCCCGTCCGTAAACCGCCGCACGAGCATCCGAAGAAGCCGGTCGAGGGCTTTGCCTGCAAGCGCTCGGAAGTGAGTGGCGCGAGGCTCTGGGGGTGGGCACGCGACCGCTTTGGCAGTGCCGAGGCCTTCTTCGACGCGTTCTTCGTACTCAACTACTGTCCGCTCCTTTTTCTGGAGGAGTCTGGAAAGAACAGGACGCCGGACAAGCTGCCCGTCCGAGAATCGAGCGCGGTGCAGGAGCGTTGCGACCGCGCCCTCCGTGAGATCGTCGCGCGACTCGCCCCCGCCCGTTTGATCGGTGTCGGTGTCTACGCAGAGTCGCGCGCGAAGGAGGCGCTTGGAGCCCTAGAGGTCCCGATCGGGAGGATCCTTCACCCCTTGGCGGCCTCTCCCGCGGCCAACCG
>CAYXVF010000076.1:23178-29605 GCA_964468125.1 uncultured Bdellovibrionales bacterium | reverse complement strand
GCAGATCCGTGGATTAGACTGCGAAGCGGTTAAGCTCTCAGCCCAGAGCCAAAATACGAAAGGAGTCGGTCATGAATGGCGTAAAACACCGCGGTCTATGTGCCAGACGACGAGATGGAAGCTCTTCGTGACCTGGTCCGTTGCCGAGAAGCGGCCAAGTCGGATGAGTTGCGCGCGCGTCACCGACTATCGAAGTTTCTGCTACGTCAAGGCCGCCAAAAACCGAAGGACATCAAAAAGAGTTGGACGCTCAAACACTCGACGTGGTTGAGCCGTCAAGAGTTCGAACACCCCGTCGATGATCCGACGCGGCCTCTATAATCAACCCTTGGCGGTCTTGGAGCCTTGGCGGTCAATCAAACGAGCGCAACCGGGAAAGTGATGACGCCCCCCAAGCGAACGCTCAAAAATCGTGCGTGTGGAGCCGAGGCCGAACAACCCGTTCGTCCTCAGCCGAGCGCCGCGTCTTTGACAGCTTGCCAGTCATTGGCTACTTCGATGGGGGCCTGGGCGCCGCCGAGAGTGGCGCCCGGTACTCGGTCTTCCACGGTGGCGACCTTGAACTCGGTGAACTTCAGTCCGTGGGCCGTGGAGACTACGACGACGCTTTCTCCCGCTTGGATGACGCCGGCGCGCCGTTGCTCGATCACCGAGGCGATCGCCACCGCCGTGTGCGGGCACAGGTAGGTTCCGGTGCTGTCGGCGTGCCGTGCCGCCGCACTCAAGGCCTCCTCGCTTGCGCTGGTGACGATGCCGTCGACCCGTTTGAGCGCCCGAACCGCCCGCGCATAGGACACTGGGTTCCCAATGCGGATCGCGCTTGCTTGCGTTGCACTGGCGGTCAGCGGCTCGAGTGAATCAAAATCCCGCTCGAAGGCGCGATAGAGAGGGTTTGCGTTCTCCGCTTGGGCGCAGAGCAGGCGCGGCTCACGCGTGGTGAGTCCGGCTTCGTGCATCATTCGGAACCCTTTGCCGAGCGCCGAGACGTTTCCGAGATTTCCTCCTGGGACGACCGCCCAATCGGGGGCGCTCCAATCGAGGTTTTCGCAGATCTCGAAGGCGACGGTCTTCTGACCCTCGATCCGCAGGCTGTTCTTCGAGTTCGCGAGGTAGACGCCGCTCTCTTCGACCAGGCGCTGCACGTGCTCCATGCAGCCGTCGAAGTCCGTATCGATCGCGATCACCCGAGCGCCGCAGGCGAGCGGTTGGACGAGCTGGGCTGCGGTGATCTTGCCCTTTGGAAGGAGCACGAGTGTTCGGACGCCGGCCGCAGCACCGTAGGCCGCGAGGGCCGCCGAAGTGTCGCCCGTGGACGCACAGGCCACGGCCCGGATGTCGCCGCCGGTTTTTCGAATGTGGTTCACCTGCGAGACGAGCACGGTCATGCCGAGGTCTTTGAATGACCCGGTGTGGCTGTGGCCGCATTGTTTGATCAGGAGCTCGACACCGAGCTCCTCGCTCAACCGCTCCGCGCGCAGCATAGGCGCGCCGCCCTCGCCGAGGGTGACGATGTCCCGCAGGGGCAGGTCGGGAAGGACCCACTCGCGATAGCGCCAAACCCCGGAGCCGTCCGGGCCCGGGGAGTGCAGTCTGCGTGACTCGAAGAGGGTGCGCCACTGCTCCGCGGAGCGAGACGCGAGGTAAGCCGGATCGTGCTCTACCTCGAGGAGCTCGCCGCGTTCGGACTGGTATACCGGCTCGGTCAGGGGGTAGCATTCGCCCCCCTCGGGAGCGCGAAACTGGGCCTTGGCGTTCACGAATCGCTTCAATCACGGGCCTGCGGGGTTGTCGAGGGCGGTCTCACCCTATATATACCAAAGGGTATAGATACGGCCGGTCGCCTTCTTGCGACCGCTGGAGAAAGTGAACGATGGCAGAAGCTCAAGCACAGACCGAATCCCGCATCCCCTATCCCCCCGCACCGATCTCCCTGACCGAACGGGCGGCGGACATGGTGAAAAAGGCGCTGTCGCAGGAGAAGATGGATGATCACGGGCTGCGCGTCGGGGTTCTCGGCGGTGGTTGCTCCGGCCTCCAGTACCTGCTCGACTTCTCCGACAAGGCGACGGACATGGACTTCGTGGCCGAGCAGCACGGCGTGACCATCTATGTGGATGGCTTTAGCGCCGGTCACCTCAACGGTACGGTGATCGACTACGTCGACTCGATCCAGGGTTCGGGCTTCAAGTTCGAAAACCCGAACATTCAGCGCACCTGCGGCTGCGGCTCGTCCTTCTCGACCTGACGCCCGTTTGGGGAACGTGCCGCTCGATCCGGCCCGCGATCGACGCTAACGTCGTGCATCGATGACGGCGGCTCTCTGCGCTCTACTCCTTCTCGCTCAGACTCCGGAGCCTCAGGTCCTATACGGGGACGAGGCCGATGGTGTGGCATCCGGTGACCTGCTCCGCCCGGCGCAGATGGGCAACCTGCAGCGCGTCGTCGCCTCTCTCGAAAGCACCCTCGACATCTATCGCCTGGGCCTGGCCGAGCTCGTCCTCGCCGGTGAGCTGCTCGCGGACCTCGGTGAGGAGCCGGGCGCTCGTGCAGACCGTGCGATCCCCGAAAACGCTCGTGAGGTGTTCGGTCGCTTGGCGCGTGTCCTGTCGAGTCGCGTGCCTGCGGACGCGCTCGCGCCGATCCCTCGTGGCTACCACTACGAGGCGCTCGACAGTCTCGAGAAGCTCGCCGCCGCCGAGCGTCTCGGCGAGGTGCGCGTGCCTCTCGCCGAGCTCGTTCGAGCCCTGGAGGAGCTCGTCGGCGTCGCCGACGACGTCGTCGACCTGTTTTCGCGTCAGCGACCGATTCAGGTGCAGATCTTTGATGCGGACACGGCCCTCGCTCAAATCCAGGACGCGATCGATCAAGTAGGGGTCGCGGAACGACGCATCCTGCAGCTTCGAAAACGCGAAGCGGAGATCTCCGAGCTCTACCAGGCCTATCTCTTTCTGGAGATCTCCCTCGGCAACATGCTCGATGTCATCGCCGCCGCGGAGGAAGCCGGCGTCAATGTCGGCTTTGAGCTGCAGCTCGCTCTCGACAGCTTCAAAGAGATCCTCGCGCGCGTGAAGACGCGCACCGAAACCTTGCGCGCCGTGGTCGATCGCATGGATACGCCACCCACTGTCGAGCCTCGCTCCGGGCTCGCATGGTGGATCGACGGGACCGCTCAGGAAGCCACGATCACTCTCGAGCTCCGACAGCGCGGCGCCGGAGCCTTCGCCGGGTGGCGCGTCGAGGGTGTGCCTCGTTTCGACTCGATGCGTGAGCAGCTGATCGAGCGGCTCCGGTGCCGGTCGTCTCTTGGGGAGGAGCCCGGTCTGAGAAACGACCCGGTCGAGGTTCCGATCGAATCCGAGCCCTTTCTGATCGGCACCTACCCTGCGTCCGAAACACCCCTGCGCATTCCGATCCTCGAAGGCCACCGCGACTTCTTCCTTCGTGTGAGTGCGGTGACAGCATTCGGTACGCCGAGTGAGCCCATCGAAGTCGACGTTGCGCGATTGCCCGCAACCGCCGAGCCACCGGCGCGGCTCTACGCGGAGGCGGTCGAGGTGAGCCCCTTCGAGCCCGCGTTCTACGAGGATTACGACCTGGTGAAGATCCACTTCGCGCCCTCGCCGAATGACCTGTCGGCGGAGCTCGCGGGCCGCGCGGACGGCGTCTCGTTGGTCACTGCCTACGAGCTCTATCGGGGTGAAACGCGGGTGGCGACGCTCTCTCCCGGACAGACCGAGCTCGTTGACCGCGCGGACCCTAAATGGCTCACCAGCGGCGCAACCTACAGGTTGGTTACGCGCACCTCTGACGGCCACGAGCTGACCACTCCCTCCTGCCCCGCCTTCGATACGGTGGTCGCGGACCGGCAGGAGGAGCTGACCCTCGCCATCGCTGGTGCCGAGTTTCTCGAGCGACCGAGCACGATCGAGCGCGAGGTGGAAGGACGTCTTCGGGCGGATGCGGTGAAGCGCGAGCAACTCCTGGAAGAGCTCGCTGGCGATCCGGCCCGCGAGGCGCTCCTGGACCGCTGGTGGAACAGCATCAGCGACCGCCGGCGGCTCGCCTGGCTCGATGATTGGGTGGAGCTTCAGGGTGGCGTTGACAGTGATTGGTTTCGAGAAACTCCGGAGATTTCGTCGAGAGACCGCGACTGGGTGATCGCTGCAATGTGGCTCGAGGAGCAGGAGCCTGCGCTTCGGCGCGAGGTGGCGCGCCTTTGGAAACTCTTGCACCCGAGCGAGCGCGCGGAGCTCGAGCGCGCCTGGTTCGAATCGCGGAGCCCCGCGTGGCGCGCGACCCTCGAGGAACAGTTGCGAGCGGCGGATGAGGTCGTCCGCAGCGGCATTCTCGAGCCTGTGCGAATCGCCCACTGGGTGGCGACGAAAGATCCTCAGGAGCGGGAGCTGCTCTTCTCCTGGTGGGAGCAAAAAGCCGAAGAGGAGCGAAGCAAGACCCTGAGGGAGTGGCTCGCATCGCAGCCGGCGGGGCTTCGTCGGGAGCTGCGTTGGCCTCAAAACGAGGCGCTCGGGGAGGACGAGCTCGCGGCTCGGCTGCAAACTGCCCATCATGCGCTCCCGCCGGCCCTCGCACCGCAGTTTCTCGCCTGGTGGCGTTTCGAACAGCTCGAGGGTGACGAGCTGCGACGCGCCATCGCCGCGGATGTGGGCGCGCTCAACGTCATGCGCGCAAGGTTGCACTATGCGGTGCGGCCTTTCGACGTTGCGACCGATTTCAACGCCTACCTCATCTTCATCGGTCTCCTGATCCTCGTTCCTATCGCGCTCTTTTGGCTACGGGGGCGTCACAAACGGGTCCGACGCATCGTGGCACCACCGCCCGGGGTGGCGCCCTGACACGTGTTTCTGGATCGTCGCTTTCGCAAAAACGTGATCGCGATCATTTTCACGTGTTGCTAAAGCGGATTCAGTGTTTGGGAATGTGCGCGTCTGAACTTGCTTTGGTGAGGGCGGGAAGGCATTCGGTCGGCGCGGTTTACCTCAGGAGGGAACTCATCATGAGAATCTGGTCATTGGGCGCTGCTGCGGCGCTTGCGTTTGTCGTCGGTGGATGCGGAATCTTTGCGGATACCATCAGCGACGAGCTGGAGTTTGATTTCGACACGGACGTGATCGAGCCCTCGGATATCGGGGCGAACGTCACACAGCCGCTAACCTTCTCGGTGCAAGCGAACCAAGACAACCCGACCTACGCCTTTCCGGCGGGGGTGCAGACCATCGAGTACTCCGCTTCGCTCTACGCGGACCTCGTCCTCGGCACTGACGATTTTCAGATCACCGCCGACGGCTTCACCTTCAGCTCAGACGGCGACGATCCGGTCGAGTTCGGGGTCCTGGTTCGTTCGGCAGAGGATCAGTACATCGGCCAAGACTTCGGATACGTGCCGACCCAGCCGGCGAGCTGCACCTTCTCACTCAACCCGGCGACGGATGGTGCGGCTGAGTATGGCGCAGCCATGACCAGCTGCATCCGTGATTTCGCCGATGACAACGGAGTTCCCGTCAACCTGACCTACACGGTCAACACCCGCTCGCTCACCAACACCAAAGCTCCGGGCGACTATTCGCTCGAGCACATCGAGCAGATGAGCTCCAAAGTCGAAGAGTCCAGCGGCGTGGAGCGTAAGTGGCTCGACGAAATCGACTCGGACGTCACCGGCAACCTCGACTTCGCATCGTTCACGGAGCTGACCATGGCAGGCTACGGCTTCTCTTCGGAGACGGTGGAGCTCACCGGTGTCGTGGTCGTGCACGACGCCTTTGGCGCGGTGCGGGCGTTTGGCTCGATCCGCCAGACGATTCAGGGCGGCGAGATTTACTCGATCTTCACGCGCTACAGTGGCTTTGACGACAAATTCGAGAACGGCGACTACAGCTACGCCGGGAACTCCACTCCTACCCTCGTTCCTGGCTCGCCAGACTTCGAGCGCAGCGTGCTTTCCGCGGCGGCGACGAATCTCTCGCTCCCGACCGGCGCCTTTGGGGCCCAAGCGATCGCTTGGTGGAATGTGAAGGGCGGCTTCCCGCGCGTCGGCGAGATCGGTATCAAGGTCGTCGGAACGGCGAACGCGACGATCGCGGATGACCCGATTCCGGTCCCCGAGGGCGGAGAGTATGTCCGCTGGGACGAGGACAACGGCTTCACCTTCATCGACGGGAACTGATCATGCGTACACTCACACTCGTTTCGATCGTATTGATGAGCGCGCCTGCGTTCGCGCAGGACGCGGAGCTGGTCGCGACCGAAACCGAAACCGCAGCAGAGAGCGAAGCCAGCGCCGACCTGGACACGAGCTCTGAAGCCGCGGCCGAGAGCGAAGACGCCGCTGAATCGGAGACGGCCAGTGAGTCCGATAGCACGGCAGAAGAAGCCAGCGAGTCCGAAGCTGCCGCGGATGCCGAGGCCGAGG
>CAYXVF010000076.1:0-23078 GCA_964468125.1 uncultured Bdellovibrionales bacterium | reverse complement strand
CGATGGAGCCTGAAGAGACGATGGAGCCCGCTCCGGAGGCCGCGGCCACCGAGGCTTCGGCGACCTCCGACGGATTGACGGCAACCTACGAGCCCGTGGGTTCGGCGGCGATCGGTCGAAGCGGCGTCTACTTCGGTCTGGGCCTATCCTACGGTTTGTCCACCATGTCCGACGCCGAGGGCACGAGCGCGACCGCTGGCGTCTTGCTCGCCCGTCTCGGCTACGCCGTGCAGTCGAACATTCTCGTCGGTGTCGAAGCCGCCTGGCTGAACGACTACAACACCTGGGAAGAGCGTGAGCCGGTGGCGACCTCGACGTCATCGATCATGGCGCAGGGGACCTTCTTCCCGATGGTGGACATGCCTTTCTACGTCCAAGGCGGCGTGGGTTGGGGCTCGGCCCTGCGCGTTCAGCGTGGGGGAGACGTTGAGGACGGCACTCTCGTGGTGGCGGACGGCCAAGACGGCGTGAGCTGGATGGCCGGCGTCGGCTACGACTTCTTCGCCGGCGAAGGTGGGAATCTCGGGCTGGGAGTCCGCTACGACGGCGGCGCACTCGGTGACATTGACACCTACTCGATGTTCACGGCGCAGCTGTCGATCAACTTCTACTAGCTCACCATTTGCTGTGCCGTCCCGGCCGGTTTAAGCTGAGGAGCGTTCGATTCTGACGAAGGAGACGCTCAATGGCAGGTGGGGGGGACGGCGCAGTCGTTAAAGCGATGCTCGGCAACGGTGTGATCACCGTTGCCAAGGTTGCGGCGAGCGCACTCTCTGGCTCTGGCGCGCTTCGGGCCGAGGCGGTTCACAGCCTGGTCGACACGTTGAACCAGGGGTTCTTGTGGATCGGCAACCGGCGTGCCGCCCGCTCGCCAACGCCACGGTTTCAGTACGGCTACGGCGCGGAGGCGAATTTCTGGGGCCTGCTCGCGGCCATCGGCGTGCTCCTCTTCGGCGGCATACAAACGATTCAGCACGGCGTTCACGCGCTCGAGCATCCGGAGGTCCCCGGCAAGCCGTACTGGGTGTTCGGGGTTCTGGGCTTTGCGGTGCTGGTGGAGGCTTGGGTCTTGGTCTCGGTGCTGCGCGGCCTCGCAAAGACCCGCGGGCAGGTGAGCTGGGGCGATCACATTCAGCGGCAGGGGCCGGGAACGGTCGCGGTGCTCCTCGAAGATGCGGCGGCGGTTCTGGGCTCGGCGTTGGCTGCGGCGGCGGTCGCACTCGCCTTGATCACCGAGGACGGCCGCTGGGACGCGGGCTGTCAGGTTGTCATCGGCGTCATGCTAACACTCGTGGGCCTGGTTCTGATCGTTCGAAACCATCGCAGTCTCCTCGGCGAGGCGATTCCGGAAGAGGAACAACAGGAGCTGCACGCGTTCATCGAAGATCTCCCGGCGGTGGATCGGATCACCGCGTTGAAGACACGTCAGCTCACGGCTACGAGTTTCCGGGTCAAAGCGGAGGTCGTCTTCTCCGGAGGTGAGCTCGCGACGCGGCTCATGGACAGCTATGCGCTGAAGGCTGCGGCCGCGGTGGAGCGCCACGATGTGGCGGCGCTCCTCGGCAACTTCGCCGACGAGCTCTTCATCGAGCAGGCCCGCCTCGTTGACGATCTGGAGGAGCGAATCCGAAAGCGCTTCCCCGGCGCCCGCTACATCGACCTCGAACCCCACCTGCGCGAGCACTTCGACTGAGCTCGCCTCATTGCGGTAGCTCCTAGTGCGGGCGAGCGGCGACGAGCTCGCGAATGCGAGACTCCATCCGACGGTACATTTCGATCCGGGTTGGGAAGTAGGCAGCCGCCTCCGCGATGTCGATCGAGCGTTGCACCAATGGCAAAGCCGCGTCGAGCTCTCCGGCAGTCATTTCGACGAAGCTCGAGACCGCGTAAACCTCGGGCGACCGCGGCGCTTCCTCGGTCAGGCGCCCCAACAACGCGCGGGCCTGCTCGACTTTCTTTGCGCCGGCAAGGCCGAAGGCGAGCTCGTTGAGCTCCATGATCCGGGGGTGAAAACGCGGACCCCACCTCTCACGCCATGCGTCGAAGGTCGCGGACTCTTCGCGGCGACGGCGTAGTCATAGACGGTCGCGCCGAGACTCACGAGCTCCGAAATTCGAATTCTCGGGAGCCACTGAATTCGCCTCCCGTCGAGCAGCGACGGCGCAAGGTGCACGTGAACGGCGAGAACCGGTGACTCCCAAATGCACCGGTGCGCTCGCGAGCCGGGGCGTAGCTGACTGTCGCCGGCCTGCAGAGTGACGCACCCGGCGTAGTCCCGCGCCTCGACCCGCATGTCCACCGGCCCCTTCAGATCGATGCTGACGGTATGTCAGCCTCGGTGGGGTTCGGATCACGCACGGACTAGAGTCCTGCAGCTCCACCGAAAAATGGTCGGTGGCCGCGAGGCGTACGGTGCGATAGCCATTGACAGTCCACGGGCTCACCGAAGAAGCGTGCCCATTTTTGTCGGCACGTTCAATCAACGAAAACTCGCGGGAGCGAGAGTGACGAAGATGCCGCCTTTGAGGCCGATTCGTCGACGAAGCCGCTCCCGTCGTAGCGCAACACCTTTCGATTCTCTGCACTGACGACGTAAAGCACGCTGTTGGCGCCGAGGACCGTCGCCTGCGCTCCCCGGATGCGGTCTTCGTCGTCGAGGGAGCCGAGCACCTCGACGCACAAACCGTCACGGGTCACGTTGTTCGAGAAATAGCTGCTCACCAAGAGGACTAAATCGTGGTCACTGGTGCACGCTGCGCCGCCGTCTTTGCAGGCGCTGCGGGCACAGAGCAACAGGAGCGAAAGGACGATCGTGTGTCTCATCTCTTCCCTGCTATCGCGGGCCACGATTCCACCCTTGTAGAGATCGGCGATCGTTCATGGACCTTTTAACGAGTCGTCCGATCTTGGAGCTGGCGTGTCTCAGGGGCCGCTTACGCGGCGTGCCCACTCCGGGTAGGCGTCTACCTCGATGCCCATCGCCGGGACCATGAAGAACCAGACGGCGAGGGTGATGAGCACTGCGCCCATGAGGTTGATGACCATCCCGACGCGCGCCATCTCCGCCATGGAGATCCGTCCCGAGGAAAAGACGATCGCGTTCGGCGGTGTTGCGATCGGCAGCATGAACGCGCAGCTCGCCGAGTAGGTGGCCGGGAGCATCAGCAGCCGCGGGTCGACTTCGAGGGCCAAGGCGGTCCCTCCGAGCACGGGAAGCATGAGCGCGGTGGTCGCCGTGTTGCTCGTAAACTCGGTGAGAAAGGTCATCGCCAGGCAGACCAGCCCGATCATCAGAATCGGCGGGACCGCACCCAACAGCGGTTGGATCGCCCTGCCGATCGACACCGCCAAGCCCGTGCTGGAAAAGCTCTGTGCGATGGCGATGCCACCGCCGATCAGAAAGAGAATTTCCCAGGGCAGCCGCCGTGTCGTCTCCCAATTCATCAGCCCGCCCGGGCGACCTTCCCCCGCCGGGATCAGAAACGATGCGACACAGACCACTGCCGAGACGGCTGCGTCGCCCATGAAGCGTGCGTCCTCCACGGGAAACAGTCGCCACCAACCGGGGATCGTGCCGAGCTCACCGAGCGTGATGTCGCGCCGAAAGGTCCACATGAGCGCGGCGCAGACGAAGACCACTGCCATTCGGAACTCGGGGACGCTCATTTTCGGGAGCGAGGCGGCTTCCCGCTCGAGGACCTTTCGTGCCTCCGGGTTCTCGCCGCGCACCGGGGACAGGAAGCGCACGAGCAAGAACCAGGTGAGGGGGATCATCACCAGGACCAAGGGGGTCGCCGATGCCATCCAGACCGCGAAGGTGAGCGGGGGAGCGCCCGCTTCCTCGAAGGGCGCGTAGTTCGAGAGCATGATCGCGTTGGGGGCGGTTCCGATGGGGGTTCCGATGCCGCCGATCGAGCAGCCGTAGGCGATGGAGAGCAGCAGCGCAAAGGCGAAGTTCTTCGCGTTCTCTCCGGAGACACCTTCGGCCTTTTCCATGCTGTCGATCAGCGCCAGCGCGATCGGCAGAAGAAGGAGGGTCATCGCCGTGTTGTTGAGCCACATGCTCAGGGCGCCGGCGGCGATGGCGAAGCCCAGAATCAGCCGGGCCGGGTCCGCCCCGACCCGGACTACGATGTTCAAAGCGATCCGTCGATGGAGGCCCCAGCGCTCGATCCCCAGGGCGAGCACAAAGCCGCCGAAGAACATCCAGATCACCGGGTGCGCGTAGGAGCTCGAGGTCTCGTCGATCGGGAGGACCCCGAGCATGGGCATCAGGGCCAGAGGCATGAGTGACGCGGCGCCTAGGGAAATCAGGTTCGTGAGCCAGCACACCGCCACGAAGCCCGTCACCGCCGCGGCCATTTGCGCGGGGTAGCTCTCTCCATCGAAGGGAAGGAGGCCCGCCCCCAAATAGAGCAGGGCAGCCACGAAGAGCGCCAGGGGCAGCAGATGCGGCTTGAAAGGGACCGGTTCGGCAGGGGTGCTGGACACGTCTATGGCAGCTAGTACGAAGCGGTCCGGAGCACAACGCGGCGCGGGAGTTTCCAACCGGAGCCTTGAGTTTCAGACCTCAGTCGTGTTTGTGCACACGGGGATGGATACGCTTCAGAGCCGACTTTCGACGACGTCCGAGGACTTCAAACGCAACGCCGAGCATCACCGGGCGCTCGCCGCCACGCTTCGCGAGCGATTGGACCGGGTGAAGCGCGGGGGACCACCCAAGGCGCACGAGACTCAAGCCAAGCGGGGCAAGCTCCCGCCGCGCGAGCGCATCGAGAAGCTCCTGGACCCTGGGACGCCCTTCTTAGAGATTGCCGCCCTCGCCGCTTGGGGACGTCATGACGACGCGGTCCCGTCGGCGGGGATGGTCTGCGGCGTGGGACGGATTCATGGCCGCGAGTGCATGGTCGTCGCCAACGACTCGACAGTGAAGGGCGGGACCTACTTTCCCGAGACGATCAAAAAGCACATTCGAGCGCAGGAGATCGCCCTCGAGAATCATCTGCCCACGATCTACCTCGTCGACTCGGGCGGTGTGTTCCTGCCGATGCAGTCCGAAGTGTTTCCGGACAAAGAGCACTTCGGTCGCATCTTCTACAACCAGGCGCAGATGTCCGCGGCGGGAATCCCGCAGATCGCGGTCGTTCTCGGGATGTGTACCGCCGGCGGCGCCTACGTGCCGGCGATGAGCGACGAAAACGTCATCGTCAAAGGCACCGGAACCATCTACCTCGCCGGGCCACCGCTCGTGAAGGCGGCAACCGGCGAAGAGGTCTCGCCCGAAGAGCTCGGCGGTGGTGAAATGCACTCGACGGTGAGTGGCGTAACCGACCATCTGGCGGAGAATGAGGAAGACGCGCTCCGCATTTGCCGCAACATCGTCGAGAATCTGAATACGCGAAAGAAAGTCGACCTCGACCTGCTCGAGCCCGAAGAGCCGGCCTACGATCCGAGCGAGCTCTACGGGATTCTGCCCGTGGACAATCGTCACCCCTATGACGTGCACGAGGTCCTGGCTCGTCTTCTGGACGGCAGTCGCTTTCACGAGTTCAAGGCGGGTTACGGGACCACCCTGGTCTGCGGGTTCGGGCGCTGGATGGGGTATCCGGTGGGGATCGTTGCGAACAACGGAGTGATCTTCAGCGAGAGCTCGCTCAAGGGAGCGCATTTCGTCGAATTGTGCAATCAGCGCCGGATCCCGATGCTCTTTCTGCAAAACATCACCGGATTCATGGTGGGCAAGCGCTACGAGCAAGGGGGCATCGCGAAGGACGGCGCGAAGATGGTGCAGGCGGTTGCGACCGCAACGGTTCCGAAGATCACCCTGATCATCGGAGCTTCACACGGGGCCGGCAACTACGCGATGTGTGGCCGCGGTTATCTCCCGCGCTTCATGTTCACCTGGCCCAATTCGCGCGTCAGCGTCATGGGTGCGGAGCAAGCGGCGAAGGTGCTGGTGACCGTCCGTCGAGACAAGCTCGCGCGGGAGGGCAAAATCCTCTCGCCGGAAGAAGAGCGGGCGATCAGCGAGCCGGTGATGGAAAAATACGAGAAAGAGGGAGACCCTTACTACGGGACGTCGGTTCTCTGGGACGACGGGATCATCGATCCGGCGCGAACCCGAGAGGTTGTCGCCCTCGCTCTCTCCGCAACTCTGAACGCACCGGTGCGTCGCGGAGACGCGCCGGTTTACCGGATGTGAGATCATGAAGACGCTCGAGCTACAAAAGATGGGGCCGATGACGATGGTCACGATGAACCGCCCCGACGTTCGCAACGCCTTCAATCCGACGCTGATCGAGGAGCTCCTTGAGGTTTTCTCGAATCCCCCGAGCACGATTATGGTACTCAGTGGCGCCGGGTCGGTCTTTTCCGCCGGCGCGGACCTCGAGTGGATGAAGAAGAGCGCCGAGCTCGATGCGGAAGGCAACCGCCGAGATGCGATGCGCCTCGCGAGCGTCTTCCGTACCTTGGATGAATGCGAAGCGGTGACCATCGCCCAGGTGCAGGGCGCGGCGATCGGCGGTGGCATGGGACTCGTGGCCTGCTGCGACATCGTGATCTCGTCGCGCGAGACCATGTTCGGCTTCACGGAGGCGCGGCTGGGGATCGCCCCGGCGGTGATCTCTCCCTTCGTGATCCGCAAGATCGGCGCGAGCGCCGCCAGGCGCTACTTTGTGAGTGCGCAACGATTCGACGCGGCGGAAGCGATGCGGATCGGCCTCGTGCATCAGGTCGTGGAATCCGAAGAGCTCGATGAAGAGACGGCCAAGATGATCCGTCGCGTCGCCCAATGCGGCCCGAAGGCCGTCCTCGCGTCAAAGAAGCTCGTCCGTGACGTCACCCGCATGGAGCGCGATCACGCGATCGAGCACGCGACGAGTCTCATCGCCGAGCTGCGTACGTCCGAAGAGGGGCAGGAGGGGCTTGCGGCGTTCCTCGAGAAACGGCCCGCGAAGTGGGTGCCGGGAGGAAAGTGATGGACGGGGTCAAGGTGTTGGTCGCGAACCGCGGCGAAATCGCGGTCCGCATCCTCCGGACCCTGCGCGAAATGGCGATCCCGTCGGTTGCGGTCAACACCGAGGTCGATGCGCAGGCGCTTCACGTACAGCTCGCGGACGAAGCGGTCGGACTCGGTGAGCCGAATGGCTACCTGCAGTTCGACCGCATCCTCAGTGCATGCAAAGAAACCGGTGCCACCGCGGTCCACCCGGGCTACGGCTTCCTGTCGCAAAACGCGGGCTTCGTGCGTGCCTGCGCCGAAGCCGGGGTAAGGTTCATTGGCCCGGGGCCGGAGGCGATGGAGCTGCTCGGTGACAAGAGCTCCTCCCGGGCACTCGCGCAAAAAGTGGGTGTCCCGGTGATCCCGGGCGCAGAGGCGGTCGAAGACGCAGCCGCGGCGAAGGCGGCGGCCGCGACCCTCGGCTACCCGGTGCTCTTGAAGGCCGCCGGGGGCGGTGGTGGCAAAGGCATGCGGCGCGTGGAGAGCGAGGATGAGGTCGCCGAGGCTTTCGACGCGGCGAAGCGCGAAGCGCTCGGCGCCTTCGCGGATGACCGAATGCTGGTCGAAAAGTTCATTCACCCGGCGCGCCACATCGAAGTTCAAATTCTCGCCGACGGACGCCGCTCCGTCGCCCTAGGCGAGCGTGAATGCAGTCTCCAGCGTCGCTACCAAAAGGTGATCGAGGAAGCTCCCGCCTCGACCATCAGCGAGGAAACGCGTCAGGCCGTGTTCGCCTCCGCGATCACGCTGACCGAGGCGGCAGGCTACGCCAACGCGGGCACGGTCGAGTTTTTGGTCGGACCGGACGGTTCCCACTACTTTCTCGAGGTCAACACCCGCCTGCAGGTGGAGCACCCGGTGACCGAATCCCTGACGGGTCTCGATATCGTGCGCGCGCAGATCGAGGTGGCGCACGGAGGGGAGCTTCCCGAGCCCCTCTCGCCGCGCGGACACGCGATCGAGGCGCGTCTGAACGCCGAAGACGCCTATGCCGGGTTTTTGCCTCAGACCGGCGAGGTCTTGATGCTCGCCTGGCCGCAGATCCCCGGCGTTCGCATCGATTCCGGGCTCGCCGAAGGGCTCGCGATCTCTCCACACTACGATTCGCTGGTCGCGAAGGTGATCGTCCACGCGCAGGACCGGGAGGCGGCCCGGCGACGTCTCATCGAGGCACTGAAGGAGCTCACGGTGCTCGGCGTCACCACGAACCAACGCTTTTTGATCGATCTGCTCGAGAGCGAGGCCTTTCGAACCGGTGAGACCTACACGACGACCGTCGAGGGCATGCGTTTCGAGGCTCCGGCAGTGCCCGAGGCGCTCCTCGCACTGGCTCGAGGGGAGCTCGAGCGACGTGGCTCGCAGCCCTCGGTCGATGGCGATGTCGACCGCTATGCACCGTGGGATCGGCTCGGCGCCTTTCGCATGGGAGAAGACTGATGGGGCGCTACGACTGGCTCGAGGTTGAGGGCAGGCGAGTCCGGGTAGCGATCGCGCGCGACCGCAGAGGGGTGTGGGTCGGATGGCCCGGGGCCTCGGCGTTTTTGAAGCGCGAGGAGCACATCGCCGGCGAGGGGGCCTCGGATGACCGAGTGGCCGCCCCGATGACCGGAAAAGTTGTTAAGGTCGAAGTGCAGGCCGGCGATGCGGTCGAAGAGGGCGCGCTGTTGGTGGTCCTCGAGGCGATGAAAATGGAGTACCGGCTCACCGCGCCGCATGGCGGTCGAGTCGCGGCGGTAATCTGTACGGAGGGAGAGCTCGTCGACTTGGGGGCGACGCTCGTGACCCTGGAGAGCGGATGATCCGAATCATCGAGGTCGGTCCACGAGACGGACTGCAGAACGAGCCGAGCACGATTCCTACGGACGTGAAGGTGGAGTTCGTCGATCGGCTCTCGCGTGCCGGGCTCGATGAAATTGAGGTGAGCGCTTTCGTTTCCCCCAAGCGGGTTCCCCAGCTCTCCGACGCGGAGCAGGTCTTCGCGCGCATCGATCGGGTGGAAGGTGTCGTCTACTCGGCGCTCGTCCCGAACGAGAAGGGAATGGAGCGGGCGCTCGAGGCCGAAGTCGACAAGATCAGCGTGTTCACCGCCGCCAGCGAGACCTTCAACCGACGCAACATCAACGCCAGCATCGCTCAGAGCTACCAACGCTTCGCGCCGGTGATCACGACGGCGAAGGCCGCGCGCATCGCAGTTCGAGGCTACGTCAGCACCGCCTTTTGGTGTCCCTACGAAGGCAAGATCGAAGCGGAGGCCGCGGCGCAAGTGATCTGGGATCTCTTGGAGATGGGCGTCGACGAGGTCTCCATCGGCGACACGATCGGAAAAGCGAGTCCCGACGAAGTGCGACGACTTCTCGAGGTTGTGCTGCGCCACGCTCGTGTCGAAGAGCTCGCCTTGCACTTTCACGATACCTTTGGGAACGGCGCCGCAAATGCGCTTGCGGGGTGGGCCTGGGGGGTGAAGAAGTTTGATGCGAGCACCGGGGGGATCGGCGGCTGTCCCTTTGCCCCAGGGGCGCCGGGGAATCTCGCAACAGAGACTCTCGTTCGTACTTTCCTGGGAGCGAAGGTCGAGACGAGAGTGGACCTCGAACGACTCGAAGGCGCCCGACAGGTGATCGCCCCGCACCTCGGCCGCGCTGGTGATACACCGATCTCGATCTATTGATGCGCGGACCCTGGGACCGCTTGCTCCCGCGAGCGGCTGTGGACTAGATCGGTGACCATGAAACGCGCTCGTGTCTTGGTAATCGGTGCTTGCCCGGCGGGATCCTCCGCAGCCCTCACCCGCGCTCGTAGCGGCGCCGATGACGTTGCGTCGGCGAGTCAACGGCGGAAGGGATTTTCCACGGCCTGGCGAGTGGCTGAGTCGCCGGGCGCTTTGCCGCGTCACACCTAACTCACGAAAGCCTTCGCGGGCTTCTATCACGGCTGACTCCATGGCGAAGCGCGAAAAGAAATTCTGGCTGATGAAGTCCGAGCCTTCGGTCTTCTCCTACGATGACCTGAGGAAGGAACCCGACGAGACCGCGATGTGGGACGGGGTTCGAAACTACCAGGCACGCAACCTGTTGCGCGACGAGATCAAGAAGGGCGACCAGGTCCTCTTCTATCACTCGAACGAAAAGCCGATCGGTGTCGTCGGGGTGTGCACGGTGGTCAAAGAGGGTTATCCCGACCCTACGCAGTTTGATCCCAAGGCGAAGTACCACGATCCGAAGTCCGATCGCGACAATCCGCGCTGGTTCGTGGTGGACGTGAAGGCAAAGAAGAAACTGAAACGCGTCGTGACCTTGGACGAGATCAAGGGCACCGGGTCCCTCTCGAACATGAAGCTCGTGCAGAAAGGCCAGCGACTGAGTGTCCAGCCGGTCACCGCCGAAGAATTCGAAACGATCGTCGAGATGGCGAGCAAGCCCGCGCCTTAGCGAGTGAGCTCGCTAGCTACCCTTGAGCGCCTGCTTCAGCGCGTCGTTCACCCAGGTCCGCATCGACACGCCTTCTTTCTCGCTGCGCTTCGCCACGCGCGCATGCACTTTCTCATCGATGACGACCATCTTTCGCGGACCCGCACCGGCGTCGCGAAGACGCTTCTGGTAGGCACGCTGATGGGCGGCGTTGGCCGCGCGACACTTCTCACCGCGGCACGTTTTGTACCGCTGAAGAGTTCCACACTTTGCCCGACCAGGCTTGTTTCCCTGGCAGCGGGTGTCGATCTTCATGACCGGGAGCTTCTTGCTCGCCTGCTTCTTCTTCGTGGTCTTTTTGGCCATGAGTGGGCCCTTTCTCTTCTGGGCTCTCGCCCATGCAGTCTCTGCTGTGGATACGTTCTTGTCTCTACCGTGGTGACTAACTGTCCATAGGCGAAGTGTGACCCAAACAAAAGCCGAAAAGTGACATGAACGCGAATTCCTGTGCGCGCCAATCAGGACTAGGCGACGGGTGGGCGCTCGGCGTTAGAAGCGTAGGACCCCGCCCGCGCGGCCTTCAACGACCCAGAGAAGCTTGTCATTGCCAGACCGAGACTGACCGGCACGCCCGAACACGTTGCCTTCGACGTAGAGGCCGAGGTCGTCGAGCATGATTTCCACTCCGGCGCCACCCGCGACCGCGAGCGTGAAGCCAGTGAGTATATCCACCGCGGCCAGGGTGACCCGGCTGTAGAACGGAAGTGCTCGGGGCTGAAAAACGATCGAGGGCCGAAGCTCGAGGTCCAGCCTGCCCGCTTCGCTGCCGTTGAGTCCGATGGCTAGACCCGTATCGATTCGGACGTTGGGGCGAAGCTGGTAGCCGCCCGCGATCATCACCGAGGTGAGTTGCGCCGTTCCGGACGGAGCAGGTGCCAGTTGGATCCCCTGGCCAAAAGACGTCTCGATCGCGATCGAGCCGACCTCGGGGGCTGCGGAAGCAAAAGACACGAGAAAAACCATGGAGGTCGCCGTCATGGTGTTCAAAACGGTACAGACCATCGCGCGATTGAGGTCGATCGCGCCTCAAGGGCGGGCGCGGCTGGGCCGCTTGCATCAGCATGGGCGACGCTGCTCACGCGCACATGCTCCGAACTCCCGTCGGCTTTCGAGAGCTCGAGGGGGCCCAGCAAACGGTGGGTCTCGCGCGGTCGACCGCCTCCAGCGTGATCGGGATCGACCTCGGAACCTCCAACAGCTGCGCGTGCCTGGTTGTGGACGGCAAACCGGTGGTTTTGGACCTGGAGGAGACTCCCTCCGGTCTCAGTCGCACGCTTCCCTCGGTGGTCGCCTATGACGACGACAACGGAACGACCGTCGGGTCCGAAGCGTTCACGCGCTTGGTCGACGATCCGCGACGAACGGTCTTCGGCGCCAAGCGTTTCATCGGTCGCGACTACGACTCGCCGGTGGTCCAAGACATGCTCTCCCGTTTTCCTTATCGCGTCGTTCCCGGCGGGCTTGGCAAGGTCGCGGTCAAGATCAACGGCAAGGCCGTCAATCTCACGAGCATTTCGGCGCGCATTCTCCAGCAATTGAAGCGCTCCGTTTCCGAGCGGCTCGGCACGAGCGTCACCCACGCCATCATCACAGTCCCAGCCTTTTACAACGACAATCAGCGGCAAGCCGTTGTGATCGCAGGACGCCTTGCGGGCTTGACCGTGGACCGGATCGTCAACGAGCCTACCGCTGCAGCGATCGCCTACGGGCTTCATCAGTCTCGGCCTCGCAAGCTCGTGGTCTACGATCTGGGTGGGGGCACTTTTGACGTGTCGGTCATGGAGGTGAAGCGCGATTCGCTGACGGTGAAGTCCACGGCGGGCGACACCTTCCTCGGCGGCGAGGACTTTGACAACGCAATCGTGCACCACGTCTACACCGTGTTTCGACAACAGACCGGGATCGCATTGTCAGGCAATGCTGCGGAGCGGGCGCGCATCAAGCGCGCCGCGGAAGAGGCGAAGAAGCGGCTCAGCACCCACGACCGCGCGATGGTCACCGTTCGCGATGTGCTCACGGTGGAGAGCACCCGCGTTCGCCTCGAGGTTGAGCTCGACCGCGCGACGGTAGAAAAGCTCGCGGCACCCTTCATCCGGCGCACGCTGAAGATCACCGACATGGCTTTGGCGCAGGCGAAGCTGCAGCGCAGTCAGATTAAGGACGTGATCCTCGTGGGCGGGCAAACGCGCATGCCCGCGGTGCATGCCGCGGTGCAGGCGCATTTTGGCATCATGCCTCGCTCAGACATCAATCCGGACGAAGTGGTCGCGATCGGCGCAGGAATGCTCGCTGCGATGGACCCAGCCGAAGGACAGAGCTTTCAGGACGTGTTGTCCATGAGCATCGGCATCGGCGCCAACGGTCGTTTCAAGCCATTGATCGCGCGAAACACTTCGGTCCCGGCGGCGAAGTCGATCGTGATCCCGGTGCCGCGCGATCGCTTCCATGGCTTCGAGCTTCCGATCTATCAGGGGGAGAGCGAGCAGCTGATCCACAACGAGCTGTTGGGAACGGTGAAGGTCGACTCGGTCGATGCGGGGGAGGCGGATCCGGTTCCGGCTCAGATCGATTTGAGACTGAGCGACGATTGCCTGTTGAGTGTCACGCTCACGAACCAGTCGACGGGCAAGTCGGTGAATGTTCTGTTGAACACGCGCGATCGCTGAGCCTCAGCCCATCTCGAAGAGCACCTTGGTGCAGCCGTCGAGCTTGCCGTCGAAGATTTCGTAGGCGCGCGACCCCTCCTCCAACGGAAGTCGGTGGGAGAACAGGGAGCCCAGCTCGACCCTGCCAGAAGCCACGAAGGGTAGGGTCCGCTCCATGATCGCACGCGCGGGACAGCCGCCCGCGCGCGTGCCAACGCCGTCGAAGGTCAATGCCTGCATCACTTCACCGGCTGGGTCTGCCCGCGCGTGAGGCCGAGCTTCCGAAGGGAGCGCTCGCCCCCGGGGCCGTTGAGCTGCCAGTAGGCCAACCGCTCGCTTCCCCGCAGCACCGCCTGGTCGCCGCGGTTCGTGCTCCAACGGATGATCCGATGCGGTGCGGCGACCTCGACCTCGAAGTCGTAGCGCAGGCCATCTACGAGCTCCGCGCTGGCGGTGATGACCTCGAAGGTTCCGGCGGGGACCTTCACTTTTTTGGTCTCTGCCGAGCGACTCAGCGTGGCGCGGGTCCACTCGAGCGGTCGGTGATCGAGCCGAGCGCGTTCGAGGGACGGGAGAAAGGGAACCTCGACCTCTTCGCCCGCGGTCAAAAGGGGCGCGGCGAGCCCGCGGGCCCAGAACAGCAGCGCGTCCGCGGAGACGCCGTCGCTCGGATAAAGAAGGGTCGCGTCGCGATCCCCCTCGCCGTCGAAGTAGCTGTGCGCGGTCTCTCGAATCGCGGATTCATCGAAGAGGAGCTGGTGGTAGACGTGTCCGCACCATTCTTGGGATGTGAAGGAGCTCTTCGTCAACGTTCCCGGACCTCTGCCGTTTGCGCCACTGAGTTGCAAAAACGCGCTCGTCATCATGTTGTAGTCGTAGACGCCGGTTGGAAAATCCTGCACGAGGTTCAGCTTCATGACCGGGTATTCGTCATCCTCGGGATGGCGGCCGGGATCCGCCTTGACGCGTTCGGAGCTCGAAAAGGTCTCGGTGACGAAGATCGCGACCGCGACCCCTTTTCGGCTCTCGCCGTAGCGATGGTAGGTGAGGTCGTAGCCGGAGAGCTCGGCCTGCCCGTCTCCCCAGTGCTTCCAGCGCTCCGAATCAAAGACAGGTACATCCGCACCTTGAGCCTGTGACGCCGTGACGAGCGCGAATGCGAACGCGAAAACCGAAACAAAGGAAAACTTCATGGCCCTAGAGTAATCGCTCGGGCCGCTCGTTCAAACAGAGGCGCCTGCTCTTTAGAGAGCGCCGTCGTGGATCTCAAAATCCGACGCGATCTGTTTGCGCAGCTCGTCGACGATGCGCTGCACGCGGTTCTGGGACCGACCGTTGTCGAACGTGAACTGGATACCGACTCCCCGCGGCTTGTCGCGCACCCAGGTCACGCGGCCTCCGACCCGGACAGAAAAGAAATCGCCCGGGAGCTTGAGCTTGAGGCGCAGGCTGTCGCCCACCTGCAGTGGCTCCTCCGTACGGAGGAAGACGCCGCCCCGGCTCACGTCTTCGGTGACGTCGCTCAGAAAGACGCTTCCGGTCGCGTAGTGAATCTGGATCTGAGCGGGGACGCGCTCGTCGCGTTCCGTCCAGTTCACCTCACGGCCGTGCGCGTAATCGAGAATGAGATTCAGGGCCTCACGGTCGTCGGGCATGATCTCCACGGCCATACCGATCGGGAGACGCCGGCTCTTCGTCATGCGCTTCCAGCGCACGGTGCCTCGTACTCGAAAGGTCCGCTGCTCCTCCTCGAAGAAGAGCGCCAGGCGAACCGGATCGCTCGGGCGGCATTGGGTGTTGCCGGGGACGAATACCGAGCCCGCCTCGCCCTCCTTGAAGAAGAGCTTCAGAAACTCGCGGCGGTTCGCCAGGCGCAGCATCACTACGTGTCTCGAGTCGTCGTTCATTCTTCCCGGTCGTAAATCCTAGGGATACAACTCCCCGCCCCCTCGCTAGTGCGACTGGAGCGGCTTTTCAACCGGAAAGTGAGTTGAGCTCAATCGGCTCGGAGTACCATGGGCACCAAGAGGGGCCGGAGGTCGTGTCCGCGGCGCAGCTGACGCTTGAGGGCGCGTTTCACCACCTCTCCCCATCCTTCGAGGTCATCTGGGGGCTCGGTCACGCGCTCAAGCGCTTCGAGCACCGCATCGACCGCATCCGCGATCCACTCCGGGTTCTCGTCGACGTGTATCGTACCACGGGTCCCGATTTCCGGGCCCGCCACGATCCGGTCCTCGTCGTCTAACACGACAACGCAGAACAGAATACCGTTGCCTTGCAGGATCTGCCGGTCGCGAAGCACGACCTCGTCGACGATGCCCACCGCACCTCCCGCGGCGTAGACGGGTCCTGCTTCCACTTTCGGGTCGCGCCGTGCCCGTATCCCCTCCTCGTCGCGCTCGAACGTGATCGGGTATCCGTCTTCGGTCACGAGGATGCACTCACGAGCTACACCGACACTTGCTGCGTTTCGCGCGTGATGCACCATGTGCCGGTACTCGCCATGTACCGGGATGAACCAGTGGGGTCGAACCCAGCGGAGCATGTCCTGCTGCTCGTCGCGGAAGGCGTGGCCGGAGGTGTGCACTTTCGCGGCGCGGTCGTCGATGACCGTGCATCCGATCTTGTAGAGCGCGTTGATCGCGCGGCCGATTCGGACCTCGTTCCCGGGGATCCGACGCGAGGACATGATCACAGTGTCTCCCGCCTCGACGTAGGCGAGACCGTGGGTCCCCTCGGCGATCCGGCTGAAGGATCCGCGTGGCTCCCCCTGGCTCCCCGAGACCAAGAGTGTCATCTGCGCGCGCGTGAAGCTGTCGAAGTTGCTCACGTCCGCAATCGCGCCCCGGGGCACCTTCAAGAACCCGTTTTCGAGCGCGAGCTGGACGGTCTGGGACATGCTTCGGCCCACCGGAAGCACCGTCCGTCCGGCGGCGTGACTCGCGTCGATCACCGATTGCAGGCGATGCACGTTGCTCGAGAACGTCGTGACCATCACCCGCTGCTCTGCAACGGCTATGAGCTCGGTCAGTGCCTCACGCACCTCCGTCTCGCTCCACGTGCGCCCGGCCCGTTCGGAGTTCGTGGAATCGGAGAGCATGAGGGCGACCCCCTCGTCTCCGAGTCGCTCGAGCGTGTCTACGGCCGTCTCGCGTCCGTCGATGGGCGCTGGATCGAGTCGAAAATCGCCGGTGTGGAGGACCTGGCCAATCGGTGACTTGATCGCGAGCGCAACCGCGCCTGCGATCGAGTGGGTGACGGGAATCGGCAAGATCTCGAAGCCCCCCACTGAAAACGCCTCGAGGTCGCGAAAGGTGTGGATCTTGGGATCCAAGCCCGGGTGCTCCCCGAGCTTCATGCGGAAATGCGCCGTAGAATAGGCCGAGCCCCAGACCGGCGCCGGCAGGTCACGCAGGATGTAGGGCAGCGCGCCGATGTGATCTTCGTGCGCATGGGTGATCACGTAGCCGCGGAGCTTCTCACGTCGCCGTGCGACGTAGCTGACGTCTGGGAGCACGTAGTCGACGCCCAGCTCGTCCTCGTTAGGAAACAGTATACCGCAGTCGACGACGAGCAGGTCACGCTCGGTCTCGTAGACCATCATGTTTCCGCCGACTCGCCCAAGACCACCGAGTGGCACGACGCGAAGCTGATTGAGACTGGACAAAGAGGCCCCTAAAAGCCCAGCGTTCGTGGGCTAGTCGAATGCGGCGAGCTTAAAGCGCTCAGCGACGGTATTGCGAAAACTGTCAGTGCCATCGGGGTCAAACGCAAGAGCAGCATGGTGGCTGCGACCGAGCTTGTCCACCGCGTAGGCGCGAACGGCCCGGTCTGGATGGGTGAGTGCACGCGTCCGGACTCGAAGGAGCGGAAGGTCCGGGTTCCGACTCATGAGTCCAAGCAGTGCCCGTTGCGCGGACGGCGGATGCCAGGACAGCTCGCCCATGGGTTCCTGCCACGTCTTCACCCGACGCCACGGCACCTCCGCAGCTGCGCTCAGGGCCCGTCCCGCTCCGAGCCAAACACAGCGATTCCAGGCTTCCTCACTGTTGAGCTCGGCACGAACGAGCGTTTCGACCGCCGCGTCCCTCGCTCGTTTCAGCCCGCCCGGATGGGCGCCGGACTCGAGGGCGATCGCCGCGGCGAGCGCCACCCGTGGGTGTGGATCAGCCGCGAGGCGGGCGAGCGCACGCCCCGCCATGGCGTGGCTGAAGTCGTAGAGTGCCCGCACGACGGCGAGGCGGTGGTTCGGATCGGGATCCTGGCTGTGTCGATCCAGGACGGCGAGTCCATCTGAACCAAAATGCCGAATCGCCTCGAGGAGTGGTGCCAGCTCCTCGAGGGGCTCGACAAAGAGGCTGCGCAGATCT
The DNA here is from genome assembly GCA_964468125.1 of uncultured Bdellovibrionales bacterium. GTDB lineage: Bacteria > Myxococcota > XYA12-FULL-58-9 > XYA12-FULL-58-9 > CAYXVF01 > CAYXVF01. Next base: position 5,593 of record CAYXVF010000076.1, on the reverse strand, counting down.
CCCTCGAGGAAGAGACGCCCGGGAAAAACCGCGTCGAGGGCGGCCAAGGCCTCCGATCCACGGTGAACGAGCGCCCGATAGGTCTTTGTGCGTTCGCCGGGACGCCCGAGGGTCACCTGAGCCAGCAAACGCTGGAGGTGGCTCGGCGGTTTGACGGCGGGGAGCGGCGGTGGAATCTCGAGGGCGGTTTCACGCATCACCACTCGTTCCTGCAAAATCCGTGCTTCCTTGAATTCCTGTGGCGGCTGCAGTGGGTCAATCGTACCCTTGGGATGATGGAACCCGGGGCCTCGTGGCGCGATCCCGGCCGAATAGGCGCCTCAGAGGCGATTTCAGGTTGGTCCGAGGTTTGCAGAACCCAGGGCAACCAACCCCAGGGCGCGGGCGAGGACCCGATGGACGCGATCGAAAACTCGAGCATTCTCTTCGTCGATGACGAGGCGCCGATTCTCAAGGCCCTCGCGCGAACTGCTGCCACCATGGGCTGGGACGCGAAGACCTCATCGAACCCTCTCAATGCCCTCGACATCATCGACACCCACGAGTTTGCGGTAGTCGTGGCTGATTTTCGCATGCCGCAGATGGACGGCGTGGATCTGCTCGCAGAGGTGCGACGTCGGGCGCCCCGGACCGAGCGTATCCTCCTGACCGCCTTTGCCGATGAAGAGGCGCTCGAGCGCGGCATCAACGAGGCGGGAATCAGCCGCTTTCTGCGCAAGCCTTGGAAGCGCGACATGCTCGTCGCCATCCTCGAGCAAGCGATGCAGCAAGCGCGTTTGCGGCGCGAGAACACGATCTTGATGGAGCGGATCCGCAGTCGGAACGAAGAGCTGAGCTATCTGAACCGGCTGCTCCAGGAGCGCATCGACGAGAAAGAGACCACGCTCATCCGTTTTCGCAGGCGTTGGGACGTCGCCCTCAATGCGATCTCCGACCCGATCGTGATCCTCAGCCGCGACTACCGTGTGGAAGGCGCCAATGACGCCGCTCTCGCGATTTCCTCCGTCGACGAGCACGAAGCGCTCGAGGGTCTGCAGTGGACGAGCGTCGCATTCCCCGACTGCGCGCCCAGCGACGTCGTACCGGTCGACGAGGGGCATTCGCGCATCTTCCTCGATGAGGGGCGCCGCGTCTTCGACGTTCGTGCCTACGGGGTTCCGGGAGCAGAGAGCTCGACCCTCTGTGTCTACCAAGACGTGAGTCGAATCGTCGCCTTCGAGAAAGAGGCGGCGCACATGGAGAAGATGGCGGCGATCGGCCGCCTCGCGGGAGGCGTGGCGCATGAAATCAACAACCCGCTTCATGGAATTCTGAGCTTCGTTCAGCTGGCGCAGAAGCCGGGTGTCCAGGAGGAAAAGCTCCGGCGCTACCACGAGGTGATTCGCGAATGCGCGCTTCGTTGCCGCGACATCGTACAGTCACTCCGTGATTTTTCTCGCAAGGCGAAGTCGACCGACCGCCATCGAGTGTCACTCAAGGAAGTCTGTGAGAAGAGCGTCGTGCTCTTCGAGTCGGTCGATGGAAAGTCGATTGAAACGCAGATTCGAGAGGCCGGGGCGTGGGTCCACGGTTCGAGCAACCAGCTGCAGCAGGTGCTGGTCAATTTGATCCAAAACGCCCTCGACGCGTCGCCGGCGAACGCGAGGGTACAGGTCTCCGTCGAGCTCGACGAAGACTGCGCGCTTCTCGCGGTCGATGACTCGGGCCCCGGCGTGCCCCTCGAAGACGCCGATAGGATCTTCGAGCCCTTTTTTACGACGAAGCCTGAGGGAATGGGGACAGGCTTGGGACTCGCGATCAGCCACAGCATCATTCAGGAGCACGGCGGCGGGTTAAAGGTGACGAGCAGCAAGTTGGGTGGTGCGCGCTTCGAGGTTCGACTGCCGCGCTTGGAGGAAACGGTGAATCATGCGAGCTGAGTCTCTAGAGGTAAAACCCACGATCGCGGTCGTCGACGACGAGCCGGTGATCTTGGAATCGTGGGGGGAGATGCTCTCCAACCAACGCTATCGGGTCGAGCTCTTCTCCGATCCTCTCGCTGCGCAACGCTACTTCGACACGGAGGACGTAGACGTCGCCCTCCTCGACATTCGAATGCCCGGGATCGACGGACTCACCCTCCTCGAGCATTTGCACCGAGTTCAGCCGAAGGCCGAAGCGATCGTCATCACCGGCCACGGTACGATCCAGACCGCGGTGCAGGCCCTCCAACAAGGGGCCTACGATTTCTTGTGTAAGCCGATCGACGACCTCGACTCGGCTGTTCGTCGGATCGAGAGTGCGGTCGAACGCAAACGTCTAAAAGAAGTGAACGCGACGCTGCGATCGCGCCTCGACGCCTTTGGTCCGTCCACCGAGTTGATCGGTGAGAGTCGCGCCATCGAGCAGGTCAAAAAGCTCGTGGAGCAGATCGCGGACTCGACAGCGCCCGTTCTCATCAGTGGCGAAAGCGGCACCGGAAAAGAGTTGGTCGCGCGGGCCCTGCATACTCGGAGCAATCGTGCGGATGCTCCCTTCATCGCCGTCAACTGCGCAGCGATGACCGAAACGCTGATCGACAGCGAGCTCTTTGGGCACGAACGGGGCGCGTTCACCGGTGCCACCGGAAGCCACAAGGGCCTGTTTGAGGCGGCCGACAATGGCGTGCTGTTTCTGGACGAGCTCGGTGACGTCCCGCTCCAGACCCAGGTCAAGTTGCTTCGTGCTCTGCAGGAGAACGAGATCCGTCCGGTGGGATCCACCCGGGCGAAGAAGGTCGACGTGCGGGTGATCGCAGCGACCAACGTCGACCTGGAACGGGCGATGCGATCTGGTTCTTTCCGCGAAGACCTCTATTATCGCATCAGCACATTTCGCGTCGTGTTGCCGCCCTTGCGAGACCGCCGCGACGACGTTCCGCTCATCGCGCAGCATCTACTCGACAAGTTCACCCGTCGCGTGGGCACAGAAATCAAGACCTTCGACGACGACGCGATGCAGGCGCTCGTGGCCTATGACTGGCCAGGGAACGTACGCGAGCTCAACAATGCGGTCGAGCATGCGGCGACGCTGAGCAACGGCGACTCGATCGGCACCGATCAGCTGCCGTCGTTTGTGAATGCGGGGATTTCGTCAAAGAGCGTCCGCAACGCGGCTCTCCTCGCGGGCGTGGGTTCGATTTCCTCCCGTCCCTTCAGCGAAGCGAGGACCCAGCTGATCGAGGACTTCGAGATGCGCTACCTGCGCGACCTGCTCACGGCGACCGAGGGCAATCTCTCCGAGGCGTCGCGGCGCTCTGGTATCGACCGGTCCAACCTGCGGCGCATGCTCAAGCGTCACGGCATCAAGGCCGCCACTTTCCGCGCTGGCGATTGACCCGTTTGCGGCGCGTACCCGATTGTGCGAGCTAGAGTCTGATGGGCGAAACGCTGGTCATCAATCACGGTCCTTCCGAGACTCGGGTGGCGCTCCTCTCCAACGGGGTGCCCGTCGAGCTCTACGTGGAACGGGACCGGGACCGCTCGGTCGTGGGCAACGTCTATCGGGGCAAGGTGGTGCGTGTTTTGCCGGGCATGCAGGCGGCCTTCGTCGAGGTGGGCCTAGACCGCACGGCTTTTCTCTACGTCGACGACGCGCTCGTCGACCCGGAGATGGTCGCCGCCGAAGGGGCGACGGACGGCTTTCGCAACAGCTCGAAACACGACATCGGAGCGATTCTCAAGACCGGTCAGGAAGTGCTGGTGCAGGTGCAAAAGGAGCCGATCGGAACGAAAGGCGCCAGACTCACCCGCCAGATCACCGTGCCCGGTCGCAACCTGGTTTACATGCCCTTCAATCCGCACATCGGCGTATCCAGGCGGATCGAGAACGAAGAGGAGCGGGAGCGACTGCGCGCGGTGATGCAGGAGTCGAGCTCGGAAGTGGGCGGTGGCTTCATCGTTCGGACCGCCGCCGAGGGGATCGAAGGCGAGAAGTTGCGCCGGGAGGTTCGCCTGCTCAAGCAGATGTGGGACGACATCGAACGGCGCGGCGCGAGCGGCCCAACCCCGGACATGATTTTTGAGGACCTAGACCTCGTGCTGCGCGCGACCCGGGATCTCTTCACCGATGAGGTCGACGGGATCATCGCCGACAACGAAGAGGACTACGAGCGGATCCGCTCCTTCGTGAAGAGCTTTGCCCCCGGGGAAGAGTCACGGGTGAAGCTCCACGACCCCTACGAGCCGATATTCGACCACTACGGCATCGAAGTGGAAATCGAGCGCGCGCTCGAACGTCGCGTGTGGCTCAAGAGCGGCGGGTACATCGTCATCGACCAAGCGGAAGCGCTCACGGTCATCGACGTCAACTCGGGCCGCTTTGTGGGTAAGAGCTCGCTCGAGGATACGATCACGCAGATCAATCTCGAAGCGGTGAAGGAGGTCGTCTATCAGCTGCGGCTCCGAAACGTAGGCGGCATCGTCATCATCGATTTCATCGACATGGCTACGTCGGCCAACCGTGACAAGGTGCTCGGTGCGCTCGAGGAAGCGCTCAAACACGACAAGGCGAAGACGACGATCGTGCGCATGAGCGAGATCGGCTTGGTCGAGCTCACCCGCAAACGCGTGCGGGAGTCGCTCGGACAAATGCTCACCGAGCCCTGCCCCTACTGCAAGGGACGCGGATTCGTGAAGAGTGAGCAGACTGTTGCAAGCGAGGTCCTGCGTGCGATCGCCCGACACATGCACCGCGAACGCGCGCCGACGGTTCTGGTCAACATGCACCCCGGGGTGGCGGATTATCTCTACGCCTACGACGACGAGCACATCGACTACATCGAACGTCTCTACGACACACGGATCATCCCGGTCGCGCGTGACGGTTACCACCGCGAGCACTTCGAGATCGTTCCGGCGGGGCTGGGTGACTGATGGGGCACGACCAGCGCCGGCAGCCGAGGGTGACCATCAACCGCGAGTTCTCCGGGCTGGACGAGTTCCTGACCGAGTACGCGATGAACATTTCGCGCGGCGGCGCCTTCATCCGAACCGACGACGTGCTCCCGGTCGAGACCTTGGTCGATCTCAAGTTTACAGTCATCGTAGAGGACTTTGAGACCATCGAGGGGCAGGGCCGGGTGGTGCGCGCGCAGAAGGAAGACCCGAAAGGGATCGGCGTGGTCTTCACCTCCCTTACCGAAGAGAGCCGAGACGTTCTCGCGCGCTTGTTCACGCTCGAGATCGTGCGCAAGCTCACGCGGGACGACTAGGGCGCATCTCATCACCGATATCGGACAACCCCGTTCGCCCCTTCGGCAGGCTCAGGACGCGGCCTGAGCCGGTGGCGCCGTAAGGCGGCACCGAGTCGAAGGGTGCAATCTGCCCCAGCGGGATCGACTCGAGATCGGTTTTTTGATCTACGCTGGAGATGGACCTGACGATTGAGCAGTGGAACGCCATCGAAGACTGCTTCCCCTCGGACGAGCTGAAGTCACCGGGGCGCCAGGGTGGCCGCCCATGGCGCTCAGCACGCGATGTCTTCAACGGGGAATTGTGGATTCTCCGGACGGGTGCGCCATGGGGTGATCTCCCGGACCGTTATCCTCCCTATCAAACCTGCCATCGCCGATTTC
>CAYXVF010000075.1:19893-30361 GCA_964468125.1 uncultured Bdellovibrionales bacterium | reverse complement strand
TCCGCCCTCCTCCTCTGACGACAAAAACAGCGAATTGTTTCGTATTCCTGCCGATCTCCTTACGCAACCCGCGCGACGGCTCCTGCGAAAATGTGAGATGGAGAGCCACGGATGAAGTCGCCCAACCCCGTGCCGCTGGACCCCTCGGAGACGTCCGCCGCACGTTACGAAATCGTCGGAACCATTGGACGGGGGGCCACCGGATCGGTCTACCAAGCCTACGACCACGCCCTGTTCCGGATGGTCGCCCTGAAAATCCTCGAGAAAGACGCGAGCACCGCGGCCCGGCGCAGCTTCGACCGCGAAAGAGCTGCCCTCGCGCGATGCCAGCACGAGAACGTCGTCGCCCTCTACGATTGCCGCACCCGGGCCAAGCAACCGTTTCTAGCCCTCTCCTACCACCGCGGACCCTCGTTAAAATCCGTTCTCACCCGTGGACCGCTCGTTGACGTCGTAGCCGCAGCGCTCGGCTACGAGCTGAGTCGCGCGCTCGAGCACGTGCACGGCAACGGATTCGTCTACCGCGATCTGAAACCGGAGAACGTACTGATCGAAGACGAGCGTTTGGTGCTGATCGATTTCGGCACGGCGGTGGAGCTCGGGGTGGAGCGGGCGCAGCGGGAGGTCGCCGGTACCTTGGGCTTCATGGCGCCCGAACAGTACGAGGGGCACGGCGTCGACGTGCGAAGCGACGTCTTCGGCTTGGGCGCCCTCCTCTACGAAGTGCTCGTGGGCACCACGCCCTACGGGGTCTTCGCCAGGCGACGACGCTGCATTCGCCCTCACCGCTATGTCCACCCCAGCGAAGCCAAAACGGAGATGAACCCAGCGCTCGCCGCCGTGGTGCATCGCTGCCTCGCACTCGACCCGAGTCAACGCTTTCCCTCAGCGCTCGAGGTCCGTGAAGCGCTACACGCCATCCTGATGGATGCGGGCGCCCCGGATCCGCGTCGAGTGCTCGGCCGCGAAATCGAGGGTTAGCTTCGGCTCAGACCGTGATGAAGTCGACGTACTCGCCGTGGGTGAGGCAATGGGCCCAAATACGGACAGTGTCGCCGGGGCTCACGTCGCCGGGAATAGCGACCACGTAGATCGTATTTCGGCCTCCATCGGCCATCGGGTCACCGCCACCCAATGTCAGGTAGCGGCCGCTATCGCCCAATTTGGCCTCGGGCCAGCTCGAAAAGGCGCTCTGGAGCTCCTCCGCATCACCGTCGATGGCCTTGCGGACGCGGATCCAGTTGTACCAGTGCCCCTCATTGTTGTTGTCTGGGCCCGGTACGGCGTTGGGGTGACGCGCATAACCTTTGCTGGGATCGCCCCACATGAGCGGCATGTACCCTTCGGGTGACCCGTCCGCATCTACGACGTACGGCAGGTGTTTTCCGAGGTGCTTCGTCTCGCCCTCAGGGCCATTGATCGAGCCGAGGTAGCTCTCTGGAATCGCTCCTTGATTGCCGCGGTCGCGGTTGAACGCGACCGGATCCCAACCTCCGGGCTTCTCAACCGGCACGTCGAGCGCTCCGCTCGCGGCCGTCGCTTCCCCACCAGCGGCTGAACTGGACGTACACGCGGTGATGTGCGGAAGAAGGACGATTCCGCCGGCGCTCGCGGCCAGGCCTTTTAGGAACTCACGACGCTGCAGCAGCTCTTCGATTTTCATGGAAACCTCCGGTGACTCGGTTGCACCGAGATCATAGCGGAGGCCCGAAGGTATGTTCAAACGAGGCGTTAGCGGATCGTGATATTGACCGTTCCCACCGGAACGACACCGCTCGAGCTCTCCGGGTAGGTCACTTCGACCGTGCAGGTGCCGGTCGCCCGGCCCGTGACCTCAAACCAGCCAAACTCGTTGCGCCGGCTCACCGGATCGTTCTCCCGAACGCTGCAGGTATCTTGCGTGGTGGTGGCGACGCTGTGCTGCGTGTTCGCCTGGCACACCGGCACTCCGTTGACCGTCGGGAGCACGTAAAAGAAATCCGTGTCGTTGACGAAAGTCGACTGGTTGGCACCGACCTGCAGCGCGACGCCGTCGATGTCGAAGGGATCGATCACATCGACGATCAAGCGCTCCGTATCGCCCGTGAGCGTCGAATCGACGTCAAAGCTGCCGACGGTACTCGTGGTCACCATCGGAATGAACTGCTGCGAGTCAGAGAAAAAATCGACGGTCAAAGCGCCCGGGGTCTCGGTCACCGGATAGTAGCCGTAGCCGATCACCGGTTCGCCGCTGAGGAGCTCCAGCTCGTAGCCGAGGTAAATCGCCTGGTTCGTGAGGTAGTATGCGGCACCGGCGCCGGTGCACGTGTGGAACAGGCGAACCCGTTCGGGCACCGCCGTGCGCATGTCGATCGAGTCGGTGAGGGTCTCGCCGTTGACGTTGCCCTCGACAGAAACCCGGGCGCTGCCTTCGCCCGTCGCCTCGACCACGTAGCGGTTGCCCTCAAAGCCCACGACATCGAGGACGGTGGGATCTTCGCTCTCGGCTCGGGTCAGGGCCACCGGATCCCGGGTCCCCACCTGGTCGACGAAGAGGTCGAGAAAACCCATCACGGTGATCGGCTTGTTGAAGTTGGAGAAGTCATCGTCGGCGAAGTAGCTGAACACGAAATTGCCTTCGTTGCCCGTCTGCGAAGACGTGCACCCGCTGACGAGCGCGAGCACGACGAGCCCTGCAAAAGCGTTCCTCATGGCTGTTCCTCCCGGGATTTCGCCGCTAACGTAGACCAAGAGTGTGTGCAAGAACACCCTAGGCGTTTCGAGTGACGTCACATCTACCCCGATTATTCACCGGATGCCCTTCTCGTACTACAGCAACTTGAACCGGCAGCAGCGGCGCAACTACGACGCGAGCGACGCGGTCGGAGCGGTGCGCCTTCCTTACCCCATGGACTGCCATGCTCCCGTGGGGGCTCTGCTCGACGCCCTCGAACGGGAAGACCAAAAAGCTACGGAGCGGGCCTGCCGGGCGCTCGTCACTGCGATCGTCACGCAGCTCGATGCCCCTCCGGTACGCGTACGGGTACGGGCCCGACGTCCCGTCGATGAAACCGGTGAGCTTCACGGGCTCTACGAGCCCGGCTCGGGGCGGCGGTGGGCGATCATTACCCTCTGGATGCGCACCGCGAAGAAGAACCAGGTCGTCGCCTTCCGCAGCTTCCTGCGCACCCTTCTCCACGAGCTGGTGCATCACCTCGACTATGAGTGGCTGGGTCTAGAGGAGACTTTTCACACCGAAGGTTTTTATAAGCGCGAGTCCAGCCTCTTTCATCAGATCACCCGCGGGACGGCGGCGGCGCGGCGCCAACGTTGAGCGCCACCGGCGCAGGCGGTCTCGACCCGAGCATGCTTTCTGTCGTAGACAGCGAGTCATGAAGCTCCACGATTTCGTCATCGCGACCGCCCTCGCAGCCCTGCTGGGCTGCCAAGAATCCAACGCGCCGGCCAAGCCCATTTCGGAGGGCGCCGCCGACTCCAACGCTCCGCGAGGGGCCCCGGAACAACCGGCCACCGCCTCTGTAATGCAGGGCAAGGTCGTCGAGACGATGAATTCCGGTGGCTATACCTACGTGCAACTCGATACGGGCTCCCCCGGCAAGGTGTGGGCCGCGGGTCCGACCACCGCCCTAAAGGTCGGTGACGACGTCGCGTTCGCTGGCGGCATGGTGATGACCAACTTTCAGAGCAAGACGCTGAATCGAGTCTTCGACCGAATCTACTTCGTGAACCGCTTTGACGTCGGCGGAGGCTCCGCCGAAGCCGCGGATACAACCCCTGCTCCGAAACCGTCGACTCGCGCCGCTGCCGCGCCGGTGGAGGTCGAGAAGATCGAGAAGGCCTCAGGCGGCGTGACGGTGGAGGAGATCTTCGCGCAAGCCGAGACCCTGACCGGCAAACGCGTGAAGCTTCGCGGAAAGGTCGTCAAGTACAACGGCGGAATCCTGGGGCGCAACTGGCTGCACATTCAGGACGGAACGGGCACGGCGGGCACAAACGACCTCACCGTCATCACCGACGGCACCGCGGCGGTAGGCGACATCGTGGTGATCGAAGGCGTGCTCGCCGCCAACAAGGACTTTGGTGCCGGCTACGCCTATCCGCTGATCGTCGAAGACGCGAGGATCGAGAAGTAGCAACCACGAGCCCTCGCCCCACAGGGGCTCGTGGTCGTACTCATACCGTCGCTGGCTGGACCACTCGATGCTGCGCATGGTCCCGCTGGCGAGACCGACGCGCGGCGGCCGTCCAGCCGAAGCGCTCGACGCGCCACCACAGGATGCTCGCCCCTAGAACGATCTCGAGCAGGAGACCGATCCAGCCGCCGAGCGCACCGAGACCCGCAACATAGCCGAGGCCCCACATCAGCGGCGGCGTGCAGCCCCAGGCGATGCTCACACTCACGAGTGCGGACCAGCGCACATCGCCGGTCCCTCGCAAGACCGACCGAGCGAGAATGTTCGCGCCATCGCCCACCTGGAACAGGCCTGCGACGAGCAACAGCGACGACGACGCAGCAACCACCTCCGGCTCAGCGGTGAAGCCCGACGCGATCCAGCGACCACCGAAGCCGAGCACGAGACCGGCGAGGCCCGTGTAGGCCACGACCACCCAGAGGGCCAAGTGCGCGACCGGTTTCACCCGGTCGTCTCGTCCGGCCCCAACGGCCTGCCCCACCATTACCGACGCGGCCTCTCCCACCGCATAGGCCGGGAGGAACCCCAGGTGCGTCACCTGCAAGGCGATTTGATGCGCCGCCATTTGCGCGTCGGCGATTCGCGAGATCATCGCCGCGAGCAACGTGAACGCGCCAATCTCGAGCACAAACTGCAGACCGAGAGGCAAGCCGAGGCGCACGAGCTCCACGAGCGTGCCCATGCGAAAACCACCCATGGCGTATGGCCCCCGGTAGTGCACCCATAGCAAGATGCATGCTTCCACGACGTGCCCTGCGTTCGTTGCGAGGGCAGCGCCTTGCACCCCCCAACCGAGCTCGAAAATGAACACGTAGTCGAGCACGATGTTCACGAAGTTGCCACTCACAGACGCCCACATCGGTGAGCGGGAGTCGCCGATACCAAATCGCGCCTCCCGCAAAGTGCCATAGGCGAGGAGCGCCGGAGCGCTCAGCATACGCGTCAGGAAATACTCCCGTGCGGCCGTCGAAGCCTCCGGGGACTCGTTCAAGAGCACGAGCCACGGAGAGACGAGCCACGCGACGGCCACCACGAGGAGCGCGAGCCCGAAGGAAAGCACCATCGAGCTATTGATGTGACTGCCGAGAAGCCCGTCGCGCTTCGCGCCGTATTCCTGAGAGACGAGCACCTTCGTGGCACGCAACAATCCAAGCGCAAAGCCCAGTGTTGCGAAACACGCGGTCCCGGCGAGCCCCACGCCGGCGAGGGCCGCCGCCCCGAGCCGCCCGACGAAGAGCGTATCCACCAGGGTCATGACCGCGTAGCTCAATACGGACACGGTGATCGGCCAAGAGAGCCGCAACAGCTCTCCCAGAGGCCTCTGCTCCCAGTCCAAGCTCTTGGACAACATCTCGAAACTCCAAAAAAAAAGCCGCGGGTTCGATCTCTCGAATCCCGCGGCCGTAATCTGCTCGTATGGTGGTGAGGTGCTGCTGTCTAGGCGCTGCTCCTCGCGACAGATTCCAACCGCGGCCGCTCATCAGACATGGTGACGGTGCCGTCCACGCATAGGACGACAATCATCGGTGCCGAGGTGCGTGGATATGTACGGGTGAAAAACTGCATCGATATGAGTTCCTGATCGCTCTCCTGTCAGTGGTACGAAGCGCCGTCGAAGGCGTCAACACCCCTTTTTGATTTTTTTAGTCGAGCTCGAGCTCGAGGGCGGCCAACGCCTCTTCGTCGACGCCTCGATACTCGATCTCCGCGAGGGTCTTGCTCACCGGCGCATCCCGGCGCAGCGTCGCGAGTGTTTTGTAGAGACCTACCACGTCGCGGTGCGCCTCGAGGGATTCGGCGAGCCCTTTTGCGCCTCGCACCTCGACCTGCCACTGAATGGGATCTGCAGGGATGGCATCGACGGTGCCGTAGTGCGCCAGCAACTTCGCAGTTGACTTGGCCCCCCACTTAGGAACGCCAGGGATACCGTCTGCGCTGTCTCCGACGAGGGCGAGATAGTCGGGAATGGACTCCGGCGGCACGCCCCACTTCTCGATCACGCCCTTGCGGTCGTAGACCACGTCACGGAGACGGTCCCACAGGACGACCTTGTCATCGACACACTGGGCGAAGTCCTTGTCGGGGGAGCAAATGAAAACGCGCTCCACCTCGGGGAGGGCTGAAAAGCGAGCGGCACCGGTGGCGAGACCGTCGTCCGTCTCGAATTCGATCATCGACCAGACCCGCACTCCCAGGGCCGCCGCAGCCTTCTCCACCAGCGGAAACTGCGCGAGGAGATCCGGATCAATGCCCTCGCCGGTCTTGTAGCCCTCGAAGAGCTCGTTGCGAAAGGACTCGATCACCGTATCGAAGGCACAGGCGACGTGGGTAACCGCCGGCGAATCGACGAAGCGTCGCAGGCTCCGAAGGAAGCTGCGCGTGGCCCCAACCTCTCGTCCGCTGGATGACTTTCGCGCCGGTGCGCCGTAGAACGAGCGGAACAACTCGTAGGTTCCATCGATCAAATGCACATACATCGCGCGCACCATCGCCGTCCACCGGACCGATCACAAGAGCTATGACTCCCGCTTGGACCTTCGCCCTGGGCGCGGTGCTCGTGCTCTTCGTGGTTGCGATGTTCGCGCTCTCCCTCGCGGTTCGCGAACGGGTCCACGACGTCGACGACTTCGTGGTCGCCGGGCGCAGGCTCCCCTTCTGGCTCGCCATGCCCGGGCTCTTCGCCACCTGGTTCGGCGCAGGAACCTTGCTCACCGCCACGGACGAAGCGCGCGCGAGCGGCTTGCAGAGTATCGCCCTCGAGCCCCTCGGTTCCGGCCTGTGCCTCCTCGTCGCGGGTTTCTTCTTCGCCGAGCGGCTCTGGGACATGAAGCTTCTCACGGTCATCGACTTCTACCGACGACGCTTTGGTGTGCGGGCGGAGATTCTTGCGGGAATCCTGATGGTGCCCGGTTACCTCGGCTGGATCGCCGCTCAATTTCTCGCCCTCGCGGAGCTGCTCGATCTCTTCTTTGGAATACCCGAAGCGGCGGGGATCATGCTCGTTGCGGCGGTGGGGGCGTTCTACACGTTGGTCGGCGGCATGTGGTCCGTGACGCTCACTGACGCAGTGCAGGTCCTTCTCCTCGTGTTGGGGCTGTTGATTCTGGGCACTGAGGTCGCCTGGACCCTCGGCAACGGCGACCCCATCGGCGGCACCGCGACGCTCTTGTCGTCGATCCCTCCGGAGAAACGCACCGTCATTCCCACGGACACCCTCGGCGAGGCGGTGGGATGGGTGACGCTGCTATCAATTGCGGCGCTCGGGAACATTCCGGCCCAGGATCTCACTCAACGGATCTTCGCTTCCGAGTCTGGTCGCACCGCAAGACGCGCGTGCAGTGCCGCTGGCGTTGCGTACATCGCGGTCGGCATGGTCCCCATTCTGTTGGGACTCGGGACATTGGACCGTGTACCGGATGAAGGAAGCTCCGCCCTCGCCGCCGTGGCCACTCACTTCATGCATCCGGCGCCCCTGATCGTCTTCGTGCTCGCGATATTCGCCGCCGTGCTCTCTACCATCGACAGCGCCATGCTCTCACCCGCGACCGTGCTGGCTCAGAACATCGCCCCCCACGTCCCCGCCCTGTCGCGGCTCGCAGTCGACGGCCTCACCTTGAACCGAGCGATGGTGGCGTTCGTCACCCTGCTGTCGCTCGTTGTGGCGTTCAGCGGCGCGAGCGCCTACGAGCTCCTCGAGACCGCCTACGCGATCGGCCTCGTTGCGCTCCTGGTTCCCCTGGCCGTCGGCCTGTTCTCAGAGGTGGGCGACGAAAGTGCCGCCCTCTGGTCGATGGGTTTGTCCACGGTCCTATGGGGGGGCCACCTCGCGGTAGGCGCGGAGGATTTCTTGAGCCTCACACCAGCGATGCCCGCGACTCTGGCGAGCACCCTGGTGGGCTTGCTGGCGTACTATGGTGTTGCCACCCTCAGGCGTGAATCACCGTCCCCGTCGGCTCGCCATTGAGCGCGCCGAGGATCGAGCCCTTCTTCAGGCCGTTGAAGATCCGGATCTTCTTACAGCTCTTCGCGTAGGGCAGATCTTCCACGACCACACGCTCGATCACCAGGTCTGGGAGGTCGCGCTTCAGCAGCTCCTTGGCGCTGATCTCTGGGATCTGCTCCGCCTCCGGGTTCTTCTTTGGGTCATCCGTGTAGAGACCGTCTTCATCCTTGATGAAGTACACCTCCGGACAACCGAAGAACTCGGCGAGATAGAACGAGCCGCTGTCCGTTCGGTGCTCCGGGATATTGCCCTTGCGAGCGGGCTTCTCCCAAAAGCTAAAGGGCGGCATGCCGCCCAGAACCGGAATGGCGCCCAGTTGCATGTAGAGCGGCAGCTTCTCGATGTCGTCGGGCATGATGTAGATCCCGCCGTGCTTGGCCAGGAGCATCTGCAGCATGCGGGCATTCTGGCGCGGCACCGCGGCTCCGAGATCGGCCATGACTCCGGTGGGCAGGTTCAGCTGCCGGCCCAACGAATAGGCGTGCCGGGCGCGGGTTCCGCCGCCGGCGCAGAGCAGGATTTTGTGCTGTTTGGACGCCTCGACCAGCTCTTCGATGATGGGAAGTACGGCGAAAGCGCCACGGTCCATGATGCTCTGCCCGCCGATCTTCAGGATCTTCAGATGAGGCAGAACGCCATAGGGCTCGTATCCGGCGTCAGACTTGCTGAGGTCTACTGCGATGTTGGTCATGACTGCGGATCCTGGTGAATGAGGGTGCCCACTTTCTCTCCTGCAAACGCCTTGCTCACCGAGCCGCGCTCCAGGCCATTGACGACATTGATAGTCCGGACGTGACGGGCGCGGTTCAGTGCCTCTAGCACCGTCCGCTCCACGATGAGGTCCTCGCGCGGCAGATCGATCAGGTCCTTCACGTGGCACTCTTCGATCAGCGTCGCGTCCGAGTGATTCGCCGGGTTGCGGGTGAACTGACCGTCACGGTCCTTGATGAAAATCATCTGGTTCACACCGAGCACCTCTGCGGTCATGAACGCACCGAGGTCCGATCCGTTTTCCGGCAACACACCTTCGCGAGACGGTGGCTCCCAGAAGTGGTACGGTGGCATCGAAATGACAATCGGTGTCATCCCCGTGAGCAGGTATTTGGGAAGCTCGGAGAAGTGCTCCCGACACATCGAGATTCCGCCGTGCTGTGACAACAAGGCATGCACGATGGTCGAGTTTTGCTCCTCCACTGCGCCCGCCACTTGGGCGAGTCCGCCGGTGGGCAGCCCCAGGTCCATTGCGATTTGGTAGGTGTGGCGCGCGCGTACCCCGCCACCGACGGAGAGGATGAAGTGATGCTCTTTGCGGAGGTTGCGGAGCTCGTCGAGCAGCGGCAGAATCGCTTCCGCCCCTTTGTCCATGATGCTGCCGCCACCGATGTTCACAAACTTGGCCCAGGGCAGCAGTGAGACTTCTTCTCCCACCTGCGACTGCACCCGGTCATTCAACGCGTGTGAGACCAAGCTTTCGCGCATGAACTCATTGTTCACATGCGTCCGGCCGTCGCCGGTGACGAGTCCTTCTGATGTTTTCATCTCTTCTCCGCGTGACCTCAGGAAGCGACGTCACGGTCTTGTGTTGAGGAGGGCCGCTCCTCGTCGGTTGCTGCCTCGAGGATTCTCGCTCCCCCACGCAACAAAGCTGCTGTCACTACTCCACTAGCTGCGCCGAAAGCCAAATGGACCAACGCGATCGGGGCCAACATCGCCATCACCGCAGCCGGTGCTCCAACGAGAACGAGCACCAGCGCAATCGTTCCCCACCGACCAGCAGCAAGAACCATTCCTACACTGGCGTACACCCAGACCGAACGGCTCCGTCGCAGCCAGGGGGCCACCGCATCGGCCAGCAGGCCGGGCGTGATGTGCTTGAAAACCTCGAAGATCCCGTACTTTCCGTCGCCCATGAGAAAGCTGACGGTGCCGAAGGTGCTGCCGAGGAGGGTCGCCCCGAAGCGGCGCGTGGTGAGGGCTGCGGCCAACAGGTATGTAGGGATCAAGACCACACCTTTGTGCCCCGGGGCGAAGGGCAGTCCGGGGACGATCTTGAGCGCCTTGATGCTGAGCATGAGGAGGAGCAAGCCGGAGAGAAGGCTGTAGTCGGCTGGAGGGTTCGTGCCCCGCTGCTGGCGCCGAGCCCGCCGCACGGAACGCTCCACCAAATCCACGAACACCTGCGTGTCACCGCGAATCAGCCGTCGGATCTCGATCCCCGGGCCGTCGTCGCGGCCGCGCCCTCTGCCACCGCCACCGCCGCGTCCGCCGCCGC
>CAYXVF010000075.1:0-19793 GCA_964468125.1 uncultured Bdellovibrionales bacterium | reverse complement strand
CCGCCGCGTCCGCCGCCGCGCCCTCGACCATGGCCGCCGCGCAACTCAGGGTCACCTTCGAGAAGTCCCAGGGTTCCGTCAAGGAGCTCCGCAAAACTGCGTGGAAGCCCGAGCGATGACAACCCCGCGGCAAAACCCTGGGGCCCGGCGAGCAGTCGCACCCAGCCCGACGCAAAAACGACAGTGAAGATCCGAAGCATCATCACCGTGCCGAAGAGCAAACCATCGAGGCTCAGGCGATCGGGCCAAATGGGGAGCGGGTAGAAGCGCTCGCCTTCGACGCCCGTTCCGACGAGCGTGTAGCTCGTGAGGACGAGGAGCGCAAAGACGCCTAGCTTCCGAAAAGAGCGAAACACCGGTCGTAGGGAACGCCAGAGCGCGACACCCACGACCAATTGAATGACGAAGAGGCCTAGGAGCGCTCGCCAGTCCTCGAGCAGGAAGACCGCGACCGCGACGGCGACCAAATAAAGCGAGGCAAAGACGGCGCGCCCCGTTCTCGACTCGCTGTTGGTATTGGACTCCACCCGCCCGGTCTAACACGCCTGCGCAAATGGGTGAATCTACTCCGAGTCGGTCTTGCCCGAAGCCTTGGCGAGGGCATCTGCGAGAGGGTTGCCAAATCCGGGCGCGTCGTCCTGGAGATAATCGCGATAGTCGTCGTCCAGGCCCTCGTGGACAGCCCGCATCGATAGACTCACCTTGCGCTGCTTTCGGTCCACGGCGACCACGAGCGCCTCGACCTCCTGGCCGGTCGTGACAACATCGCCCGGCTTTTCCACCCGTTCCACGGCGATCTGCGAGACGTGCACGAGCCCCTCGAGGCCCTCTTCGAGCTGAACGAAGGCGCCAAAGTCGACCACTCGGGTGATCTTGCCCTTGATCGCCATGCCGCGCGAGTAGCGTTTCGCGATCGACTTCCAGGGGTCTTCGGTGAGCTGCTTGATCCCGAGAGAAAGGCGCTGACCTTCACTGTCGAGTTTGAGCACCACGGCCTCGACCTCGTCCCCCTTCTTGAAAAGGGTCTTGGGGTCTTCGACGCGTTCGTGCCACTTCATGTCGCTGACGTGCACCAAACCATCGAGACCCGGCTCGACGTTCACGAAGACACCGAACTCGGTGATGCTGGTGACCGGGCCACTGACTTTCGTGCCGTTGACGTACTTGGCAGACCACGCCTCCCACGGGTTCGGCTGCGCTTGCTTCAACCCGAGGCTCATCCGTCGATTCTCGTGGTCCACGTCGATTACGACCACTTCGATCGCTTCGCCGACCTTCAGCACCTGCTTCGGGTCGTTGACGCGCTCGGTCCAGCTCATTTCGGAAACGTGCACCATGCCTTCTAGGCCGGGCTGCACTTCGACGAAGGCGCCGTACTTGGTCAAGCTCACCACCTTGGCCGGGATACGCCTTCCGGCCGGATACTCGTCACTCGCGCGGAGCCACGGATCTTCGCTCAGCTGTTTGATCCCGAGCTGCACCTTGCCGGCCGCGCGCTCGACGGAGAGCACTTTCACCTCGATCTTCTGGCCGAGCTCGTAGGCGGTCTTCGGATCGAGCGGGCGTCCCCAGCGTACATCGCTCTGGTGGACGAGCCCATCGACGCCTCCGATGTCGACGAACATACCGTAGTTCGTAAAGCTCACGACCTGCCCCTCGAGCACCTCGCTTTCGGTGAGGCGCGCGAGCGTTTCTTTGGCCGCGACTTGGCGCTCCTCTTCGAGGATGGGCCGACGCGTCAGAACCAGGTTCATGCGCTTTGACTGAAAGCTCTCGACCCGGAAGCGCAGGCGCTCACCGACGAGCTCTGGAACGAGCCCCCCAGGTCGAAGTGTCGCCTGACTCGCCGGCAAGAACGCGCGCACGCCGACGTCCACCGCGAAGCCGCTCTTCACCTTCGCGACGACCTCACCCTCGAGCTCGGTGCCATTCTTCGCCGCGTCTTCGATCCGCTCGTAGGTACGAAGCTGCTCCGCCATCAACAGGGAGGCATAGAAGGGCTCTTCTTCCCGGTCGACAAAGGCCTCGACTTCGGCGCCCTGCACCGGCTCGCCGCCGGCCCAGCTCGTACGGGGTACGGTGAAGCGAACCCCGTCACCGTCCACGAGTGCAAGGGAGCCGTCGTCGATCTCCGCCAGCTTCAGGGTCTCGAGCCCGACCTTCAGCGGCGTGTCCGCCGGCGTTTCTACCGGCGTCTCCGCGGGGGCTGATTCTTCTTCTGCAACGACTGTCGGCTCAGACACGTGTCACGACCTCACTGAAAGCGGCCACATCGCCGGGGCCGGCGGTTGCTAGCCTACTCCAGGCAAAACGACAACCCGCCGGCTACCAGAGCCAGGGCCTTTCGCGCTAGAAGCAGGCTATGAACCTCGTTGACGCATTCGTCCTGGCTTTTGCGGGGGTTCTGATCGTCGTGGCTGCACGCCTGCTCGAGGCGGGCTGGCGAACCGGCTCACCGTCGCGGGCCGAGATCCTCGCGCGTTTCGACAATCAACCCGCGCGCCTCTGGCTCTCCGTGGGCGCGCTCGCCTGCGCCGATCTGCTGATGGTCACCCTCGCCTTTCTCGCCTTTGGCGCCTCGGACGAAGCGCTCTATGGCTTCGGTGCGCACGGATGGGTCTGGGGCATCACGCTGACCGCCGCGGCCGGTCTCGTGACCGTGGTCCTGTTGACGGTGCTGCGCATCTATCTGAACGCCGACTGAGAAACGCGGCTGGTGCTCCCTGCAGCCGTGGGCCGCGAATCAATAAAGCCCACCATTCGCCGATCATGTGCCTGCACGATCGATCCCCGATCGATCCTCGATCGATCCTGCTCGATCGATCACGATCGATCACCATTGCAGCAAGAGTCGAGTCGCTGAGCTGACCTGATTGTCCTCGATGCCATAATCGAGCATCGCTCGAAGCAACAACGAAGTCCCGTCGCGCTCCAAGGCGCGAAAGTGCTTCGCGAGCACCATCAGCGGCCGCATGTTGGCCTGGTGGATCCGCCCCGCAGAAACCAGCTCCGCGATGTCCTGGAAATCGCGAGCCTCGAGCGCGTGATGGCGGAGGTTGCGGATCGCCTGTTTCTGCACCAGTCGGTCCGGGTCGGAGAGAAACGTCAACAGCCCTTCCCGTCCGCTCTCGGTCGCGGTGCGCCCGAGTCCTCCCGCGACGACGGTCCGCACGTCCGCGTCCTCGTGGTCGGCGAAGAGCAAGAGGGTCGCGATGGCGTCCGCGTGCCCGGCATTGCCGAGCGCCTTCAGGAGATGCTGCGTCTCCACCGGGTCGCTCGCCCCCATCAGGTCGCGGGTGAGCTCTTCCCGAAGCGGAGCGGCCGACACCTCGTCGGTCCGCCGAGCCAGCGCGCCGAGGGTGTACGCGGACGCGAAACGCGCGTCGTCGTCTCCAGCATCGCGAGCCTCGCGATAGCGCGTCTCCACCTGAGCCACCGTCTCGGGCTCGGGCTCGTCGATGAATCCGAGTCGCTGGTAGAGCTGTTCGAAGCGCGGGTCGTCTTGCGTTCGCGGACTCGCGAGCAGCTCGCGCATCAGCGACTGAGCTTCCGGGTGCCCCACGCTCGCCAAGAGGTCGAGGACCATCTGGCGGGCAACGCTGTTGCCCTGCTCGAAGATCGGACGAAGCTCCCAAACCAAATCCGGTTCGAGCAGCAATAGGCCGTAGGCCCGCCACAGGAAGCGATTGTGATCCGGCAGCGTGCCGGTAAACGCATACTCCGAAAGGGTCGAAATCAATTGAGTGGCGGTGAGTCCGTCCGCCTGTTGTTCGAGGAGCCTTCTTCGAAGCTCGGGCGAATCCCTCGCCTCGCGAAGACCTCGCGTGGTGAATCGATCGGGGTCGAAATCCTTCGCGAAACCGGTGGGGTTCGCGATCCGGCTAAAATCGATCCGAGAGATCGATTCGAGGACCTGCACGCCATCGGCGCGTGCGCGCACGGTCTCGGCGCCCACCAAGCGCTTCAGTCCGTAGCGCGCTCCAAAGCTCAGACGATGGAGCGCAGAGACCTCGCTCTCGACCGCGGTCCTCAACGAATCGGTGGCGTCGAGCGATCGGTAGCGATTGCGAACCCGCCGCAACCCCTCCCCTTCCTGCGTGTAGTGGCTCATCGCGGTCCCCAGGAGATTCGGCTCCTCCGCGGTCCAACGCTCTTGGTCCGGCCAGTAGGTGAACTGAATGGCGCTCATCACATACCCGGCGAGGTAGCCGAAGAGCTCCGGAGCCTCTTCCGGCTCGTGCAATCGCTCGATCGCACCCTCGGGCGACAGGTCCACCAGAAGCATCGGCCCGACCAGCGTCTCGCCGCAGCCATCGCTGCCCTCAAAGTGAACCGTCCCCGCCAGCTCGAAACGGCCCGCTCGACAGCGCTCGAAGCGCAGCGCGAGCTGCACCGCTCCACTCGAATCGAGCTCGCGGGGCTCGACGCTCACATCCGCTTCGAGATTGACGACGCTGCGGATCGCTTCGTCACGGGCGCGGGTGCCCCCGCCGAGCTCCACCATGGGCACGACCGTGCTCGTGCTCGCGAAGCTCAGTCGATAGGTCCCCGCAGGCCATACCAGGCCAGACGCACCGTCGGGGGGCGAAGCGGGAGATTCCCCAGGCCGACGGAGCACGGCGATGAGGAGCAGCCCTCCCACGACCAAGAAAGCGAGCAAGACTCCGGCTCGACGCATCAGTTCCCCGCGGCGAGGATCAGATCACCCACGTACACCTCGTAGTCCTGCCGGAAAATGTTGCGCTCGATGGTCAGCCCGTCCCACTTGACGAGCTTCACCTCGCCCTTCTTGCAGAGGGGACAGATTCCGATTTTGCCGTAGAGTCCGATCGAGCCGGAAAGGGTGTTGAGCTCGAGCGACAGGCCGGTGCCGACGACCAAGCGCACATTCTGCGGGAAGGTTAGTCCGTCGTCATTGGCCCCGGCGCGCTCCAGCGTCAGATCCGCCACGAAGGGCACCGAAACCCGGATGATGGTGAGCGTGCCGCGGACCCCTGCTTCAGCGACCACGAGATTGATCCCCGCCTGCGCGAACCCGTCGATCTGCATGTAGGGCTCGACGCCGGCGCCGACCGTGACCGACGGACACGCAGCGGGCTCGTCCCCGCTCTGCGCCAAGTCGTTGACTCGCGCGTCCATGCTGAGCTCCACCCCGGCTTTGCCGGCGATCCCTGCGGTCAGCTTGAGGGGAACCGGGCCCGCGAAGACGGTGGTCCCCGCGGAAGCAAAATCCCGATCACCCGTGCCCACGCTCTTCACGATATCGTTGAGGATCACCGTGTCGTTCACCGAGTAGGTGCGGTTGATCGGAGTGAACAGGTGGTTGTCGTGGACTTTGGCGTGCACGTCGACGGACCGATCCTCGGTGCTCACCTCTGCCACCGCGTCCACGAGCGGAATGGTCTTGGTCAGCACCTTTCCTACCAGCTCGAAGTGCCCGCCAGCGAAGACGTCGAACTTGCATTCACTCTGACCGTAGTCGCCCCGAAAGCCGTAGCCCCAGTCGTAGAACAGGCCGAAATACTTGTTCCCCTTATCCTCTCCACCCCCGTCGGCGATCCCGGGCTTCCGAATATTGCCGGTCGCTGGGTCGATGAGCTCGGGGATGGCTTGGAGGCGTTGCTCCGCCTCGAAGATCGCCTTCGCCTCGAGGTACGGCGGGATCAGCCCGCGGCACAGATCCACCTGGTCGATCACCTGCTCCAAGCGATCGGCGGTGATTTTGGATCCGGTGTAGACCCCGCAGTCGTAGATCGCGAGCGGGTTGAGCTCGCCGTTTGGCAGGGTCGGCGGCTCGTCGATGAAATCGATGCTGAGGTTGTGAAGCCGATTGACCTCCCCCATGGGAACGTACTCATTGCACAGATCGTAGGCCGCTTCGCGCTCGGCGGTAAAGCGATGCAGCACCGCCCGGGCGAACAGCTTCGGGGACCAGTCGCAGGGCGTCAGACCCTCTTCCAAGCAGCCGATCTCGGCCGCACGCAGATAGAGCGCGAGAATTTCCTCGAGGATCCGTTTGCGGATCAAATTCTCCGGCGGCGGCAGCTCGATGGCTTGAAGCTGAAACGGCGTGGACCCGGGAGGGATCGCGGGAGCGGGTGCCGCGAAGGGCAACGGAGTCTGGGGCGGATTGGTGATCAACACCTGGTTGGGACTGAGCCCTGGCTTCTCCGGCACGGGCTTCAAGTCCGCCACGGTCCAGCCACTGCCCTCGAAGCGCTGGTCCGCCCGCGCCCACTCACGGATCAACCGACGCAGCCGACGCTGAAGGTCATAGTACTCGTCCAACTCGTCGTCGAGGTAGCGTCGCAGTGGCTTGTTGCCAGCGACCTCGTCCGGAACCAAACCGGTCCACTCGGAGATCAGATCGTTGGCCTCATCCGGATCCTCCGGTGGTGGCGTGATCTGGAAGTTGGTCCAGGGATCGCTCGGCTCGGGATTCGGCGGCGGCAGCTGAAAACCGAGCTGCTTCTTCCCCTCCACCGATAGGGTCTCGCTCATCTTCAGGTGCCAGGACCAGCTCTCCTCCACCGTGTCGTAGCGCTCGACGATCAGATTCACCGCGATGAGCCCGAGGAGATTATAGCCCGCGAGCGAGAGTGCGAGGCTCGGCGCTCCGGAGACCGGATTCTGGCCGGGCAACGACGCAAACATCGGGAGCTCGAAGAAACCGTTCTTCGGGCGGGCGCTCCCGTCGAACATCCAGCCGTAGGCTCGCAGGTCGCGCCCCCGCAGGTACGGACTCGTAAGGTGACGGCGTCCGATCGACGACGCCTCGTAGTCCGGACCGTAGGCGATGTCGAAGACGCGTCGGTAGTCGTGCTGCGCGGTCCCCACCAGTCGCTCGAACTCGGTCTGATCGAGGAACTTCTCGTAGACGTACTCCTCGCAGCTCAGAATCTCAGCGCCGTTCGCTTCCCAACCGGGATAGGGGTTGTAGGCGATCTGTTGCGCCGGGAGAAAGCTGCGGGACGCGCTCTGACTGCGAAAGGTTCCCATGTCCGGGGTGTAGTAGCGCTCCTGTGTACCGATCGGCTCTTCGCCGTATTTCTTCACGCGATTGTTGACCCCGAGCTCGTCGAGCTCGAACGCGATGATCGAAACACTCTCCGGAACGCCGTCATTGTCGACCGCCTCGCGAAACAGCCGTGCGCAGGTCCAGTCGTTTTGCGCCTGAAGAATGCCGCAGCTGTCCTCCTCGAGGTATCCCTCCGCCTGGCATTGCTCGAGGGTGGGAACGGGACAACCCACCTGCTCTTCCGGGTTCACTACCCGCCGCGCCTCTTGCGGCTGTCGCTGCGCCGACGCTGGCAAAGCGAAGAGAAGCACCCACGCCGCGATCGGTACTCCGCGGCTCACGGCACCACCTCGCATACCTTCGCCGGGCGAACGCATTCCTTGCCGCGCCCCACGTCGAGGCAATCGGGAAACTCCTGGGCGGGACAGGTGCTGGCGGTTTCGCATGCGACCGGTGCGGATTCGTTCGCCGCGACGTAAAACTCAGGGGCCTCGGGGACGACACATTCGGCGTTGGCACCGCACTGGCCGTCGTTCGCGAACCCTAGAACCGCGCCATCACAAAAACCGACGCACACACCGATATCCGGTGACTCGGAGATGAGCGGAAAACACTCGACCCGCGCCGCCTGAATCGAGCCATCGGGGTCCGCCGGGACCGGGCACATGCGTGCCCCCTGGGTGGGGATCGCCCGGTCGCAGGCGAGCTCTTCGGTGGGCGCGGTCACTCCGTCGAACGGGAAGAACGGAATCGGCTCCGCGCAGACCGCGTAGGGCCGCACGCAGCGCGGTCGGACGACGCCATCGATGGTCACGGCGAGGCAGGCGAAGTCGTCCGCGGTGTTGCAGTCGCCGCTGTTCTCGCAGTCGAATTCGTTGTCGGGCTGCGGCTCGAAGCTCCCGGATGGTGGCAAGGTACAGACCGTACCGGTCGGACATGGAGCGTCGGGAAGTCCTACGTCGGTCCAGTCGCAGCGCTCGATGCAGATGGCAACGGTCCCGTTCTCGCCACTGAACGTCGGGGTGCAGTTGGCGTCCACTTCGGCACAGCCACTTTCGCTCGAGCAAACTTCGCCCGTGGTCGGTACATCGAGACACAGTCCGGTCGTGCCCAGGTCGTAGCAGAAACGGCCTGTCCCGCAGGGGTTCGCGGCGGCGACCGGATCGCAGCCCTCGAGGCAGAAGCTGCCGTTGCCGGTGTCGACGCAGTCGAGGGCAGCATCGGCACAGGGATCGCTGGCGGTCGGGTCGCAGGATTCGAGCGCCTCGGCGGGGATCTCCTGTCGACAATCGACGGTCGTAAACCCGGTGCAGGTAGGATCGCACGCCAGGTTTCCGACCACCCCCGCCCCGAGAAGCGAAGCGCAAGTCTCACCGGCGAGGTCACCCGGCTCACACACCTCGTTGGGCTCGATCGTGCCATTGCCGCAGCGGGTACATTCGCTAACGTCTAGCGTGCAATCGTCGGCGCAGCGCAGAGTGCCGGTCGTGAACCCCTCCGACTCACAGGTGGCGTCTCGCAGCTCAAAGCCTTCGCAGGCCTCGTTCGCGTCCAGAATTCCGTCGCCGCATCGCGGGGCGACGCGGTCGTTCTGATTCGATCCCTCGTCGCCCTCCTCGTCCCCGGAGCAACTGAGTACGACGAAGGCGCACACGACGGTGAGAACCCGGCGCTTCATGAGACTCCCCCTTGGCCTTGAATCATCTTCACTATCGTGAGAACGCCTCTCGTGATGTGCGAAATATCACGGCCGCTTTACGCCCCCCACTGCGCTCCTTATCTCCTATTTATACGGAAATCTGGAGGATGACATGCGACTTCTTCTAACCGCGGGACTCGGTCTGCTCGTCACCGCGTCCTCGGTCATGGCCGCGCGCTCAAAGGAAGCCCAGAAGAATGCCCCCGAGTCTCTGACCTCGCGCGACTTCGACGATCGCAGCCTGCTCACCACGCGCGTTCGTACCGGTGACGTCGACGTCGACCTGCCCGCGTACTTCAACGCGACCCTGTTCGCGAACCTCGGAGCCGAAGCACGTCACGTGGCCGTTCGTGACGACGGAGCGGTCTACGTCCGCATTCGCGGAGACGGCCCGGACAGCATCGTCGCCCTGCGCGACCGAGACGGCGACGGCGTCGCGGACGAGGAAAAGCGTTTCGGAGGCGCGGGCGGGACGGGGATCCTGGTCGGGGGCGGCTACCTCTACTACTCGACGGCCGACTCGGTCCACCGCCGCAAGTTCACGAGCGACGAGCTCGTACCGGGCGGCCCTGAAGAAACCGTTCTAACCGGCCTGCCCCAGCAACGAAGTCACGCGGCGAAACCTCTCGCCACTGACGGGCAGGGGCATCTCTATACGATGGTGGGAGCCCCGTCCAACGCGTGCATGAAACAGTCCCGCACCGCGGGCTCTCCGGGCATGAGGCCCTGCCCGCAGCTCGAGCTTCAAGGCACAATCTGGCGTTTCGACGCGAAGCCAGGGCAACGTTTTCCCGACGACGCCACTCGGCACGCCACTGGGTTGCGCCAGGTGGTCGCCCTCACCTACCACGGGGACAGCCCCTACGTGGTCCAGCACGGACGCGACCAGCTCCACGACCTCTTCCCCGAGCTCTACAGCGTGCGGGACAGCGCGGAACTGCCCGCCGAGGAGTTCCTGAAGCTGCCGGAAGGGTTCGTGGGTGGATGGCCGTACACTTATTACGATTGGCGACGCGGCACGCGCGTACTCGGCCCGGAATACGGCGGCGATGGCAAGAAGGCCCCCCAGCAGAATTACCCCGAGCCCTTGGTTGCGTTTCCCGGGCATTACGCGCCAAACGCGATGACGTTCTACGACGGTTCGAGCTTCCCCGAAATGTACCGGGGCGCCGCGTTCGTTGCGTTCCACGGCTCCTGGAACCGCGCGCCTCTGCCGCAGCGTGGCTACCACCTCGCGGTCGTGCCGTTCGAGAATGGCAAGCCCGGAAAGCCGCGGGTTTTCATGGACGGCTTCGCCGGCAAGAAGCCCCTAAAGACGAGCCGCGATGCCCAGCATCGTCCCTGTGGGGTTGCCGTGGGACCGAAGGGCGAGCTCTACGTCACCGACAGCCGCGCCGGATACGTCTGGCGGGTACGTTATCTCGGCGAATAAATTCAATGTCCGCTCGGCGCGAGCCTTCGCTGATTGCGGATCCCATTCAGGCGCGCCTGGACTTTGAGTGCTTCGAGAGGATCGACGCTGCGACGGCGCGCGCCATTTTCTACCGCCGCGGCGAGGCAAGTCCGCGCCATCGCCACCGCCATCTTGGTCAGGGGCAAGTTGCCTAGGGACGCGTGCTTCTTGGCTGCCGCCAAATGCGCGGAGAAGGCCCGGGAATTCGCCTGGCGCAAGATGCGCCGCACGGACTTTCGGTCGACCTCCGCGTTTGCGAGCGAAGCATAATGCCGCGCGCTCAGGATCGAGTTTTGCGCCGCCATCACCTCGCCCGCCTTGGCGTGTCTTTTTGCGCGAATCAGACAGGCCTGCGACGCGAGTCGGTAGCAGGGGGTCTCGATCGCCTCGAGCCGCGCCTTTGGAATGCGTACCTTGTGATGCCGCGCGGCGCGCACCGCTTCTTGCAGCTCGACTTCCATCTGCACCGCTCGGCCTTGCTCCGCTCGGCGCTGCGCGCGCTCCAATCGTCCTTCCACGACTGGCGGCAGCATGCCGTGATCGTTGTCCGTGACCTCGTCCTCAATCCCGAGCCACTCGACGAGCGAGCTTCCTTCGCTCGGCTCGCTGCCGAGGAAAGTGGGTTGCGCGCCCGTGTCCGGTCGGAACCAATCTGACAACGAATGGCTGACGCTCTCCACGAGACTCTTCGGCGGGACGGGCGGTCGCTCGCGAACGGAGGTTTGTTCCTCCCATTCCTCCACCACGAGATCATCGCGGGGGGCAACGGACCTCGCCTTGGCCATCGGCGCGGGCTTGCCTTCGAGAAGCGCTTCTTTCGGCGGTGGCGGCGGGGAGGCGGCAGGTCGCGTCCGTCGCCGTGGAACATCGGCACGGCTCGGCTGTGGGGCCACCAGAATTTCGGCCGCGGCCGCGAGCTGGGTCCGGTCGTTCGGGTCGGCCACCCGGGTGTGCTCTTTGGGCCCGGTGGTCATTTCGCGCCCGGCGGGCCGGGCGTAGACCGCCTTTTTGCGCTGGGCCTCGAGCTCGACCACCTTCGAGGAGGAATGGCTCTGATGTCCGGGACCCAGGCGGCGAGTAGGCTCGTCGCGGCGGTCCGCTTTTGCGGGCTCCGAATCCCAGCGCGAGTCGCGTCGGGCCGGCGCGGGTGCCTTCCATGCGGTATCGCCCCAATCGGGCTGTTGTGATGACCTGCGCGCCATCGACTCTTCATCTCCAGGGCCGATACACGTGGGTCCGTATCGGCGGCACGATCGTGTTATCGGCGCGGGAGACGGGAGGTTGCGTGGAGAAGCGAGCCAAATGATCGCGGCGCCGCGCACGGCTGCTACCTATCTTGCGCGTCATGAATTGGGTCGTTCTTCTGCAGCTCGCGAGCACGCTCTTCATGACCGGGCTCATTTGGTTCGTGCAGGTGGTTCACTACCCGCTCTTTGCGGAGGTGGGCCGGGAGCAGTTTGCCCGCTACGAGGCGCTTCACACCGTTCAGACCGGGTGGGTGGTGATGCCCGTGATGCTCGCCGAGCTCGCCAGTGCGGTGCTTCTCGTCGCAAACCCACCGGCGGCGGTCGGGCGCGTCGTGCCGCTCATCGCCCTCGCCCTCCTGGGCGTCGTCTGGCTCACCACCGCCGTCTTCAGCGTCCCCGCCCACGGCACCCTCGGCGGCGGATTTGTCGAGGCCGCCCACCGCAGCCTGGTGACGACGAACTGGATCCGCACCGCCGGCTGGACCGCCCGAGCCGCACTCGTCTTGTGGATCACATCGACGTTCATGCGCTGAGACGGTTCGTCGCCCAGGGATGGCGATGCTGCCTCAAGACGCAAGCCGACGGACCTGTTTCCGATGGCGATTGGAGCGCACGACACTTCTGAAGAGCGCGGACTCATCCGGGGTCGTCTCGACGGGCTCTTCGAGACGGTCGTCGAGTCTCTCGACGCATCCGAGCGGACTCCCTCCCTCCTCCGACAGCGGGCCTGACGGCGCGACTAGCCTTCGACCGAAATGACGTCCGAGGCGAGGTCGCCGAGGCGTCGATTTTGCCCGTCACTCTTCTCCGTGACGGATCTCCGCGGCGCGAGCGTGGGCCTCGAGCCCCTCGAGCCGTGCGAGGTGCGCCGAATCGTCCGCGAGAATCTTCGCGTCCGGGTCCACGGTCAGCCAGGTGCGCACGCGCATGAAATCCACGACCGAGAGGCCGCCGGTCAGGCGCGCGGTCCCGCCGGTCGGGAGCACGTGGTTGGGTCCGGCGCCGTAGTCGCCAAAAACCTCCGCGGAGCCGGCACCGATGAACAGACCACCGTAGTGGCGCAGGCTTCGCGCCACCTCGTCGGCGTTTTCGGTGATCACCTCGAGATGCTCCGGGGCCAAACGGTCGCAGACCTTCACCCCTTCGGCGACGTCGGAAACCAGCACCGAGTAGCCGTTCTTCAGGGCGTTGCGCGCGGTTTCCGCGGTCGGCAGTGTTTCGAGCTGCGTTGCGAGCGCCGCGTCCACCGCGTCCGCGAGTGCCTCCGAGGTCGTGACCAAAATGGGGATCGCGTCGTCGTCGTGCTCGGCCTGGGCCAGGAGATCCGCCGCCACGACCGCGGGATCCGCGCTCCTGTCCGCAAGGACCAGAAGCTCCGAAGGACCTGCGATCATGTCGATCGCGACCTGACCACTCACGAGCTTTTTGGCCGCGGTCACCCAGCGGCTTCCCGGCCCCACGATGACATCGACGGGCGCGATCGGTCCCGCCCCGTAGGCGAGCGCACCGACCGCATGGGCGCCACCGACGGGGAGCAGAGCGTCCGCCCCCGCGACGGCCGCCGCCGCGAGGGTCACATCCGTCGGCCTCGGCGACGCGACCCACACCTCATCCACGCCGGCCACGCGCGCGGTCACTGCGGTCATCAGCACCGAAGACGGTAAGGGGAAGCGCCCGCCCGGTGCGTAACACCCCGCCCGCTCCATCGGCGACCAGCTGTGACCGGCTCGCCCCCCTTCGATCGCCGTGTTCAAATCGCCCAAGGTTTCCCGCTGCGCCCGCGCGAAAGCTTCGATGCGACGCGCCACGCGTTCGAGCACCGCGCGGTCTTCGGCGGCGACGCGCGCGAGCGCGGCCTCGAGATCCGGCTTCTTCAAGACGAGGGCGGCGTTCGGCTCGAGCTCGCCGAACTTCTCGGCGTAGCGACGCACGGCCGTTTCGCCGTCGCTCTCCACTTCGTTCAGGATCCCGCCGGCGACTTTCAGTGTCTCCGAGTCCAACCCCATTTTGCCCCGGGGCGGCAAGGTCTTGGCGGTGACGCGCTTCAACATGCCCTACTCCTTCGCGTCGCCCTTGCGCCGGGTCACCTTCAGGCTTCGGCGCGCGAGCTCGCGCTCCACGTCTTCGAGTTTCACCCCCGCCGCCGCCATGCGCACGAGCGTGAAGTAGATCAGGTCCGCAGCCTCCCAGGCGACATCGTCTGGCGAATGCGCGTCGCACAGCTCCTGCGACTCCTCGCGGATCTTCTTTCCGAGCAGCTCCGGGTCTTCGAACAGGCGCTTCGTGTAACTGCCCGCTGGCGCACTCGCCTTGCGCTCGTGCACGAGACGGTCGAGGGCACCGAGGGCGTGTTCTTCTCCCCAGCACGTGCGCGTCGAGAGATGGCAAAAACCCTCGCCGCTCTGCCGCACGGTGAAGCGCAACGCGTCGCGGTCGCAGTCAACGTCCAGGCGCAGGAGCTCCTGCACGTTCCCGGAGGACTCGCCCTTGCGCCAGAGCGCCCCGCGCGAGCGCGACCAGAAGACCCCTCGACGTCCTTTCATCGCTTCGGTGACGCTCTCACGGCTCGAGTAGACCAAACCGAGCGCCACGCCGTGCTCGTCGACCACCACCGTCGGGAAGAGCCCGTCGTCCCGGTCCGTTCGGAGGGGCGCGAGCACCGCGTCGGCGTAGGATAGGCGTCCGGAATACAGCGCCATGCCCACCTGCGCGTCCGCTCCCAAACGGTCGAGCTCGGCGATCTCTTCGGCGGTGGTCACCCCGCCGGCAATGGTGACGCGGGCGGAGCCAGCGATCTCCACCAGCTCGGCGACCCGCTCCATCTGCGTCCCTCCCATGCGCCCTTCGTTTTCGATGAAGGTCACGAGAAAGCCGCCGCAGAGCTCGCGCAGCTCGCGCATTCGGTCGGCGATCTTCGCCCCGGTGCCCTTCTTCCAGCCCTCCACCTGCACTTCGCCATCGCGCGCGTCGAGCGCAACGATGACCCGCTCGCGCGGCAGCTCGCGCAAGAGCTCCGGCTTTGCGGCCGTACCGATGATGATCTTGCTCGCCCCTGCGTCCAGCCACTCGATGGCGCGATCGATCGAGCGGATGCCGCCGCCCACGCGACACGGCGCGACGCGAAGAAGATCGCGGATGGTTTGGCCGTTGTCGCCTTTGCCCATCGCGGCGTCGAGATCGATCACCGCGACCTCGCTCGTGACACCGAAATCCCGGGCGATCGGGCGCGGATCGCCGGCGTCGATCTGCTTCTTGTCTTCGTCTCCGCCCACGAGCTGCACCGCGTGGCCGTTCATCAGATCGATCGAGGGGATGATCATGTGCGCACCCGTACACCGAGCTCGGCGAGCTCGGCCTTCAGCGTCTGAACCGTATGGGTCGAAAAATGGAAGATCGACGCCGCGAGCACCGCATCCGCGCCGGCGTTGAGACCCTCTGCCATGTGCTCGGCCCCGGCCGCCCCGCCGGAGGCGATCACCGGGACTCGAACCCGGTCCGCGGTGGCGCGCAGCAGGGCTAGATCGTAGCCCTCCTTGGTGCCGTCGCGGTCCCAGCTGGTCAGCAGAATCTCCCCGGCACCCAGATCCACGCCGCGGGCGGCCCAATCGATCGCATCCCAACCGACGTCTTCGCTGCCGCTTCGCACGACGACGGACCAACCGCCGCCCTCTCTACCGATGGCGTCGATGGCGAGGACGGTGCATTGGCGCCCAAATTGCTCGCTCATCTGAGTGAGAAGCTCCGGGTTTCGCACCGCCGCCGTGTTGATCGACACCTTGTCGGCGCCGGCTTCGAGCAGGTGCTGCGCATCTTCGAGCGTACGCACCCCACCCCCGACGGTGAGCGGAATCGAGAGTTCGGCCCGCACCGCTTCGATGGTGTGCAAGTGAGCGCGACGCCCTTCGTTGGTGGCCGAAACATCCAGAAGTACGAGCTCGTCGGCACCCTGCTCTTCGTAGCGGGCAGCCAGCTCGCGTGGGTCCCCGGCGTCGCGAAGACCCTGGAACTTCACTCCCTTGACCACGCGGCCGTCACGCACATCGAGACACGGAATGATGCGGGGGGTGATCATGCGCCCACCTCCTGTGCCCGGGCGACCCAGCGCTCGAGCACCGTCTTCCCCAAAGCGCCCGAGAGCTCCGGGTGAAACTGACAGGCGAGCACGGGACCGCGCTCCACCGCAGCCACGAAGCGCTGACCGTGCTCGGCCCAGGCCGCGGACCAGCCTTCCGGAGCTTCGGGAAGCTTGTAGGAGTTCGCAAAGTAGGCGAAGCCATCGCTCAACATCGAACACTCAGGGTCGCACATGATTTCGTTCCAGCCGAGCTGCGGCACCGTAGGCGCGCTCTCATCGAACCGCGTGACGTGCACGGGGAGCACGCCCAGCCCTTCCGCCCCGGGCGACT
This sequence comes from uncultured Bdellovibrionales bacterium, assembly GCA_964468125.1. Classification (GTDB taxonomy): domain Bacteria; phylum Myxococcota; class XYA12-FULL-58-9; order XYA12-FULL-58-9; family CAYXVF01; genus CAYXVF01. Next base: position 3,970 of record CAYXVF010000075.1, on the reverse strand, counting down.
CTTCGCTGGAACGGCAGAGGAGCTGGAGCCCAACGCACACCGCGAGCGTCGGCCTCCCGGCAGCGATGCGCTCGCGCAAGGGGTCCGCGAGGCCGTGAGCGCGCAGGGGCAGAACACTCGCTCCAAAGGCCCCCACTCCGGGCAAGACCGCCACGGGAGCGTCGCGCACCGCGACGGGGTCTAGGGTGAGCTCTACCGTGAGCCCCGCGCGAATGAGCCCGGCGCGGACCGAGGCGAGGTTCGCGGTTCCGGTTCGGATCACCGCCGCCTTCATACCAATACGCCTTTCGTACTGGGCACGTCGCCGCCGTCCAGGGCGACCGCCTGCCGAAGCGCCAGCGCCGTCGCCTTGAACGCGGCCTCCGCCCGGTGATGGTCGTTGAAGCCGTCCAGGAGATCGACGTGAAGCGTCGAGCGCGAGGCGATCGCGAGCGAATAGAGCACGTGACTCACGTTCTCGCAGGCGAGCGTGCCGAGCATCTCGCGCTTCAATCCCAGGTTGATGCGGGCAAAGGGCCGGCCCGACAGGTCGATGACGCAGCGAGCGAGCGCTTCGTCCAGGGGCGCGAAAGCGTGGGCGAAGCGGCGAACCCCTTTCCGGTCCCCGAGCGCTTCGTCGAGAGCCTGGCCGAGGGCGAGCGCGCAGTCTTCGGCGCTGTGATGGTCGTCGATGTGCAGGTCGCCTCGGCAGCGCAGCTCGAGGTCAAAGCGCGCGTGCTTCGCGAGGGCGGTCAAGAGATGGTCGAGAAAGCCGATCCCGGTTTCCACATTCGACTGGCCGGTGCCATCCAGGGTCAGGTCGACGACAATCTCCGTCTCCTTGGTGGCCCGGCTCACCGTGGCGCGACGTTCACTCACTTCATACTCCTCTTGCGGCATCCCACGCCGCGGCGAGCTCCTCTGAATTGGCGAAACTGCGAGCCGCTCCGGCCTCCTGGGCCTCGCGCTCCGCGAGCCCGAGGGCGAAGCTCGGCACCATTCGGGACCGCGCCGCATCGAAACCGTAGCGTGCGATCCACCACTTCGGCTTCCCGGTGGGTGGCGTGTGGCCGACCTGCACGTCGATGCCCCGAGCGCGCAGCGCATTGAGAGCGAGCTCCGAGCTCAGCGTTTCCTGCACGACGATCCCTTCCGGGAGGAGCGCGGCGCGAAGCGCATTTTCGAGACGCGTCATCGTCTCGGCATCCTGCGGACAGGTGATCCGTGCGCAGTCCGCGAGCTTCGGCTTGTCCGTAAAGGCGCGAATGGCCACACCCACGCTCGCGAGCACATCGTGGACCCATTGCACGTCGCGAAAGCGAGCGCAGACGTAGTTGGCCTGACTGGGAAATGGCTCCGCGGCGAGCTCGCGGAGCAGAGCACTCAGACGGCCGCGCTCTTCGACCACGACCGTGCGACTCTCCTCCACGTGGTCGAGCCCCGCATCGAGCCACGCTTCAGCGATCGCCAAGGAGGGGCCCCCCACCGGATAGGGACCTCCGGCGTTTCGCAGGTGACCGATGAGCGCCGCGTTGCCGGAGAGCGCATAGCCTACGCGCGCGCCGGCGAGGCTCCAGGCCTTGGAGAGCGTGCGTGTCATCACCACGTTGTCGAGCCTTGCGAGGGGGCGGGTGAGGTCTTCGTCGGCGAACTCGGCATAAGCGAGATCGACGACCAGGAGTCGGTCCGGAAAACGCGCCGCGAGGGTTTCGATCTCCGCGCGCGTCGCGGAGAGGCCGGTCGGGTTGTTCGGCGTCACGACCGCGACCACGGAGGTATCGGCCCGCACGGCGGCTTCGATCGCCGCGACGGGCAGTGGCTCGGACCACCAGGGCACCTCGATGAACTCGCCGCCAGCGATCTGCACGAAGCGCTCGATCATCTCAAAGGTCGGCCCCGGCGCGACCAAGGAGCGCCCGCTGCCGACGAACGCCCGGGCGATCCGGTCGAGCGCGTCGTCGGCGCCGTTGGTCACGATGAGCGCTTCCGGATCCAGGCCAAAGCGCGCCGCGAGTTTTCCTTCGAGCGCCGCCTTGCTGGGATAACGCCGCAGCAGCTCGGGTCCAGCGTTCGGGACCGCATCGAGGATCGACGGCGGAGGCAGGCGGCCCTCGTTGCCGTCGAGGCGAATGGTGGTGGGGATCGGAGAGCGTGCCGCGCGGTAGCCGCCCATCGCGGCGATCGCTGGCATCGGTTCAACCATGGACGCGCCCTCGCTCACGGTACGATCTGCTGCAGGTCACTGACGATGATGTCACTGCCGCCCCGCTCTTTGATCTGGGGAATGAGCGTGGTCAGGGACGCCCGGGGCACGGCGGCCTTCACGGCGTAGCCCTCTTCGTGGTGGAGGGTCGCGATCGTGGGCTGGCGCATGCAGGGCAAGATTTCGACGAGCGAGTCGAGCGCATCCTGCGCGACGTTGCATTCGATCATCACCCGCGAGCGCGCCTCGAGCACGGACTGGAGGAGCAGCTTGAGGGTCTCGATCCGCTCGCGCTTCTTTGGATCGTCGAGCGCGCGCGGGTTGGCGTAGAGCCGGGTAGAGCTCTCCATCACGGTGTCGACGATTCGAAGATTGTTGGCTTTGAGCGTCGATCCGGTCGCGGTGTTGTCGACGATCAAATCCGCGTCTTCCGGCGGGAAGACTTCCGTCGCGCCGTAGCTGCGCACGAGCGTCGCATCGAGGGAGCGCCGCGCGATCCACTGTCGGGTGAGCTCCTGATACTCACTGGCGATGACGAGCTTGCGCTTCGGTGCGTCGTCTCCGGGCCAGAGCTCCGGCGGCGCTGCCGCGACCACGCGAACCCGGTCGAGGCCGGTGTCGAGGAGCTCGACGAGCTCCGCGCCGAGCTCCGTGACCCAGTCCGCTCCCGCAAAACCGATGTCGCGCGAGCCATGGTGCAGCATTTCGACGATGTTCTGGGGCTTCATGATCTTCACCTGAAACCCGTCGATCGAGAGCTCGGGGCGATAGGCGCGAGCGGAGACCCGAAGGTTGATCCCCGCTTCTTTCATCAGCGCGGTGACCCCTTCGTGCATGCGGCCCTTGGGGATGGCGAATTGCAGCGTGCTCATGGCTTCCTAGACCTCGACCGCCGCACCCTTCGGTATGCGGCAAAAAAAAAGCCGGCTCGGGGCCGGCGTTTCTGCTGCGACTGCGGTCCCCCGCAGCCTCCGTTTCGAAACGACGACCCGCTCACCACCCTTCGCGGTGATGATGGGAATGAGCCTGCACGTGTGCCAGTACGGTCGCCATATCGGTTTCTAGATGCGTCTATCGGCAGAGCAGGTCAAGGGTTGCGTGGAAAAGGTGCGCCGGGCGCGTTTGTGCCCGGGCGGGGCTGCTCAGAGATCGTCGAGCAACGCGGTCTGAATCTTGATGCTGAGCTCGGCCGCCCCTCCATCGAGGGCCAAACCTTCGTCGATGAAGCGCAGCAGCGCAGCGACGTCGTCCCGGAAGGCAGGCCCTGAACCATCGACGCGGCTCAGGAGATTGTCCACGAGGGCGCTGCGCTGCTCGAGGGGGGTATCCATCAGTGCGTCGATCAATCCGTCCGCTTCCTCCCGAGCCCAGCGCGCGAGCAGCGCAACGTGCGCCGCGAGCTCAACCGCCTCCGGCGGCTCGTCCGCGTCCGCGTCCGCGTCCGACAGCGGCCAGCCGTCGGCGCTCAGCACCAGCCGCTCGTCGCCTTCTGCAATCACGACGGGCACCGGTCCGGTCCGATGGCCGGCTTGGGCCGCGATCTCCTCGAGGAGGATCCCCATCATACCGCTCGGTTTGTCGTCGCGCTCGTCGCCCATGGTCACTGCTGATAGCAGTGCCCGGTGCATAGCCAAAACGCCCTCTCCGGGCGAGAGCTCACCCATCATCTTCCATGCTCCAGCGTAGTCCGTTCACACCCGCCCCATCGAGGACCCTCATGGCCTCGTTCATCTCCAGCGTCGTGGGGGGGAGGCTTTCCTAGGACCGAGAGGCCCCTCAAAGCACCAG
>CAYXVF010000074.1:0-30473 GCA_964468125.1 uncultured Bdellovibrionales bacterium | reverse complement strand
CTCTGTGGCAAGATTCTTCATGCGGCACCTCCGTTCTAGGTGCCGCCAGCATCCAGCAATCGGCTCGAGTCGTCACTACGGGGCACGGCGACGACGTACGATGAAACGAGACTGCGTGCTTTTGCGCCCATACTCGCTTTCACGCGGCCGAGCGGCGAGGGGTGCGACCGAGGGGTCATACCCGACTGGCCTCTCAACGCTGACCCAATGAGGCCTGACGCCGCCCTTCGCACACTTCGAGACCGGATCGTCAGCGAGCTCGGTGCGCGTGATGAGCTCTCGAGGTGCTGCGGTATTGTCCGCTGCCGCTAGAGGAAAGCGACCGATCGAGATGAGCGTCACGTGGGCTGAATTCCCGGGAACGCTGCTCCTCGTGATTCTTGGAAACGGAGTCGTTGCGACCGGACGAAACGCTCGCATGCTTCTGTATTGCGCCGGCAATTCGCGACCCAGTGTCGAACGCGTTCTCGGAGTTGCTCGCTACCCTCGTGCTGATCGTTCCGATCTTCTTGATTCGGGAACCCTCGTTCAGCTCGCTGTCGACGGAAAGCGAGATAGTGACTGGCGCTATGGATTCATTCCCGTGCTCGCCCCGCTCCTGGCCGCGGTGACCGCCGGTTTCTTTGCGAAGCTCTTCTCGACGTGACGCCGACGCTCGGAGATTCGCGCACCGGATCCCCCGATCGCGTCGAAAACTCTCCCAACCAGGAGAAATACAATGAGCTCGATCACCCCCGTCGACGTACGCGAGGCGCAAGCACTCTACACTCAGTTGTCCAAGGCGCCGCTCCCGGCGGCGGCTCTCAAGCAGGCCGCGGCTGGCAATCCCCATGCGGAGCAGCAGGTCGACCTGTTTGTTCAGCTGTCGGCGCACGTGAGGAGCGCATCGCAGATCGATGCGCCGGTGCTCGTGAAGGCCTTGAAGGCGGCTGGGCTCGGTATCGAGCAAATGCGCGGTAAGATGGGCTCATGCCCCGTCGGCGGCCGTCCGTCTCCCGCCTTGCCCCGCGATTGATGGACCTGCTCGCAGGCCACGCGCGCTACCTCACGCAGGACACCGAGGAGGTGCTCGCTCGAATCGCGGCCGTCTTCGCGCTCGTCCGCCAGCCCTTAATCGAGCGACTTCGCAAACACCGCACTTTTCTCGCGAGGAACATCGAGGCCGATCCGGTGCATGTCTTTGCGCTCTATGGTGTGCCTACGCCGCATTGCGCAGGCCAGGTCGTGGCCGTCCGCGATGCGGCGATGGCACGTCTCGACTCGTTGCTGACCTCCCTCGAAGCACGGGATCCGGCGGCGGTTTCGCAGTTTCTTCGTGGTCTCGGCGAAGAGATCCGAGAAGGCATCGAGCTGTGTGCACAGCTCCGCGATCAGGACGCACACCAGATCAGCGAGACACAGGCGCGCACCGCCTTGGCCGCGTACACCGCGTTCCTGCTGCAGCGCTACTTTCTCGAGATCCTTCAGCGCTCTCTCGATGCGTGCGCACCGCGCCGGCCGCGTCTCCCTCACGGCGCGACGCTCCAGGATTGAGCTCCAGCGCCGCCCGGCCGGAGACACACCTCGAGCAAATCCGTGAAGCTGCCTGCACGTGCGCTACAGTGAGGTCGTGGGCGATGTTCGCGATCCGAGATTCGAATCCTGCGGGACCTTTTCCACGCTCTTCGATGAGCGCGCGGAGAATTTTGGCGAGCTGGCCGACGGCGAGAACCGGATTCAGACTTGGACCGTCGGCCCGGTCTTTCACAGCCGTGTGGTGGGCTACGGCTCCCGGCCGTTGTGGAAGTTCTTCGAGAATCGGCTGACCCTCCTGACCGTGCATCACCCGAAAGTCTTTGCCTTTCACGACTGGAGCCGCGTCTCGGGCTACGACGCGAAAGCCCGGGACGAAAACCTCGAGCTCGCGAAGACCGCCTACGGACCGCTGGTGGCGGAGATCCACATCCTGTTTGGCTCGTCGGTGATCGCGATGGCGGTGTCCGTCGCAGGGATCGTTCTGACCGGGCTGCGCGGATACAGCGACCCGGCCGCCTTCCTCAATCGCGACGACCGGGTGCGCGCGGAGCCCTCAAAGCAGGAGTGAGTCCTCGCGCGGGCGCGGGCAAAACCACGGCCTCACTCGTCGAGTCGTCGAAAGCTGCGCAGCTTGGTGATCCACTGGCGAACCTCCCGGGACGGGGCTTCGAGCTGCACGGCGAAGCCGCCGTCGAAGTGACGCACCACCTTCGCGCCGACCTTCAGCAGTTGCTCCATTTCCTCGTCGTGCTCCAGGATGATCACGAGTTCTTCGCCGATTTCCGGCGGACGGCGCGCGGTGAGAGAGGCGCCTTCATGGGAGATGTCGGTCAGCTCGGCTTCGCTGAAGCGCTTGGCGAAGGGATTGAAGCCGCCCTTCTTCTGGACCGGGGTCCACTTCACGCGACCGTCGAGGTTTTCGAGGTCGCTGAAATCCACATCCCCCGGATTGCTTCCCGTTCGGCTGAGGAGCGACTCCATCAGGCCGCTCATGACCCGCTCGACGTCCGGGTTGGTCGCGTCGAACTCCAGGGAGATCGCGTTCTCGAGCTGGCGCACCACCCGGGCCTCGGCGGAGAGGCGGAAGCCATCCTCGACGATGTCCACCTGCAGCGGGGCGTGCGGGTCCCACTGCTTGCGGGTCGTGACCGCGAGGCCCGTGACGCTGACCGATTTGGTCAGGCACGGCTCCTTCATGTCACCCTGACGTAGGATGGCTCCGATCGCGGCGCGAATCCGCGGTGCCCGTCGCTCGCTCATCTCGACCTCTAATTTGTCCCATTCCCGAGGGCGGGCCAAGCGCGAAGTCCGGCAGACGCAAGCGGCTGAGCAAGCGCTTGGTCACGGGTCGTTTCGCCCCCGGATCGGTGAACGCCTCCAGGCTGCGCAGCGTCTCCGGGTGGTTCAGCCATTCTGCGAGGGTTCGGGCTTCGGCGGCGCTGCGGACGTTGCTCGCGTAGCAGGTGTCGTCGAAGAATACGGGCTTTCCTTCGACGGGCCCGACGGCGCGAAAACGCGGTGGCCAGTGCAGCCCTGACACCGCGACCTTGTGGGGCGCAAAGCTGTATGCGCCGACGCCGAACTGCGCGAAGGACGGGCGGCCGAGATAGATCCGACTTCGGCGCCGGTCCGCTTCAGCGCGATGGCGCATCAGATAGGCCCAGGCGCGCGGGGCCTCACTCGCCAAGCGGGCGGGGTCGTCCTCGAGACTCCGTTGAGTGACGAGAAGCGCGCGGCTCGGCGGCCGTCCGCGGGCGAGATCCGTCGACTTGAGGAGCGGAAAGGACACGGAGGCTTCCAGCACGAGGCCGTCTTCGAGCGCGCTCGCCCAGGAGCCGTCCGCGCGCGCTTCGAGCTCGAAGAGGCGGCGGCAGTCGTGCTTCAGCCCGCTCCGAAAGCGTGCATTGAGGCCCGGCGCCCCGATGCGCGTTTCATCGATCGGTGCGTGCGCTCGAACCCAGGCCCCGAGGGTCCTTTGCCAACGCTCAGGTTTCGACTCAAAGCTCGGGGAGTGGTGATGGACTCGCTCCCCCAGCCGCGCCAGGAAGAGCTCCGCGTCCACCGCCGCGTCGAAGGCCCGGCGCGCGTCGAAGGCGATGCTCTCGCTCTCGAGTGCGGGGCCCCCCTCCCAGTCGAGGAGCCTTCGGATCACCGAGCGCTTGAGGATCATCGCGAGCTGGTCCCCGGGGCGAAGCGCCTCGAGCCAGCGACGCATCAGCCACTCAGAGACATCGAAGTTTGATGCCCCGGTGATCGAGTCGAGCCCGCCGGGTCCCTCGGAGACCGCGGGCCGGTTGCGCGCGCCGCTTCGGCCTTGCACCGAGGTCGTGCTCCAGGGCGGGTTGCCGAGGAGAAGGAGCGGAGCTGGGAGCGCCTGGACGAGTGCGCGCCAATCGACCTCGAAGGCGTCGCGCTGCTCGAGGGTCGCGGTGGGAAGGCGCGTCGCTGAAGTGCGCAGGTGCTCGATGTTTTCGTCGAAGCCGAGGAGCGTGGACCCCGGGAAGCGCTCCTGGGCGGCGACGAGAAACGCTCCAATGCCGCACGTCGGTTCGAGCACCGTCGCCGGGCACGCTCCGCGGCGGGCGAGGAGGTTACAGGTCTCACGGGCGAGGTCGTCCGGGGTTTGAACGTCGCCGTAAATCTTTCGCCGAGGCACGAACACCGGCTCTTCATATGCCTGAGTTGCCGGAGTGCGCCAGCGGTGAATGTCGCCTGTTCGAGTTGCGGCGATGAGCGTATGCGGTGGCGCGTGAAATCTCCTCACGGACAGCGGTCGCACCCTGAAGCACAACTCGTGCCCTTGACTATGGCGCCGCACCGCTTATCTGACTCGCCTAGTTCTAACACTGATTCGGAGATCACATGCGTTTGCGTTCAATTACTTTCGTTCTTCCCCTGTTCATCGCCGCCGGTTGCGCGAGCTCGAGCAGCGAATCCACCCCTGAAGCCGCTCCGGCGGCAGCTATGAAAACGGGCACCGAGCCTGCGGTGGAAGCTCCTAGCGGCCAAACGATCGTTGACGTTGCAGTCAGCAACGGCTCCTTCAACACGTTGGTCACCGCACTCAAAGCCGCGGGCCTCGTGGAGACACTGGCTGGCGAAGGACCCTTCACCGTCTTCGCCCCCACCGATGAGGCATTTGCCAAGCTACCCGAGGGCGCGCTCGATTCGCTGCTCGCTGACAACGAGAAGCTGACCGCGGTGCTGACCTACCACGTCGTGAGCGGCAAGGTGATGGCTGCCGACGTCGTGAGCCTCGATTCGGCCACGACCCTCGAAGGCTCGGACATCGCGATCGACGCCTCCGAAGGCGTCCGGATCAACGACGCAACGGTCGTGTCCGCGGACGTCGAAGCATCGAACGGCGTGATCCACGTGATCGACACCGTCCTGCTGCCCCAGTCGTAAGGGGAGTCTGTTCTGGAAGCGACCGGGTCTCACTCCCCATCGCGGGAGTGAGGCTCGCCCGCGTTCCTCGCGCAACCGTTCGCGGCACGCACCGATATTCGCTTTCGAGGAGCCACCCCATGAAAGCCGGTGCCGTTCGAGCGAGTGCTGCAGCGCGAGAGTCGGGGTCCGACGCGACCGACCTCGAAGCCGAAGCGAAGCTCTCCCCCACCGCCATCCCCCTCAATGTGGCGACGGTGCTCCCCGGCGTGCGGCTCCTCCGCGAGTATCTCGAGCAGGTGGCCTACGCCGGTCGACCGGAGGTCTACCTCGACCGTGCGCGCGAAGAAGCGAAACGTGCCCCGCCCAAGGTTCGCTCGGCGCTCGTCGGTGCCATCAACGCGCTCGAGCCTCTCTCCCGGGGCCGACGGGCCGAGCACGTGTTTGCAGCCGCGGTTCAGACCGCTGATGCCGCTACCGCCGCTCGCATCGCCGAAGAGTCCCCCGTCGACGATGAACGGCTGAGCGATAAGGCTCGGGCGCTCCTCGAGCGGGTCGAGTCCGAGCTGTGTGTGCGGGGGCGGGCCAGGAGTCTGCTCGCGAGCGTGCTGCGGCCGCGACGCTTCCCCGTACGCAACGGCACCGCCGTGGAGACCTATTACAACCTCCACAAACACGTGCCCTCGGTCCGCGTCGACGGCAAGGTCGTCGCCCATCTCGACGCGGTGCCGGTGAAGCAACCCTCTTTTGTAGTGCAGCAAGGCGGCCGCCAGCGCGTTCTCGAAGAGCAGTCCAAGAACGTGCACGCATTCATCAAAGGCGAGTTTGCGTCGAGCCTGGACGCCGATGCGCTCGAGGGGCTCATCCCCATCCGCGTGAAGTACGACCCTTACCGCTTCGACTCTTTCGTCACCGCCGACACGGAACAGCGGGTGACAGAGGCGGAGTATGCGGTCTTCCTCGACAACTCGGGCGAGCGCTTTCCCGGGGCGATGGTCCTCGCTTGGGTCACGCCCGAGACGCTCGCCGAAATCCGAAAGGGTGACGCCCCGACCGCGCCGAGCAACCTGCGGGCGAGCAAGGTCCGCGCCGTAGACCCTGAGGGGCCAAACGCCGTGACGCTGACACTGAGCCGTCCGAAGGGATCGCGTTTTCGTCCGGGCCAGTTTGTCTGGGTCGAGCTTCCGGGGCTGAAGCCCACCCCTTTTGCGGTTTCGGGCACTCCCTCGGCGACGACCGTGCAGCTCACGGTGCAGGGGATCGGCGCGACGTCCCGAGCGCTCATGGATCTCCCGGTGGGCGCGTCGTTGCGGATGAGCCCGGCGCAGGGCACGGCGGTGCCGAAGACTGGCGGTGGACCGCTCTACCTCATAGCCGGAGGATCGGGCCTTGCGCCCTTGCGCGCGGTAGCAGACGCGATGGGAGGGGCGAGCGAGCTCTTCGCGGGCGTCGACGCGCCGGAGGACGTGCTCTTCGCGGACCACTTGGAAACGCTCGCCGATCGGGTGCACCTCGAGGTGTCGCGCGCGGACGACGGCTCCAAGGGGCGCAGCGTGGTCGACGCGGTGCGGGAGCGGGAGCTCGATCCGAAGGGTCGAGCGGTGGTGGTCGGCTCGGACGGCATGATGGCCGCGACGGTCGCGGCGCTGCGGGAGAAGGGCTTTCCGGACGAGCGCATTTTCGTGAGTGTGCATCGCTACGACGACGAGGGGCGGGTGTTGGGACCGGTCTTTCGCGCCGACGATCCGCAGGCCGGCCTCTGATTCTCAGAGCGCGCTCAAACGCTTCGGTCGGAGACACCGCCCAGGAATGGGGGTCCACGGCTCACGCGACGCTGCGCCGCACGGCAAATGGTCGCACCCCCCGAGCTTGATCCGAATCAATTGCGATAACAGAGAACGCCAGGGGGGCGATCGCGGCATACCATCGCCGGGGTCAGGAAGGTCAGCGATCCCATGGAGCTCGACGTCGTCGCTCTATCCCGTGCGCAGTTCGCGTTCACGATCATGTTTCATTACCTGTTCCCGCCGCTCTCGATCGGGCTCGGCGGCATGCTCGTGTTCTTCGAGGGGATCTTCCTGAAGACCGGCGACCGGGACTACGAGGCTCTGACCCGTTTCTTCACCAAGATCTTCGCGGTCAACTTCGCCCTCGGGGTGGCGAGCGGGATCGTGATGGAATTCCAGTTCGGCACCAACTGGTCGACCTATTCTCGTTATGTCGGGGACGTCTTTGGCTCCGCGCTAGCGGCGGAGGGGATCTTCGCCTTCTTTCTCGAATCGGGCTTTTTGGCGGTCCTGGTTTTCGGCTGGGACCGGGTGAGCCCGAAGATGCATTTCTTCTCCGCGTGCATGGTCTGGTTCGGCTCGATCTTCTCCGCGGTCTGGATCGTGATCGCCAACAGTTGGCAGCAAACCCCCGCCGGTTACCACATCGTGGGTGAAGGGGCCGACGCACGCGCGGAGATCACCGACTTTTGGGCTCTCATCTTCAACCCGTCGAGCATGGACCGCCTCATCCATGTGCTCCTAGGCTCGTTCCTGACCGGTGCCTTCGTGGTTATGTCGATCACCGCCTACTACGTGCTCAAGGGCCGGCACCTGAGCCTCGCGAAGAAGGCCTTCAACGTCGCGCTCGTCTACGGTTTCATCAGCGCGGTGGCGATCGGCGCGAGCGGCCACTCGCAAGCGCGGCTCCTCCACGATACGCAACCGGCGAAGCTCGCGGCCTTCGAAGGGCATTTTGAAACGGGACCCGGAGATTTGACTCTGTTTGGCATCCCGGACGCCGAGGCCAAGACCACGCATTTCGCGGTGGGCATTCCGAATCTGTTGAGCTTTCTGGTGCACGACGACTTCAATGAGCCGGTCACCGGGCTCGATGCGATCCCCGAGGACGAATGGCCACCGCTCCTCGTGCCGTTTTTTTCCTACCGGATCATGGTGGGTCTCGGCGTGTTTATGCTCGCCCTGACCGGCCTCGGTCTCTTCCTGCGCTGGCGTGGCAAGCTCGTCGGCAACGTCTGGATGATGCGACTCTTCGTGGTGTCGGTCTTTGCCCCCTACATTGCGAATCAAGCCGGATGGGTTTCGGCGGAAGTCGGGCGGCAACCGTGGGTGGTCTACGGCCTTCTGCGCACCTCCGACGCGGTGAGCCCGTCGGTGAGTGGCGCGGAGACGCTCACCTCGATCATCATGTTCGGGATCATCTACTTTCTGCTCGGCGCGGTCTGGGGATTCGTGATGAACTCGAAGATTCAACACGGCCCAGAGGAGCCGAGTGAGCTCGGGAGAGAAGACTCGGGTTTCCTCGACGTGGCGCGCGATGCCCGAAAGGAGAAGGCCTCTCTCACGGACGCGCACCAGGGGGTCTCATGAGCCTCGAGATCTTCTGGTTCGTGATCCTCGGTGTCTTGCTCACTGGCTACGCCATTCTGGACGGTTTCGACTTGGGGGTGGGCATTTTGCACCTCACCACCAAAGACGACACGGAGCGGCGTCTGGTGATGAACTCGATCGGACCTCTGTGGGACGGCAACGAGGTGTGGCTCGTGACCTTTGGGGGCGCGCTCTTTGCGGCCTTTCCCCACGCCTACGCCACGGCGTTCTCGGGCTTCTATCTGCCCTTCATGTTTCTGCTCTTCGCGCTCATTCTACGTGCGGTGTCGATGGAGTTCCGCTCGAAGCAACCGATGCGGTGGTGGCGCAAGATGTGGGACTACGGCTTCTTCGGCAGCAGCACGCTCGCGTCGTTTCTCTTCGGGGTCGCGGTGGGAAACGCGATCCGCGGCTTGCCGATCGGCGCGGACAAAGAGTTTCAAGGCAACGTGCTCGACCTGCTCCATCCCTATGCGCTCCTCGTCGGCGTGCTCGCCGTCGCGCTCTTTGCGATGCACGGCTGCATCTACCTCTACCTGAAGACCGAAGGGGAGCTGCAAAAGCGCCTGCGCGGCATGATGTGGAGCACCTTCGGGGTGTTCTTGATCCTCTATGTCTTCACCACGGTGGTGACGCTCGTGGTGGTGCCGGGGGCCACGCACAACTTCGAGGACATACCCGCGCTCTGGGGCGTGGTGCTCCTGAACATTCTCGCGGTCGCGAACATCCCGCGCGCGATCTTTCACGGCAACGAAGCCTACGCGTTCGCGTCCTCGTCGGCGACGATCGCAGCACTCGTTCTGCTCTTTGGGGCGGCACTCTTTCCGAACCTGCTCGTCTCGAGCATGGACCCGGAGTACAGCCTGACGATCTACAACGCGGCGTCGTCGCAGAAGACGCTTGGCATCATGCGCACCATCGCGCTCTTGGGCATCCCTTTCGTTCTCACCTATACGGCGATCATCTACTGGACCTTCCGCGGCAAGACGAAGCTCGACTCGTTTTCCTACTGAGGACCCGGGTCCAGGGAGCGAACGAAGGCCACGCAGTCTTCATTCACCGGATAGACGAGCTCGACCCGCAGCTCGTCCAGGTTGACCTGCGCTGCTCCCGCGACGGTGACGATGACCTCGGTCGTCGCGTCGCGCACGACCCATCCGCCATCGATGACGACCCCCGGGCAGGGCCGGTGCTTTTCCAGGATCATGCGCATGAGCCGCCGATCGCGTGGGCCAGACTGAGCTGAGTCATGCCTCTCAGGGTCCGCCAATGGCGAAGCTGCTGGCCAAAGGGAGAAAGCTCCATTTTCCACCCCATAGCGCAGGACGGTGACCGGCCGCACTTCCCTTTTCGCGCCGGTGATCGTAAACGCAAATCACGACGCTCAATCGTTCCAGAGCCACGCCGCGCCTCGGACGCCGCTCGAATCGCCGTGCTGGGCGGGGACCACCGGGGTTAGAATCTCGTCGTTGAAGACGTGCGGCTCGAGGGCCTTTGGCAGACGCGGGTAGATCTCCTCGACCTTCGACATGCCGCCGCCGAGAACGATGATGTCGGGGTCGACGATGTTGATGACGGTCGCGAGGGCGCGCCCCAACCGTGCGACGTAGCGCTCGAAGACCTCGGTGGCGAGTGGCTCACCCGCGCGAAACCGGTCCATCATCACGTGACCGGTGGCATCGTCGCCGCCAGACGCGCGGTAGTCGCGCGCAAAGCCGGTGCCGGACACAAACGTCTCCACGCACCCGCGACGGCCGCAATAACACTCCGGGCCGTCGTCGGGCTCGAGTGGGTTGTGCCCCCATTCGCCGGCGATGCCCTGAAGCCCGTCGAGCACCTTGCCACCGATGCTCCAACCCCCGCCGGCACCGGTTCCGAGGATGACCCCAAAGACCACCTCGCACCCCGCGCCCGCGCCGTCGCTCGCTTCCGAGAGGGCCAGGCAGTTTGCGTCGTTGGCCATGCGAATGGGGCGGTCCAAACGGCTTCCGAGGTCTTCGCGCAGCGGCTGACCATTCAAAACCACGCTGTTCGAGTTCTTGATCGCGCCGGTCTTGCGCGAGACCGCCCCAGGGGTGCCCATGCCGACGCTCAGTTTCCCGTAGCCGTCCTCGACCTTTTCAACCAGTGAAGCGATCTCTTCAACCACCGCGGGATAGCCCTCCGCGGCGGGAGTAGGAGTGCGCTCACGCCGAACGATCTCGCCCGAAGGCGAAAGCACAATCGCTTCGATTTTGGTACCGCCGAGGTCGACGCCGACTCGATGCTCTCTCATCGAAGCTTCCAAACGGTTCCACTCGCGTCACCTCTGAGCTCGATTCGACTCCAAGGCGCTTCCGCAAAGTACAGCGCGGAGAGTACGCAGGTGCCGTGGTCCGCGAACACCTCGATGGTCGAGCGATCGATGATGAGGCGGACCCGGGCGCCGACCCCCAGACGCGGCGCCTTCGCTGCGGGCGTCAGCATCTGTGCGAGTGACCGAGCGTTGGAACGGTCGAGATGAATCGCGTCCTGACTCACGTCGACACTCAGTGCGTCTCCGCGGTCGCTGCGAAGCGTCAACCTCGCCTGCGTGCTCACCTCGAGCTCGATGTCGACCGGCGTGCGGTCTCGACCCAGTGCGAAACCGTCGCAGAGTGCAGCAGGTTGCTGCCTGAGGGCGATCAGTGAATCGACCGGGCGCTGCGCCGATCGAAGTCCCAGGGGCGTCGTGATCAGCTCGAGGTGTCGGGGCAGGCCCATCGCACCTCGCCAAGGTGCCGTCGGGACCTCGCGGCCGTAGGCCCAGTTGCTCATCCACCCAACGATGAGGGGCGGCTCCACTCCGTGCCAGGACACAGTGGCGTATTGATCGGGACCAAAGTCCAGCCAGCGGGTGTCTGCACATCCGTCGTAGTGAAAGCGCTCGCCGTCGAAGTCGCCGAGGAAATACTGGACTCCGGAACCGCCGTTGGGCGACGAGCCCTGCACGCTGACAATCAGGAGCCACGTCGTCCTGCCCTCGTGAATCAGAGGGATGAGGTCAGGGCACTCCCAGGGCGAACCGTCGTGATGTCCGAGCTCTTCACCAAAGTCCTGCGTCAACCTCCAGGACCGGAGGTCGTCCGACACATAGAACTGAATAACCTGATCGGCGGCGAGGACCATGACCCAGTGGTCGTCAAATCTGAGCACCTTGGGGTCGCGGAAATCGGCGATGCCCGGGTTTTCGATCACTGGATTGTGGTCGTCCTCCGTCCAGGTCTCGCCCCCGTCGAGGCTGAACGAAAGACTCTGCACCTGCGGCCCGTCGTCCGGGAAGTTCGAGTACATGGCGACCAAGGGAGCGCGTCCGTCTCGGCCCAATCCCGACGTGTTCTCGCGGTCGAATACCACCGACCCCGAAGCCACGTGGCCGAGCCGCGCAAAATCCGGCGTGAGGGCGATGGGGCGGTGCTCCCAGGTCAACAGATCGCGGCTGCGCGCGTGACCCCAGTGAATCGTGCCCCAGTCCCGGCTGTTTGGGTTGTACTGGTAGTACAGGTGATACCAACCGTCGTGAAACGCGAGACCATTGGGGTCGTTCATCCACCGAGAGGGCGGCGTGAAATGGAGCGCAGGGCGGTGCTCCTCTCCGAGCACAGGCTCCGCTACAGTAGGAGGTTCTGAAGTCCTGCTCATTGCGCGGTCCAGCCGCCGTCCATGGTCAGTGCGGCGCCGGTGAAGCTCGCACCGGCGTCGCTGCACAGGAACACGGCAAAGGCTGCGATCTGCCCTTCGGTCACGAACGCTTTCGTCGGCTGTTTGGCGAGCATGACGTCGTGGATCACCTGCTCTTCGGGGATTCCGTGGGAGCGGGCTTGGTCTTTGATCTGCGCGTCGACCAGTGGCGTGCGCACATAGCCTGGGCAGATCGCGTTGCAGGTGATGCCGGTTTGCGCCGTCTCGAGGGCGGTGACCTTCGTGAGCCCCACGAGGCCGTGTTTGGCCGCGACGTAGGCGGCCTTGTACTCAGAGGCGACGAGGCCGTGCGCCGAGGCGATATTGAGGATCCGCCCAAAGCCCGCCTGCTTCATGGACGGAAGGGCGGCGCGGGTCGTGTGAAAGGCGCTGCTCAGGTTGATCCCCAAGATCGCGTCCCACTTTTCGGTCGGGAATTCCTCCAGGGGGGCGACGTATTGTATTCCCGCATTGTTGACCAAGATGTCGAGGCCCCCGCAGGCGTCGAGGTGCTCGGCGACCATGCGCTCGATCGCAGCGGGCTCGAGCATGTTGGCGGGTGAAAAGCGAACATCGACCCCTGCGCTCGACGCGAGCTCTGCGCGCAAACGCTCGATCGCATCGGCATCGCCGAGGCCGTTGAGCGTGACCGCGGCCCCTTCCCGCACGAAGGCTTCGGCCAACGCCAGACCGATCCCGCTGGTGGACCCGGTGACGAGGGCGGACTTTCCGTGCAGTGCGGCCATCGCGTTCTCTCCTTGGTCGAGATCGCCTTAGTCAGAATCGCCACGAAACTCCAATAGTTGCCTACTCTCCAGAGTTGCGTCCGAAGATCTTGACCAGTGTCGTGTCAAACAGACTTGCGAAAAATTCCCCATCGCTGTTCAATCTCTATCACTACTCGTGCGTTGGGGGGGAAATCCGATGCGACGTCTATTTCTCGTGAGCGCTTGTTCGCTCGCTCTGGGTCTAACTGCGTGCTCTGGCGACGACGGCGAGCCAGGAGCCCGAGGTCCTGCAGGCCCTGCGGGTGAACAAGGTCCTCAGGGCGATCAAGGCCCTCAAGGTGAGACGGGTGATCCCGGTCTGGACGGTGCACCCGGCATGGACGGCGCGCCCGGTCCCTCCGCGGCTGGGGTCGTGAACGCGGCCGCCGAAGAAATCGGCGAGATGACCGCCTTGATCAGCGACATCACCATCGCGAGTCCGCCCGTCGTGTCCTTCTCGGTCATCGACGAAACCGGTCGTGGCGTCGTCGGCCTCGAAGCCGGCGGTGGCAATCAAATCCGCTTCGTGCTGGCCTATCTCGACGATACCCCGGTCAACGACGCGCCATCCTCCCGCTGGAATTCCCTCATCACGCGCGATCGCGGCGGCGCCACCCAGGCCACCTACGACCGCGAAGGAACACTCCTGGACAACGGCGATGGGACCTACGAGTACACGTTCGAGAATGACGTGACGACCGTGCCCGGCTACGATCCGACGCTCACCCACCGTCTCGTGCTTCAGATCAGCGGAAGCGTCGGCGCGTTCCGTCTCCCCGCGGTGAACGCCATCACTGACTTCCGCCCGGACGGCATGGACGTGACTTCCACGCGCAACGTGGCGGACACGCGCAACTGCAACGAGTGCCACGACCGCATTTTGGTGCACGGCAATCGCTACGAGGCCGGCTACTGCGTGACCTGCCACAACGTGAATACCGAAACGTCCGAAGACGATGGCTTCCGCGTGCTCGCGGACATGTCCTACATGACGCACGCGATTCACGCGGCAGCGGCCCGACGCGCCAATGGGGCGCCGGACTACGAGCTCGGGGGTGACAACTACAGCAACGTCACCTACCCGCAGAGCCTGTTGCACTGCGCGAAGTGCCACGAGGCGAGTGAAGCCACCCCCGACGGCGACACCTGGAAGACCAACGTCAACCCGGTTTCCTGCGGCGGTTGCCACGAGGGCAACGTCGACATCAGCGGCACGCCGACGACCTTCGAGGCCCACGTGATCGCCTTGCCGAACTGCTCCATCTGCCACAACGACCCGGGCTTCGCGAACTTGAACACGGTGCAGAATCACCTCACCGAGAACCCCACCACCAACAACCCGGACATTCCAGAAGGGCTGTCGGCGGTGGAGTACGACCTGGCGAATCTCGAGGTCGATCCCGGAACGGGTGACGCGACGGTGACGTTCAACATTCTGTTCGACGGCACGCCGATCGACATGAACGACTCGGACACGACGACCGATCTCGGCCTCACGGGTAGCCCTTCGTTCCTGTTCGCCTGGGCGGCAGAGCAAGGGGGCATGATGCCCATCGATTACAACAACATCGGTTCCGGCAGGGACGGCGCCCAGCCTCCGACGGTGAGTGTCGAAAGCCTTCGCGGAAGCTACACCACGGTAGACATCGACGGCACCACCTATTACCAGGGCACGATTGCAGCCGCGTTCCCGCTCAACACGAGCCTACGCTCGGTCTCGATGCAGGGCTACTACTCTGAAAACGGCACCGCGCGTCACACGATCTCGCAGGTGGTGGCCGTCGCCGGGGAAGAGCGCCGTGAAATCGTCGACTCGAACAAGTGCGCGAACTGCCACGAGTGGTTCGAGGCGCATGGCGGTAACCGGGTGTTCGACGTGCAGGTCTGCGCGACCTGCCACAACCCGAACTTGACGTCGTCCGGGCGTACTTTCGACCCAACGGCGGTGACACCGACTATCAGCGCGAGCATCGAGACGACGCTGGCGTGCGATCCAGCGGACCCGGCGGATCTCTCCTCGTGCGGCGTGCAACCCGACAAACCGCTGGCGGTTGGGGTCCTCGACGGCACGAATCCGCTGACCTGGCCGGAAGCCACTCAGAACATCAAGGACCTGGTGCACGGCATTCACGCGGCTGAGCTGCGCGCCGACCCGATGCGTTTCGTGCGCATTCGCGGCATCGCCCGGCCCTACGCATTCAACGAGGTCAGCTATCCGGGCACGCTGTCGAGCTGCGAAGGTTGCCACAACTCGGATACGTACTACACGAACCTGCCGCCGGGTGAGCTGCCCAGTACGCAGATCGTGCCGAGTGCGCAGCCGGATGATCGGGCGTCGCTCATCGCCGCGCGCCAAGACGGCAACCTGCCGAATACCACGGACATCGTGACGACTCCGGCGGCGGCCGCATGCTTCTCCTGCCACGACAGCCTGCTGTCCTGGGCCCACATGGAGCAGAACGGCGGGCTGATCAACGCGGAGCGTTCGGAGGTAGAAGCCTCGACGGATATCGAAACCTGTGGCGTCTGCCACGACGCGGGCAAGAGTGCCGACGTCGCGGTGATTCACGGCTTCGATTGATCGCCTGAGTCCGACCACCTTAACCAAAATGCCACGAGCCCGGGTGACGCCTTCTAGCGTCGCCCGGGCTCACTGGCTTCGAAGGCGGCGAACGCTGCGTCGAGTCATTGTGGTTGATGTGAATCATGGACGGAGGGGCCAAGGCGAACTATGTCAAAGGGTGAAGGAGTTGCTCATCCACTTCAACCGCAATAGGAGGACTCCATGGGAACAGCAAAACGCGACATGCCGATCGAGCGCTTCATGACGCCCGCGCCGCAGTGCATCGGGGTCACGCAAACTCTGGAGAAGGCGCACGAGATGTTGCGTGAGCACGGCATTCGCCACCTACCGGTCCTGAAGCGCGGCAAGCTCGTCGGCGTGGTGAGCGATCGAGACCTGGCGTTGGTGGAGGCCCTACCCGGTGTCGACCCCACGGTCATCACCGTCGAAGAAGCGATGTCGCTCGATGTCTTCGAGGTGACCCCCGAGACTCCCTTGGGCCAGGTGGCCAAAAAGATGGCGGAGAACAAATACGGGTCGGCCGTCGTTACTCGCGGCCGTGAGGTCGTCGGTGTTTTCACCACGACGGATGCGCTGCGCGCTCTGGTGTGAAGCGACGGAACGTGCTTTGAGCTCGCACCGATAAGGAATCGACCGTCATCTCAGCTGAAAGGAGTGCAACCATGCACTTTGACGTCCACGGTCAGAACATGGACATCACCGACGCCCTGCGCGACCACGTCGCCGACAAGATGCTGGAGCCGCTCCAGCGCTTGATCGATGACCCGAGTGCCAAGCTCGAAGTGCGGCTCAAGGCGCACGGCCACGCGAAGAACGGCAAGAACCACGAGGTGCACGCGCATTTCTCCGCGCCGCACGACCTGCACTTCGATGTCACCGAGACCGACGAGGACATGTACCGCGCGGTGGACGTTGCCCATCACCGCCTGCTCGAAGCGGTCCGGCGCCAGCTCGAGAAACGCCGGGGACACTGACTCGCGTAGAGATGGGCGCTCGCCTCGTGCGAGCGCTCAGCCGCGCGTGTTACGCCAGAAGACGGTGAGGCCGCCTACGAGGACGGCGACGGAGAACAGCGCGCAGACCGCGCCCCAGACCCAGTAGGGCAACAACAGGACGTCTGCGATTTGCGCGACGTCCGACGGCATGGCGCCATTCGCGGTCAGCGCCGTGTCGGTGAACAGATAGTCCGAGCGCATGAAGACGCTCGCGGACATCTGCGCGGCGAGAAAGGCGAGCACGCTTTGCGCGACGAGCGGCGATGCCTTGCGCATCACCACGAGGCAGGCGGCCGCCACCAGCGAAAGAAAGATCCAACCGAAGAGGTTTCGGACCACGAGCACGAGGCTGAGCGCCACGAGCGCTCCGAAGGCGCCGAGCACCACCCGGGCGATGCGCGGCTTGGCGGCGCTCACGAACATCAACGCGCCCAAGATCGCCGGCCCCACGAGGCCGCCTGCAGCGGTGAAGGCACGCGCGAGGCCCGAGCCGGTTGCGGTGAGCGCGGCGCCGGAGCCGTCCGCGTACATCACGAAGCTGCGAAAGGAGCCGCCGGTGAGTAGCGCTGCCACTCCGTGGCCCATTTCGTGGGCGTAGGTCGACAGGAGCATCATCGGGTAGACGACGTAGACGCCGTAGGGGATCTGATAGCTCACGACGGTGAGGATCACCGCGCCGAGCACCACCCAACGCGCGCGCGCCTTACGCTGTGAGCTCACGCGCTCAGTCGTGCTGGGGCGGGATGGTCAAGACCGGGCAGGGGCAGTAGCGCAGCGTGCGCTCGGCGACGCTCCCGATCATCAGTCGCTTCAGGCCCGTGCGACCATGCGTTCCCATCACGACCATGTCTGCGCCGAGCTCCCCCGCAGCGCGCGCAATGCCATCGGAGGCGCTGCCCGACTCGAACTCGATCGGAAGCTCCACGCCCGCCTTCTCGAAGGGCTCCACAAACTCCTTCATGTCCTCGTGCGCGCGCTTGCGCAGGAAGGTGTCGAAGGTGACTTCGCCTTCGGCGGGGGCGACCATGGTCAGCGCCTCGACTTGCGAATAGGGCGGCGGATAGTCGACCACGTGGAGGACCGTGACCTGCGCATCGAGCTTCTTGGCTAGCGCGAGAGCGAGCTCGAGGGCACGTCGCGAGCCCTCGGAGAAGTCGACGGGGACGAGGATCTTTTTTATTTCGAGCTCCATGGCCCTAGTAGACGCAAGAAAATGCCGGACACAAACGATTTTTATCCCCTGCACAGACGTTGCGCATTTCCTGTGGTCGCCTCTGCACGGCGCTCTGCTCTTCTCGCCCCATGTCCCGTCGCTGCTGGATCGTCTTCTTTTCGCTCCTGCTCGTCTCCACCGGAGGTGAGGCCCCGGGGGCTACGTCCAAGGAGAACGAGCTCGTCCGCCTCGCCGAGCACATCTTCAACGACCGCTGTCCACGGCGTCTCCTCGGGGAGACGCGTTTCCCCTTTCGCGAGGCGGAGATCGCCTGCGCTGCGTTCATCGCTGGCACCATCGAAGCGCACGCGCTCTCCGAAGCCGACTCGAGTTTTTGCTCAACGGATCCGAAGCTTGCTCGGCGCTTCGCGAAGAGCTCGCCATCTTGGCTTTTGCCGAGCGCAAGCGATGCGCTTCCGCTCACTGCCAGGTGTCGCGGCTTCGGACCTCGCCGTAGGTGCGAGGACGGGCGACGGGCGCGCTCACGCGGCGCAGACTCATCGGCTGCGTTGGGCAGCTGTCAGTGGTGACGAGCGACACCGCGGCGGCGAGAGACTCCTCTTCTACGTCGCCCCAGCGACGGGTGATGTCGTCCGTCGCGGCGCAGGTCACCTCGAAGCCGCCGAAGTAGTCGCCGTTGCCGTCGGCGTTGACGGTTTTCAGGCTCACGGGGCCATAGACCTGGTCGCAGTCCTCGTGCTCGAAGGCGAAGAAGCCCACCGGTTTGCCAAAGGTGGGTGAGCCTACGATGCGTACCGGCACTACCGCGGACATGCCGTTGATCAGAATCTCGCTCGACGAGGCGGTTGAGCCGGTGGTGATGAAGACGATTTCATCCAGGGTTGTGAGCGGGACCGGATCCACCGCACATTCATCCACCGGACATTCAGGGTCTCCAAAGGCCAGAAACGCGCTCCGGTCCGACTGCATCGGGTTCAACACGGTTCGAACGAAGATCGTTCCGTCCTGGCTCGGGCCGGCCAGGAGGTTGCCGAAGTACCAGGCGGCATCGATGAGACCGCCGCCGTTGTAGCGCAGGTCGATGATCAAGCGGGTGATGCCTTCGGATTCAAAGAAGGAGATGGCGGAGGCGAGCTCATCCGGCGAGCTCGGCGTGAAGCCACGAAAGACCACATACCCCATCCGCTGGCCGTCTACCTCGAGGACCTCGGCGAAAGGCACCTCGTTCTGCTCGATCTGTCGGCGAATGAGTGTCGCGCTGAAGGTGGTGCCGTCGGGCTGCTCGATCTCCAAGGTGACTTCTTCTCCCGCTTCGCCGGTACCGAAGGCGCGTGAGATGGCGCCGAGCTCGGAGACCCCTTCGTCACGGTTCGTGATAATCGCTTCGACGCTTTCGCCGTTGATCCCGATGATCTTGTCCGCCCGCTGCAGCCCCGCCTCACCCGCCGGCGTGGGGTCTTCGCGGGGACCGGAGCCGAGCACGTCCTGAAGGCGAATGAATCGACCCCCCTCCTCGCCCTCGAGTCGGTACTGAATGCCGATGCCGACGAAATCGCCGGTGCTCGACTCGGTGAAGCGCTGAATCGTGCTGATGAACGAATAGCGGTCCTCGGCGAAGACGTCCGGGGAGTCTGGCGCGAGGTCCACGTTTTCGATGAGCTCCAGGAGGTATGGGCGCGAGTCGCCATCCGGGGCAGGAATGTCCGGGATCTGGTCCGGATAGAGGTACCAGTCGCGGGTCACGACGCGGACAAACTCCGAGGGCTCATTCGCCTCGCAGCTGCCGTCGTAGAAATCCAGGCTGCTGCCTTCATCGTCGCCGCAGGACAGGAGCGAGGCGCAGAGCAGAACAATCGCAGAGCTTTTCGTCTTCATGGTTCCAAGTCGCGGGGTGGGCCCCCGTTTGACGATAATGCGCTGGAGCCGTCAACGCATCCGTACGGACCATTTCAGGTTCGAGGTCAGCACCTGGGCGTCCGTGGGCTGGGGCTTGAAGGCGCTCATCAGGCAGGTTCGCAGCGGCATCTCGAGCTTGGGTACAAAGGGGTACATATCGACGATGATCTCGCGGCGTGTGCGGTCCGCGTGCACGGACACCCGACCCTTGTCCGTGAAGGCGATCGCCAGGGACCAGTCGGGGCCGGGGATGAAGCGACGATCACGAAGGGGTTCTCCCGTGAGGCTCTGAAGCGCGTCGAAGAGCAGGTCGAGGTACATCGGACGGGTAAAGGGTGCGTCTTCGATCTCGCCGATCTCGGCGCAGAACACCGGAAGGCGCTGAAAGTAGTCCTCTCGATACAGGTTCAACGGCACGCAGAAATCGTCGGCTGCGACGGTCTCCCGGGTGGCGTCGGTCTTTCGGATCTCGACCCAATCGCTCTCGTAGGAATGCAGCTTCAGGTAGTGGGTGTAGTAGCGGTTGTGCCGCGCATGCCAGCGCTCGATGGAAAAGCCCATCTCTTCCGCCACGGTGTGAAACAGGCCCGTGGTGGGGGGAAAGCAGGCGCTGAAGATCTGGCCGCCGGGCTTCAGCATCGAAAAGGCCCGCGACAAGAACAGCTCGAAGCAGTCTCGGTTCGACATGGGGTCTGTGAGGATCACATCGAAGTACTCGCGCCGGCTCTTGCGCAGGGGATCGCGCAAGTCGACTTCCTGGATCTCCATCGGCAGCTCGCTCTCTACGCTTGCGAGCCCGAGGAACTCGAGAAGGTAGTCATCGATGTCGTAGACCGTGACCTCGTGGCCGAGGGCAGCGAGCGGGAGCGAGACGAGGTCGTCGTCACCGAGGCAGAGCACCCTGAGCGCACCGACGTCTCCCGCATCCCCGACCAGCAGCGCGCGGCGCAACGCCGTTTCAGGAAGCACCGGACACTGACCGACCTGCTGGAAGAAGCGCTTGCGTCGGGCGTGAGCGTCCAGGCTCACGCGGTAGGCGTCGAGGGCTCGTTCGCTGAGGCGCGAACGGTAGTGGTCGAGGTACACCGCGTCGAGCTTCTCCAGGCGCCCACGGATATAGGGGTCCGGTTGCGCTGGGCCTTCCTCGATCACTCCCGTGCGCAAGAGCAGGGGCACGGCGGATTCGTAGCCGACGAGATCGGTGCCCCGGCCGAGCCGTTCGAGGGGCTCGACGTAGCGAAAATCCACCTTGATGTCGTCGTCGGCGGGGAGGTCCATCAGGCGCGACTGGCGCGGTCCGATGGAGAGAATGATCCCATCGGCGAGGTGGAAGACCGTGTCGTCTCCGCCGTCGGCGTCGCTCTTGTGAAAGTCGAGGTGCGCGAGCTCCCGAATGCGCGAACGAGGTCGGCTCATCGTCAGACGATCATCTCCGTGGGGGTCCTCGCCGTGCGCCAGGGTCGTGTCCGCGTATGCGGCGTCCCCATGGTCTCATACACGCTGGAGACGGCGGTGGTTTCCATGCGCGGGTCGTAGGGCGCGAAGGTCAGCAGGAGGTGCTGGTCGTCGGGCTTGAGCTCGAGATTCATCGTGTGGCCGCCCTCGAGCACCTGGGTCGCGCTCAGGGTCTCCCCGGTCACGAGCACTTCGGACAGGCGGGAGTCCATGCCGAGACGCCCGCTCACTCGCGCCATGAGGATGCGCAGGTGCTCTTCATTGCACCTCGCCGGGTCGAGACCGTCAAAGTCGCGGTAGCTGTGGCGAGGAAGATTCTTCGGATCCACGCCAGGAAGGCCGCTGACCAGCCAGTGGTCGCCGCCGCCCTCGAGCGCCATCGGGCCAGGCAACAGATACGGCTCGCAGTCATGCCGGAAATACTCGACCGTGGCACCTTCGCACTGTTCTTGCCACCAAGCGTCAAAAGGTGCTCGCAAGCGGACGAAGAGCCGTGCCCCACGCGCCGCGTGGTTCCGGAGCCGCTCGAGCCATCCGGCGCCGCCGGGAATGGAGAGCATCACCACTTCCGCATCCGACACTCTCTCGGCCCGGACCACTTCACCGGGCCAAAGGTTTGCGAGGTCGTCGAGATCGTCTTCCAGGTGAATCGTTCCGATCCCGAGCGCCTGGGCGCTGTGGATCAGACGAGCGATACCGTGGGGCAACGCGGGGTAGACACCGGTGCCCAGCACCACGCCTGGGCGCTCTTCCCAGCGCTCCACGATGCGACAGCGGAGCTCCTCCACGGCTGGACCATCAAAGGCGCCAGCGTAGCGCCGATCGAGGGCGTCGATTTGGTCTCGAGTCCCGAGATCGGGAACGTCCTGCCCCGCCGGAAAGCGATGGGTGCCCATGGTGCGCTTGACGCTAGCACCGTCCTGACCGAATCGTAAGCGGGCCGAAGCGCCCGTTGCTTTTTCGCCCCGAGTAGCCGGGGGTGTTATTTTAAAAGGCGTCCATGCCCCTCGAGTGTCCAGCCCGCGTAGGAAAATACACCCTGCTCCGGCATCTGAGTGCGGGTGGGATGGCGGACCTCTACGAAGCCCGCCTGATGGGGATCGAAAACTTTCGACGGTCGATCGCGATCAAAGTCGTGCGCAAGCCCGAGGGGCTGAGCGAGCCCGAGGCGGAAGAGTTCGTGAACATGTTCGTGGACGAGGCGCGAGTCTGCGGACAGCTCACCCATGCGAACATTGCGCAGGTGTACGAGCTGGGTAAGGTCTCGGGCCTTCCCTACATGGCGATGGAGCTGGTCGAGGGGCACAGTCTCGCGCAGATCCGTCGCAAGGCCCAGGCCGACGAAATCGATCTGCCCCTGCCGTTCATCGCCTACGTCTTGGCGCACACGGCCATGGGACTGGACTACGCGCACCGTCGCGCCTCCCTCGAAGGCGAGCCCCTCAACATCGTCCATCGTGACGTGAGCCCGGACAACATCCTGATCTCCTACGAGGGCGAGGTGAAGCTCATTGATTTTGGCGTCGCCCACGCTCGCCAGCGGCGGCGCCAAACGGAGGACGGGGGGTTGCGTGGCAAGCTCCCCTACATGGCGCCGGAGCAGGCGCGTCAGGAGGCGGTGGACGCACGGGCGGATATCTTTGGCCTCGGGGCCGTGCTCTACGAGCTCGTGGCGGGGCGCAGACTCTATCTCAACTCGGGCATGGAGCTGTTCATCGCGGCCCGGGACGGTCTGCTGCCAGACTTCGATCGGACGCTCTCTGAGGTTCCCGCCGAGTTGCGTCAGGTGATCGAGCGCAGCCTCGCGGTCGAACGGGAAGCGCGCTACGGCTCGGCCGCGGAGGTGGCAAAAGCGCTCGAGCCCTTCATGATTCGCGACCGAAGCATCTTCGGTGCGGACGAGGCGGCGAAGGTCGTGGCCGAGCGCTACCCGCACCTGCCGAACCGTCGCCGCTCCGAGCCCGATTCCGCCGCTGCATCGCCCGCGGCAAGCATTCAAACGCAGGTGCTCAAGACCTTCGACTCGGCCTTCTACAAGCGAGCGACTCAACAGGTGGACCCGATCGATCCCAAGGCTCTGAGTCCCGCGGGCGCGCAGGCGGCGGCTCCCCCGGTCCTGTCAAACGCCGCGCCTCCACCCGCTGCTCGTCGGGGCACCGCTCTGGAAGGCTACTGGCGTAAGCGAACGCGCAGCGAAAAGATCAAAACACTGAGTGTTGTCGCTGCGCTGATTCTAGTCCTGGTTGCGGGGAGCGTGGTCGCGCGGTGGGTGATCACAAACGAGCCGGAGGTCGCCGCGGTGACGATGGAGCGCGGCTACGTCTCTTTCGTGTCGCAGGTGGACGGCAAGGTTCAGGTCAGCATCGATGGAAAGAAGTGGCGGCGGATCCCGGAGCAGTCGCTCGAGCTTCCTTTCGGACCCCATCGAATTCGCTTCCGACATCGATTGGCATCCGGAAAGGTCCGAAACGCCAATCAGTTGATCACCGTGACCGAACGGCACACGAAGGAGAGGCCTCTCCGGATCTCATTTCGCTGATGCGACGTGGTCCATGCCTTGGCGTCGGATCTCTCCGTGGGGAACGCGCTCGATGATTTCGCCAAAGGCCGCCTCCGCGGTCGCGCGACCGGAGCAGCTCGCGATGTCGACGAAGAGTGTCCCGAGCTCCGGCCAGGAATGAAGCGCGATGTGCGATTCGGCCAATACCACCGTGGCGGTCAGCCCCTGAGGCTCAAAGCGATGAATGTAGCGGTGCAGCTCGGTGAAGCGCCCCGCCGCGACTGCCGCGTCCAAGATCCGCGCGAGCGTCTCTTCATCGTCGATGGGGTGGGGGTCGCAGCCTTCGAGGACCGCGAGCACGACGGAGAGCTCCATCGCGGCGGTCAAAAGTCGAGCTCCGCGACTTCGTCTTCTTCGTCGTCCTGGTAGTAGGCCTCGTAGGTGAAGCGCTCGAGGCAGTAGCAGGCCTCTTCGTCGTTATCGATCGCCGGGTAGTCTTCGATGTAGTCAAAACCGCTCTCCAGGAGCTTGTCATGCACGTCTTCG
Organism: uncultured Bdellovibrionales bacterium; assembly: GCA_964468125.1. GTDB lineage: Bacteria > Myxococcota > XYA12-FULL-58-9 > XYA12-FULL-58-9 > CAYXVF01 > CAYXVF01. The sequence continues at coordinate 6,578 of CAYXVF010000074.1, read as the reverse complement.
GAGACCGGTCGCGGCAAGAAGGTGTAGAGGCGCGACTCCTCGGTGTTCTGGAAGAAAGCCAGCACCATCTGGAGCATGGCGTCGCCGGCGAAATCGACGTCGAGCTGGCCGTTGAAGAAGTAGACGAAGATGTACGGCGGCCCGTCGTAATTGACGAAGACCGCGTAGGCCACCGCCTCTCCTTCGTCGTGGGGGGTCACGTCGAAGACGATGAGCTCGTCCTCGTCGAGGTCTTCGTAGAGCGGCTGTTGCTCCGGCGGCTTTTTCAGTCCGGCGGAGTCGTAGAGCTCTGGCGCCTGAAAGCGCTCGAGGATCTCGGGCCAGCGCTTGCGTTTGAGCCGCTCCAGCCGAACCAGCTCACCTTTTAGCCTGTCGTAGCTCAAGAAATCCCTCGGGAGACGTTCCGGCTTTGTTGTAAACGAGGGAGAGGTTTCGGCACAACTGTGCAGCTTTTTGCGATAGGTTTTTGACCGCGGACAGCCGGCATTCTGCGCTGCTGTGTAAGTACAGTGGACCGATTCTGTCCCGCAGACGGGGCGATCGAGACGGCACCGGCCAGTGGCGACCGGCGGCGGGCGAAAAAGGTCCGCCACGACAGGAGATAGACGAAATGAGCTCAACGAGCGGCTCCAACCTCGGCGGTGGCGCGAACCGCATCCTCATCGAAGGCGGTCTGGTTCAAACCGCCGACGGCGTGCAATTCGACCTCACAACGCCCGAGGGGGTGCAGAGCGCCAACGACAACCTCACGCAGGCGGAGCTCGCCGAGCTCGAGGGGTTGATGCGAGCCAACGGCTTCACCCTCGCTGAGAACCGATGGATGCCGAACGACTCGATGCAGACCCGCGCGGAGGAGGTTGCTCGGGCCGAGGCGCGGGTGGCCCAGGGGCTCGATGGCACCAAAGAAGTCACCGAGGGCATGACCGACCTCGACGCGGAGGTAGCGGAGATGTTCACCGCCGCGGGCCTCGCCAATCCCTACAACGCCAACACCACCCCGGAGCTCTACAAGCAGGCTCAGGGCATGGAGGAGTACAAGGCGGCGGTCACCTCCTTGAACAACCTGGTCGCGAACGGGGCGCAGTACGCGTCCACCGAGCGCGGTCAGCTCACGGACCTGAACGCGAACGCGGACATGATCAACTACACCCACGACTTTCAGCAGAAGATGGCGGCGCTGGAAGCGGCGTTCCCGGGCGGGAACGTGATGGAGGTGCTCTACCTGGTCTTCCGTGATTCGATCCGCCAGACGAACGAAGACAAGAAGTACTTCCTGATCAAGCTGCAGGAGTACAACAAGATGGCGGAGGCGCTCTCGGACTATCTCTCTGAGCTAGTGAACGAATCGCAGCGCTTGAGCGATGAGGCCTCCGGGGCGAAATACCCGGAAAAGGTCACCATCGACATTCAGACGAAGAAGTTCGACACCACCACCGTCAACTCGAGCGGCGAGGCGGTCCAGATCGGCGGCAACAGCAAAAAGACGGTCGACCGCGCCTCGCTCAACGACACGATCAAAGACGTCGAGTCGATGCAGGAGACCGTGCGAAACAAGCGCCAGATGGCGTCCACCGCGTTCCAGAACTTCGACCAAAAAGCGAACCAGCTCTACAACCTGATGTCGAGTGTCCTGAAGGTCATGAACGAGATGCGCTCGGGCACGACCCGGAACATGCTCTAAGGAACGCACGCGTTGCGGCGCTCCGGCGCTCCCCGTATGCTCCTCGGCGGAGAGCTCCTCCGGGGCCTGGGGCCCGCGTGAGCTTCGAGGGATACGCCCATGGCGCTACAGAACAAACCGGACCTCGACATCCTGGCGGACATTCCAGACCAGGACTTCGAGGACATCATCAGCGCGATTCGCGAAGGCGCGGAGAATCCGGGCCAAGCCTTGGGCTTTCCCGACGAGGCCCTGGACACGGTGGAGCGCGTCGCGCGCGCGTACTACCGCACCCATCAGTTCGGCAAAGCCGCGGTCATTTACGGCTTCGTGTTGCAGATGAACATGAAGCGCGGCAGCGCCTGGCGGGGACTCGGTGCCTGCTCGATGGCGCGGCGTGAGTTCGGCAACGCGGGCCAATGCTTCAAAGAAGCGATCCGCCTGAACCCCGACGATGTGCCGAGCAAGGTCTTTCTCGGCGAGTGCATGTGCCAGGTGGGCGCGAAAGAGGTGGGCGTCGAGCTCCTCCGGGACGTCATCCAGCGCAACACCGCGCGCCAAGAGTTCAGGCCTTACATCACCCGGGCCCGCGCCATCGTCGGTCACGACGGCGGCATTCCGAACACGATCCTCTTGCGCAAGCACGGAGAGGCGCTGGTGCATGACGCGACGGAGCAGATGGCGGCGGAGGAAGCGGCCGCTGTCGGCTACGACCCGGAAGACATCAACCGGGACATTGAGTTCTCGGATATCCAGCGGAACCCGAAGCTCCTCGCCGCGATCCGCGACCTCGCTCGTATGGTGGACGAGGAAAAGCTCACCTACGCCCAGGTGGGTGGGTTTACAGACAACGAGCTCGACGGCGCCTACGCGGTCGCGGTGAAGTACTGCGAGATGGGCGAGGTCACCAAGTCGATTCAGATCGCCGGCTACCTGATCTTCCTGGACCCGCACAAAGCCCGCTACTACCAGCTCGTCGGCATCTGTCTGCAGCGCATGAAGCAGTACGAAGGTGCGGATTTCTACTACCGCATGGCCAACATCTTCGAGCCGGGGGATCCGATGACCCTCGTCTACCGCGGCGAGTGCAAGATCATGGGTGGTCGGGTCGATGAGGGACTCGTCTACGTCCGTGAGGGTCTCGAGGCCGCGGCCAAAGATCCTGGCGCCCAGCCGATGGCCGACCGCGCCAAGGTGTTGCTCAAGCAGTTTGGCGGCGAAGGCTAGGGTGCAATGAACGCGAGCTTCGTGTCCAAGCAGAAGCTCATGGCTGCGAGCATGACGCACTGAGTCAACAGATCGGACGAAATGCCGCCCTCCCCGCGATAAAATCTCCTTCTCGCGAAAAACTGCAACCCAGCGCGAAGCGCTCCTGTGTAAGTACAGAAGGCAGGATGAGGAAGGTGAGATGAGCACACAAAACGTCAGCGGACAGCCCGATCCCACTCTTCGCGCGCAGGAGACCGCGGTCCCCTCGGTGGATCCGGACGCGCTCGCGCGCGCCGGGTCTTCGGCAGCGCAGCAGTCGATGACCGGCTTGCCGAACGTGAGCTTGAAGGAGGCGATCGTCTCCGAAGAGCTCCGGGCGATGCTCAACAAAGCGGGGCTGCAGCGGACCGAGACCGGCGCGGTGGCGATCCTCGACACCCGCAGCACCGCCGCTGTCGACGGACTGAGCACCGCGGAGACGGTCTACGGCGCGGGCGAGTCGCAGCTTTCGCCGGCGATGCCCCCGCGGGTCGATCTCACGCCGGAGCTCAGCACCGGTGCGCAAACCTTTGCGACCAACGTCGACCTCGCGATGAACAACTATCTGCTCACCCAAAATCCCACCGGCCCGAACCCAGTGGCGGCCTCGGGTGTGGGCACGACGACACTGACCGGCCCGGCGGGCGATGGTACGCTGTACTACAAGAATCTCTCCGAGCTCTCGAGCGACGATCTGCTCGCGGCGTTCTTGAAGGTGAACATCAACGACCCCAACAACGATCCCGAAATGCACAACAAGCTGCACGCGATCGCCACCAACATGCGTCAGCTCGCGATCGACGAAGCGAAGAAGCGGATTGAGCGAGCGCAGGAGGCAAAAAAAGAGGCGGAGCAATACGCGCAGCAGGCCGAGTACATCTCCACCATCGTGACCGTGGTGAGCCTCGCAGCCTCGATCTTCACCATGGGCGGCTCGCTCGCGGCGATGGCGGCGGTTGAAGCCACCAAGCAGGCGGCAACCCAGGCGGCCAAGGAAGCAGTGACGCAAACGATCAAAGAGGCGGTTCAGGAGGCCGTGAAGAAGGCCGTGCAGGACGCGGTTCAGCAGGGCGTGAGCGACCAGGTCATGCAGCAGATGGTTCAAGAGGCCATTCAGACGGCGCTGCAGAAGACCGGACAGCAGGCGGTTCAGCAGGTGGTGCAGCGGGCGACGCAGCAAGCGATGCAAGAAGGCCTGCAGCAGGGCACGCAGGAAGCGGTCCAAAAGGCGGTGCAAGAGGCGCTGCAGGAATCGCTGCAACAATCGGTTCAGCAGGGCATTCAGGAAGGGCTCGCTCAGGGTGGCCAGCAGATGGCGCAGAGCGCCGTCGAGAACATGGCGCAGGAGGCGCTGAAGGAAGGCATTGGCCAGGCCACGCAGGCGACGGTGCAGACGACGGTTCAGACCGCGCAGCAAACTGCTCAGCAGGCAGCGCAGGAAGTGAGCCAGGAAGCGGTTCAAGAGGTCAGCCAGGAAGCCGCTCAAGAGGTGAGCCAAGAAGCCGTGCAGGAGGCGGGTCAAGAGGCGGCGCAGGAGGCGGGCCAAGAGGCGGCGCAGGAAGCAGCCCGTGAATCCGGTCAGCAGGTCGGGGAGCAAGCGGCGCAGCAAGCCGCCGAGCGTTCCGGGCTGCAGAACGTGCAGTCGCAGGCGATCGGCTTGAGCGAGAACGCGACCCTCAAGAACGTCGGCCTCGCAACGAGCGTCGGCGGCAAGGTGGTCGAAGGCGGCGCCAACTACGAGGCGGCGATGAAGGAAGCCGATGCCGCTGAGTGGCGTAACGAGGCGAAGCGCTGGGAGTTCACCGCCGACCAGCACCAGGATCAGATCGAGGAGCAGGGTCAGATCATGCAGGAGATCATGGAGTCCAAGAATCAGACGGTGGACGCCGTGATGTCGATGATGAACGCGAGCTTCGTGTCCAAGCAGAAGCTCATGGCCGCGAACATGACCCGCTGATGGGCTCGAGAGACTTTAGAGAGAATCAGGAGAACAAGGCATGAGTAGCATTCAGGCAACCTCCAACCGAGCTGCGTCCCCGCTGATCATCGACCTCGAAGATCAGAAGAAACCGAAGGTCGCGAACCCGCAGGACCTGGACGGTGATGGCGTCGTCGACGGTGAGAGCCTCACCGGCGATTCGGGCAAGGTCGAAAACTCGGACCTGATCAACCTGATCCTTCAGATGCGCGGTCTGCAGGCCAACGACAACGGGGGCCTCCACTCCGTCGACGGATTCGCGGTGACGCCGACGGTCGCACCGATCGTGACCGACTTCAGCGGGATTCCGCCGCTGCCGGAGGACAACGGCGGCGACGCGCTCGGCCTCGGCTCGATCGAGACCCATCGCCCGGGTCACTACGACTGGATGTTCGGGACGCAGGGCGTCGCCGATTCGGCGCTCATGTGGATGGCCCTGTCCACCATGGCTAAGACCTCGCAGCGCGAGATGGCGGACATGAAGGACCTCAAGCACGCCATGCAGCTCGGCAAGGCCGAGTCCAAGAAGAACGAGATCAAGTCGACGGAAGAGCAGATCGAAGCGGAGCGCGCGGCCGCCTTGGAGGGGCTCATCTGGAGCGCCGTGTCGGCGGCGGCGACCTTCCTCATCTCCTCCGAGTCCGTGGGCATGGGCAACCAAGCGTTCGGTGCGGCGGTGGGCGACGTCGTCACCAAATTCGGCGAGTACCACAGCAAGGCGCACGGCGGGCAGCGGGAAGCGGACGAAAAGCGGATCGAAGCAATGCGTCACCAGATGATGCAGGAGCTGATGGATCAGGGGATCGAGACGGCGAAAACCGGCTACGACGAGGCACGCGAGCTCTTCAAGCTGGCGCTCAAAATCCTGGACGAGCACTCGGAGCGCGAGGCCCAGATTACGGCGAACATCACCCGCGGCTGATGAACCGCACATCTGAGGCATTTGAAAACAACCGCGGCGCGGTCTAGCGTTTATGTCACCCGGGGTCCGTGCCCCGAGAACGAGACGCGTCATGTCGGTTGAGAGAGTCACCCGCAACACCACCTCCGCTCTCCAGGACCTCGAGGCCCTTCAGAGCCAGGTCCGTCAGGCCCTCCAGAGCCAGACTCAGGACGCGGCGGCGATCGATGCGCTCAAGCGGCAACTCCGGGCGGCAACGAACGAGCTCCAGGCGCTCCTGAACCGCGCGCTCCAGCAAACGAGTACGGACGGCGAGGCCCGAACCCAGCTCCGAAATGCCCTGCTCCAGGCGCGCCAGCTCAATCAGGCCCTCGAGGCGCGAACCCGCGAACTCGCCAAGAATCACGGCGGGGAGCGCAATCGCATCGGGATGGATGCGGGCGCAAAGCTGCGGGCCGCCGCTCTCGACACGGCAGGGGTGGAGCGCAGCCGGGCGGTCACCTCCGGTCTCACGGACGCCGAGGTGCGCGAGCTCGTAACCCAACCGGCGGGCAAGGCGCGCGCGTTTCCGGGACCTCGGCCCGACCGGCCCCTTCCCACTGCGTCGGAGATCGATGTGATCTTCGCGGACTTTGGCTTTGGGGGTGCGGAGGAGCTCGGCGACCTCGATGCCTACCGGCCGCGCTTCTTGCCGGTCCGTCTCGAGGAGCTCACGCCCCGGCCAGCCGCGCGCTTCCGCGGTCCTGGTGCGCACGAGCTGCAGCAGATGACCGGGGTCAAGGCCGGGCTCG
>CAYXVF010000073.1:0-31154 GCA_964468125.1 uncultured Bdellovibrionales bacterium | reverse complement strand
CGTTCTTCCAGTTGGCCCTCGATCCGATCTTTGTCAACGCGCGCGCCCAGCTCCTCGCCGATGCGCAGGCAGAGCCAACGCTCGAACAGGTGGAAGCGTTGATGGAGGAAGGATTTCTCGCGGTCGCACAGCTCGGTCGACCGAGCTGGACCCATTTGGGCAACCAGGATTTTTTTGCGCTCGCCCACTGGACCGCCATCGCCCGTGCTGCGGGGACCCAGAACGTCGTCGCCCGCGTCGACTTTGAAACCGAAGATGGTTTGCGCATTCGAGCGGGCGACCGCGTTCTCGACGATCCGAATATCGACCGCCTGATGGATGAGCTCGCCGCGCAGGTGCGCCGCGAGTCTGCTCAGCGCAACGCCACCTCATCCGGACCAAAGTAGCCTTCAGCGGGGCCCTCGAGGGCGCGCGTCTTGGCGATACACAGCTCGACCCGTTCGAGCGTGCTGCTCAACTGGCGCGCGCCGGCGGGAAACCTCTCGATCTGTCCGGAGAAGAATTCGTCGATACTTGCGAGGTCCGCCTCGCTACACAGGCGCCGCGCAACGAAGGGCGTCCTGCCCACGTGTGTACTCGGCAAACGCTTCACCAGCGCACGGAAATTCGTGCGGAGCCACAACCAGGTTCCGCGTGCGGTGAGCACCTCGCGGCTGAGATCGAGCAAGAGTCGAAGGCGCTCATCGTCGCGCAGAATGTCGCTGATCGCGAGCTCCCGAACCCGCTCTGTGAGCTCAGGCTCCTCAACGCGACCCAGGGCCTCGAGAATCAACCGGCGCTCGCTCGCATTGCTGCTCCCTTCGAGGATCGCCACCAACCGATCGATCACTTCGCCTCCGCCCAGCTGCACCGCAGCGCCGAGCCAGGTCGCCGCGAGCTCACTCGTTGTCGCCGTGACGGTCACGTGTTCTTTGCCTATCAGTGCCAGGCCGCGCGCGCTCGCCTCTTTCCGAATCCGGGGATCCCGGGCGACGAACACCATCGCTTCGTGCAACACCGCCCGGAGGCGTTGCAGCTCCGGCGCCTCACCCACTTTCCCCTCGAGACCAACAGCGCGCGCGCGAGGACCGAGTGTCGTCCGTGCGTAGCGCTCGACCCCCCCACGCATCCCCACCCATTGCAGACGCGCTTCACGGATCGCACCGATGAGCAGCTCGAGCACGTGACGGTCGGGATCGCCACTCAAAGTCTTGATCGCATCGAAGAAGGCGGGAAGGGGCAGCTCTCCGGCGTCAGCGCTCGCATGCAACGCGTCGACGAGAGCCATGCGTCCGCGAACCGTGAGCACCCCCGCACGGGCCGCATCGAGCACCGCGCGCCAGGACGCGTCTTCCAATGTGAAGCGGAAATAGCCCCTGCCTCCGGCGTTTGGCATGACCCAGTCCGGGCACCGGTCGAGCTCAAAGCTCAGCTCGCGCGCCGTCATCAGCCGGCATGTCGTCTTCCTTTCGCCCGCAGCCGAGGTCTCGATGCAGAGCGGAATGTCCCACTGCGCGTCCGCACTCACCCGCGAGCCGAGGGGCACGTAGCGCGACTGCCGCAGGTCGAAGCGTCCCACCTCTCCCTCACACAGGAGTCGGCCGGCGAGCGTCGGAACTCCGGGTTGCGTCAGAAAGCCGAAGAAGGCCGCTGCGACTTGCTCGTCACTCTCTGCGGCGAGCGCCTCGATGAAGTCTTCTGCCGTCGCAGTGCCGTGAGGAAAGCGTCCCAGATAGGCGCGCACGGCGGCCTGGAAACGCTCCTCGCCGAGGTACGCCTCGAACATAGAGAGCAAAGCGCCGCCCTTGTGGTAGGTGAGCGCATCGAAGGCGCCTTCGATGTCTTGAAAGCTCCAAACCGGCTCACGGACCGCTCGCGCTGATGCGAGACTATCGCTCCCCATTGCGCGTTGCGCACTGCGCATCAGATGGCGTTCGGCGCCGAGCTCGGGATGCCACTCGGAGAGCACCCGCGCCGCCATCCATGTCGCGAAGGATTCATTCAACCAAAGATCGTTCCACCAGCGGTGGGTCACGAGATTGCCAAACCATTGGTGGGCGAGCTCGTGAGCCATCACCCGCTCGAGAGAAAAACGCTCCTCCGCGGAGGCGCGCTTCGGGTCTAGGAGGAGCAGACGCTCGGCAAAAGTGATCACACCAACATTTTCCATGGCGCCGCCGCTGAAATCGGGCACCGCCACGACGTCGATCTTTTCGTAGGGATAGGGAAGCGCGACGTACGTCTCGAGGGCTTCGAGAAGCGCGCCCGTGGTTTCGAGCGCATGGAGAAGGCGTTCTCCCTTGCCCGCGACCGCTACACCACGCAGCGGTACCGAGCGCTCTCGGAGCCTGTTCGGTGGGATCTCCGCCTCCACCACGTCGAAGCGCCCGACCGCCAACGCGAGCAAATAGGTCGGAAGCTTCTCCGTCTCCCGAAAGGCGAGCGTTCGAACGCTCCCGTCGGAGCTCAGGCGCTGCGCCTCGACGCTCGTGGTGGAGATCGCTTCCATCTCCGCAGGTACGGTGAGGGTGAGACGAAAAGGGGTCTTGAAGCGCGGCTCATCGAAGCAGGGAAACACGCGGCGGGCGTGCGTCGCTTCGAGCTGGGTGAACACGTAGGCACGCCCGTCGTCTTCGACGCGATAGAGCCCCTCCAAGGACGTACCGATCTCCGCGTCGTAGCCGATCACCAGGCGAATCTTCTGGGGCTCGAGCTCCGAACGAAAGGAGAGCCGAACCACGCCGCTCGGCGTCAGCTGTTGGTAGCTCACCCGACGCGTGCTGCCGTCGGCCAGAGTGACCTGAGCCTGTTTCACCTGCAGCCCCATGCCGTGGAGCCACATGTGCGAGCGCGGGCGGGTGAGACGCACGCCGATCGCCGCGAACCCGGAGAACGTTTCTTTGCTCGGATCGACGGTGAGGTTGAGGTCGTATTCGAGAGGAATGACGTCCTCGGGTAGCTTCCCGAGTGGGGCCTCGTCATCGACCGGGGTGTTGTCTGGGCGCTCGCGCAACAGCGGATCGGTCCCGGTCTTGGGAAGCACCCGTCTGCTCGCACAGGAGAGGAGCAGCGCCCCGAGCACCAACGACAGAATCAGCAGGCCACGACGAATCACAGCAGAGCGATAGCAGACCCCGGGGTCCCCATACAAAGCGAGGCTCACCACGCCGCCCGCTCCCGCGCGCGGAGATAGAGATTGAGCGCTCGAGCGCCGAGACGGTCCATCGGCGCCTCCAGAGCATCTACGCCGTGCGCTAGAAGGCGCGACAGCGCCTCCTCCCGGTCTTCGAGCACCAACTCCGCTGCCGCCCGGATGTAGGCGTCGCGTTCTGTCCGCACCGGTCGCACGAGCTGCTCCTCCGCCGTCGGGTCACGCACGAGCAGCGCAAAGGGAAGATGGGTCCGAAGCAACTCACGGCTCGCTTCCGAGAGCTCGAGGGCCTCGTCCGGGTCAGACAGGTCTGTCATCACGATCACCAACGCACGACGCTGATGGCTCAAGAGATAGGGGACGGCGGCGCGAAAATCGCTCGCGATGAGCGTGGGCTGCAGGTCATTCAAACCCCGCAAGAGCTGGAACGCCTGCCCTCGACCACTGAGAGGCGGAACGAAGCGTACCGCGGCGTCGTCAAAGACGAGCGCTCCCACCCGGTCGCCGTTGGCACCGGCGGCGAGCGCGACACGGGCCACCGCCCTCAGGCTCGCATCGAACTTGCTCTCGCCACGGTGCCGGGGCCACATCATACGGCCCGCATCGAGGGCGAAGATCACCGAGCGGCGGCGCTCCGGTTCCCACTCGCGTACCACCGGGTGCATGTGGCGCGCGGTTGCCTTCCAATCGACGTGTCGGGGGTCGTCACCACTCATGAAGGGACGAAGCCCCCGAAGCTCCAGCGAGCTTTGCGTGCTTCCACGCTTCACCGCCGAGCCATCCCCACGGTCGCGCATGCCCGCGCTTTCGGCCTCTTCGATCAGGTCGGGCCAGACCTCGATGGACGTATCGAGCGACACGGCGGTTCGGCGACGCCAAAAGCGCAGGGCGCTCGTCTCGAAACACCAGAGCTCCCCAAGGGGCCAGACACCTCGTTTCCGCGGATGCAGAGTGGCGGTTCCGTCGAGCACCGAGAGATTGCCCCCCAGACCTTCCGGTGCGGCGAGCAGCGCGTCCACCCCCGTCGCCAGAACGAGCTCGACCTTCGCCGGTCTCCGCAGGTTGACGATCGACGGCGCACTCCACCCAGGATTCGGTCGAGTCCGAGTCCAGAGTCGCCATCCATCCCAGAGAGCAAGCGCGCAGATCGTCAGAAACCCGACGACGATCGGGAGAAAGCCCGTCCAGGGCGTGAGGACGAAGGCCCCTACTGCCAAGACCGTCAGTAGCGCGATCAGCCTCCGCGCAGGCGTCACGACGAGCGGACCTCGGGGACGGGCACGCCGCGAAGGATTCTTTCCAAAACTTCATAGACCGTCACACCGGTGACCATCGCCTCCGGGGAGAGTTTCACCCGGTGCGCGACGCAGGAAACATAGAGGTCTCGCACATCATCCGGGACGAGAAAGTCACGCCCTCGGACCACTGCGAGCGCCCGACACACGTCGAGCAATGCCAACGCCGCGCGAGGTCCCGCGCCGTGAACGAGCTCCGATTGCGTGCGGGTCAGGCGGACGGACTGGTGAATGTAGGCGAGCACGGGCTCAGCGACGTGAACGGCACGCACCGCGTCTTGAAAGCGGTGGAGGGCGTCCGGGGGCAAAGACTCTCGTTTTTCCAGATGCGCCCGTTCGAGCGCGTCGCCGAGATTCTGGTGGCGCGTGAGGACCTCGAGCTCGTCGCCGGCCTCGGGATAGGACACCACCACCCGCAGGGCGAAACGGTCCAGCTGCGACTCCGGGAGCGGATAGGTTCCCTCCTGGTCGAGCGGGTTCTGCGTTGCCACGACCCAGAAATCCCTGCCGAGATCGTGCTCGACGCCATCGAGTGTTACGCGGTGTTCTTGCATCGCCTGCAGAAGCGCTGCCTGGGTCTTCGGAGGCGCTCGATTGATCTCGTCGGCGAGGAGCACATGGGTAAATACGGGTCCCCTTCGGAACTCGAATCGCCCCTCATTCGGCAACCAGACGCTCGTACCGAGGAGATCGCCCGGCATGAGATCCGGCGTCATCTGGACCCGTTTGAAGTCCAAGCCGAGCGCGGAGGCGACCTCGTTGGCGACGAGGGTCTTGGCGACCCCAGGCGGCCCTTCGAGCAGCAGGTGAGCCCGTGCGCCCACGCAGGCGATGATGCGCTCGATGACATCCGCTTGCCCGACGACGTCACGTTCGAGCCGTTCACGGATCCAGCTTCCAACTTCCATTCCCTGCATCACCCCATCCTCACTTCGCGCTCGAGTCGACGAAGGCCGGCAGCGAGGCCTGTCACGTCGGTCGCCGCTGAGCGCAATCGTTCGATCTCCTCGAGCGCCTGCGCTCTCGTGCTCGCGCGGCGGGTCGCACCTCGAAGCAACGCACTTCTTGCGAGCTCGCTGCGCCCATCGTCCTGCATCGACCGAGCGAGCGCGTGCAGGTGCTCGCGCTCACCGTCTTCCCGAGCCTGGTCGGAGCGTGCGAGCACCGGCCGGTCGCGGCGATACGCGCTCCAAAAGGCCAGCGCGATGACGAGCAGCGAGAGCACCACCGGCTCCCGGTAGCGCCCGCTCATCAAGAGCGTGAAGAGCCCCCCGCGCAACATCGCGCCTGCGCGTGCCTCATCAAAGAAGACCTTCTCGTGCCCCGCGAGCGCTGCATTGATCCAGCCGAGCTCGGACGCGATCCCTGAGTCGAAGAGGGTCTGATTGGCGAGCCGAGCACCGCCGGACTCGATGACCGTGATCCGGCCCGAACCCAAACGCGCGAGCTCGACCCCCGCCCCCAGCGCTGTCGCGGGTGCGAGGTGGATCTGTGCCAGGAGTGGATCCTCCAGCTCGATCTCGATGACCTCGCCCTCTTCCTTCGTCGTAGCGTGAAATCGCGGCGGAGCATAAACCAGGCTTCCGCCCGCTCGAACCCAAGCGAGCAGCTCCGCGACTTCCGTTTCGTTCAGCCAGATCTCAGGCTCAAGAATGAAGAGCACGCCCGTCTCCGGCAACGAGAAATCGCCGAGGCGCTCGCACTCGAATCCAGCGCGTTGGAGCAATCGAAAAAACGCCAGGATGCCCGCGGAGGACGACGAAAAAGTCGTTCGCTTCGCGCCATAGCTGAAAGCGGCTTGGTCCGGGTCGAGGGCGCGATCCTGGGGTGCAAAGAGCAACAGAAGCGCTCCCACCAGAATCCAACCGCCGACGACAGCGACAAAGCCGAGCATCCTCCTCACCGCAATCCCGCGTCCTTCGCCAAGTCGAAAACCTGTCGGACCGCTTCGTCGTCCGGACTCGTCCCGGAGTAGAGGGCGCGCTCGTAAAGGAGGCGGAGGGTACTAAGCTTTTCGGCCTCGCCGCGTCTCGCCATCCGTTTGGCCTGACGCCCGGGGGTGTCACTCAAGGGCACCGCCAGTCGGGTGCACAGAGCGAACCAGCACAGCTGAATCGCTCTGGCGTTCTTTCCCTCCGCTCGCGCCCGTTGGGCCTCGGCGAAATAGTCGCGCTGCCCGGGGCCTTCCATCGCTGTCTCCGCCCTATGGGCGACCGAGCGATAGAGCACCCACAGACTCCAGACGATGTGAACCACGAGACCGGCGGCGAGGGCGCTCAATCCCGTCACCACGCCCCAGAACATCACCGGGTCGCTGAGATAGAGGGAGCCGATCAACTTCTGCAGATGACGCATCGACTCACCGAAGGCATCCACCCCAAAGGGGTCGGCTACGAACGGTGGACTCGCCGCGATGGTGTCGAGGGCCGCGCGCGCGTCTTCGGCTGTGAGCGGCTGTGGCTCCACCTCAGGCCTCCGTCAGCTTCTGCACATCAAAGGCCTCGTGCTCGACTCGTGCGCTGAAATAGAACAGCACGACGACCAAGTAGTAGATCGGAGAGAGCACCGCGTTCAGCAGACCGCTCACGATTGTCTGAGCGAGCTGCAGGGTGAACAGATCCTCCACGGAGAAGACCGCGCGCAGAAGCACCTCCACCCCGATCGCTAGCGACCCTAGAACGACCACGACCAAAAGGAAGGCCCCCAAGAGCTTCATCCGCTGCCTCTTCGCCAGGCGCCAGCTTCGGCCGAGGGATTCGGTCGCGCTCGTCCCCTCGGCGATGATCACCGGGGCGACGAAGGCAAAGCCGAGCAGGATGTAGATCCCAGGGATCACCAAGAGCACGAGACCCAGTCCACCCGCTAGCGATGAGATCAAAGTCGCGCCCAAGACCGACAGAAAACGCGAGGCAGCGACGCGGATCGCATCAGCGAGGCTCGCCTCCTCCCCCAAGACGAGTCGGGTCGCGATTCGCGTCGCCGCCGCGGTGCCAAACGCGCCGACCAGAAGGCCCACGACCATCGTGCCGAGAATGAGGCCCGCTTTTTCTCCGTAGGCGAGCAGGATGACTCTCGGGTCCTCGCTTTCGACCAGCGCCGGGTCGGGACCGAAGTAGAGCGACACCAAGCCAAAGGCGATATTGACCGAGCCGATCAGCGCGCCGAGGATAGCGAGGAGCTGAAAGTGCCGGCGAAATACCCAGAACGCGGTATCCACCGCCGACAGGACGCCGTATTGCCGGATTGCGAGCATCGTGGAACCCAGAGCGTAACACAGCTACTGTCGTCGAATGCAACGTGAGCACCTCGGGGTCATTCGCGTGGAGCTGCCCGAGCACGGATACGTCGATCTCCCGCTGGCGGGTCTCGGCCGACGTGGCTTCGCCGCCATTGTCGATTTTTCCTTGGTTCTTCTGGTACTCCTTCTCGTCCTTCTCAGCCTGGGGCTTCTCCTCGGGTCAGCGCAGGCGGCCTCGACGGCCGTCGTCGCCTCGGTGGCGATCGCGGTCCCCGTTGTCGTCCCCCTGATCGTGGAGCTCGTCGGTCGCGGAGTTTCCCCCGGAAAACGCTGGATGAAGTTGCGGGTCCTCGGCAGCAACGGGCATCCGGCTACCGCGGGCCAGCTCGTTCTGCGCAATCTGCTGCGGCTGGTGGATTTCCTTCCCGCGAGCTATGGCCTCGGGCTCGTCCTTCTCGCGGCGACTCAGAATAGCCAGCGCCTCGGCGATCTCGTCGCCGGGACGCTCGTGGTCAGTGAAGCCCCAGACGCCTGGGAGATGAGTGGCGGTGAGCCGAGAAGACGCAGCGAGCTCGCTGGGGTTCCCCCGGCACTCAGCCAAGCGTTGAGCACGCTCTGTTCGCGGCGAGAAGCGCTCGATCCCGAGGTCTTCGAGCGACGTCGAGCGACCCTGCTCGAACGCTTTCGCACGCTCCGGCCCGACTGGAATGCGTTGGACGATGAGAGCCTGTGGACGGAGCTGACCAAACGATGAGCGATCGACTGTCGCGCTTCGAGTCTGCGGCGAAATCACGGGTTCGCATCCCAGACGATCAGTGGCGCGTCTTGATCCGCGACCATCGGTGGGCGGTCGGCGAGCTCACGCGCCCGAGTTTGCCCGCATCTAGGAGAGCGCGATTGAGCTCGTCGGTGTTGGCAATGCACACCCGACTCCACCGTCGCGACACACAGGGCCGCGACAATCGACTGCGCCGTGGCCTCCTGCGCGTGGGCCGACCCTTCTTTGGCTGTTGGGCGTTGTTCCTGGGATCCGCACTGCTCGCGGCGGCCTCGGTCGCCGTTGAGCCCACGGCCGTCTATTCACTGGTCCCTCGCCAGCTCCTCGGCCAGATCGCCGAGAACGCCTGGGGAGAACGCGGTGGCGCGGCCGCCGACGCGGGCATGACCCTGTTCTACTCGGTCAACAACTCGCGCGCCTGTCTCCTCGCTCTCGGCCTCGGTGTTCTCGGCGGTCTGCCCGGACTCTTCGTGATCGGCTACAACGGCGCCCTCCTCGGCGCGGTCGCAGGGCACGCGCTCCAGGTGGGGGTGTTCATGAATCTGATGCGCTGGCTCGGTCCCCATGGGGTGCCGGAGCTCTCGGCGATCATGCTGAGCGGAGCGATCGGCTGGACCCTGGCGATGGCGTGGATTCGACCCAGCGACTCTCGGCGCAGAGAAGCTCTCGCGGCACGCGCTCACGAGCTCACGCCGATGATTGGCGTCGCCATCGCTCTGGTCATCGCGGCCGCCCCGTTCGAGGGATTCATCTCCCCCTTACCCCTGCCGCTCATTGTCGACGTCGGGATCGCGATCGTCTGGGTCGCACTCCTTGCGATACTCACCGTCAAGGTTCTGCACACACACACCGCAGGGGCCGCGGAATGATCGAAGTTGCGCCTCTCCCCACCTTGCCGTTCGTCGACTCGGAAGAGCGCTTTCCCGTGCGGCGGATCTTCTGCGTCGCAAAAAACTACGCCGCCCACGTCCGCGAAATGGGAGACGACCCGAGCCGAGTGCCGCCGACCTTTTTCGACAAACCATTGAGCTCCGTCACCTCGGCAACGGAGATTCCCTATCCTCGCGAAACCCGAGACCTCAACCACGAAGTCGAGCTGGTCCTCGCTCTCGGACGGGGCGCAAAGGGTCCCATCGCGCCAGAGGAAGTGGACGCCCTCGTGTACGCAGTCGGCTGCGGCATCGACCTCACCCGTCGCGACCTCCAGAGACTCGCCAAGGAGAAGGGCTGGCCCTGGGATCTCTCGAAGGGATTTCGGGCGTCGGCTCCCGTGGGCCCCCTGAGAAGAACGAGCACCGTACCGCTGACCGGAGCGATCACACTTTCGGTCAACGGTGAGCAGAGACAGTTCTCCGATCTCAGTCACATGATCTGGGACACGCGCGAGGTTGTCGCTCAACTGTCGCGCTTCGACGACCTCGAAGCAGGTGACCTGATTTTCACCGGCACCCCTGAGGGAGTGGGTCCGGTCGTGCGAGGCGACCGCCTCCAGGGACGAATCACGGCGGTCGGCGAGATCGATATTCGCATCGTCTGACGCACTGACCCTCGACGTGAATCTCCCGGACCTCGACGGTTTTGAGATCTGCACCCGCGTGCGCGGCGATGCGAACCGAAAGGTGGCCGAGCTGCCGCTAATTTTCGTCACCGCGAAGGACACGCTGAGTGACCGTGCTCGACGCCGAGCGTTTGCTCACCCTGATGAACAACTTGCTTGGTGACTAGGGTAACTCGTCAGGGGTCCGTGTGTTGCTTGAGCTCGTCCGGATTGAGGAGGAGCTCGTAGAAGCGCGGGGCCGTGATGAACCAACACAGGAGGTTGCCGCCGAATCGCAGGTAGTCCCCGTCTGCCACGGGCATGGGGCTGTAGGCGGAGATCTTCGCGTCGTTCAAATAGGTGCTGTTGCTGGACTCGAGATCGGTGATCGTCCAGGCCCCTCCCCCCTGCGCCGGGGCGTTGAAGCTCGCGTGAATGCTCGAGACGGAAGCGACCGGAACGACGATGTCGTTGTTGGTCGCGCGGCCAAGCACGATCCCCTTCTGGGTCGACTCGACGTCGTTGCGCTTCTTCACGCCGCTCACGAGCGCGAGGCCACCCTCCGTGTCATAGGTAGGGTTTTTCACCACCACCGTGCCACCGCTCGAGTCGATGTTGCGCGCCTTCAGGAACGTGGCGTCCCACAAGCGCGAGCGCGCAAAGAGCAGGAACGGGTGCGGATACTGCGCGAGAAACCCGTCCTTGCCGGCGCTCTCCGCGTACTTGCCGTAGGGATCGATGTCGTGAGGAAAGGCGTGTTGCATGCGACGTCCGAATGCTGAGTGCAGGCCGGATGGTGCCACGGGTCAGACCAGCGGCGCAAGCAAGAGGCGAGCAGCTATTCCCGAACCGGCAACCACACGAGCTCCAGCGATTCCACGCGAATATCGTTCTTCTCCAGCCGGACACTGAATTGCTCCACCGCGCCCGCCGCTGCTTCCGCCCGGTTTCTCAGCGCTTCGAGCTCGTCCAGGAGCTCGTCTTCCAAATCCGCGATCTGCTCCTCGATTTCTTCGACCGATTCCGCCGCCGCCGCCGCACGGTCTTCGCTCCGCCGCGTCCGCGAACGCCTGGAAGCCGTGCCCGACGCCTTGCGCCCGGCGCGTTTGAGAATCGAGCTCGTGCTGCGCCGACCTCCCAAGAACACATCGAGCAGTGCACCAGCACCGGAGGCGAGCTCCTCGTTCTTGCGTCGCTGCGCTTCGGCCTGTGCATCGACGAGCTTGCGCTCGGCGCGCTCGAGGCGCTCGCGCAGGCGTTCGAGCTTCCTTTCGTACTTCTCCCGCAGCTTTGCTGCTTGCGCATCGGCGGCGTCTTCCGCCGCTCGCACGCAGCGCTCGGCAAAGGCCTTCTCCCCTTCTTCCGGCCGCTGGTAGAGCCCGAGCGCGCGATGGGCGAGCAGCTCGAGCTCTCGTTCGTGATACGCCCAGCCCTCGAGCTCTCGCTGCGCATCGCGAAAATAACGTCGCTCGCCAAGGGGCGCGTCCGGCACCTGATAGGCGAGCTGCGCCCGCGGCGCTTCTTCGCTGAAGTCGCGTTCATCGAAGTCGACCGCGTGGTGGCCCGCCACCTCGAGTGGATCGCGCACGGGGAGAATCGCCTCCCAAACCTCCGTGTGGTCGAGATCGGCCTTTCGCTCATCGAAGCGCAGAGAAAGACGCGCCGCGAGATGCGGCGCGAGGAGTGAGCCATGCCGGTCGCCACCCACCTCTTCGAGCCAGGGCGCCCCCGGGTCGACGAAGCGCACCCGGACACCGTCGGCAACGATCGGCATCTGGGAGAGCCCGGTGCTTCGCCTCGCGGACGCAGGCGCGGACGCACGCGCAGATGGTGGCGAGGTCACCGGACCGTCGCTTTCGGAGGCGCTCAAGGTCTCGATGTCCGTCCGGGTCATGGGCCCGCGGAGATAGGCCATCGCCCAGCGGGTGGAGAAACGGATCGGCTCTGGATGCCGGGTCCCGAAGAGCACGAACTCTCGCTTTTCGAGGGCGCCGAGCGCCCCCCGGATTGTCGCCGCGGACGCGTTATTTCCCAACCCCGCCACGATCCGCTCCTGGTCCCGCTCGGTCTGCAACCGCCCGATCATCCAGGTCCCCGCGTTGGAGAGCGCCTTGTAGTCGAGGTCCACCGGATTCTGGGTCGACAGCACGAGGCCAACCCCAAAGGCGCGCGCCTGCTTGAGGAGCGTGAGCAGGGGCTTCTTACTCGCCGGGTTCGCCGTGGGAGGGAGGAAGCCAAAAACTTCGTCCATGTAGAGCGCCGCGCGCAAGGCCTCGGACCCTGATTGTTGGCGCATCCACGTGATCAGCTGCCCGAGGAGGAGCGTGACGAAGAACATGCGCTGTCGATCGTTCAAGTGCGCGAGATAGAAGATCGACGCCGGGGTATTGCCCGAGACAGGCTCGAGCAGTGCCCCTACGTCTAGGGGCTCTCCCTCGGTCCAGGGCGCGAAGGCGGGTGAGGCCACCAGTGCGTTGAGGCGCATCGCCAGTTTCATGCGCTCATCGCGTGGATAGAACGTCTCCAGCTCGAACACGCCGAGCTTTCGCATCGGCGGCTGCGCTACCGACGCGATCAAGCTCTCGAAGGAAAGGTCCTGGCCTGCGGCCCAGGCGTCATGAATGATATTCGAAAGAAGGATCGCCTCTCTACTCGTGAAGGGATCCGCATCGATCTCGACCAAGCCGAGGAGACCCAGCACGAGCCCTGAAAGCGCCTCCTGGACGCCCTCGTCTTCTAGGTCGGTCGTAGGCGCCGCGAGGGAGCCGACGGCATTGACCGGGATCCCGGCGCGCGACCCCGGCGTATAGATGCGAATCTCACTCCCCTCCCGCAGCTCGCGGATCGTCGTCCCGTCGAGCGACCAATTCGCGAGCCCGTCGCGCCAGCGACGGGCCACCTCCTCGGCCAGCGCCTCTCGTGTGAGCCCCCTGCGTTGCGCCTCCTGCGGGTCGACCCAAGGCGCGAAGCTCGCACCGTCGAGCTCCGGAAAGAGGAGGGCGAGATTTCCCATGTCCCCTTTCGGGTCGAGGATCAGAGAGGGAACCCGCGCCCGCAGCAGCTCCTCGAGCAGGACGACACCGAGTCCGGTCTTGCCGGAGCCGGTCATTCCGAGAAGAACCGCGTGCGTGCTGAGACCGCGGGCATCTAGAGTGACCGGGTGCTCCCCGGCGCCGAGAACGAGCTCCATGAGACGAGTCTAGCGTGGCTGTCGCCCGACACGAAACGCTGGTGTGCATCCCTGCGCCCGAAGCCGCACCCGATTCATTTCAGGGGACCTTGCTCCACTCCTCTACGGTCAGATTGCGCGGGACCGCCCCGCGCAACACCGCTGCTTCGCAGTAGCGATGTCCATCGGCGCAGCTCACGACGATGCTGCAGCGTCCGGTTGGCGCCGAACCCTTGAAGAGCGGCGCGCGGCCGATGTCCACGCCGCCAACGCTCACCCTGCACTCGGAAACGCCCGGAGTCAGAACGGTCAAGACCGCGCCGCTGCCTTGGCAAGCGACACCATCGACGTCCTCGGCAAAGGTGCAGGGGTTGCGTTCGATGTCGTCGTCCCTTCGATCGACCTGCAGCACCTTGGGCCCTGGACCGAGAAAGAGAGAGCCAAAACCGACCCCGACCACGAGACAGGCCGCCGCGAAGATCCCGATCCCACGCCAGGTCCCGAGCATCAGATGAAAAAGTCGGGAAGCAAGTCGTTGCTCGGCGCGACCGCGTACTTCTCGAAGTCGGTCACGCCAGCGTCCCGCAGCACGTCGTCATCGATGAAGAAATTGCCGGTGACCGAAACGTCTTTGCCGAGAATGGCGTGGGCGGCGTCCGCCATGATCTCAGGCGTGCGACAATTCTCTGGCTTCACCATGCCACCCAGCATCCGCAACGCAACGGTCGCGATCGCGGTGCGCGGCCAGAGCGCGTTCACGGCGACCCTACCGCGAAACTCACCGGCCATGCCGAGCACGCACATGCTCATACCGTATTTGGCCATGGTGTATGCGACGTGATTCTTGAACCAGCGCTCCTCCATGTTGAGCGGCGGCGAGATGTTCAAGATGTGCGGGTTGTCCGCCTTCAGCAGATGCGGAAGGCAAGCCTGCGACGACGCGTAGGTGCCGCGCGCATTGACCTGGTTCATCAGATCGTAGCGCTTCATCGGCGTTTCGAGGGTGCCGGTCAGGCTGATCGCGCTGGCGTTGTTCACCAGCACGTCGATCCCCCCAAAGGTGTCGACCGCCTGTGCGACCGCATCTGCGATTTGCTCTTCATTGCGAAGATCCACCTGCACGGCGAGCGCCTTTCCACCCGCCTCTTCGCATTCCGCCGCCGCCGTGTGGATCGTCCCGGGCAGCTTGGGGTTTGGCTCCGCGGTCTTCGCGGCGATCACGATGTTCGCCCCATCGGCGGCGCAGCGCCTTGCGATGGCAAGGCCGATTCCTCGGCTCCCTCCCGTGATGAAGACCGTCTTTCCCGCGAGATTCGCCATGGTCGATTCCTTCCTCTATTTGAGACCCAACTGCTCGCGCGCCTCCACCGGAGACGCGATGTTTCGGCCCGCGCGCTCGGCGCAGGCCACGATCGCCTCGATCAGCGGTCCATTGCCGGACGTCTTCTGCCCTGACGGCAGGTAGAAGGTGTCCTCTACACCGGTGCGCAGTGCTCCCCCGAGATCTGCCGCGGCCTGGTGAAGCGCCCAAACCTCACTCCGTCCGATGGCGGTGACCTGCCAGTGGGTGTCTGGGCCCCGATACTTCACGAGGAGCTCGAGGAGCTCGGGATCTGCCGGCATCCCCGACGCGACGCCCATCACGAAGTTGTAGTTCGCTTCCTCGGCCATGCCGTTCTCGACGTAGAGGCCGACAGACCGAACGATCCCTACGTCAAAGCACTCGAACTCTGGCCGAGTCCCCGTGCTCTTCATCGCATCGAGAATCGCCTTCACCTTGGAGACCGGGTTGTCGAAGACCATGGGCGGCCAGGCCCAGGAGCCGTCGCGTCGCGTCTTCAGGTAGTTGAGCGTACCCGCGTTGCAGGCGGCGATCTCCGGTCGCGTCCGTTCGAGACACGCGATCGGTCCCGATAGGTCTTCACCGATCACGCCTGTCGTCATGTTGATGATCACCCCGGGGCAGGCGTCTCGAATCGCCTCGGTCACCTCGAAGGCGACCTCCGGATCCCAGCTCGGCAAGTGCCCCATTCCCGGGGTCGGGTTGCGAAAGTGAATGTGCATCACCGCAGCTCCGGCGTCGCAGGCCTCCTTTGCCGAGGCGGCCATCTCCTTCGCCGTCACTGGAACAGGGTGCTGAGCGGGATTGGTGAGGACCCCGGTCAAGGCACAGGTCACGACGCAGCGCTCACTCATGGGCGTTCTCCTCCACTGGCTCGATCTCGGCGAGTACCTGGCGGGCCTCAACCTGCGCTCCCACCTCCACCGTCAAACGAGAGAGCCGTCCGGACCGGATGGCCCGGAGCTCGTGTTCCATCTTCATCGCTTCGATCACAACCAGCGTCTGCCCCTCGCTCACCGGCTCACCGATCGCGGCCCCGACCATCACCACCTTGCCAGCCATCGGTGCACGAAGGTTTCCGTCACCCGTACTCCGCCGACCGAGAGCTTCGCTCAACGCGCGTCTCGCCTCGAGCGTGACCCCGCGGAAGGACACCCAAAGACTCTCAGCGTCTCGCAGAGTATCAAAGCGATGACGGACCCCGTCCAACTCCGCCCAATCGGCACCGAGCGCACCGATACGGTAGCGTTCCTCACCGACGAGAAGCTCGCGACCACCGTTTTCGGCGTTCAGGCGAGCGGTGAGAATCTCTCCCCCGAGCTCCAGTCGAGCGCTGCGCCCGAGACCACCGATGAGCGGGCGCTCGTCGTTTGCAAGAAAGCGAAGGGCAGCGAGAGCGCGGGGCAGCGAATGATCGAGACGCGGGCTCGTTCGCGAATCCAACCAATCCGTACGCGCGTCGCCAGCGACAAAGGTGGGGTCGTCGAGAATCGAGCACAGAAACTCCGTGTTCGTCCCCACGCCGAAGAGCACCGTGTCTTCCAAGGCGCGCAAGAGTCGAAGACGCGCGCGCTCCCGGTCCTCCCCGACGGCGATCACCTTCGCCAGCATTGGGTCGTAGTCGACGCCCACGACCTGGCCGGACCACACGCCCGAGTCGACCCGAACACCGGGATTCGCTGGCCAAACCACGTCGCGAAGGGTGCCCGTCTGCGGCGAGAAGTCGTCGTAGGGATCCTCGGCGTAAATCCGCGCTTCGATCGCGTGCCCCTCCGGCGCCTCCGGTAGCTCGGGCAGAGGCTCGCCTTCGGCGATGGCGAGCTGAAGGTCAACGAGGTCGATCCCCGTCGCGAGCTCGGTCACCGGGTGCTCGACCTGCAGGCGCGTGTTCATCTCTATGAAGTAGAAGCGCTCCTGGTCGTCGAGAAGGAACTCGACCGTCCCAGCCCCGACGTAGCCCACGGCCCGCGCCGCGGCGACCGCAGCCTCACCCATTCGTGCGCGAAGCTCGCTTCCCACCGCTGGCGAAGGCGCTTCTTCTATGATCTTCTGATGCCGACGTTGTACCGAGCACTCACGCTCGAACAGGTGGGCGACATTTCCGTGAGAGTCGCCGACGATTTGCAGCTCAACGTGTCGCGGGCGTTCGATCAGCCGCTCGATGATCAGCGTGTCGTTCCCGAAAGCGCCCTTCGCCTCGCGGCGCGCGGAGGCGATTGCATCGTCGAGCTCGGTCAGGTCCGTCACCCGACGCATGCCTCGTCCCCCGCCCCCAGCGGCGGCCTTGAGCAAGAGAGGCGTTCCGATCCTCTCCGCCTCCGCTCGAAGCGTCGCGTCGTTCTGGTCTTCACCGCTGTAACCAGGCACCAGTGGTACGCCGCGGCGCTCCATCAATCGCTTGGCACGGGCCTTGTCGCCCATCGCCTGAATCGCTTCGGGGGACGGGCCCACGAACACGAGTCCCGCATCGACACAAGCCTGCGCGAAGCTCGCGTTCTCCGACAGAAACCCATAGCCCGGATGCACCGCTCGAGCCCCGAGCCGCTTCGCCGCGTCCAGAATCGCCTGAACGTTCAAGTAGGTGTCCGACGGCGCGCGTCCGGGCAGGCGGACCGCTGCGTCCAGAAACTGGGTGTGCAGCGCATCCGCATCCGCGTCGGAGAACACGCCGACCGCCCGGGCCCCACGCGCGCGAACGGAGCGGGCGACCCGGGCCGCGATTTCACCGCGGTTCGCGATGAGAACGCACTGTAAGCTTTGGGCCACTGACCGTCAGCCTTTCTTCGCGAAGCCTAGATTCTTGGAGATGATCGAGAGCATGACCTCGTCGGCCCCACCACCGATTGAAAAGAGGCGCACGTCGCGGAACGTCCTCGAAATCTTGGTTTCCCACATGTAGCCCATGCCGCCCCAAAACTGCAGGCAGCTGTCGGCCACTTCTCGCCCTAGGCGGCCGCCTTTGAGCTTGCACATCGAGGCGAGCGTCGCGATCTCTTTGAATGTCCCCTTCATGTTCACGTACTTGTCCGTCGTGTAGTAGACGAGCGCCCGAAGCGCTTCGACCTCGGTCTGCAGCTCGGAGAGCTTGAACTGTACGTACTGGTGGTCGAGCACGGTCTTGCCGAACACCTCGCGTTGGCCGGTGTACTCCGCGGTCTCCCGGACCGCATCCTCCAGCCCGGTGAGCATGCTCGCTGCCCCCCAGAGTCGCTCATCTTGGAACTGCATCATCTGGTAGTAGAAGCCCTGCCCTTCGTCGCCGATGCGGTAGCGCTGCGGGATGCGCACGTCCTCAAAGAAGATCTGCGCGGTGTCGCTCGACCACATGCCGAGCTTCTTGAGCTTTCGCTCCACTGTGACACCCCTCGTGTTCATCGGGATGATCACGAGGGTCTTGTTCTTGTAGGGACCGCCTTCCTCGCCGGTGTTGACGAGGCAGCACATCCAGTCCGCCTGCGTTCCATTGGTGGTCCACATCTTTCCACCGTTGATCACGTAGTCGTCGCCGTCTTTGCGGGCGGTGGTCTTGATCGAGGCGACATCACTACCTGCTCCGACCTCACTCACTCCAAGGCAGGCAATCACGTCGCCGGCAATGGTCGGCACGAGCCATTCCTTCTTGAGCTCCTCGCTCCCAAATCGCGTGAGAGCTGGGGTCGCCATGTCCGTATGCACGCCGATCGCCATCGGCACGCCGCCGCAGTGCACGTGGCCGAGCTCTTCGGCCATCGCGACCGAGTAAGTGAAGTCGAGGCCTAGGCCGCCGTATTCCTCGGGCTTGGTGATCCCGAGGAATCCTTGCTCGCCCATCTTCTTGAACAGCTCTTTGGCCGGAAATATCTCCGCGGCTTCCCACTCGTCGACGTAGGGGTTGATCTCCTTGTCGATGAATTTGCGCAGGCTGGCGCGCATTTCCAAGTGCTGGTCGGTGTAGATCATCTTTCGCCTCCTCCTAAAACCGCGCCACTCCAAAGCTGTTCGGGCGCAGAGTCCTTCGTTGTGCTTCGTCACAGGTTCGCAGGCACTCGGCGAGCACCCGCCGCGTCTCGCGCGGGTCGATGATGCCGTCGTCCCAGAGACGCGCGGTCGCATAGAGCGCGGTGGACTCGCGCTCGATCTGGTCGATGATTCCCTTTTGCATCACAGCGAGGGCGTCGCGATTGAGCTCTTGTCCCATCCGCGCGAGCTTCGCCTCGGTGATGATGGCCATGACGCCCGCCGCTTGTTCTCCGCCCATCACGGCGGTGCGGTTGTTCGGCCAGGCGAAGATGAAGCGCGGCGCGAAGGCCCGCCCGCACATGCCGTAGTTGCCGGCTCCGTAGGAGGCGCCGATGAGAAGGGTAATTTGGGGCACACGTGCGTTGGACACCGCCTGGATCATCTTCGATCCGTGTTTCACGATTCCGCGCTGTTCCGCGTCTTTTCCCACCATGTAGCCAGTCGTGTTCTGGAGGTAGACGATCGGTGAGCCGCTCTGGTCGCAGAGCTGGATGAACTGCCCGGCCTTTGCGGCCCCTTGGTCGTCGATCGGACCGTTGTTTCCGATGATCCCAACAACCATCCCTTCGATCTTCGCCTTGCCGCAGACCGTCGCCGCGCCATAGTCCGGCTTGAAGTCGAGAAAGTCACTGTCATCGATGATTCGCGCGATCACTTCGCGCACGTCGTATGGCCTCTTGGGATCCTCCGGAACCACCCCGAGCAGCTCCTCCGGCGGATAGCGAGGGGGGGCGAAGTGGCCCCGACGCTCGAGGTCCTCCCAGCCGAGCTTCCCGACCAGCTCGCGGGCGAGGGACAGGGCATGCTCGTCGTCTTCTGCAACCATCTCCGCTGTACCACTCACCGTCGCGTGCATTTCCGCACCGCCGAGCTCCTCGTCGGTAGCGACCTCGCCGGTGGCGGCCTTCAGCAATGGCGGCCCCGCCAAGAAGATCTTCGAGCGTCCGCGGACGACGATGACGTAATCGGAGAGACCGGGTATGTAGGCTCCGCCAGCGGTCGAGGAGCCGTGCACCACCGTGAGGACGGGGATCCCCGCCGCTGAGAGGCACGCGAGGTTTCGGAAGATTCGACCCCCGTCGACGAAGATCTCGCTCTGATAGAGCAGGTTGGCACCGCCGCTTTCGATCAGGTTCACCACTGGAAGGCGGTTCTCGAGTGCCACTTCTTGCGCGCGCAGCGACTTGCGCAGCCCCATGGGGGTCGTGGCTCCGCCTTTGATACCGCTGTCGCTCGCGGTGACGAGGCAACGCACACCGGACACGAAGCCAACCCCCGCGATCACTCCACCGCCCGCGGCGTTCCGGTCCCCGTCGTCGTCGTGCATGTTCAAACCGGCGAGGCTCGAGAGCGGGAGAAAGGGACGATCGGGATCGAGCAGTCGTTCGAGACGCTCGCGGGGAAGGAGCTGGCCGCGTTTGTGAAACTTCTCCGCAGTGCGGGCAGAGTTCGCTACGACCTTCGCCTCGAGCTCGCGCACCCGGGCGAGCTTCTCCGCCATGGCCGCGCGTCGGGTCTCGAACTCGGGGGTTCCAGCACGGATTTGAACGTCCAGTATTGCCATTCAGTCTTCGAGCACTTTGGGAGTCTTGGCGAGATGAAAACCCTGGTACGCAGGAGCGCGGTCGTGCTCCGGGGTTTGCCACACGAGACTCGCGAGCGGTGCCGCTCCATCGATTTGTAAACAGGCGCCGGTCACAAACGCTGCGCCCTCGCTGAGGAGATAACACACCCCCGCGCTCACCTCCGCTTCCGTTCCGAGGCGCTTCATCGGCACCGAAGCGCGAAGACTCTGGATGATCGGCTTCATGCTGACGTCGTAGTGGTCGAGGCCGCTCGATGCGATCCAGCCAGGCGCAACTGCATTCACGCGCACGCCAAAGGGCGCCCACTCTACCGCCGCGGTCTTCGTGAGGTTCACCATCCCTGCCCGCGCCGCCCCTGAGTGGCCCATCCCGATCATACCGTTGTGCATGTCAGCCACGATGTTGACGATGCTGCCGCCGTGTTGCTGCATCGACTGGTTGAAGACTTCTCGGGACATCAGGAAGCCGCCGGTGAGATTGGTCCGTACGACCGTCTCGAACCCCTTCTTCGAGATCGAGCTCAGCGGTGAGGGAAACTGACCGCCCGCATTGTTGACCAGACCGTGAAGTCGCTCCCGGTCTTTCACGATCGCCTCGACCGTCTGCCGAACACCTTCCTCTTCACGAATGTCGAGGGGGTAGAGACTCGCCTCGCCGCCCCCTTCCCGAATCTCGGCGGCGACCTGTTCGAGCTTCTCCTTGCTCCGGCCGATCAGGACCACATGGGCCCCAAGGCTCGAGAGCTCGTGAGCGATGCAGCGTCCGATGCCGCTTCCGCCCCCGGTGACGATGTGCGTTTGCCCGGCGAAGAGATCCGCGCGGAACACCGATGCGTAGCCCGTCTTTTCCGTCCCCATGAATCGAACCGTATTCCACAGTTCCGCGCAGCGAGGCAACGGCGTCCGGCAGACCGTGGCGGGGAGACGACGACGAATCTAACCGCGATCGGGGCTACCGTTTAAGCAGGTAGGATGATTCGTCCCATGCCCCATACCGCGCCCAGGGTGGAGCGCGTCGAGCACGACCCGACGCCGGTTCCCGGTCGCCGGACCTCGGAACGGGAGCCGGAAGCCGCTGCTGGCAGCAGCGGCGAGGGATCGAGCATCCACCCGCTCGTGTTCATCCCGGTCATCGGCTGGCTCTTCCTGGCGCTGATGGCGCTCTTCGAAGGCGGCGAAGGCCCGACCCAGACCGCCGAGAGCACCCGCCGCGACCCGGAAGATCCCGAGTTGCCCGAGCCGATGCGCGTCGGGGTCACACGACGCGGAATGCGCACCGAACCCCTCGCCGCAATGAACGAGCCGCGACGGGTGCGCTGGCCCCGGCAGCGGGGGAGCGGGGCGGTGCGAGTGGATGTGCCGTTTCGCGCGCAGCGCAACACCCGCGACTGCGACAACGCGATCCGCTGGATGGCGAACTCCACCTTCGGCAGACCCGACGATTCCTACTGGCTGTATGGTGGGCATGCGAGCGACCTACGCATGGCCACGGGAGAGCCACGCAGTGGCCAAATCGACGGACGTAGCAGTCATCTCGACCTCGCGCGACGCCGTATCGGCTTTCAGGAGGGACGCCAGGTGGTCGATGCACTCCTGGACCGGGGCATGCCGGTCTATGTTGGCGTCGCTCGCCGTGGCGGCACGAATCTCAACGCGGATGGCATCACCGACCACTGGGTGTTGATCACCGAGCGAACCGCGGACGGACGCTACCTCTACCACGACCCCGCGCGGGGCCCGGGCTTTGCGTTTCGCGTGGCGGAGTCAGGCATGCTCTTCAACACGGACCCGCGCACGGTGGGTAGCGCAGGCTATCAGGTCTCGGTGGTTCGGCCGCCCTGGCGTGTGCCACCGTCACTCGCGACCGCATTTGACGACCTGCCGGCGAACAGCGCTCCTGGCCAGGTCCTGCGCGCGATTCAAACCGCGGGCGCGATTCTGAATCCAAGCGTTGCCTGAGCGCGCCCGTCCACGCGTCAGTTGATCGCGACCGGCTCCAGCGGATCGGAGGCGACGACGCGCCGCAGGGAGAGCTCGGCCCGACGCTGCTCGCAGCACTGGCGCTTGAGCCCGGCTTCCGCGTCGAAGAGCTCGGCGGCAGCATCCGCGGCCTCTAGGCCCGTCACCAAGCCCGCACGAAGTCGCTCGCTCACCTCTTCTTCATTGCGCTGCGCCACCTCAAAGCGTGCTTCCGCTTCGGCGACGAGAGCCTGGCGCGTGGAGATCTGACGCAGCTGGTTCTCGATCTCGAGGCGAATGCCGCGCTCGAGAGCACGGATCTGTAGCACGACGTCGCGAAACTGAGCGTCCGCCTGAATGCCCTGACCGATGCGCGCACCGCCGTCGAAGAGCTCCCAGCCGAGGGTGGCGCGAAAGCTGTAGTTGTCGATCGGGCCAAAGCCAGGCTCGTTGGTCAGACTGTAGAAGGTGCTCAACGAAACCTCGGGGAGCCAGTCGAGGACTGGCGCGAGTTGCCGGCTTTCCGCTGCGTCGAGTCTATGCCTGAGCGCCTGAATGTCCGGCCGCTCGGTCCGGGCGATCTCGAAGAGCCGCTCACCGTCCGTAGGACTCGAGCCGACGTTCGCCGGCTCGACCAGCCCGCCTCTCACGTCCACCCCGAGAATGAAGGACAGTGTGAGGCGCGCGACTTCAGCGTCGTTCGCGGTCTCGGTCGCGGTCACCCGCGCGGTGGCGAGCTCGAGCTCGGCGCGGGTCACCGTGTTGGCGGCCGCAAGACCCGCCTCGAAGCGTGCGCGCGCCTCGTCGACGGCGGTCTGAGCGACCTTCACCCGCTGTTGTGCCGCTTTTTCGATGTCTTCGAGGGCGAGGGCGAGAAAGAACTGCTGGGCGGCGTCAAAGCGCAGGGTCAACCGCTCGTTGAGCTCGTCCTTGCGCGCCGCTTCGATTTCGTCGCTCGCCGCCGCGACCCGCGGATACTGGTCCGGCCGGATCAGGCTCAGGTTCGCGGTCGCGATCGCCTGGAGCGCGTCACGCCGCTGAAAGAAGACCTCTTCGCCGTCGTCGTTGATCGCCGAGGCTTCGTTGCGCCGGCGAATGTAGGAGCCATTCGCGCTGATGTTCGGAATGAGCGCGCTCAAGGCGATCCAATATTGACCGCGCGCCTGCTCGACGGCGGCGGCGGCGCGGCCCACGCGCTCATTGTTCTGCTCGGCGTACTCGAGCGCCTGCTCCAAGGTGAGCGGGTCGGTGTGAACAGGAATCTCGAGTGGTGGCGGCGGCTCCGTCTGCCCCAGGCTCGATGCGATCAGAAGAACGGTTGTGACCATGACCCCTCCGCGCGGCCCTGCGCGCGCATGCGATTAGACGATGCTTCAACAAATGACGCCGGGCTCCCGGGCCCGACGAAGGCGACTCGATGTAAGCACTCCGGCCGCTTCCTGCACCCTTCGTGCCGCTGCCGCGAAAAACCGAAAGACGACCGGCCTTGTTCCTGAATCAACGGTTTTTCTCGTCGCTCCGTTCGCTCCGTCGTGCGTTCGCGAACGCTCGACCGAAAGAACGTCCGTTATCGGACACCCCCTCACGCTCTGAGACCCGCGTGCACCGGGGCCGGTTGCCCACCGGCTCAACGTGGCGCGCTCGAGGCTCGAATCTATGAATTGACGCAATCATCTACAGATTCAGCGCTGGCATTCGGCCAGGTCGCGGAGAGAAGTGAATGATTTCAATGTCTTAAGAGTTGGCACCGTTCTCGCTCTACCCGGTGCACGAGCGATTGCAGTACGCGCTCGAGAGGAGAACGACCATGATACGAAACGTTTTCGGCTTTCTGGCTCTGGCGGCGGTGGCGATGCCCTGCCCCGGGCACAGCGAGGCGAGCCCAGGCCCGGAGGCGCGCGCGCTCCGCGACGACTTCGGCCTGTACCTGCAGGGCGAAAAACGCACGATCTCCCTGCCTCTGGCGAGCACGCAGGTGCGCGGCACCGTCCGTGGCTTCGTCAGCCGCGTCGACGTCACCCAGGTCTTCGTCAATCCCTACGACGAGGCGATCGAAGCGACCTACGTCTTCCCCCTGCCCGAGTCGGCCGCCGTTCACGACATGGTGGTGACCGTCGGTGACCGCGAGATCGTCGCCGAGATCCGAAAACGCGAGGAGGCGGAAAAGGAATACGAAGACGCGGTCGCCAAAGGGCACACGGCCTCCCTCCTCACGCAGGAACGTCCGAACATTTTCACGCAAAAGGTTGGCAACATCCCACCGGGCCATGCGGTCGAGGTGAAGCTCTCCTACGTCGAGGCGCTCCCTTACGAGAAGGGCCGGTCGACCTTCGCGTTCCCCGTCGTGGTCGGCCCTCGATTCATTCCTGGCCGCCCGATCGACGGATTGAAGCTCGCGAGCTACGGCCGCGAGGTCGACACGGTCCGGGTCAACGACGCCAGTCGCATCACTCCGCCGGTGCTCCAGCCCGACGAAACCACAGCGCATCGCATTGACCTTCAGCTCGACGTCGCTCCGGGTCGCGCCTTTCGCGCTCTCGAGTCCCCCTCGCACCACCTCGACATTGAACGTCACAATGGCTCGCGCGCCACGGTTCGTATCGCACCAGACGACCGCTTCCCGGACAAAGACTTCATTCTTCACATCGATGTGCGTGGACAGAATCCAGAAGCCACGGTGCTGACTCACCGGAGCGAGAACGGCGACGGCTACGCGACGCTCGCGATCCAACCCCCAGCCCTTCTCTCCAACGATGCGATCGCGCCGAAAGATCTCTTCTTCGTTGTCGACAACAGCGGCTCAATGCACGGAGCACCGCTGACCGCGGCGAAAGAGCTCGTCAAGACCGCCCTCTACAACATGAACCCGGACGATCGATTCACCATCATGCGCTTCTCGGACTCCGTGTCCGCGCTCTCTTCGACACCGCTCGACAACACCTTCGAAAACATCGAAGCCGGCGTGCGTTTCATCGACGCGATGCAGGGCATGGGGGGCACGCACATGCTCTCCGGGGTTCAGCGCGCCCTCGAAGGCAAAGTGGAGGAGGGGCGCATTCGGGTCGTGTTCTTTCTGACCGACGGCTACATCGGGAACGACCACGAAATCCTCGCCGCCGTTGAGACGGAGAATCATGCGAGGGCACGGCTCTTCTCCCTGGGCGTCGGCTCGTCGGTGAACCGCTACCTGCTGAGTGGCATGGCGCGCCTCGGTCGCGGCGAGATGCAGGTCATGCGTTACGACGAAGCGCCCGGTCCCTTCGTGCAACGCTTCTACGAGCGCGTTCGCAATCCGGTTCTGACGGACATCGAGATCGACTGGGGCGATCTCCCGGTTCACGACACGGTCCCTGAGATCGTCCCGGACCTCTTCGACGGGCAACCGCTCCTCGTGCACGCACGCTACGCCCACGAGGGACAGGGAACAGTGACCGTACGTGGACGGGTGGGACAACGCCGTTTCGAGCAGGAAATCCCCGTTCAGCTTCCCGAGCGCAAGGAAGCCCCGGCCATCGCGAGTCTTTGGGCCCGGAAGACCATCCGGGGCTACATGGATCAGGAGTCCGTCGCCCCCGGCTCCCTCAAAGAAGAGATCACCCAGGTCGCCCTCGGCCACCGCCTCATGAGTAAGTACACCGCCTTCGTCGCGGTGGACCGTGAGGTCGTGAGCCGAGATCCCCAAGAGCCGCTCATCCCGGTCGCGCAGCTTCTCCCACTGCCGGACGGGGTGAGTCGGCTCGCCCTGGGGAACCTCTCCCGTCGACACATTCCCCCGGGAGACCCGATCATCTCGATCGCCGCGCCCTCGGACGCCAGACGGGTCACGGCCTACTTCCCCTTCGGACTCGTCAAGGAGCTCCACTACGACGCGTTCCGCGAGGTCTGGCGCGGCCGTTTCCTGGTTCCCGCCGGAGTTCCGGATGGCGACTACAGCATTCTGGTGGTGATCGAGCTCGCCGACGGCTCGGTGGTGAGGCGCAAAGAGCCCTACCGACTCGATTCCTCCGCCGAAGAATTCGTCGCCTACTTCGCCGACGGCGAGAGCTGCGACGACCATCATGCGGAGCGCGTCGCCAGTGTCCCAGCCCAATCGATGGTGGAGCTGAGTGTCGATGCGATCGAGCCGGCGACGGAAGTGTACGTGCACAGTCCCGAGCTCGGATGGAACCGAATCGCCCTAGCCCCCATCGACGCCGAGCGGGTGTTCTGGGACCGCCTGATGGTCCTCGACGCCACCGTGGCCCCAGGAACTTACACGGTGCTGGTCGTTGTCCGTGACGACGCCGGCAACCGCCTCTCCCGCGAGCTCACCCTCCGGGTCCGCGACGCAAACACCACCGTCCTCACCGCTGGAGGTCTCCAATGAGCCGTTCCCATTCGTTCCTCCTCTCTCTCCTGGCTCTGGCGTCCCTCGGGGCGCCCGCCTCGTCCGCCGCGGCGGCATCCGTCGAACGCGGCGGGCGAGGCCCACGTCTGGTGCCGGTGGTCGATGCGACTCACACCCGCGACGTACGGGACATCGTCGCACTCGGCGACCGGGTGCTCGCCGCCACGAGCGGAGGGGTTTCGGTGCACGACCGGGAGACCGGCGCCCACCTGTACACCCTCACCTCGCGGCACGGGCTGAGTGGCAACAGCGCGACCGCCATCGCGGCAACCCATCAAAACGACGTCGTCGTGGGCACGGAATACGGCGCCGCTCTCATTCGTGGAGTAGTTGGCTCCCGCGCAGCCTCCGATGTACGGGTGGCACCGGTGCTGACCGGTGCGCACGCAGACCTCTACGACCCGGTCGTCGCCGTCGACCACCGGGACGGGGAGCTCTTTGTCGTGGGGCAACGCAGCGGTCCGCGTCGCTTCGACCGCCGTCGCATCGCCCTTGAGGAGGGTCGCGTGGGGCCCGTCGCCTATGCGGACGCGGTTCCGACTTATCACGGCTGGCTTCTCGGTGGCGTGACCGGCCGCATCGAACACCGCGTCGATGGTGCCACAGAGACCATCGTCGCGCTCGATGAACCCATCGTTGCCCTCGCGGACGATGAGCCCTACGCGCTCATCGCGACCGGCGAACGACTCCTGCGTCTCTCCCATGGGCGCGTGCACGAGCTCCGTAGCGTCGAGCATGCGGGTCCGATACGGGCCGTCGCCCTCGCGCGCACACCGGGCCGCGAAATCTTGCTCGCGACGAGGGACGGCAAGATCTACTCAGTGGTCGACGGGGAGCTGACCTTCCTCGCACGCGTCGAAGGCAAGCCTGGGGCGCTCGCATCGGACGGTACGCACATTTGGGTCGGTCTCGAGAACAGCGGTCTCGCGCTCGTCGATCTCGACAGCGGCGCGGTGCTGGCAGGGCTCGTACCCGACGGTGAGATCTGCTCGAACCACGTCTCCCACTTCACCCGCCACGCGGGTCATCTGGTGGCAGGGAGCTTCGATCGCGGCGCCTGCGCGGAGGTGAATGGCAAGTGGTACCCGCTCGCCACAAAGTCCGCGTTCGTACACGGTGTCGCGAGCGACGGCGAGCACCTCTACGTGGCAACCTCGAACGGAATCTCCCGCTTTGGCTCGAGGTTCCAACCGCTGCCGATCGGCAGGCAGGACCCGCGGGTCCTGCGCTGGCTCGCAAACACGGCGGCCACGGGCGCCACCGAGCTATCGACCGGTCGCATCGCCTTGAGCTCGGCCTACGGCGTCGTCGAAATCCGTCGCACGGGGCGAGGCCGGGCGCGGACCAAATTCCACGACCGTAGCCGCGGGACCGTGCCGTTCCGTATCACGGGCCTGAGCGGTACGCGCAGCGAGTTGTTCGTGGCGAGTGAAACGCAAGGGGTCACGCGCGTGGGTCTGAGTGACCGAGGTCCACGCAGCTACCTCGACCCCGTCGAGCTCCCTGAGGCATGGGTGACCGCCGTGTCCGCGGCGAGCGACACCCGGCTGTGGGTGGGCACCTGCCAGAACGGCGTCGCTCACGTGGAGGAGGGAGCGTCGCTCCACATCTCGGAGAAGAACGGCCTTCCCGACGACCGCGTTACGGCCGTGACCGCGGCCGGCGATGCGGCCTTTGTCGGAACGCTCTGGGGCCTCGCACACGTGACCCGTCGGGGCGAGGTCACTCCATACGGCGATGGATTGCCCGATCCTCGCAGCTCCGCGCTCTTTCGTGACGGCGATCTCCTCTGGCTCGGAACAGAAGCGGGTACCCTCGCGTTTCGAGTGGAAGAAGCGCCGATTGTAATGGCCAAGTCACCATGAGTAGGGTTGCGATGAGAATCTTTCACACGAGCGAGCAAATGACCGAAGACGCGCGAGAAATGGTCGTCAACCAGCTCTACGACCTGCAGCACGATCTCGCGAAGTACATTCGTATGCCGCTGACCTTTCTTCCGAGCCATGCGACCGACACTGATTTGCGAGACGCCTTGCGTCGTGCGCTCCAAGAGACCTACCGCCGCGGTTCGGAGATCGTGGCCGCGGACAGCCTCTGGCGCGAGTTCCTGGCCGAGCTACCGCTTTGGGTGCGACAGCTCGAGTCCTTCGCGCGTCTGGAGAGCGCCGTGACCCGTGCGCTCGCCTGGGAACACTCGGTGGATGACCACGACTCGCCGCTCGATCGGCGCGAGGTGCTCGGAGATTTCGGCGCGATTTCAGCGGCGATCGACTTGCTGATCGTCGATGTCGAAGCGGAAGGGGCGGTACCATGAACCCCCGCGTATTGGTCATCGACGACGGTCTCGAGTACGCGCGGATCGTCAAGAATCACCTCGACGAGTTCGAGCTGATTCATCCTTACGGTGCGGCGGAACCTGCGCGAATTGCCGATGGCCCCGCGGCAATTGACTACCTCGCAGAGCACACCGCGGAAGTGGACGTCGTGCTCTTGGACATGCGCTTCGAGGTCGACACGGACCGAATTCTGCCCCTGAGCGAGCGTTCCAGCTCGAAGCGCGATCGCCGCTTTCAGGGGGTCGCAATTCTTCGCGCAATTCGTGAGCAGCACCCGGAGCTGCCGGTGGTGCTCCTCACCGCTCAGCGGGACCTCGCGCTCGCCGACGCGGGCGATGACCTCGCGTCGCAGTCGATGACCTACGTCCTGGACGGCGACGATCTCGACACACTGCGGATTCGGATCAACACGGCCTACCAGAACTCGCAGATGAGCCTCTCCGAGGGCGAGACACTCTGGGGACGCTCGGTCGAGATGCGCCGACTGCGACGACGCCTCGCGACGCTCGCACGCGGAACGCTTCCGGTGCTCCTCGAAGGTGAGACCGGAACGGGCAAGTCCTTTCTCGCCGAGCGCTTCGTCCACCAGAACAGCGGACGCTCCGGTCCGTTCGTCATCGCGGACTTGGCTTCCATTCCCCGCGACCTGATCGCCGCGCACCTGTTCGGCGCAACCCGGGGGAGCTACACCGGCGCCGTGAGTGATCGACAAGGCGTCTTCGAGCTCGGCGATGGTGGCACTCTGTTCCTGGATGAAATTCAGAACGTCCCCCTCGACGTTCAGCGACAGCTACTGGTCGTGCTTCAGGAGCGCCGCGTGCGGCCGCTCGGTGCGGCACGGGAGCGGCAGGTGGATGTAAAGGTGATCGCATCGAGCAACGAGCCTTTGGACCAGGCGGTTCGTAAGGGCAGCTTTCGCCAGGATCTCTACATGCGCCTCGGACCGGCGACCCGTGTGGTCATCCCGCCCCTTCGCGACCGCCTCGACGACCTCGAGTTCTTCATTCACGAGCTCGTTCAGTCGGCCGCGGCGCACCCGGAGATCGCGCCACTCTTCGAGCTCGTCAGCGAGGCCGCCGGGGCGAGCGGCCCACTCTCCATCGCCACGGGTCGCAACAAGGCGAACGGTACTGGACTGTTGCTCGGATTGCCAAACGCGGCTTGGAGCCTCCTGCGAGAGCATCGCTGGCCCGGCAACATGCGCGAGCTCGCCTTCGTGATGCACAACGTGATCACGTTCACGCTGATCGAGGCCGCGGACGCGGTCCGGGCGGGTATGCCCCTTCGCTCCACGCGACTGCAGGTGGACCCGGGTCTGGTCGCCGAGCTCCTGCGCGGCTCGACGTCGACGATCGAGAGCCTGCCCGCGGCCAACGACGAGGACGACCGAATTCCCGTGCTCGTCCGAGCCGGTGACACGTTGAACGGCGTCTCCGTCGACGTCGAGCGCCAGTATTTTCTCGAGCTGTTTCAGCGCTACGACGGCGACTTTGCGCAGATGGCCCTCCACCTGCTCGGCGACGAGGGCAAAGCTCGCGCGGTTCAGCTACGATTCAACCAGATCGGATTGAAGGTGAGGCAACTTCGAAGGCGCTGATGCCATGAAGCTCCGGGGGTTCACCTGTATCGCGCTCTGCGCGTTGCTCGCCCCAACCATCGGGCGGGCACAAGAGGAGACGGAATCACCGCCCCCTGCGGAGACCCTCGCACCGAGCAAAAATGAAGACAGCGGCGACGGCGCGGATCAGGGGGAGGTTCAAGACATTCTCGAGACGATGACCGCCCGACTCGCCCGCGAGCGCAACGAAGAAGGGATCGCGGCACTCAACGCCAAGCCGCCCAATCTCCCGAAAGCCCTCGAAGCGTTTCAAGCGGCCTACTCCTTCGACAAAGAAGACGTGGAGATCGTCAACAACCTCGGTTTTGTTTACGCGGAGCTCGGGAATCTCGAGCGTGCGGAGCCGCTCTTGCGTCAGGCGTTGGAGGAGGCGCCGGAACGCTTGGTCGCGCACGTAAACCTCGCCGACGTTCTCATCGCCAAGGGGAGCGACTCGGCTCTGCGCGAGGCGAAAAAACTCCTCGCCCGCGCGCGCGAGCTCGCCGGAAATGACCCGGAGCTGATCGAGCGTCAAGCGCTCGTGGCACGTCGCTCGAGCGACGAAGGCGAGGCGCTACGCTTCTACCGGGAAGCAATCGCGCTCGATGGGGATAATGACGAGCTCCTCCTCACACTCGGCGACTACTATCGCGAGCTCGCCCGCGATGATGAAGCCGCTGAATGGTACCGACGCATCCCCTCGAAGAGCGCACTGTTCGCCCGAGCCCGCGAGCGCCTCGAACAGCTCGACATCGAACGCGAAGCCCGCCGGTACGGGTGGTCGCCGGCCACACGAGAGGTC
>CAYXVF010000072.1:0-32068 GCA_964468125.1 uncultured Bdellovibrionales bacterium | reverse complement strand
GCGGTTTTTCGAGCAACGCCGTCGCCGCGATTCCGATAAACGATGAGTCCCCTCAGGGCATGGGGGGGCTCCAGTAACAAACAGAAGCGGTCACGGTGCACAGGCTAGGCATCGCGGCGCGTCTTCTAGGTCATGGGCACAGATGTTCGTTCCACGGCGAGTCGCGCGCAGCGGCTAGACGGGCGGCCTCGTCCGTCGCGCCGTGGGGCGTACGGGTTCTAGGAGTGAGTAGGCATGAAGTGCATCGAAGGCGGCGCCACGGGTGCTGCAAGGTCCCCCTATGAGCGCGCGCGCTATGAGCTCGCGTGCGCCATGGCAAGAGCTGCGGGCGAGGCGCCTCCGCCTCTGCCGGGGTCCGATGCACCGCTTGCGAAGGCGAATTCGGGCGCCGGCGTCGCGGAGATCGCCGACCGCCCTGCGCCCCGTGCCGCTCCCGTTCACCAGAGCGCGGAAGACGCGCGACTGCACAACTGGCAAAACGCAGCGCCGGCCTCGAGCGGACTGCAAGGGACCGGAGCTGATCGTGCCTACGCCGATGGACTGGTCGAAAAGGGCGTTGAGCCGGTCGTGGTCGCGGTCATCGACTCCGGACTCGACATTCGCCACGAGGACTTGAAGGACCGGCTCTGGGTCAATCTCGGCGAGATCCCTGGAACCGGTCGCGACGACGACGGCAATGGCTATATCGACGACGTGCACGGCTGGAATTTCCTCGGTTCCGTAGGCCCCAACGGCGAGCCGGTGAACATCGAAAAGGCACCTCTCGAGGTGACCCGCGAGCTTGCGCGGCTTCGCGCGCTGAAGCAGAGCGCCGGGACCTTGACCCCGGAGGACACTCAGATGCTCGTAAGAGTCGAGCACGAGGTGACGAGCGCACGCCGCAAGCTGAAGCGAACGATCAACAAAGCTCAGCGTGCCCTGGACACCGCTGGTGCGGCCTATGCGTCTATCGCTCGAGCGGTGGGGCAGCCTTTCGAGAAAGTCACGGAGAAAACCCTCGATGCGTTCAAACCGACGAGCATTCCTGCCGCGAACGCAAAGACCTCCGTGCTCGCGGCGCTGCGCGAGGCGAATGCGGATTCGGTCTCTGCCCTGCGAAGCCGAATCGAACGCGCGCAGGAGCGACTCGACTATCAGTACAACACGGACTTTAACCCGCGCGCAGAGATCATCGGAGACGACCCCTTCGACTTCACTGACCGGAGCTACGGGAACAACGACGTTGTCGGTCCAAACCCCCGTCACGGCAACCATGTGGGAAGCATCATCGGCTCGAGCCGCGATAATGGAAAAGGCATCGACGGCATCGCCCACGACGTTCGTCTCATGGTCCTGCGGGCCGTGCCGGACGGCGACGAGTGGGATAAGGACGTCGCCAACGCGATCCGCTACGCGGTGGACAATGGTGCGAAGATCATAAACATGAGCTTTGGAAAATCATTGTCTCCGGGAAAAGCTGCGGTGGACGAGGCGGTCGCACATGCGGCTGAGCGAGGCGTACTGTTGATACACTCAGCGGGCAACGAGTCGCTGAACACGGATGAAACCCCAACCTATCCGAATCCTTGGATCGGCGACTCGAAGACCGAACGCTTCGAGAACTGGATCACGGTCGGAGCTTCGGCCGCGGATTTGGGCGATCGACTGGTGGCCTATTTTTCGAATTTTGGCCAGCGGACCGTGGAGCTCTTCGCTCCTGGGGTGAAGGTCCACGCCGCGTTGCCCGGAAAGGACGAGGCAGGCCGATGGCGCTACGGGGCGCTCTCTGGCACGAGTATGGCGGCACCGACCGTTGCCGGCGTCGCGGCACTCCTGCTCTCCCAATACCCGGACCTCGAGCCCAGGGAGGTTCGAAAGATCCTGATGAAAACCACACGCAAGCTCCCGGGTCTGCAGGTGCAGAAGCCTGGTGGCAAGAAGGGCGAGCTCGTCCCCTTTGAGTCCCTTTCTGTGACGGGAGGGGTCGTTGACGCCTATGCCGCCCTGAAAGAAGCGATGGACCTCTACGGCCGGGCCCGGTCTCGCGACGTCGCTTGACCCGTCGAAGCGCCTCGGTCGTTCTCGATGAAACCACGACCGGTGTGAGTGACCTTACATCGCGGCCGTGGCAAAGTTGCGCGGTGGTACGGTCTAACGATGATACGACGCGCCTCGCGCTGGAACGGCTCCACCGGCTGTGTGTGGGACACGCACGAGCCTGTCGCGAGCTCGGCCTGCGTCTGCGTCGAGAAGGCCTACGCATCCTCCCGGAGGCGAGACGCCTGATGCTCGAAGCGCGAGCGAACCTCGAGCAGTGGCGGGTAGCGGTGGTCCGCAGCGAGGCACTGAAAGACAACGAACGGGAAATGATTCAGATGCTGATGAGCGTCGCCCGCAAGGACGTGGAGTCCGGCTATTCGCTCATCGCTCGTGAGCTCACCGGCAGTACCGCCGCCGAGACCCTCGAGTATGCCTTGCGCCGGACTCGGCGCGCGCTGACCGCAGTCTTGATCGAGCTCGCCAAGTTCGCCCCTCAGGATGACGCGCCGGAGCGCCTACAACAGGAGGACTTGGAGCAAGGGATTCGATCGCGCGCCGCTTACGCTCGGCTTGCACGGTTGGTGGAAGAACAGGACGGTCCCTTGGGAGACCGCTTTGAGATCGTCGGGGTCCAGATCGAGCAGCTCCTATCAGGGGTGGACGGGATCGAGCTTCGTCTCACGGACGTGGCGAGTTTCGAAGGCCTGTTGGACCGCATCCGCGACTGGCAGCGGAGTCCCAGCGACACCCCCGGCGAGCAGCTCTGGTCCGAGGTAACCTCCGTCTGCTCTCTGGTGCGCGGAATCAACCAACGCGAGGTCCTCCGCAATCATGACCGCGCCCTTCTCACGGAGCTCATGGGCTGTCTCGAAGCGGAGGGGCTGGATGCGCTTCGGGAGAATTGGGGGCGGACGAAAGCGCTTCTCGGGCTCGACCGCGCTTTGGACCGAGCGCTCTTCGCGCCCGTACGTCCAGATGATGCGACCTTGTCGCAGGCTCGCTGTCGCCTGGTCGAGCTCGCGGAGGCCCTCCGAGGACGCCCGTGACTCGCTGCTCCATCGTCGCCGTCATCGTTCTGTTCACGAGTCTCCCGGCAACTCTCCTCGCCGACGACACTCACTACCAGGATTTCGTGATCGGCGGCCGCGCGGTCGGACTCGGCGGGGCCTTCACCGCGCTCGCCGACGATCCTTCGGGCCTCTTCTACAACCCGGCGGGCATCGCAGACGTGGAGGAGACAAATCTGCAGGTGTCGGCCAGTCTCTACGGGTTTGAGCGGGGAGGGATCGGTGACCGCGTGGGCGTTCCCGTTCCGGGCGTCGAAGACCTGGACATCGAGTTCACCGAGCTGATCGTCGTGCCCGCGTCTGCGGGCTACGTGAGCAACCTCGACGATCGACTCCCCAACGGACAAAACCGTCATAGCTACGCCATCTCTGTAGTGGTCCCGTCGTTTCGCAGCTTCGCGGCAAACGAGAGCGATGGGACAGCGACATACCGACGTCGCGTGACCGACCGGGAGCTCTGGACCGGCGCGGGCTATGGCTACCGGCTCTCGCCGCTGCTGAGCCTAGGGGTTTCCGGATACTACATTTTGAGAACCACGACCGATACGGAAGGTGTGACGGCAAACGAGGAGCTAGACGGTGGACTGAGCCGCTTTCAGGTGGTGAACAATGACATCACGCTGGTGAACGGCAACGTCGTGCTCATCGGTGGCCTGAAGTACACGCCGAGTAGCAATTGGTCTTTTGGCGTATCGCTCCGGTCGCCGAGCGTTCGAATCCACTCGGACGGTAGCGTTTTCTTCGAGCAGGGAGAGTCGGACCCGAGCGGCCCCGAAATCGTTTCGGGCTTTGAGCGACAGAGCATCTCCGACCGACGCTCAGAGACCCGTTTCGCGCCAGTTCTGCGCGTAGGCGCCGCCTACCAGAGCCCGCACCGCTTCACCGTTAGCGCCGATGCGTCCGTGCACCTGCCCGTGGACTATACGCTGATCGACATCGAGGGCCCCGACATTCGCGCCCGACTGCCCTTCAACCCGAACGTAGAACGCCGTGCGGTCGTCAATCTCAACGCAGGGGTCGAGTATCTCCTGGTTCGCGAGGTCAGCGTGGCTCTAGGGGCATTCACCAATTTCTCCAGCGCCCCGACGATTTCGGCCGAGCCCGAGTTCGATCAGCTCCCCGACGTAGACCTCTACGGCCTGACCATCGCGCTCGGCTATTTCGGCGAGTACACGCTCAGCAGGATCGGTCTGCAGTACAGCGCAGGAACGGGGCAGGATGTGATTCCGGAGAGCGACATAGCGCGGCTCGTCGACGGGGATCTAAACTTTCGTCGTGTCGACTACTCCCAAACCTTCTTCTATATCTTCGTATCGTCCACTTTTCGCTACTGAGCGTCACACATAGCTCGGTTCTCGTCCGCTGAACCTCTTCTTCACCCAAAGCACGAAGGCGAGTCCCAAACCGTAGCTCAAAACACCGATGAAACCTGGGACGGTGGTGAGTAGAAAAGGCGCCTCGGCTTGCCAGTAAGCGTCATAGGTGCCGACCCAGAAGCTTCGTTCTGGGTATGAGAGCAGGAGAGCTACCCAGCTGAGGGTGGCTACCGCGATCGGCGTGAGCTCGAGGCTGCGAGAGGCGCGGAGTATCCCTGCGCGTGTGACGAAGAAGCCAGTCACCGAGCAGAGAAGATTGAGCAGAACGACGCCGCCGGAGATCAAACCGATCCAACCGTCCAAGTCGGGAAAGACCTGTGGATCGAACGCGTAGAGCATCGACCACTGAGGAAAGAATCGAAACAAGTAGGTGGCGGCAGGCGCAGCGACGAGAGCGTGGAAGACGAAGAGCAGGATCAATGGCCAGCTCACCGGATCCTGACGAAAGGCCTCGGAACGACGGGCGGTTAGCGCTAGGGCAGAGCCCAGGGCGACGTGGGCCCCGAGGTTGTAGAGCGCGGGCATGACCGCTCCTTTACCCGACTCGCTAGTTGTTTGGAACCGGACCGAGAGCCCGGCTACGATACGACGGTGTCTTCGATCAACTTTCACACCCGTGAGATCTCGGTAAAGATCGTCTACTACGGGCCGGGCTTGTGCGGAAAGACGACATCCCTGCAGACGATCTTCAACTCGCTTCCGGTCGACAGACGCCCGGACTTGGTCTCCCTCGCGACCGAGGTGGACCGAACGATCTTCTTCGATTTCCTGCCTGTGACCGCCTACCGCATCAAGGACTTCACCGTGCGGCTACAGCTCTACACCGTGCCCGGTCAGGTCTTCTACAACGCGACCCGCAAGCTGGTGCTCAACGGCGTGGACGGTTTGGTGATGGTGCTCGATTCACAACCGGCGATGCGTGACTCGAACGCCGAGAGCTTGGCGAACCTGGTTGAAAACCTCAACGAGCTCGGCCTCGAGCTCGACCAGGTCCCCATGGTCTTTCAGTACAACAAACGTGATCTCGACCCGATCATGCCGTCCGC
The DNA here is from genome assembly GCA_964468125.1 of uncultured Bdellovibrionales bacterium. Classification (GTDB taxonomy): domain Bacteria; phylum Myxococcota; class XYA12-FULL-58-9; order XYA12-FULL-58-9; family CAYXVF01; genus CAYXVF01. The sequence goes on along the minus strand of CAYXVF010000072.1, from coordinate 26,560 downwards.
GGAGATGGATCGTCTCTACAATCCGGGAGGACTGCAGCGCTTCGAATCGGTGGCGACCACGGGGCAGGGTGTCTTCGAGGCCTTGAAGGCGATCAGCCGCATGGTGGTCAACGACTTGATGCGCAAGGGACTCGGGCGACAGCTTCGTGAAGGAACGGAGCGTCCCGTGAACCACGCGCCGGCGGACGGGTTTGCCTCGGTAGGGGAGGCGGTCAGCCGCGTCGCCGACTCGGTGCAGTCGAGCACGACTGAAATGGCCACCTTGTGGCCCACCGGTGAGAGCAGGAATCTCGGCGCGTTGATCGACCAATCCCGCGCCAAGTCAGATTGGCCCGGAGTCGTGATGCACACGGAGAAGCTGTTGCAGCACGAGGCCAAACGCTGGATGAGCTCCGCGGGAGCGAAATACCAGGACGTCGATCCCCTCGGGACCTTCTTGTTGGTGAGGGGCACGAGCGGAGCACGCTTCAGCGGCTTCCTGCGGGCCGCGCAAAACGCTCGCCAGGGACGGGCGGTGAGTCAGGCGGAAGCGATGAGCGCACTCATCCTCGCGTTGGAAGCCGTGTGGTGAGGAACGCCCTCACTCCTTCTGCATGTCTTCGGCGAGGTAGGAAAGAATCACTTCATCGAGTGACTTCTCGCTGATCAGGTCTTCACCAAAAATCGAATCGACCGCGCTTTCGTCTTTCGACTCGAACGCGCGCGCCAGCGTTGCGGCCTCGATGACGGGCTCTTCCTTTTGTTCCGGCGCACCGAAGAGCGACTCGCCGGCGCCCCCAGCAAACAGGCCGCCGTCGGCCTCGGGGGCTTTCGCCGCGACCGGTGGTGCGGGCTTCCGTGCGGCGGGCGGAGGAAAGGGTGAAGACGGCGGCGGTGCGTTGATCGTCGTGCTGGGGACCGATGGGGCAGGCGGCGGTTTGGGTGCGGCCTTGGGAACGTCTGCGCCGATTCCAAAAGACGCCTGGTTTTGGCCGCGCCCGACATTGAGAGGCGCAGGACCGTTCAAGGTTGCGGCGTTCTTAGAGCGGTCGACGATCTTGTGGTCCAGTTGGCCGCCAATGAGGTCGCGCAGCATCCCTTTGTGCTGCTTTTGCATCATGTCGACCACCGCAGAATCGAGATTCGTGCTGTTCACCAGCTCGGCGTAGGACGTTTTTCGCGATTCGATGATGTTTCCACCCACGAACAGGTGGGTGATGATGTGCGGGTTCTGCACGCCAGAGTCTTCGGTCTGGACGTGGTAGACTCCCTCGCGGTAGCGGATGTTGTGATTGTAGCCAGGAAGCATGGGTTATCGTGCGTCTGGAATCATCACACGCTCTCAGGCGTCTCCTCGGTACATTTCGACGCAGTAATTAGACTACCTCGTTAGACAGCGCGCTGCACCTTTCTTGAAGGCGCAAAACGTCGCGCTCGCCCACGAGCCCCGAGGGGGAGGGGATGGGGTGGCTGACGGGACTTGAACCCGCGACAACCGGCACCACAAGCCGGGGCTCTACCAACTGAGCTACAACCACCATACCCTGCGGCTCCGAGCGGAGTCGGAGGCGGGTGCGTACGATGAAGCGTTTCCGCTGTCAACGATAAACGGGCTTCTGCAACTAGAGCTGAGCCAGTCCTGCATCTGCTCCGCGGCAACGTGGGCAGATACGGTTACCCGGTCCGCTCGAGAGAAAGACGCGTTCACAGGACAAGCAGGTACGTGCCCGGAGATGCGAGGGCACGCGCCGCGCGCCGGGCCGGTCGCCCGCGAGGTCTGCGGCGACGGTCTGTACGTGGCGAAGATACGCTTCACTCAGGCCCAGGTCCGCCGCACGCCGGAGCACCGCTTCGGCGGAGTAGCCGAGGTCTTCCATTTCCGACATCAGGCGCTCTCGGTCGTTGAGCATGCCTTCAATGATCTTTCGGTCGAGCGCCGGATCGTCGACCGTGATCAGGGTGCCGTCAGCCTTCTTGGGATCGATGAGTTGCGAATCAGACCGCGTGTTCTTTGCGCTCAATGGGGCCCCCTTAGCGGGTTGGTTCGAGGTGGCTCCGGTTGCCCGGGTCTCGTGTCCAGCGCGTGGGTTGCGCTGCTGCTTGCTTCGTTTGTTGACGATGGACGTTTGGGAGTTCTTTCGTGCGCTCGCCGCGCTCATCTACTACTCCTTCGGGCCGTGGGCCGCCCGTCTGAAACACCGCCGCCGCCTGAATCTATTCCGATAAGATAGCGGCGATCCGTCGGCATGCACGTGACAACCTGCCGCGGTGCATTACCCCTAACAATCCGTCGAGCGGTAAAACAGGATCTGAATCGAAAAGTCAATGTCATAAAACGCCGCAACACCGCGATATCCTGGGCTTCTGGCCCGGATTTCTGGTTTTGCGGGTCTCTGATCGTCACCCGTCATCAGCGCAGCAAAATGTGCGCTCATGTGCGATATTCAGCGTTCACGCCGATTTCTGAGACGCTCCTCTTCCTCTTCGAACCGCCGGGCCAGCCAGATCGCAGCGACGATCCCGAGCCCAAAACCGCCAGCGCTCAAGCCTAGACTCAGGTCTTCGTTGCCCGGGAAGAGCGACCCCCCAAAAGCGATCCCGATTCCGCCAATGATCAGAACGGCGAGCGTGACCCACTTGAACCAGGGCGGGAGGGTGATCGGTTGAACCTCCTCAGCGAGGGGATCGACGACCTGCGCCTGCATCGTCAGCCAGCGACCAAAGGTGATCCCCACGACGATCGCGCCGAGTGCCACGAGAAACCAGAGCGTGCCCGAATTGCCGACCTGGCCCGACTGGGTCGCATAGACGATCCCACCGGCACCGCCGAGCACGATCAGAAGACTCACGAACCGCCGTGCGGCGCTCGGGGGGCCGACCGGCTCGGGCGTCACCGCCGGGGAGGGATCGACGCGCATCTCGCTCAGGAGCGTCCACAGAAAGCGCCCGGAGACCAATCCCACCACAATCCCGGCGAAGCTGAAGGTGAAGGACACCCAGGGCACATTGAGCGCGCCATAGAGGTTCGAGCGTGGCAACCAGATCAGGACGCCGGTCACTCCCGCCAGGAAGAGGCCGAGAATCCAACGCCACACCGGCGAGGGGCGCTCGTCCTCGAGCTCGATGTGGTCGAGATCTAGCTTTTCTAGGTCGAAACCTCGCAGGTCGAGGTCACGAAAGTCGTCCGACATGCGGCAGGAGCTCCACCATGGCGTTGATTGGACGCAGCCTAGCCAACCTCAACGCCCCGCACCAGCCCGGAGCCATGAATGCGCTGCAGCCGTCAGTGCTCTTCGCGTTTCACCTGCTCGATGACCTCGCTGTAGCTCGTCGCTTCGACCAGAGTCGAGAGCTGCGAGGTGTAGGCCTGAACCGAATCGTGTCGGTTTTCGCGCTTGGCGTGTTGAAGGGCGCGATAGACCGCGATGAAGGCACGCTCACTGTTCACGAAAAACTTGACCGCCTCGAGGACGACGTAAATCGAGCTTGCGGTGATCGACTTTGAAGCGTGTTGAAAGTGAAAGGAGCGCCCATCGGAGTTCAGCACTTCGAGCTCGACCTTGGCGGCCATGTCGCTGCGCGCGTCGTGATCACCGGTCTCGACGTTGGCCTTGATACTGAAATCCGAAAAACGAATGGAGCGCAGTGACGGATAGCTCTCCGAGTAGCGATCGAGGAGCCCCGCGAAGACCGCGTCGATCAGGCCTACACCAGCGCCATGGATCGACGTCTTCTCGCCGGTTTTTGCATCGTGAACCTCGCAGCCGACGGTGACACGGCCCGCTTCGAGATTTTCCTCGAGTCGATAGGTGTCCACAGCGAGCTCGAGACCCGTTCCGTCGAGCACGCGTTCGACGAGATCGGCGATCATTTGTTGTTTCAGCATGGCGTCCACCCTCCTCCACTTGCTTTCATTTTAAACGTCACGTCTGTCGATTCCATTCGCTCCTGGACGCAGCGGCGATCGCGCATCCGTATGTTGCACCGGCGACGAGCGCGGTTCCGGAGAAGCCCAAAGAGGATCCTAGGATCAGCGCCGCAATGCTGCCACCCACGGAAAGCAGGCTGTTGAGCGCCCACGCCCAGGCTACGAGTCGTGGATCCTCGAGGCGCGCGAGACCCGCGGAAAACGGTGCTCCCATCGCCATGCCCACGGGCGCCACGCTCGCGACCACGACCGCCACGCGAGAGCCAAAGCTCCACCCTGCTGCCCCGTCCGCGATCAAGGGGGGGATGAAAGCGACAAAAACCGCGGCCCCGACGCCCAGGGCGGCACCCCAGGTCGGTGAAATCGAGAAGCGCCCGGCGAGCAACAGGCTGCCCACACCGCTCGACAGAAGCAGGACACCGAGCACTGCAACCAGAGACCAGCCGGGCTCCCCGAGAAGACGGGTAAAGCGCTGAACCAAGCTGACCTCGACCACGATGAACGCGAAGCCGAGGGATGCAAAGTAGAGTGCCACTCGGCCGACAACACCCGGGGCCAACCCGGCGCTCCGGAGTGACCGCCAGGGTGGGATGAGAAAGAGGCCCCCGAGGAGAAGTGCCTCCAGCAAGAGCAAAACGATCGCAACCTGCGCAACGGGCAGGTCTTCGAGGCGCGCGCGTGCGCGCGAGCCGCTGGAAAGAACGCGAGAAATCTCTTCGGGACCGATCGAGCTCCACGGGCGGGTCAAGTTGAAGAAAGGACGATCGTCGGTCGCCGGAAGCAGGCTCGCGGGCCGGTAGGGTAGACGCTTCGCGGCGTCCGTCGCCATTTGTTCCGCACGGTCGGGATCGGAGGCGTAAGCCGTCGCGGCGAGAACGAGCTCTCGAATGTCGCCGTCACCGGACGGCAGATAGGCGATCCGGCCCGTCGTGACCTCACGCAGGGCCTTCTCATCCGCTTCACTGAGTGGCTTCATGGAGACGACGAGTGCCGTGATGAAGTCCGGCAGATTCGGGCTCTCGGTCACGACTGCGATGTGGTTCTGCAGCGGAGTCGGTTGGGTCCAAACCCTCGAGAGGGTGGCGATGAGCCGCGCGATTTGCGCCTCGGGCCGGCTCATCAAGAGTACGCCTTCATCGGTGAGTCGAGCGAGGAGCAACGCTATCGCTTCCTCGGTGAGCAGATAGCTCTCGGCGAGACTCATCGCGCCCGTGGAGCTGGCGGCGTTCGAGATCGTATGGAACGCCATGATCGCATCAAAGCGCTCGTCGTGCGCGGCCAGGTGAGCACGAGCTTCTGCGGTGACGAGCTCCACCGCTGGAAACTCGAATATGTTGCCGATCCGGCGAGCGAGCACACCGGTGACGAGCTCGTTGATCACCGGGTCGATTTCGAGCGCCAAGATCCGTGGAACGCCGGCCCCGAGGGCCGCTCGCACTTCGACTCCGCCTCCGCTCCCGATCACCAGAGCGGACTGGTCCGCCCCGAGTGCAAATGGAATTGCTCGTAGCCCCGCGGGTTTCGGGATCGGCTTTCTCCTGTCGCCGGGAGGAGCAGCGGTCATCGCCGTTCCGCCGTCGATGATGATCGAAGATCCGCCCCGCCATGGAATGACGTCAATTGCGGAGGAGACGGTCCAAGCGGACCCTCGAGGCAGCTCTCTTGCGCGTTCGCTCCCCAAGAGCTTGTTATGGCTGACTTTGAGTGGCGCAATCCGTTCGATGGTTGGAGTCAAGGCAACGAGCCCTGTTGCCGCGAGCACCGTGAGCATCCGCGGAGTTGGGGCGAGGTCCACCGCAAGCAGGGTCGCAACGAGGCCGGTGGTGGACGCGAGAAAGATGCACCCCGGTCCTCCGAATTGTCCAATGGCGAGCACGTAGAGCACGACCCCGATCGCTGCACCCACGAGGTCCGCCGCGTAGAGGCGCGCCGCGTCCCCGGGCGAGCGAGCAAAGAGGCTCGAGACAAAGAGCCCGACGAAGCCAAAGGGGAGGGTGACGAGCACGAGCAGAATCGGGACCCAGAGGATCTGTTGTGGCTCGACGCCCAGGCTCATCGGGTCCACCGGCAGCGCGTTCCAGACCGGATAGCCCAAGGATGCGCTAGCAGCAAAGCCGACTCCTCCGAGCGTGAGCACGGTGGGCTCCGGCAGCTCGCGAAGTCGCGCGGACAGTGCGACGGCGATGGCCGCGCCTCCAAAGCCAAGCATGGCCGTTGCGAGGCAGACATACGCGACCGGATACCAGAGCGCGACAGACAGTGTCCTGATGAGCGCGAGCTCGAGGAGCAAGGAGCCCCCGGTGAGGATGGCCAGTGGGAGGCGTCGAGAGGCAGCGAGCACGTCGCGAGTGTACCGGTGTCCCGGGCGGAGTCCTAACCCCGCTCGAAGATCAGAATGAGGTTGTTGGCTGGCATAGGCACGCACTCGCGGGGCACCAACGAAAACCGATGGGCGAGCTCCTCGAGCGCTTCGACATCGCGAATGCCAAAGCGCGGATCCATGGCGCGAAGGCGCTCGTCGAAGGCGGCGTTCGAATCGGCCGTGTGGGCTCCACCCACCCGGTAGGGGCCATAGGTGATCAACAGGCCCCCGGGACGCAGGCTCTCCGAAGCCCCTCGAAACAGTCCCTCGGCCGCGGACCAGGGGCTGATGTGCACCATATTGATGTTCAGGACCGCGTCGAAGCGGCCGGTCACCGGCCAGGGTAGTTTTTCGACATCGAGGACGCGCGGAGCTTCGACGTTTGCGAGCGGATGGTGTCGGCGCCAAGCGTCGATGGTCTCTACGTGATCGCGGGCCACATCGCTCGGAAAGAACGTCCAGGCGGGCAAATGCTCCGCGAGGAAGAGCGCGTGTTGGCCGAAGCCGCTGGCGATCTCGAGCAAGCGACCGCTTCGGGGCAGACGCTCCTCGAGCGCTTCGAGGATGGGGACCTTGTTGCGCTCCGCAGCGGGGGCGACGCGTAGCTCAGACTCCACAGCTCTGGGACTTGTGGCCCACCTTCACGGGCGGAGAAGAGTCGAGGATTTCTTCGACGCATTGCAGAAACCACGCGTTCGGCTCGACAAACGCGAGGCCAATGCCTTCATCCGCATGACGTGCCACCTTCGCCTGACAGCTGACGTTGTCGTCTCCCCAGACCATGTGCACGTCGATCATTTCGCCCACCCGGGGGCGATCGTCGGTTTCGACAAAAATCCCCGACGACGAGAGGTCTCGCGTTCGACCGAAGGGAGGGGTGTCGAGATCGTAGCCGACGAACAGATTTACCGCGTGGCGTTGAGCCCGTTCATTCGGTGTTTCCGAACTGGTCGTCATCATGTGAAACCCTAACGTAAAGGCCTGGAGGAGGTGATCGTTGGCTTTGAGGACTCCCTGTGCCCCCACCACGGTACGCGCCGAGTATCAAACTCCCCTGCCCAACGGCAAGGTGCAGTGCGACCAGTGTCCGAGGCTTTGCCGGCTCGCGGAAGGTCAGCGTGGCTTCTGTTTTGTGCGAGAGGCCCGCGACGGGGAACTCGTGCTCACCGCCTACGGTCTTTCGACCGGGTTTTGCGTCGATCCGATCGAAAAGAAGCCGTTGAACCATTTCCTTCCCGGCACGCCGGTTCTCTCCTTCGGCACCGCCGGCTGTAACCTCGCCTGCAAGTTCTGTCAGAATCACGATATCTCGAAAGCGCGCGAAGTCGAGCGTCTCTCGGCCGTCGCGTCACCGGAGCGCATCGCGCTGCTCGCTTCCGAGCTCGGCTGCCAGTCAGTCGCCTATACCTACAACGATCCGGTGATCTTCTACGAGTATGCGGACGATACGGCGCGGGTCTGTCGCGAGCGCGGCATAAAAAATGTCGCCGTCACCGCTGGCTATCTCACGGACCGGTCCCGAGAAGCCTTCTTCCGCCACATCGACGCCGCCAACGTCGACCTGAAGGCGTTCACCGACGAGTTCTATGGTTCGCTCTGCGCCGCGAAGATAGGCCCGGTGCTCGACACCCTTCGCTACCTCCGTGACAGCGACGTCTGGCTCGAGGTGACCACACTGCTCATCCCCGGCCACAACGACCGTGAGTCCGAGATCGCCGGAATGTGCGACTGGTTCCTGCGCGAGCTCGGGCCGGATGTCCCCCTCCACTTCAGTGCCTTTCACCCGGACTTCCGCATGCTCGACGTGCCCGCCACGCCTGCCGCGACGCTGCGGAGCGCCCGTCGAATCGCGCTCACGGCCGGGATTCGCTACGTGTATGTTGGGAACGTGCATGACCCTGAGGGTCAGAGCACGCGCTGCCCGAGCTGTGATGCGGTGCTGATCGAGCGCGACTGGTACGAGCTCGGGGCTTGGGGATTGAACGGGCGAGGCGAGTGTGAGAGCTGCGGGCAGCGGATTCCCGGCCACTTTGAGGATTCGCCTGGAGTGTGGGGCCGGAAGCGCCTGCCCGTTGCCCTATGACCCTTTTTGGAAACTGCACCATTCTGAGCGGCCGAGGCGAGCGCTTCTACGGGATGCGCATCGATGGTGCGCGCATCGGTGAGCTTCTTCGCGAGCCACCTGCTGTCTTCGATGTGGATCTGGATGGTGCGGTCATCGTGCCACCTCTAGTCGATACTCACTTGCATCTCGTCGCCATCGGACAGGCGCGAGCGATGGTAGATGCAGCATCGGTAGGCAGTCTCGATGAGCTCGCCGAGCGCCTTCTCGCGCTGCCACCTGATTCGACGGGCACGCGCTTTGCCCGGCGCTTCTCCGAGGAGAACGGTACGCCCACGCGGGATTGGTTCGAACGGATCGGAGGCCGGGTCGCGCTCCTCTCGCCGGACCTTCACGCTGCATGGGTGAGCCCTCAGGTCTTTGCGGACGCCGGCGTTTCGGATGAGACGCCCGATCCAATCGGTGGCCGCTACCGAAAGGGCCCCGACGGGAAGCTTGACGGATTCATCTTGGACGTCGCACTCGATATCGTCGGAGTGCGCTTCGCGGTGGACGACCCCAGTCGGGTCGAGACGCTTCTGCTCGAAGGCATGAGAGCCTGTGCTGCGGCGGGGTTGCACACGGTCCATGAGATCGCGACCACGCCGGTCATGTGGCGTGGCCTTTGCGCGCTTGCGGAACGTGGCGAGCTACCGGTCGACGTCTGCGCCTATGGCTTCGGTCCCGCCGAGGAGTGGAGCGACGTGAGCCGCGACCCCGCCCCCGGTTTGCGTTTCTGCGGCTACAAGGTCTTTCTCGACGGGGCGATGGGCTCCCGCGGCGCGTGGTTGAGACAACCCTATTCGGACATCGATCCCAACGCGCCCGATGCGCGTGGTCTTTGCCTGTGCCCCCCTGAAGAGCTCAGCGAGTGGTGGGGGCTCGCGCGCGCACGAGGTCTCCAGCTCGCGGTGCACGCAATTGGCGACGCGGCGGTGGCGACGACCCTCGATCTCCCTCGAGATGGCACGGACGCGCTGCGGATCGAGCACGCACAGATCGTGGCGCCCGTTGATGTTGCGCGCTTTCGCGGGGTCGTCGCTGCAATGCAACCGCACCACCGACGCGACGATGCCGCGATTCTCGATGCGCGGCTCGGTGAGCGCGCCCGATGGGCGTTCCCGATGCAGGCATTGGTCGACGCGGGAGCGACGGTGTGTTTCGGATCCGACGCGCCGGTCTCCGAGCTCTCGCCCCTCGAAGGGATGGCGGCGGCCCGCGAGGCCGGCTTCTCCGATCCCCTGCGCGCCTACACGGTGAATGCGGGGCGGGCGAGCCGTTCGGAGCGAGAGGGGGGGCTTCGAGTGGGCGCGGCTGCGGACTTCACCGTGCTCGACCGTGAACCCGGTCTGCCTGGCGCGCGACTCGTTCGGCGCAATCGGGGCGGGGCGCGTTGAGAGTGCGACGGACTCGCGCGCTTGCCAGCGCGGCCTTCCTTTTGGCATGTGCTGCCGCGTCATGGATGTCTTGACCATTCCCACGGACCCCACCTGGGTGAGCATCGCGACCTCCGCGATGGACGAGGTCCTCGTGGACCACGCGCACTGCGAGAAGAAGGCCGCGGCGAGCGCGATGGCCCTCGTGTCCGCCTACCCGGACCACGGAGAGCTCGTCTCGGCGATGGTCAAGCTCGCCCAAGAGGAGCTTCGCCACTTTCGACAGGTGCACGACCGGATTCTCGCCCGCGGCCGGGTTCTCGGTCCGGACTTCGGCGACCCCTATGTGAAGGAGCTCTTGAAGCTCGTCCGCTCCGGTTTCGCCGAGCGGCGCACGGATCGACTCCTCGTCTCGTCGTTGATCGAAGCCCGCTCCTGCGAGCGCCTCGCGCTGTTGGGAGAGCATCTCGATGATGATGCTCTGGCGGATTTCTATCGCGGGCTCGCACGCTCGGAAGCCGGACACTACCGACTCTTTGTTCGCCTCGCGAAGCTCTACGCTCGTCCGGAGAGGGTCGATGCGCGCCTGGCCGAGCTCGCCGAGCAGGAGGGTGAGATCGTCCGACGCCTGCCGATCGAGGCGCGTGTCCACTAACGTTTCTTTGCTCGTTCTCGAAGCGAGGCGAGGCGTTCGGCGATGATCTTCTCGTAGCCGGAGCTCTTGGGCTCGTAGTAGCGCCGACCGAGAAGCTCTTTGGGCAAATAGTCGTCTACGACGTAGCCGCCCACCACATCGTGGGGATACTGGTAGTTCTTGCCGTAGCCGAGCTCCTTTTGGAGCCCCGTCGGTGCGTTTCGCAGCTTCATCGGAACGTGCAGGGCGCCGCGCTCCTTCACGTCTTTTTTCGCACGAAGGTAGGCCTGGTAGCTCGCGTTCGATTTCGGCGCGCTCGCGAGGTAGGTCACCGCCTGGCTCATCGCGAGGGCGCCCTCGGGCAAGCCGACGAGCTCAAAAGCGCGTAGGGCGTCGGTCGCCACCGCGAGGGCCCGTGGGTCCGCGTTGCCCACGTCCTCGCTCGCGAAGATCACCATCCGGCGTAGAATGAAGCGGGGGTCTTCGCCCGCTTCGAGCATCCGGGTCATCCAGTAGACCGAGGCGTCCGGATCGGAGCCGCGCATGCTCTTGATGAACGCGCTGACGACGTTGTAGTGCTCCTCGCCGCTTTTGTCATAGAGCAAGGTCTTGTGCTGGAGCGCGTCTTCTACCCGCGCAAGGTCGATTTCGGTGCGCCCCGCTTGCGCGGTCAGCTCCGCAGCGGTTTCCAGGGTGTTCAAGGCGCGCCGCGCGTCGCCAGAGCTATGGTGAGCGATCGCTGAAAGCGCATCGTCGGCGACGCTCTGAGCCCGGCCGTCCAAGCCTTCGGGGGCCAGGAGCGCGCGACGCAGGAGGGCGGTCAGCGCCTCGGCCTCGATCGCTCGGAGCACAAACACCTTGGCGCGGCTGAGCAACGCCGCGTTGACTTCGAAGCTCGGGTTCTCCGTAGTCGCTCCAATGAGGGTTGCCCGTCCGCTCTCCACGTGCGGGAGGAGCGCGTCCTGCTGCGCTTTGTTGAAGCGGTGGATCTCATCCACGAAGAGAATCGTGCGGCGTCTGCGCTCGCCCCAGACCCGCTGTGCCTGCTCGACCACCGCACGAATGTCTTTCACCCCCGCCATGACCGCGGACAGCGTCTGGAAATCGGCGTCGATGACGTTCGCGATCACGTGGGCCAGAGTGGTTTTTCCTACGCCCGGCGGCCCCCACAAGATCATCGAAGGCAGCTCGCCCCCTTCGATCAATCTCCGGAGTGGTTTGCCCGGGCCCAATAGATGCTCTTGTCCCACAATGTCGTCTAGAGTGCGGGGGCGCATCCGGTCCGCGAGGGGTCCGCGTGGAGGCTGCCGCGAAGCGGCCTGTTGAAAAAGGTCATCGCTCACGCACCCACCATAGAGCAGTGCGCACCCGTTCACGAGTGCCTCCGGCTGGACACGGTCCCGGGCGTGGGTGAAACTCCATGCAGCCAAGCCCACTGAAAGGTAGTCCTCGGCCATGCTGATTCGTCCGGTCGCCCGGTCCATCAAAGCTTCCTTCATCCAGTCCGCGCTCGTTGCCACCTTTGCACTCGGAGTCGTCGCCTGCGGAGAGGAAAGCACTGACGAGTGTTCTGTCGACGCTGATTGTCCTGAAGGGCAGGTTTGTTCCATTGGAAGCTGCGTCGACGAGGGCGGCTTCGGGCCCATCGGCAATGGAAACACCAACGGGAACACCAACGGGAACACCAACGGGAACACGAACGGGAACGGCAATGGCGGGACGGTCGTCGACAACGAGGGGCCTGTCATTGTCCTCCGCGAGCCTGACCCGTATGAGCCCGTGGCTGGTGTGATCCAGATCTCCGTGGACGTGCTCGATGTCTTGTCCGCCGTCGACCCTGATTCGGTCTACGCCATCGTCGCGGACCGGCTCCTCATCCCGCTCGTACCCTCGGGGAGCGGGGACATCGCCTCCTCGCGGTATTCAGCGCCGGTGGATACAGCTTTGCTCGAGGATCAGCTGGCACCGAGCATCGAGATCGTGGCGGCGGATACTGCAGGGAACGAGACCGTCCTTGGAAACTCCTTCGTTTTGGACAACGCGGGGCCCTCGATCGACCTCGAGCCCCGAGACATTCGCCCCTACTACACGTCCGATGAGAACGGCACACGCTGCGGTGGCCTGATCAAAACGCTCGGAGATACGGCGCTTCGGGACGGTCAAATCATCGCGCCCTCGATTCCGCTCGCCGCTCCCAACCCGGACGCCTACGAGCCTTTCTTAGGCCTCGCGTTCTATCCCCGCGCCGAGATTCTCGACCGCGCGACGGAGCGCCCCTACGACGTCCGCACGCGAGTCGCCGGGGTTGACGTCGAGAGCGTGGTCTTTGCGCTCCTCGACCAGGAGGCGATCGCCGCCGGTCGTCGTCTGCTCACCTCCAATCGGGCCGACGGAGTGTGCAGCGCGCTGAACCTCGATGTGATCCCGCCCGCCGGCGGCGGCGCCCTCGACCAACCGGTCGCCATTCTGCAGACGGCCCTTCGTACCAACGCCGTCGGCTATCCGGATTTCTCCCGCGAGCTGGCCGAATTGCGCGAGCCGGGCGTCACCTCGTTGCCCGCGCCGGCGCCTTGCTCCGGTTGGGGAATTCCCCCGCTCGTCGAGTCACCGGCACCGCCCGCGCCGGTTTGCCCCTTGGTCGACCCGCTCTGGACCGTGATGGATTTCGGCAACACCTCCGAAACGGGAGGGCGCCTCAGCCGGGTCTTTGTGGCAAACGACTACAACGGCACAGTCGATGGCGCCTGCGCGGGGGGCTTCTTTGACTCTCTCAACCTGGTGGCCGATGGTCCGGCCTGTGTGACCGCCTATGCACGTGATCGGATCGGCAATGAGGCGGTCGGCACTCCCCTCTACATCTGCATCGACAAAGATGGAGTGGGCGGCGAATGCGATGGATTCAATCCGTCCCTGGTGGAGAAGCTCAACGCATGTACCGACGGCTGCGTTCCCGAAGACCCCGGAGGCGATCCGGAGCTCGACGCTCCGCGCACGCGCGCCTTCTGATCCTGTGGGCGGCGGCCGTGCTCGCCGCCTGTCCTCGTATTGAGCCAACCGAGCCCCCGGCACACCAGGTGCTCGTGCATCGGGGAGAACGACGTGCGGACCTCAATTCGCTCTCCTTCCTGGAGGCGCTCCTCGCTCAGAAGGGCGAGCTTCGCTCGATCCCGAAGCACCTTCTCCCCTGGGGCGGCCCGACGCTCAGTGCACTGTGGCCGCCTGGAGATCCCCGCGCGTCCGAGCTCCCCGCCGATCTCGACAGCACGGCTTGGCATTTCAAGCTCAACCGCATGCCGATTCCGTCGTCGGTCACGAACCGCTTCCTGAGCGAGGCGCCCCTACCGGAGCCCTTCGCGAGCGCCTGCCGCCCCCCTGAGTGCAGCGCGGCGCGGATCCCACGCTTCTCCGTTGGCAGCGAAGAGATCGACTTCCTCGCGGCGATCAATTTTTCGACGGGCTTGGATGAGAACGACGCTCTCAACGCGCGCGTCCTCGAGGCGGTGCGCTCGATGCGCGCCATAATCAAAGCCGAGGCCATTGAGTGGTCAGTGAGCCCCGCCGCTGCGCTTGAGCACTTGATGGCGATCTACGACGAGCGGAAGGCTTCGGGGTCGGTTCCAGAATTTGTCTATCGCCGGTCGCTCCCCGGTGGCGAGCGCATCGAGGTGCGAAACAGTCGGATCGCCGAGCTCCTGACGAAGGCGCCCTAGCTACGCAGCAGCTCTTCCTCGTCGAATTGGCTGCGGTCCTCGCGTAGCTGCCAGCTCTGAAGCGTATCCGCTTTGCCGTCCATGCAGCTCACGATGACGTAGCTCCAAAAAGGCATCGCGTGGTCTCGGTCGAAGTCGCTCGGTCGAGACGGATGATTGGGGTGCGAGTGGTAAATGCCGAGCACGTCCAAACCCTTCGCATGGGCGGCTTTCTCCGCGTTCAGGACCTCGCGCGGATCGATCAGAAAGCGCCGCTCACGGTTTTCGTCCTTCGTGTTGTCGATCTCCAGGATCTCCACGATCTCGCGGACTCCGTCCTCCCGGTCGCGGCCGAGCATGGCGCCACAGCACTCCTCCGGAAAAGTGCGCTCCGCATGGCGCTCGATCGCTGCCTTACAGTCCTCAGGCAAAGAAAGCTTCATCAGGGTTCCTCCATCTCTTCCCAGAAATGCTCGGAGAGGTAGCGCGAGCCGCCGTCGCACCCGAGGGCCACGACCACTGCGGGCCGTTCCGCGCTCGCTTCTTCGCGCGCGACCTCCATCGCCATCCATGCCGCCGCCCCGGCGGAAATCCCGAGAAACATGCCGTCGGCGCGTGCCAAGAGCCGGCATGCGTCGTAGGCGCGCTCCGTCTGAATCGCGCGGTTTTCGTGTGCCACTGAAGGGTCGTAGATCGGCGGCACAATTGCAGTTTCCATGTGCTTCATTCCTTCGAGGCCATGGAAAGGAGAGTCCGGCTCGAAGGAAACCACCTTGGCCTCCGGCCGATTGTCGCGGAGATAGCGTCCGACGCCCATGCAGGTGCCACTCGTTCCAAGGCCCGTGACAAAGTGGGTGATCCGTCCCTCGGTTTGCGCTATGAGCTCAGGACCGGTCGTCTCGTAATGGGCCTGCCAATTGGCGTCATTGCTGTATTGGTCGGCGTAGAAGAAGCGCTCTGGCTCGGCGGCTACCATTTCCCGTGCTGTCAGTATCGCGCCATCGCTGCCATCGTTGGGGTCCGTGTAAACGAGTTTCGCGCCGTAGGCTTTGAGGGTTTTCTTGCGCTCCTGGTTGGCGTTTTCGGGAATGCACAGGACCACCTCGAAGCCCATGGCTGCGCCGAGCATGGCGTAGGCGATTCCCGTGTTGCCGGAGCTCGCATCGAGAAGCGTTCGGCCGGGAGCGAGCTGACCGCGCTCGAACGCGTCGAGGACGATTCCTCGCGCCGCGCGATCTTTCACCGATCCGCCAGGGTTGAACCACTCGGCCTTGATGTAGACCTCGACCGTGTCAGGAAGGTCCGTTGCAGCCCCTCGGACGCGAATCAGCGGCGTGTTGCCCACGAGGTCGACAATCGATTGGACGGCGCGCCCTCTCGAATGGCTGTGGGCCTGCGACTTCGAAAAACCCATGGTGGCCTCGCAGTCTCTCCGGTCTCAAAAGCGTTTCAGCAACACCCGCGCCCATGCTAAGACAGCGCCGCATGACACGCCACTTCACTCGTGACCTCGACATCAGCGCTGTGGAACAGCGCGCCATTCTGGACCTCGCTGCGGAAATGAAGGCCGCCCCGGGGGATTTTAGGGAGCGTCTGCTCGGCCAGACCCTCGCGATGATCTTTCAGAAGAGCTCCACGCGAACCCGGGTCTCTTTCGAGACGGGGATCGGTCAGCTCGGCGGGCGCGGGATTTTCCTGTCGGCCCGAGACATGCAGCTCGGTCGAGGCGAGCCGATCACGGACACGGGCGCCGTTCTGTCGCGCTACGTGGACCTCATCATGATCCGGACCTACGCCCACGACGACGTTCGCGAGCTCGCCGCCTCGTCCCGCGTGCCGGTGATCAATGGCCTCGACGACGTCTACCATCCTTGCCAGATCCTCGCAGACCTCCAGACGATTCGAGAGAGGAAGGCCGAGATCAGGGGCGTGCAGATGGTTTACGTCGGTGACGGCAACAACATGACGCACTCGCTGATGCTCGGTGGCGCGCTCGCCGGAATGCACGTGCGGGTCATCGCTCCGAGTGCCTACCAACCGCAGGCGGAGATCGTCGCCGAGGCGCAAAAGGTCGGCGCGGAGAGTGGGGCCAAGATCGAAGTGACCGAGTCGATGGACGCCGTCGACGGCGCCGACGTGGTCGTGACCGACACCTGGGCGTCGATGGGCCAGGAAGAAGAACACAAAAAGCGCTTGAAGGACTTTGCTGGCTATCAGGTCGATGACGCGGTGATGGCGCGGGCGGCGAAGGACGCGATTTTCATGCACTGCCTCCCCGCGCATCGAGGTGAGGAAGTCAGTGTCTCGGTGATCGACGGTCCTCAGTCAGTGATCTACGACGAAGCGGAGAATCGTCTCCATGCGCAAAAGGCGCTCATGGCCTGGCTCGCCTCAGAGAGCTAGACTCGAGGGTTAGCGTGGCGTCGCAAACGACGCCCATCGCACTCGGCTGGCTGAAGGAAAAGGTCGAGCGAAGAGCGGACGCATCGTTCAGGTCGAGGAATCCTTCGCCGCGCTCGATCCCGGTAGGCGGCTACCAGCGCTTCGCTCTGCACCGTCGCCTCAAAACGAAAAGTCCCTCGTGGCGCGTCGACTGCTTCGACCGCGCCGCAGTCGAGCTGGGTGAAGCGGGCGATGCCTCGAGAGATTTCTCCGTTGCTGAAGCTGAGGGTCCAGGGCACCTCGAGTCGTAGGAGTGCCGCACTCTGACGCTCGATGCAGCCGTTGCGCATCCACAGACGCTATCGGCGCGGCCGGCGAATCCGTTGCGTTTAAAGCCGGCAAAATGAGCGTAGCCGCAGGGCGCGTTCAGTCGTCTGCGGGCCGGAGGTCGTCGATGCGAAGCTGCAGGGACTCGCGGCCGCGGAAGACGTTTCGCTCCACTCGGAACACGACGTCGACCTCATCCGGGAGTGTCTCCGCGTGCTCGCCGAGGCCGAAGCCGATCGCATCGTGCCCGCCCTCTCCGAGGGAGAGCTTGAGGTGCTCGCCGCCGACGATTCGTTTCTCACGGACGCGCATGCGCCGCGCCATCAGGAGAGGCTCTGGGTTCTCCTGGCCAAAGGGCTCGAGCAGCGACAGCTCCTGCACCATGCGCAGTGAAAGCTCTCGGTCCTCGACTTCGAGGTCCGGTCTGACCTCCGGGACATAGGGCGGTGGCCCGAGGCGCTGCTGCACGGCGGCCGCGAAGGCCGCCCGGAATGCATCCAGCTCGCCCTCTTTGAGCGTCAGGCCCGCGGCGGCACGATGCCCTCCGAAGCGTTCGAGGTGCGCGTCGCACACGCCAATGGCCTCGTGAATGTTCAGGCCTTCTACGCTTCGGGCGGAGCCCTTGCCGCCCTGGCCGATGACGATCGCAGGCCGGTGCCACTTGGACACGAGACGGCTCGCGACGAGTCCCAACACGCCGGGATGCCATTCAGGGTCGGCAACGACCAGGGCGGCTCCCTCGGAGAGGCCTAGGGCGTCTACCTGCGCCATGGCGGCGCTTTGCACCTGCTTCTCCACGGTGCGACGCTCGCTGTTTGCCTGGTCCAGGGTTGCGGCCAGGTGGCGAGCCCGCGAGGCGTCCGGCGTGAGCAAGAGCTCCACCGCATCGCCCGCGTGCGCGAGCCTTCCTTTGGCGTTGATGCGAGGCCCGAGCTTGTAGCCGAGATCTCTCGCCTTGATGTCTGACGGCGAAACCCCGCTCACCTCCATGAGGGCACGGATTCCTGGCCGCGGCTGGCGCTGCATCCGTCTCAGGCCTGCGGCCACGAGGACCCGATTCGTTCCGACGATCGGCACCATGTCCGCCACGGTGGCGAGGGCAACGACGTCGAGGAGCGGACGCACATCTGGTTGTTCACCGTCCTCGAAGAAGCCGCGCTCTCGCAGGCAGCGTCGCAAAGCGACGACCAACAGGAACGCGAGCCCGGCGGCACACAGCGGCTTGAACGGGTAGGTGCAATCGGGGCGGTGTGGATTCAGGCAGGCGAGGGCGGGGGGGAGCGTCTCCGGGACCTGGTGATGGTCGACCACGATGACGTCCAGACCGAGGCTGCGTGCTTCTGCCAATGGCTCGACCGCGGTGATTCCGCAGTCCACGGTGACCATCAGCTCCGAGTCTTCCGCGATTTCCCGCACCGCGTCGACGTTGAGGCCGTACCCCTCGCGTTGGCGGTCCGGGATGTAGAATTCGGCGCGCGCTCCGACCTCACGCAGGAACTCGACGAGCACCGTGGTGGCGCAGACCCCGTCCACGTCATAGTCGCCGTAGATGGTGATCGAGCAGCCCTCGATGACCGCCGTGGCGAGCCCATCGCACGCCTGCTTCATGCCGGCGAGGGCACCGGGATCGTCGAGGTGGCCGAGGGAGGGCTCGAGGTAGCGCTCGAGCTCCGAGCCCGCGCCGAGGCCGCGCCGTTTGACGAGGGTGCGAAGCCAGCTCGGTAGCGGCAGGGTTGGCTCATGCAGCGCGTCGGGCGCTGATTCTACCGATTCGAGCGCCACCGGCTGCGGTGCGACCCATTTTCGGCCGCGAACACTCATTTTATCGCCCATGGCACACGAATAGGCTGCTCCCCCGACAGTTCGGTGCGCTCGCGATCGTTGTGCTGCGACCTTTCTTCCGTTTGCGCTCGCCCGGAGCACTGCTAGATTCGGGGCCGAGGCGGTGGACGATGACCCCGAGTGAACCCCAAGACAACGAGCTCAATCCTTTTGAGGTGCCGCCCGACGAGCAGGAGTCGATCGAGGGGAAGGTCGCTCTCGAAGCGATTCCTTCGATGCGTCGCTGGACCGGCTACGAGCACGCAGCCATGCCTGTGCCCCGGTCGCCGTGGGTGCAGGTTGCATGGATTTTGGGTGTGGGCTTCGCCGTCGGTGCGGCAGTGGTCCTGGCCCTTCGCGTGCTCTAGGGCGGTTACTTGCGCGTGGCGCGCAACGCTTTGACGATCTTGCGCTTTTTATCGTTGCTGCGCGGGCCCACAGCGGCCATCGCGCGTTCCTCGATCGCACGCAGTTCGTCTGCGAGCTCCGGGTGCTGGTCATCCAGGAACTCGAGCTCGTGGTCGTCCGGGGCACGGAGACCACGCCGCATCCGAAGGACTTTTTCCTCTTCGGGGGTCAGGGTGCGTTCTTGGGTCTCAACACTCGTGGAAGTCTTGGTCTTCATAGTCCTCTTTCCTCGCGGCCCGCGAGGGCTCCTTCACGGTGGCCTCATCGTAGGACTCGCAATCTAGCACAGCAAAAAAGTCGCCGGACGTTCGATATCATGTCGTGGAATCAAAAAGCGCCGGACTTCCGGGCCAGTGTGTGCGTTTCGTAGAGCCAATGTAGGACTTGGTGGCGGACGCTGGCACCGGATTTTGATCGCGGTGGCGCGAAAACGATCGTGGCCTGGGAGCTACTCTTCGAGCTCGTCCCAGAAATCGATGATCGGCGCGTAGATCTCCTCCGGCGCATGATGGCCCACGAGCAGGTCGATGTGCCCGTAGTCCGCCCGGTCGCCGTGGAGCTTGCCGAGCTCGCGGTAGCGTACGTCGTGCGAGCGGATTCGTTGAACGCCCGCGAGCACGGATGCCGGCGGCGCGATGCGGTCCGCGGCGCCGCTCAACGCGAAGACCGGCACGTTGATCCGCCCGAGCTCGCTCTCGAAGCTGAACGGACCGTCGGCCACATCCGGTCGCTCCATACCCTGGAGAAAATCCATGAGCAGGCGATGCGGCACGTCGTCAATCGACTCCTTCGCGAGGCGACTCATGAGCCCTTGGTCCAGATTGCTCGCGTTCAAGAGCGCACCGTCCACCAGGCGACCGGTAAATCCTATGAAGCGCCCGCCCGCCGCGAAGATCCGTCGTAGGGGCACGCGCTTGGAGGTCCTTGGATTAAAGCGCGTCACGAACTCGAGCAGGCGCCGCTCTCGTGGCGCGAGGCGTAGCTCGGCGACGCATGGGGTCCCGAGGGAGACGATCGAGGCGAGCTCCGGTGGCTGACTGACCCCAAAGGCGTAGAGGAGCATGCCCCCCATCGAGTGGCCGAATCCGTGGAGCTGATCTGCCCGACTGTGCTCGAGCACCTTCGCGACCGTCGCCGGCAGGTCATAGAGCGCGTATTCGGCGAAGCTCCATTGAAAGGTATGCCGCGCCCGTCCCCCCGGAGGGCGGGAGAGTCCCGCGCCGCGCAGGTCTACGAGATAGACATCGAAGCCGTGCGACTGCGCCGCGCGCGCCAGAGAGAGCTTTTCGTGCAGGTCCAGGTTCAGACGGTTGGCGGCGAGACCATGAACCATCAGAACCGGTCGCTCCCGACGCGCCCCTTTCGCGCGCCACAGGTGCAGCGCGAGTTGCCACTCATCGGGGGTGGCGACGTAGATGACCTCAGGACCCTCGCTCATCGGTTAACGCACCTCGTCGTGCCGCATCGGCGCGAGTCTCCTGCGCCGCCGCCCCGGGCGCAAGTGAACGAAGGCCGGGTGAGGTAATGTATGGAAAAAACCCATGCGGTCCGAGGGCCAAGAGCGATATCGTGATAAACGATCGTGGATGTTTGCCGAAGTTCGCGGATTAGGCTTATTGTTTAGTTAATGAGCGACGCGCATGTCCTCATCCTGAATCGCAATTACCAGCCGGTCAACGTGACGCACTGGCGTCGAGCAATGGTGCTGCTGTACGGCGGCGCCGCCCGCGCCCTGGACGACCAGTTCCGCCTCTTCGATTTCGAGGATTGGTCGGAGCTGTCGGCCGAGTACAGCGAGTACGAAACGATCGGCCTGGTCAATCGAACGATTCGGGTTCCGAGGATTCTAGTATTGCAGGCCTATGACCGCCTTCCGCGGTCACGGGTTCGTTTCTCCCGCCACAACATTTTCACGCGGGACTCATACACCTGTCAGTACTGCTCGTTGAACGGCAAGCGGGCCGAGTTGAATCTCGACCACGTGGTGCCGAAGTCACAGGGTGGCAAGACGAACTGGGAGAACGTCGTTACCAGCTGCATCAAGTGCAACTCGAAGAAGGGCGGACGAACGCCAGACCAAGCGGGCATGGCCTTGCTGAAAAAGCCCAAGCGCCCTACCTGGTCCGAGCTCGTGCGTCCCCCGAGATTCCGTGCACGTTACCGGGAGTGGATTCCTTTCTTGGATCCGGTCGATGCGTCATACTGGAACACGGAGCTAGAGAGCGACTAGCGGTCCGAGTGCAGGTCGGCCCGCAGCGGAGGGGAGCAGGTGCTGACCGAGCTCGACAACATTCCACCTACCACTCCGGAGCCGGGTCGTGAGCCCGACGCCGTGCGTGACCCTGACCGTTCCGCCGGACCGAGCGCTCACGAGGAGCCGCGCCGCCGCATCATCGCCATCGGAGGCGGCAAAGGCGGAATCGGTAAATCGATGGTGGCGGCGAATCTCGGCGTGCAGTTTGCGCAGACCGGTGGCCGAGTCGTCATGGTGGACGCAGACCTCGGCGGAGCGAATCTGCACACCTGCCTCGGCGTCGGAGCGCCTCAGTCGACCCTGACGGATTTCATCGCTCGCAAGGTGGACAACCTCGCGGAGGTCGTGAGCCCCACTGCGATCCCTCGCCTCGGCTTGATCAGCGGCGCGCTCGACTTTCTCGGCGCGGCAAATCCCAAATACACCCAGAAGCTGCGCCTTCTGCGGGCGATCAGCCGATTAGACGTGGATTACGTGATCATCGACCTAGGCGGTGGCACGGGCTTCAACATCCTGGATTTCTTCCTGATCGCCCACCACGGTGTTCTCACCGTCGTGCCTGAGCCAACGTCGATTGAAAACGCCTACCGATTCATCAAAGCGGCCTACTACCGTCGCCTGAAGACCGTCGAGCTGGCTTGGAACCTGAAACCCATCGTCGAGCAAGCGCTCGACGCACCGGGGGAGCAGGGGCTGAAGACGCCGGCGGATCTCGTCCGCTACGTCGAGCAACGGAGCCCGGAAGCAGGGCAGAAGCTGCGCGAGGAGCTCGATAAATTTCCGCTGAAACTCATCGTCAATCAGGTGCGCACGGAAGAAGAGCACCGACTCGGGGCTGCGATTTGTGCGGCGTGTCGCAAGTACTTCGGGATCAAGATGGAGCAACTCGGCAGCGTGCCCTACGATGACGCTGTATGGCGCTCTGTCCGTGCGCGTCGCCCGGTCGTGGTTGAAGCACCTGATTCGCCCGCAACGCTTGCCATTCAGTCGATCGCAAAGAGTTTATGGCAGGATGACGCGTGATGCCCTCACGTGACGACCTGCCGAACCTCTACGGCGTTCTCGATGTGAGCTCGTCGGCGACCTTCGATGAGATCGAGGAAGCATACGGCAAGATCCGTGAGACACTCGCTGGCGGCGGGCTCGCGCTCTATTCGATCCTCGAAGAAGAGGACGCCGGCGAATGGCGCGAACGAGTCGAGGTCGCCTATCGGACGCTGAGCGACCCGGACCGCCGATCGGCCTATGATCGTCATCTTCGAGGAGAGTCGGACTACCCTCCGATCTTCGTTCACGAAACACAGAGTGAGACTTCCTCGACCCACAGTCCGAGTCTTCCCGAGCCTCGCAGTCCGGACCCAGCGCTAGAGAATCCCTATGGTGGCAGCAGCCCGCCGCCTCTCACCGAGCCCGCGGCCCAACGCGTCGTCGCGGCTCAGCCGAAGAGCAGACGATTGGTGCCGAGTGGCGAGGTCGAGGTCACCCCCGACACGGAGTTCAGCGGGACGCTCCTCAAACGCATTCGCGAGAGCGCAGGCGCCGATCTGAGCCGGGTGGCCGAGATCACGAAGATCGGTAAGGGGTATTTGCGAGCGATTGAATCCAATGATTTCGATGCCTTACCGGCCGCAGTCTACGTTCGTGGGTTCGTGGTGGAGTACGCCAAGGCCCTGGGGCTAGACTCCACCCAGGTGGCCACGAGCTTCATGGCCCTCTACGAACGCTACCGAGACGGAGGACGGTGAGAAGCCCGTGCGGGTGACCTGCCTCAAATGCGGAAGCCAGTATGACGTCGAGTACGATACCTCGTCGGTCGCGGTGAACTGCGAGTGTGGGCCGTCGATTTCTTATCCGGAGGTCCACGACGCCGGCGTGGTGCCGAGTGAGCGAGCCGCTGAACGGCTCCGCTATCGCGCCTTTCATTCGGCCGGGCTGGTCCGGAACATTGGGGTTGTCGCACTCACGGTCTCCGCCATCAGCATTCTGTTTTTTCCCCTCGCGGTCGTGGGGATCGGCATCGGTCTCTACACGCTCCTGGGCACGCGCGGACCGCTCAAGCGCTACGTGGGGCGGCAACAAGCGACGGCCGCGATTGCCCTCGGACTCGTGGTGTTCCTCGTCGAAGGCTCGCTCGCGATTCGTTGGATGGAGCAGCGGCGCATTCGACGGGTGAACGACCTTCAAGCCTCGGTCAAAGACGATCTTCGCGGACTCTTGCGCACGCAGCGTCTCTATCGTGCGGCTCAGGATCATTATGGCGGTTTCCGGGATTTCCCGGGGCGGGGTTTTCAGCCGATCAATGGCCACTACACGATCTACCTCGGACCCGACGACTTCATGGCGGCGGTGCGTGACAACGAGGAGCACCAGGACGAATGGATCGGGGCGATCGCACCGGGGGTGAGTGCGGACGCGTTCACCGCGATCGCCGTTGCAAACCTCGACGATGACCCGGAGATGGACGTTTGGATGCTCACCCACGCCGGTGAGCAAACCCATCTCGTGAACGACAACGACTACCTCGAAACGACGCCCGAGGCGCCACCCTCCTCGCAGACACCGGCGGTCGCCGAGGGCGGAGCCAAGACCGATGCGTGGGGCGACACTCCTGAGCTCGATGCGCCCGCCCCGGAGCAGCCCGAGCTCGAGCCCACACCGGCGAAGATCGATGCCCCTCCCCCGTCTGAGCCGTCGACCGTCCGGCCCGAGCCGAACACCCCTGCACCCCAGCCGGCTTCCGAGTCATCGGCCCCGCCTGAGCCTGACGCGCCCGATTCGGAAGCGCCGAAGCCGGATCAGCGGGAGGATGCGGAGCGGGACGATGGGGAGCCCGAGAAGTCCTCAGAAGCGGAGCCTCAAGGGCCCGTCGAAGTCGTTGGCGACCCGGGTGCCGAGCCCGTAGACGGTTGAGAACGACCGTGGACGCGGAATCGAGCAAGGTCGGTTTTCTTGACCCCCCATAGGGGGCGATCTAGCCTGGTAGCACTATGGCCACAATCATTGAGCCTGAAAAAGCCGTTCGTCTCGCCCGCGCGATCGCTTCGGATATTTCGCTCTACAACGAAGAAAAGATTGTCGAAGGCATTCAGAACGACACTTTCTTCGAAGCCGTCGCGGCAGAGCTCGAAGAAGGGCGAGAGCTCTACAAGAGCCGCGTCGAGCCGCAGCTCTTCGCCTCCACCAACTTCTACGACCGCGCCATCGTCGACATCATCCTGCGGTCGAAGGGCCACATCGAATCGCGCATTTGGTAGCGCTGGAATCCCATCGCCTCATCGTGACCGTTGACGGTGAGCGTCTCGACCGTTTCCTGCAACAACACCTCGGTGAGCGCTTCAGCCGCGCCCGCCTGCAGCGTTTGATCGCTGAAGGTCACGTCACCGTCGACGGTGCCTCGAGCAAAGCGTCGAGCAAACTCCGCGATGGCATGACGGTGAGTGTTGTCGTGCCCGCGCCGGAACCAACCGAGCTCATCCCCGAGGACCGGCCGCTGGACGTCCTCTACGAGGATTCGGACCTGATTGCTGTCGCCAAGCCCGCGGGAGTTCCGGTGCACCCCGGCGCGGGGCATGCGACCGGGACACTCGTACACGCTCTGCTCGCGCATTGCGGTGATCTATCGGGCATCGGGGGCGTAGAGCGCCCAGGGATCGTTCACCGTTTGGACAAAGATACGAGCGGCGTACTCGTCGTCGCGAAGAACGACTTGGCCCATGAGCGGATCAGCGCACAGTTTGCCGCGCGCACCACGCAAAAGACCTACCGCGCGTTCGTACTGAGGGCTCCGTCGCCGAAACGGCTGCGGATTGAGACATTGATTGGCCGGCACCCGACGCACAGAAAGCGTTTCAGCTCGCGGGTGCGCCAAGGCAAGCCCGCGGTCACGACCTACGAGGTGAAGGGGGCGGGGCCGGATATTGCAGAGCTCGAGGTGTCGATCGAAACCGGTCGGACCCATCAGATCCGTGTTCACCTCTCGGACATGGGGCACCCGATCGTGGCAGACGCGCTCTATGGCGGAAACCGTTGGAGCCGGATCCGGGATGAGGGAGTGCGAGAGGTGGCCAAGGCGCTCGGGCGACACGCCCTGCACGCGGAGCGATTGCGACTGAGCCACCCACGAAGCGGCGAGTCTCTCGAGCTGCGTGCGCCTCTCCCGGCCGACCTCGAGACCTTGCGAAGGGCCGCCATCCCTTGAGTTTTTGAACGCTTGCGAATAAGCGCCGGGAGATGCATCCTACCTGCAGGAGCGATCACATGTTTGGTCTCGGAACGACCGAAATTCTTCTCATCATCCTGGTTGTCGCGGTCCTTTTTGGCGCGCGGCGTCTTCCCGAGCTCGGCAAGGGCTTGGGGCAGGGCCTGCGCGGTTTCAAGGACGCGCTCAGCGGCAAAGATGAGGAGCAAAAGGGCGAAATCGAGCGTAAGCAAGACGCCTGATCGTCGATTCGCCTGAACCTTTGGGTTTTCGCGAGTAAACGCGCGACGTTTTTTTGTCCCCGCCGATAAGGACCGTACGAGAGTCGACGCAGTTCTGCGTCGATGCCGTGCCGCCATTCCGACCTATTTGGGGCCAACGAACGTGCAGTATCGTATCGCTGCGGTGAACGCCGCATTTCTTCTCATCTGTGAACCTTCCGCGGCTCGAACGGGGATCGAGCCGGACCCGACCGCTGTGGTGTCGGTTTCAGGACTTCGAGAAGTCGAGCTCAGCGCCCGAAGTGGAATCAGTCCGGGAGCGGCGGAGCTTCGGGCCGGGGATTGGTCCGTGCGATGCCTCCGTCGCGGAGTTCTTCTGGCGGTGCTCCGGATGGATGACCAGGCGAGGGTGATGGAGATCGGCGGCACGGAGATCCCGATGTGCGTCGACGTCGACACCGGCGCCGCCCAACTGGTGCGGGTGCTCGAGCGCGTGTCGAGCCTCGGAAGAGGCTACGTCGTGTTGGTCGCGAGCAACGGAGATGCCTCACCCCTGATGAGAGATCGTGGGGTCGCGATGGCGCTCGCTCAGCTCGGCGGCGCCCCGAGCACTTCGCGCCCGTACGCTCTGATCGGTGCGACGCAGCTGCCCAGTGGCTACGGCTTCGAGAAGTCGAGCGAAAGCGGCGAGAGCACGGTCGCCGCGGTCATGGTCGGCGGGGGCCTCTTTGAGGTGGTAGCAACCCGCGATACCACGGTGGCGGTCGACCTCACGACCGCCGGCGAGCGCGAGTAGCGCGCAAAGGGTCTTGGCGCGTCGGCGTTGTGTGACCGGCATCCGAAAGGGGCATGGAACGTAGCCTGCCTCTCACTGGAGCCG
>CAYXVF010000071.1:31018-32516 GCA_964468125.1 uncultured Bdellovibrionales bacterium | reverse complement strand
CTTCGTTTGGCCCGCTTCCTGCTCTTCCGAAGCGCATGAATCCGAACCCACCGACACCCACAAGCATGCTCAGGTCTATCCACGGAAAAGGCGCCAAGATCTTCACGAGCCGCCACCACGCGCGCTACTTCGAGGACGACAAGGTCTATCATGTCATCTCCCGCGTCCTGTGCGGAATGGCGCTGCTCGTTCCCAGTGAAGAGATCAACACGATGGTCGCGGGTGTCTTGGGCCACGTGCAGAAGCGATTTCCACAAATCGAGCTCTTCGCTCACGCTTTCCTCTCGAACCACTTCCACTTGGCCCTGCGGGGCCCGGGGGTTCCAGAGTTTATGGGCCAGCTCAAACAGCAAATCTCACAGCGGCTAAAGCCGATGATCGACGTGCCTTTTGAGACGCTCTGGGGCGGACGCTACGCAGCAACAGCTCTCATCACCGACGAAGACCAGGAGCGTTGCTTCGAGTACATCCTGAGCCAAGGGGTGAAGGAAGGCCTCGTCGAAACGCCCGAGCAGTGGCCGGGGGTTCACTGTGCTCGGGACGTTTTCTTCGGTGAGGTTTGCCGCGGAGGGTGGTTGAACGCAACGCTGTACGGTGAGGCAAAGCGCGCCGAGGCACGCAAGGCCCCGGCCAAGCGAAAGGCGGTTTCAAAGGACGACTATGTCGAGAAGGTCGTCGTCGAGCTCTCGCGGCTCCCGATGTTCGAAGGTTTGGACGACACAGAGTACCGCAAGCGGGTCACCGAAATCCGACATCGCATCGTCCGAAACGGTGAGCAGGCCCGCGAAGGGAAACCCGCTCTCGGCGTCGACGCCATTCTGAAGCTCCCGCGCACCACCGTGTTTGAAATGCCAAAACCAGCGTGGTTCAAGGACCGAAAGCCCATGATAGTCTGGTCGGATGCGAATCACCCGGAGACAAAAGCATACCTCGAGCGCTTTCATGCCGCCCAAGCGCAATACGACGCCGCGTCGCTTCGCTACCGCGCTGGCGAGCGTGATGTTCGCTTTCCACCGGGCATGTACATCCCGCCCATTTCTCCGAGACCCGGCAAGCGACTCCTCGCGGCCGCGTAACGAGTCACCAGACTTGGTCAACTGCGAGCGTCGCGCTCACGGCCCGAATCCGATGGCGAGGATCGTCGGCAGACGTCGAAGTGTAGACGCTGAGTGAAATCCAGGCTTTTCGAGCTGGCGCCACCTAAAGTGCCTCTTGCGACCACGGGTGATCCGCTAGAGACCCCTCCGTCCAAAATCTGAGGAATCGAATCCTCCGGGTCGATCGACTGTTCGCCATTCCCATTCGCCGCGTCACTCAATTCCTCGTCGAAGTTGAAGTCGATGCTCGTGCTCGATCCGGTCCGCCAGAAGCGTGCCTAGCGTAGCAACGCCAAGTGATCCGGAACAGCCCCCCCGCTCGCAATTCAGACCAAGAGTCGAATTCTCTGGGTTCATGGACCGTTCGGCGTTCGCCTCGTCACTCAGTTCGTCGAAGTCGA
>CAYXVF010000071.1:0-30918 GCA_964468125.1 uncultured Bdellovibrionales bacterium | reverse complement strand
CGATTCGCGATCCGATCCGGTCTTGAAGAGCGCTCACGCGAGGCGAACGACGACCTCTTCGAGGCTCTTGCGCTTCACATCCGGGACTTTCGCGGGGTAGCCCGCTTTGACGAAGCCCACGATCTCTTCGGCAGCCGGATCCGCGCCGACGGTTTCATAGAGGCGAGGATCGCGGGTCACCGCCCCGGTGCCCCATTTGGCACCGACTCCATCGGCCCAAAAAGCGAGCTGCATGTTTTGGATCGCGCAGGAAGTCGCGGCGTAGTCCTCCTTTTCGCGAAAGGCATCGTCCGGAACCCGTCGCGATGAGACGGCGATCAGCACCGGCGATTGCAGCACCTTTTGGCGTCCCACCTCGGCCATCGCTTCGACCCGGGCGTCGTCGGCGCCGCTCCCGCGCGCCACCTCCGCGGCGATGCTGGCGGCCACCTCACCAATGCGCGCCTTCGTCTCTGGCCCGATCAGATAGAATCGCCACGGATTCGTGAGCTTGTGGTTTGGGGCCCAGCGCGCCGCCTCGAGCGCGCGTTCGACGATGTCGTCCGGGACCGCCCGGGGCTCATAGTTGTGAACGGTTCGTCGGCTCTTGAGCACTTCGTGAATGTTCATGGTTCCGCGACAATAAGCATGGGTTTGACCGCTTGCGAAGTCCAATCGAATCGGCATCATGGAGAGACCAGCCAGTCTGACTCCCGGAGGACCTCATGCCTGAGGAAAATTCCACCGTCGGTGACGCGGTCGCAGCGAGCAGCCTCGTAGGCGCGCCGGTGGACGAACGGCGACCGAGCCACATGTCGCGCGAGGAGTACCTGAAGAAGCATCCGGGCCGGAATACGCACCAGTTCCTGGTGGACGCGGGCCTCAAGAAGGAAAAGAAATTCCCCAAAGCCGTGCTCATCGCCCTGGCCCTGGCCTTCATCGCCGGCGCGGCGGCGGTGCTGCTCCTGCGCTGAGCGCAGGAGCTTCAGAAGTAGTAGCGAGCATCCACGAAGAACACATACGGATAGTAGCCGAACTCGTCCGCCACGAAGGACGTGTCTACACGCCGGCCGAGCCCGAGGATCGCACCTGCGGACAGCGACGCGTTTTCCGCCGCGTCCCAATAGTAGGCGGGAGTCAGCAGCGTAGAGCCATCGACGACGCTGGTGATGGTGGAGAGCGATAGCCGCGAGAGGTCTGTGAGCAGGTAGCTCCAGGCGGTGGCGACATGGGCGCGGCCCAAGAGGTAGATCTCGCCCACCGCATAGTCCGGCGTCAACAGCGTGGACAGATACTGCTCCCGCGCACTCTCCCCCGCGCCGTTCCAGTGCAGCTCGACGATCACGTCGAGGTCGAAGGGGAAAAAGTATTGACCGCCGAGGGTCGCCCGTACGGTCGGCGAGTCGCTCGCCGCGAGCGGAAGGTCGCCGCTCACCGAGGAGAGCGCATCCACCGCATCCGAGTCCCACCAGCGCAGAAGCGCTTCGCCGTATACTGTCGCACCGCCGAGGTCCCCAGAGACGTCGAGCGCGACTGTCGGCGAGGCATAGGAGGTGCCGGCGTACATCGACACATCGACGAGCTCGGGAAAGGTGTGGCGAACCCGCGCGACGTAGACCCCCTTCTGGAGCGAATGGTCGAGGTTGCGGTCGGCGAGCACCGCGTAGAGCTCGACCTCGGTCAGCTCACCGAAGGGTACGGTGAGGCGGACCGCGTCGAGCCCCTGCTTGAACTCGCTATCGAGCGTCGCCGGTGAAAAGGGCGAGAAGATGTCCGTGGCGGTGAGGATCCGAGCGCTCCCGTGATTGATCGCCTGCCGCCCCACCCGAAGCTCGCTTCCCCCGGGGCCGAGGACCGTGAGGAGTAGTCGGTCGAAGTTCTGCAGGAGCACGAAATCACGCTCGGAGACGAGCTCGCGGTCGAAGTCGACGACGCGCAATCGCGACGTGATGGGCGAGACGAGCCCGCCACTCAGTCCCGGTGCCCGAATGTCGGCGGTAGTACCGACTCCCTCACCCACAACCGGGAACACATGGTAAGCCGCTTCCAGGCTCAGCGATTCGATCTGCAAGAGCCCGTTCGAGCGCAGGCTTCCAAACCCCACCGTGTCCATCTCGCGCTCGTTCAGTAGCGACGGCGGAGTAACGGTAGAGAGAGGGAAGAGCTTGGCGCTGCCACTGACGTCGAGGGTGAGCTCGTCGGTCTCCGCGTGTACGAGGGCGTGCGCGTCGCTCACGGCGAGAAGCAGCGCACATCCGAGGAGGATCCTCACCCCGCTTGCTCCTCCGGTGCTCCGGAGTCGTCGCGGCGCTCATCCGAGACGATGAGCCCGTCGCGAATTCGAACGAGCCGACGCGCATCCCGCATCACCATTTGATCGTGGGTCGCGAACAGAAATGTCATGCCGTGCTCTGCGTTCAAGCGCCTCATGGTCTGCAGCAACTCTTCGCCGGTGACCGAATCGAGATTGGCGGTGGGTTCGTCCGCGAGGACCAGTGCCGGCCGCGAGGCGATGGCCCGGGCGACGGCGACGCGCTGCTGCTGACCACCGGAGAGCTCCGCCGGCTTGCGCTCGAGCATGTCACCGAGGCCGAGCTCTTCTAGGACCTCCCGAGCCCGCGCTCGGCGTTTCGCGAGATCCCAGCCCTGGAGCATCATCACGTACTCTACGTTCTCCACCACGGTCAGAACCGGAACGAGGTTGTAGGCCTGAAAAATAAAGCCAAGATGATCCCGTCG
Organism: uncultured Bdellovibrionales bacterium; assembly: GCA_964468125.1. Lineage (GTDB taxonomy): Bacteria > Myxococcota > XYA12-FULL-58-9 > XYA12-FULL-58-9 > CAYXVF01 > CAYXVF01. The sequence goes on along the minus strand of CAYXVF010000071.1, from coordinate 28,200 downwards.
GAGCTCGCTGAGCTCTCGGCTGCTCATCTGATCGAGTCGGTTGTTCGAAACCTTCACGACGCCTTCGGACGGAGAATCGAGGGCACCGATGACATTCAGAAGCGTGGTTTTGCCCGAGCCCGAGGGACCGGCAAGGGCGGTGAACTCGCCCTCCTCCACCGTCAGATCGACGCCATCCAAGGCGTGAACCGTTTCACCGCGCAGCTCATAAAAGCGTTTGACTCCTTCGAGCTCAACCAGTGGCATCACGACCTCCCTATCCCTGTCTCAGTGCTTCCGTGGGACTGATTCGAGCCGCACGGCGCGCAGTGAGCATGCCCGTCGCAACGGTGAGCACGACGAAGACCAGCACCAGCAGCACCGTTTCCGTGCCGTCCATTCTGAAGAAGATCTCTCGATCAAAGCTCACCCCGTAGGCTTCGGCGCCGGCAAAGGTGACCCCGTAGGTGGAGAGCGGAAGGTAGAACGCGAGGGACAGAAGCATTCCGACGGATACGCCGAGGAGTCCGAGCCACGCCGCCTCAGCGACGATGAGGCCAAAAATCCGCGCCGGCGAGGTCCCGATCGCGCGAAGAATGCCGAACTCGCGGAAGCGCTCGAGAAACGACATGGTCATCGTGTTGATGACACCGAAGGATGCGATCAGGAACACGATCAGGACTGCGATCCAAAGGATCTGACGCTGAAGATCCAGGGTCGACGCGAGGTCGGCCTGTACGACCTGCCAGGCACGGGCCGAGACGCCCTCGCCCCCCCAGGGCTCGATCACCGCTTCGATGGCGGCCTGCTCGACGATGGGAACGTCGAGCTGCATCGCGATTTCGTGAATGTCGTCTTCGAGACCCAAGAGCCCCTGCATCACCGAAAGCCCACCGATCACCGCCTGCTGATCGAGGAAGTTGTTGCTCGTGTAGAGAAGCCCGGAGATCCGGACGAGGTGATCGTTGAGCTCACCCGTGCGCACGTCCGCCGCGGTGAGCGCGAGCTTATCGCCGACGCCCAGCTCGAGTTCCGTCGCGAGCTTTACGCCGATGAGCACCTGATTCTTCGTGCCCGGCCACTCGCCCTCGGAGAGTTTTTCGTTGAAGCTCGTAGCCGAGCGTTCCGAGTCGAAGTCGATCCCTACGAGCTGCACCGCCGCGGTCCGGTCTCCCATGGCAGCCAGGGCTTCTCCGTAGACCCGCGGCGTCGCGGTCAGCACCGCTTGGTGGCCTCGAATCCGTTCGAGGAGCGCAATGCCGTCCGGCAGGACATGCGTGGCTTCCTCGGTCTCGACGAATCCGGTGGCGCGGATCTGCGCCATGCCTGACCAGGAGCGCGTCGTGGATTCGAGTGCGTAGTCGATGAAGCCCTGCACCCAGGAGAGCATCAAGACGAACATCGCCAAGGCGACGGCGATCGCAGTGGTGGTGAGCGCGGTCCGCCGCGGCGCGCGCCAGACGTTCCGCCATGCGAGCGAAAGAGTGTTCATGCCTCTATCCCTCGAATCGCCGCGACGGGGTTGAGACGTGCGGCGCGGCGGGCAGGAAGGAGACCGCTCACGAGGCTCGCAACGATCACCCAAAGCGGATTCAGCACGGTCCAAGCCCAGGTGTTTACCCCGGTGATGTGCGTGAACACGACCCCTGCCATTTCGAGCGGCTCTGGCAACGGTATGTTCGTGTAGCGGACAGCCAATGCGCCGAGGACGATTCCAAGAGCGACAGCCAGTGTCGAGAGCCAACCCACTTCCCAGAGCACGACGGACACGACGCGCCTAGGTGAGGTCCCAAGGGCGAGCATGACCCCGAGTTCTCGGGTTCTCTCGAAGACCGACATCGCCATCGTGTTCGCGACCCCGAGGACGACGACCAGGATCACAATCCACAGCATCAAGGTACCGCTCTCCCGATCCATTTTGATGAGCTCGAAGAGCTCCGGATTGAGCGCGACCCAATCGGCGAGCTGAAGGGGCTCGGGCACGGACGGCATGCGCGCCATCACCTGCGGCAGGGCGCGCGAGTTGTCGACCGTCCCGACGATCCGATGGACCCGTCCCGCCAGCACGAGGAGCTCCTGCGCATGGTCGATCCGGACCATGGCGAGCGAGCGATCCACGTTGCGGCTGCCGCCGTCGTAAATCCCGACGACCGTGAACAATTCCGCCGCGATCGAGCCGTCAGCCCCTTGCCCCACAAAGCTCAGCTCGGCGCCGATTGTCGCCTCGAGGCGATTGGCCACGCCGCGACCGACGACGATCGGATAGCTCTCATCTTCTGCGATTTCACCCGTGGGCAACCAGCGGCCTTCGGCAATGTTGTCGGCGAGGGTCGTGGTTTGAGACTCTCGAATTGGGTCGACACCGAGCAAGCCCGTGGCGACGGTGCGATTTTCGAGCGCGAGCAAGCCACCGCTTTCGATCCGAGTGGTCACCCCCTGTACGCCTTCCACCGCCGACAACGCCTCGACGAGCGGCATCGGGTCGTCGACGGTTTTGTAGAGCGTCGGATCGTCGTGGTAGTCGCCTTTGGTCACCTGAAAATGACCGAGAAACCCACGCGTAGTCCCGTCGATCATCAGGTCGTAGCTGCCGGTTGCCGTCCCCATCATCCAGATCGCCAGGACCACGCCGATGACGATCATGGAAGCGGTCAGGGCCGTCCGCGCCGGCCGTTGGCTAAGATTCCGCAACGCCAGCTTCATCGACAGCCACATGCTCAGCGCCCCCGCCGGAGTCGAGACAGACTGAAGAGCGAATCGGAAAGCTCGATGTCCCACTCCATCTCGTCGTAGGTGACGACGGTTTCGTTGCCCTTCTTGTCGTCGAGCAGCGGCTTCAACACGAGCTTGCGCGGAACCTTTCGACCTCCGAGATCGCCCACCTCCTCGAAACGCATGGTGCGGGCCTTTCGCCCCTTCTCGTCGTAGAAGTCCTGGGAAATGGGATAGTACTCAGTGGCGTGTACGCAGGTCACGACACGATCCCATGCGACCGCTGCATCATCCTTGGCCCGGAACTCCAAACATTTCTGTCCAGGCGGGGCGTCTCTACTGAGCGTACCGTCGTAGTCTTCTCGCCAGCTCGACTCGCGCACCATGTCGTCGTTGGTGAAATCGCTCCCCATCCACCCGCTCATCATCATGGAGGGGGGCACGCGAATCGTCTTTTTGATCTTGGGCAGGTAGTTCCACATTTCGCGCCCCTTTTTAAGGGTGGACGTGCCCTTCTCTTTCCTCGGCGAGAGAATTCGTACGAGGGTGTCGTCTTGCCCGCGGGTGGTGACCTCCATTTCCAGGGTCCGCTCGTAGTTCGGGGTGACGATCCGCATCGTCATCTTCCCGCGGCTCGAATCGCTCCGGTAGAGGGTGTCGAGCTTTTCAGCGATCGCGTCGACCTCGGGGGAGCCGTAGGCCACGCGACCCACGAGGGCTGAGAGAAAAAGCGCAGCCGTCAACAGAATGCGCCCCATCACGCAGCGCTGCTCGATGCTCGGAAATCGCCTCATCCGCTTCCCCCGTCCTTCGACCAGTGGTCCAACCATCGGTTAAACTATCGGTTAAACTATCGGTTTGACAAACGTCAACAAAAAATTAGACTGGTGGTCTGATCGAGGGACGACAGCCGTGACGACCGCTCTGCCACGATTCGAGAAGCTCCCGGAAGACAAGCAGCGCCGGATCATCGAGACCGCGGCTCGCGAGTTCATCGAGCACGGTTTCGAGAAGGCGTCTTTGAACCGGATCATCGAGAACGCGGAGATCTCGAAGGGCTCGATGTACTACTACTTCCACGACAAGGCTCACCTCTACGTGGCCGTACTCGACCGGCTGATGATGGACCTCTTCGAGTCCCAACCCCTGCCAGACCGCAGCGTGCTCACCGCCGACAACTACTGGGAGCGTTTTCGCGACTACATGCACGCGGCGGCGGAGCATTGGCAGGAACACCCAGAGATCACCGCCCTGGCCAAGACCATGCACTCCCTCGGCCCCCTCAAACACGAGGAACCCTTTGCGCAGCTGATGGCCAAGGGTCGCCGTTGGCTACAGGAGATCTTCGTGGCCGGCATCGAGCTCGGTGTGATCCGGACGGACTACCCGAAAGAGCTCATGATGAACGTGTGGCTCGCCGTCGACGAGGTGATCGACAGCTACGCCGCCGATCACTGGGAATCGATGAGCCCAGAGGATCAGCGCGGGTTCGTCCTCAAAGGCTGGGATCTCTTTCGCAGGATGTTCGAGGTCCGTCGTTGAAGCTCTTCGCCCTGAGCGACCTGCATCTCAACCATCGCGTCAATAGGAAAGCACTGGAGCGCCTCGAGCCGCACCTGGACGATTGGCTCCTGGTTCCCGGAGATGTCGCAGAGAAGCTCGAGCACGTCGAGTGGGCGTGGGAGATGCTCGCGCCCCGTTTTGCGAAGCTGCTCTGGGTGCCTGGCAATCACGAGCTCTGGACGAGCATCGCCCGAGAAGAGACACTCAAAGGCCAAGCTAAGTACGATGCGCTCGTCGAGTTGTGCCGAGCACACGGGGTGCTGACGCCCGAAGACCCCTATCCTCTTTTCGAGGGCGAGGGAGGCCCCGTACTCATCGCTCTACTCTTCCTCCTCTACGACTACTCCTTTCGCCCGGACGATGTCGCCTATGAAGACGTGATCGAGTGGGCCGCGGCGGACGGGGTGAGGTGCTCGGACGAATCGCTTCTCGGTCACGCACCTTACGAGAGCCGACGTGCCTGGTGCGAAGCGCGGGTAGAGGCTACGATCCCTCGCCTCGAAGCCGCGGCACGCGACCACGAGCTCGTCTTGGTCAATCACTGGCCGCTTCGACGGGACACGATCTGGATCCCTCGCATCCCCCGCTTCATGCCCTGGTGCGGCACGCGGGCCTCTGAGGATTGGCACCTGCGCTATCGCGCGAAGGCGGTCGTGAGCGGTCACTTGCACGTGCGCTCGCGCCGATGGATCGACGGCGTTCGGTTCGAGGAGGTCTCCCTCGGCTATCCGAGGCACTGGAAACAGGAGAAGGGGATCAACCATTACCTCCGCGAAGTGCTGCCGGGTCCATCCACGCCTCAGCGGATCCCGCGCTTCTTTCGCTAGCGATCACTCGCTCAATGCGTCGCTCACCGGTGCGCGCGCAGCGGAGATCGCGGGCCACAGGGCACCGAAGCAGCCGGCCAAGACGGCGGCGAGAATGCCCAAGGCGGGGATCCACAGGGGCATGTAGAAGAAGGTTTCCGGCTTGAAGGGAAACTCGGGGAGCCACGCGGTCGCTGCCGCGTCGATCCCAATGCGCACGAGGTAGGCCCCGATGACACCCATCACCCCCCCAAAGAGCCCCACGATCGCCGCCTGGGCGAGCACGAAAATCACGAGGTGGCTTCGCTTGGCGCCGACGGCGCGAAAGATGGCGAGCTCCCGTCGTCGCTCGGTCAGCGATGCGAAGAAGCTGTGGGCGATGTTCAGCCCCGCGAGGATCAGAACCAACACTCCGATCGAGCTCGCGAGACCGGTCATGGTCGTCATCACGTCGGCGGTTCGCTTCGCGGTCTCGTCGACGTCGAGACCGAGCTCATCCACTCTCGCAGCGATGACTGGAACGTCCGCTGCACTTCGTGCGCGCAACACCACCGACTTGTAATCGTAGTCGCCGCTCTGTCCGGCGTAGTCCTTGAGAATTCGTTTCGCAGTCTCCAGCGGAACGGTAGAGCCCATGGGCATGGCCCAGCGCGACACACCCGCAATCGCCGCCTTCTCGTAGCCGGTTTTGCTGGCACCCCTAGTCCCCATCATGACCGAACGACCAAAACGCAGCTCGAATTGCAGGCCTTTGAGTGTCTCGCCCGTCAGAGCTGGAATTCCCAGGTTCGGAGCAACGGAGCGATTGAAGATCTCGATCAGCTGGTTCGAGATCACGACCGGAACGACATCCGCGTCCCCCTCGAAATCATCGCCGAGCTCCTCGCGTAGGAGCTCGGAGGGAACCCCTTCCATGAAGATGTCCGTGTAGATCGAGCGGCCGAAGAATCGCTGGCCGCCGCGCGCTCCGAGGGGGATGTCGACGTCGAGCTTCGGATAGGCCTTTTCCACCTGCGGGAGCGCTTCGAGCTGTTGAACCATCGAGTCATCGATCTTCGTCCCCCCAAGGAGCGAGCCGACTTTGAACAATCCGAGGTCCAGCTGCTCGGGCACGACCTCCACCATGTTGACGGGCAGCTCCCGCACCACCTCGCGCAATACCAGCTGTCGCGCACCGAGCCCGAGCCCGACCACCACCAGTAGGGTCCCCACGCCCAACGCGATCCCGAGCGTGGAGATGAAATTGCGCGCTCGGGACGCTCGGACTTCGCGCGTGGCCATGCCGAGCAGGCTCGGAAGATTCATCGCTCGCCTCCGTCCACCCGCCGACCGCTCTCGAGGCGAATCACGCGATCGGCCGTATCGGCGATGGTTTCGTCGTGGGTCGCGATGATCATTCCGACACCTCGTTCACGCAGCTCGTGGAAAAGGCCCATCACGTGCGTCCCGGTCACCCGGTCGAGGTTTCCCGTCGGCTCGTCACAGAGCACGAGCTTTGGCTCCTGCATCATCGCTCGCGCGATGGCTACGCGTTGCCGCTCTCCGCCGGAGAGCTGGCGCGGGAGACGGTGCGTCTTCTCGCCAAGGCCGACCCGGTCGAGTTGCTCACGAGCGCGCTTTGCATCCACCGGTCCGCCACTGAGTCGAGCCGGGAGAAGCACATTTTCCAGGGCGGTCAGCTGCCCCAAGAGGTTATACGCTTGAAACACGAAGCCCATGGTGCGGTTGCGAAACACGGCTCGGGCCGAGTCGCTCATCTGCTCGAGCGAGTCCCCGAGAACCTCGACCGTTCCGCTGTAGGTCGGGTCGAGCGCACCGAGAATCTGCAGAAGGGTACTCTTGCCCGACCCGGAGGGGCCAAGGAGAGCCACCCACTCGCCCTCATCGAGCTCGACGCTGACGTCGCGCAGGATGTGGAGATCCTGATCTCCGTCCCGCACCACTTTGGTCAGATTCTTGGCTCGCACGAGCGTGCCCATGAGTTTCCTACTGGCTCAGCTCTTCTCGAACCGAGAGGCGCAGGCCGTCTTTGTCCGCTTCGAGCGATACGGCGATGTCACCGATGGTTTTCGCCGTATCCACCGCTGTCTTCACGAGCTGGCCCATGGGGCCCGCAGCCCCCAAGTCCGACGCCATCTCACCCACCCGATTGCCGACCTCGCCCACTCGAAAGACGAACACGGAGGCGCCTTTCTTCTGTCCCAAGGTTTTTCCCGGACCGGCGAGCTTCATACTCGGCTTCGCGCCGTCGAGCACGTCGAGCATCATGTCGAGGCGTCCGGTGCCTGCGCCGTAGACGTAGGTCTTGCCATAGAGCGCCCAACCGAGACGCGGGGTCGCACGGTCGGGCTCGAAGCGGGTCAGGGGCTTCCCATTGCGCTCGCTCTCGGTCTTTTTGAAGCGGAGGCTCGCAGTCTCGAGCTTGCTCTTTGCCTGGTCCAAGAGAGCGAGCATCTTCTCACGGTCGCCGATCTCCGCGGTGACGCTCGCGTGGATCACATCGAGGTAGGCGTTCGGATCGGACGCACCGCGCTGCAGCGTGCCCATCGCGGCCTGCGGGTCCATCAGGTAGAGACCGCCGGTCATCGGCCCGGTGAGGAGGGGCAGCACGTCCGTGCGCGCGTTCATTCCCGCCTCCCGCTCAAAGGCCGCGAGCGCGAGGTCGATCACCCCCGCGAGCGCCGGCTCTTTGCGCAGCGCCTCCAACGCGTCGACCTTGGCCGAGCGGGTCAACATGGCTGCAAGGGCGTCGTCACCCACCTGGGCGGCGAGGTCCGCGGGGGCGTTGCCACTGAGCGCCTTGGCGAGGTCCGGGACCGCGAAGTCGACAAAGAAGTCGCCACCGAAGCCCTTGGACGAAAAGGTCATTCCCAACGCGGCGCCCTTCGAGAGCTCACTCGGTTCGGAGCCCGTGACCGCCTTCGCGGCAGTGCCCCGCAGAAAGACCCGGAAGGTCGAATCGGAAGGCAGCTTACCCACGAGCTTCGCGTAGAGTGGGTCGTCCGCGAGGCTCTTGCGGTTTTCCTCTTTCGCGGCTAGTCGGTTGGCCGCGTTGATGAGCGAGGCTTTGCCGGCGGCCTGCGCTACGAGGACCACATCGTCAACGAAGGTCCAGTGACTCACGGGAATGAGCTCCGTACCGAATGGCCGCCCCACGGTCCGAAGATCGATCCCTTCTTCCTTCTCGCTCTTCTGCTCGCTCGCCCCGTCGAGACGCTTCAGGGTGTTGACGATCCACTCGTTGAGCTTTTTTTGGTCTGCGACCTTCAGGGCGAGCACGACCTCGGGACTCGCCCCCTCGGAGAAGAAAATGAGACCAGCGCTCGGATCGATTCCGGCGCTGGCATAGCCTTTCGGATCGAAGGGGTCGAAGCCGAGCTGCTTCTTCGCAGCGCCCTGAACACTCGTACTCATCGCCCCGGTCTTCTTGGTGGCAGCGTCGAAAAAGTCGCGGGCGGCCTGCGAAGCCTGGGTGAGATCGCCCACGGTGAAGGCGATTTGAGCGTCCTCTGCCGCAAGCTCGAGAAGAGCGCTCTTTGCTGTTTCCGTGCCACAGCCGCGACAACCGACGCTCAGGGTCAGGAGAGAGGTGACAGCAAACCCCAGTATCGCACCTGATCGGCGCCCGGTCTCGCGAGACAGATCGTTCATGGGGAGTGGCGTATCACAGGCCGGAGCGGGGGTTTAGGGGAACAGGATCCAGGATTGAAGAAAATCAGGGTCCCCCGCCGCAGCCCTTGCGCGCGAGGCGAGGACCTGCGCACACTACGGCCGGGTGGGGTCCCCGCGGCGTCGCTGTAGGGCCCAATGAGATGAAGATGAACTTGGTCGTTTCTCGCCCACGCTGGAGACGACGAGGAATGAGGGGACTGCAGTGCGTAGACTCCGCGTCGTATGTGCGTTCTTCCTGTCTATAGCTGCTCTTTCGCTCACCGGCTGCGGCGGCGACTCGCTCGGCTCTTCGCTCGGTGAGCTGAAGCTCGAGCTGTGTGACCAGGGCGAGGCCTGTGGCTGCAGCGCGGTGGAGCCGAGGGGCACCATCATCGATTTCGGGAGTCCCGAACCTGGGCAGAACGCGCGGCGCAACCTGGCGTTGCGTAACGAGAACCCGGGCAATGTCTTGCAGATCCGGAGCGTAACCCTCGACGATCCGAGCGGCGCCTTCGGGATCATCGGCATTCAGCTCTACGACGGCGACCGCGCGGTCGCGAGCGTGGATTTCGCGAACGGTCCACTGGCATTGAGTGGCAGCGAATACGTGGAGGTGATCCTGGGCTTCTCTCCCGCGGCCACAGGGCTCCTCGAGGCGTCGGTGCAAGTGCTCTCGGACTCGAATGTTCAGGCGAGCTGGAATGCCACGCTACGCGGCGGAGGAGGATCGTCCGATGTGTGCGTTCCCGACGGCAGCTGCGGCGCAGGCAATGCGGTCGACTTTGGAACCTTCCAAGAGACGGTCGTGCAGAATCTGACCGAAGAACAGCGGACGGTCTCCGTGCGCAACACGGGCGAGAGCGAGGTATTCGTCACGGTCGAGCTCGTCGACGACGGGATCCCGGAGATCCGCCCGAACGAACAGCCGGGTGAGGTCGGCGTCTTCGCCCTCGGGCAGATCCCCTGCAGCGCGGTCGCCCCAGGCGAAACGCTCGAGATTCCAGTGCTCTACCGGCCCTTCGTCGCGGGCGAGCATCGCGGGGAGATCCGCGTGGGCGGCATCGGCGACGCGGTTTCCGTCGAGCTCCTCGGACGGGTAATCGGCCCGAGGATTTGCTTCGAGACCGGTGACGCTTCGCCGGGAGATGCGCTCCTGCAGTTTGGTGACGCCCCGACCTTCAATACACCCACAAACGCGCCAGAAACTCGGACGCTCACCGTCAGCAACTGCGGTTTCGATGCGGAGCTCGTGATCGATTCGGTGTCACCGCTCTCGGGCTCGAGCAATGAGTTTGGCTCGACTGCTCTGCCATGGAGCAGCACGCCCCTCGCCGTTGGGGAATCGACGATCCTCGACGTCGTCTATGCGCCTACGCAAGTCCCTGGGACTCCCGCGAGCGCGCGCTGGGAGTTCGCTAGCAACGACGTCGCCCGACCGAATGCCTTGATCGAGCTTGCGGGTCGTGCGGGACCCCCGGAGCGGTGCGTGCTCGTTCCTTCGGAAAACCCGATCGACTTTGGCTGGGCCGCCCTCAACGAGGCCGGCGGTGGCGTGACCTGTCCCCCGGGTTTCCCCTTCTGCCCCGGGCTGCCGGGCGACGACCGGGTGACCCGCACGAAGAACATCGAGTTCGTCAACATCGGCGCGCGCCCCTGCACAGACATCGAGCTCTTGCCGATCGTGCCGGGGACCGCCCAGCAACACTTTGCGGTGACCAACAATCCGAACGGCAACGGCTTCACCCTGAGCCCGGGCGCGACCTCGCAGCCGATCGAGCTGCTTTTTGCAGCACCCCTAAGCACAAACCCCCTCGATTACTTCGGGCGTCTTCCCTACACCTCGCCCGACCTCGCGTTTCCACAGCTCGAGATCCCTCTCGTCGCGCGCGGCGGCGGCAGCCCAAACTGCGAGCTGCAGTTCTCGCCGGTGAACCCCGGAGGATTCTTTTGCGCCGAAGAGTCCTTGGCCTTCGGCAACGTCAACATCGGACAGGAAAAAACGATCGACCTCCGCATCCGGAACATCGGCTCGGACACGTGCGACATCAGCAACATCCGGGGACGGGGCAATACGACGACCTACTTCTCCTTTCCGACGCAGAACTTCAGCATACCGGTAGGAAGATCGGTATTCCTCCCGGTGACCTTCGCTCCGGTACCACCCTCTGGAAACAATCCCTTCGAGGAGATCCCGATCCTCTGCGGCACGACTGCGATCGAAATGAGTGTCAATAGCGGGCCCATGGGGGCCGTGGAGACCGAGTCCGTCTCCCTCTCCGGTACGGGCACGCGTCCGGACATCGACGTGATCCCCGGCGATCTCGAATTCGGCGAAGTGACCGTCGGATGCTGCAGCCAAGAGGAGCGCATCGCAATCTACAACTCCGGCGACGGAACCCTGTCGATCAACGAGCTAGGCATCCTCTCCACCTCGGACCCCGGCTTTACAGTTACCCGACCACCCGCGGATACGGAGCTGGCCCCAGGCGAGAGCACGGAGCTCTTCGTTCGCTACTGCGCAAGCAGCGAGAGCAGCGCGTCCGGGCTGCTCGAGATTCAGTCAACGGACGACAACGAAGAGTATTTCACCGTGTCGCTCGGGGCGATAGGCACCACTGACAGCGAGGGCTTCGACACGTACCAACAGCCGCAGCGCCCCACCGTCGACGTGTTGTGGGTCATCGATGACTCAGGCTCGATGGGCGATGAGCAGGACGACCTCGCGAACAACTTCGACTCCTTCATCGCAACGGCGGTCAGCCTCGACACGGACTACCACATCGGCGTCGTTGCTACGGACGTCGAGAGCGAGTGGGCGGGTAAGCTCTACCACTGCAACGACTCGAACCGCTTCATCAAGGATTCGCAGCCCCCGGCGCAGCAAGAAGCACAGTTTCGATGTTGGGTGAAGACCGCGGACTTCGACCGACCTCACTCGGATGGTCAGGAGGCGCCGCTCCAGGCCGCGCGCCTCGCTCTCGACTACCCGAACGTCGACGACTACAACGCGGGTTTCCTCCGCAACGAGGCGACACTCTATGTCATTCTCGTCACCGATGAGCCGGACCAGTCTAACGGGCCGTACGAGCTCTACGTTGACTTCTTTCAAAACCTGAAAGGTGTCGGCAACCCGGACCTCCTCAACATCTCAGCAATCTCGGGTCCACCACCCAATGGCTGCACCACCGCCGCGGAAAACCAGTACGACTTTGACGCGGTCAACGCGGCGGGCGGCGAGTTCCGATCGATCTGCACCGCGGATTGGTCCGACCTTATCAACGATCTGGGTCTCGACGTGTTCAACGCCCGGCGCCAATTCCCCCTCGACCGGCCCGCGACCGCGTCGACCATCGAGGTTCGGGTCTGCGACCTCGGCGGCAGCTGCTCCGCTGTAGGACAAGATGCGACCGACGGCTGGGTCTTCGACGCGGGCGCCAACGCAGTCGTTTTCAACGGCGCATCGATTCCCGGCCCGGGGGAAACTGTCGAAGTTGAATACGTCGCGGTCTGCTTCTAGCGCGCCCGGCTCGATTGCCCCCTTGGCGCAGGCAGAAGATTTCTCTAGCTTGTTAGGGGAGTGATTGGCCGGGGCCCCGCATGCGTAGAAACGAGACGACTAGCCGCGGTTTCTCACTGCACGAGCTCGGCGTCGTCGTTGGGGTGATCGCCATCGCGGCGACCGTCGTGTTCATCACGCGCGGATTCCTCGACCAAGCGCGCATCAGTACAGCCATCCAGAACGTGAAAGCGGTGCGCGAAGTCGCACGGTCCTACGCGGAACGGTTTAACGCGGGCGCATCGTTTCGAGGGCTTCAAGGCGCAGACCACGCGGCTGGCATGAATCAGCTCGTTGCCGAGGACTTCATGAACCGACCGCGAGACCCCTGGGGAAATGCCGACTTGACGATGAGAGCGGATGGACCGCCGCACGAGCGGATTTCGATCTTACAGTGCATTGGCAGGACCGGGCAGGACGCGCTCCGGGACGATTACATGTTGGCGGTGACTCCCCTGTGCGATGCAGGAGGAGAGGTCTGCCCCTACCATTCGGGCAGCACCGGGCCGAATGGCTGCTTCTGGGTCCGTGTCATCACCCGTTGAGCGCGTGCACGAAGAGTCTTTCAGGGTCACAATCCGAAGCATGATGTTTGGCAAGACGCACAAGCTCGACGAACGGCTCGAAACGCTCCTCTACGCGGCGGTACCGTTTTATCAGGAGCACTACCGCATCAAGCTGTCGGACATGCCCGAGTCAAAGGCGGTGATGAAGGCGCCGGACGCGGAGCAGCGCGAGCTTCTCATGCAAGCCTGGCGCGAGCTCATGCGCATGCGAGGGGGGTCGGCCCGGGAGTGGTCGCGTTACGAGACTCTCAGCAACGCAAGCTACTCGAGCGCATCGAGACACTTCTCGAAGGTGAGCGCTCGAATGCGCTGAAACCCGTGGACGCCTGGACCACCGATTTTCTTGCTGCGCTCGACCCGGCGAGCTCGGAGATCGGCGAGTGGGTCTCTCATTGTGCAACAGCAACCTCCGCGCGGCCGAGCGGTAGGTGGACAAAAAGAGCTGCGACCCTGATCGAGGCGATAGGTGTCGAGCGCGTCCGTGAGCTCATCGTGAACGCGGGGGCGGGGGTAGGTAAGGCGCACAGCGAAATGAGCCCGGACGACCGATACCTCTGCATCGTGCCGGGACGAAGCTCCGCGAAGAAGGCGACCGGTCCGGTGATGCTCCCCTTCGAGGGGGATGAAATCCTCTCGATCATTCTGAGCAAAGCGTTCATGCTGGTCGACGAATCAAAGATCAGCGACCCGACCATTCTCAGCCAGATTCGCTAGGAGACGCCATGAGCACGGGCCTCGCCATCGTCGACGCGAGCCCCACGGGGAAGGTCTTGGAGCGCAGGACACTGACCGTCTCCTCCGTGGAAGTGACGGTCCGGGAAATCATCTCGGAGAGAGTCCGGGACGAAGTCGAACGCTTCAACGCGACCAATCGCGGCTCGCTCTTCAATGGGCTGGTCCAACCGGTAGACGCGGAGGCTGAGCTCAACGGGTACCGGCTCAAGAAGAGACGTACGATCGATGCGGATCAGCAGGTGGCGAAGGCCCTCGAAGCGTTAGAGGCGAACGGGTTCTTTCTCCTCGTGAACGACGAGCAGGTCGAGTCTCTGGAACAGCGGGTTCCGATCCGCTCTACGACCGAGGTGAGCTTCGTGAAGCTCGTGCCGCTCGTTGGCGGCTGAGCGCGTCGTCTGGGAGCTCTCTCAGAGAGGCTCGCGCAGAAGCGGGCAGCTCATACAGCGGGGACCTCCTCCGCCGCGGACGAGCTCCGCGCCGGGGATTGTCACGACGGTACGCTCCCCCTCGACCAGCTTCTCGTCGCCGAGGAGCAAGGACTGGGCGCGAACGACCTTGAATCCGACCTGCTCTAATTCGCGAAGGGTCGCTTCGTTGCGTTCGTAGGCGATGACCTGCCCGGGGGCGAACGCCAGGAAGTTGCAGGCGCTCATCCATTGCTCACGCTGCTGGACGCGCCGGTGCTCGCCGCCGCAGCGCACGCCTTCCATGGGCACGCCGGATGCCTTCAACGCCTCGAATACGGTGCCCATGGCCCGGGCGGTCGTGTCGGCTCTCGAGCGGTAGAGGATCGGCACCCGTGCGGCGCCATAGAAGAACGGTGGGAATACGGCGCATAGATCGCGGTCGAGCTGGGTCCAGACCATGTCGAGGTGAATGGCGATGCTCGCGTCCGGCACCATCACTGCGATCGCGTGCTCGAAGCCGTGCTTCTCGAACAGTTCGCTGGTCAGCTCGTCGATCACCGCCACGGTGGTGCGCTCCGATGCGCCGATCATCACCGTGTTCGGCGACAGCACGTGCACGTCGCCGCCCTCGACGTAGTGCTGGTGGCGGCGCTCAATCGAGCCGTCGTAGAGAATGTTTGCTCGAAGTTGCGGATGGAAGCCAAAGATCGTGCGAGAGATGATCTCCTCGGGCCAACGCGACGGATAGCGCATCGCCGAAATCAGAACCTCCTCGCCCACGACCACCGACGCATCCCGAGTGAAGAAGAGGTTGGGCAGCGGCGGCAGGACATTCACGGGCTCTTCGAGCGCGTCGGAAAAAGGCCCCGGGGTGATGGCCCATCCCTCCACGAGCCGTTGAACGAGCTGTTCCGGCGCGAGATCTTCGGTCTTTTGCGCAAAGCCCCCTTCCGCGGTGTGCTCCACGGTGCGCTCGATCAGGAACTCCCGCGCACCCGGTTGCTCCAACGCTTCGTGAAGCAGGTCACGGACGTCGACCACCTCGCAAACGTGTCGCAGCACACCGGCGAAGCGTCGATGCTCTTCGGCCGCGGCGTTTAGATCGATGAGGTCATCGTAGAGGTATGTACGCTTGGTTTCCGGGGTTACCGCCAGGAGCTCCGTACCCGGTGGGTGAACCATGACCCGGCGCAGCTTGCCGACCTCGCTCGTGACCCGCACTCCGTGTTCGCTCATAGCTCGCCTATTTCACGACAGTCGGGATGTTGTCGAGTGCTTGCCCGCGGATCGAATCGATCGGAGAGTTCGAGCGTCACGCAGTGAACTCGAGACACGTGAGGACCCACATGAAAAAGCTCGGCATCTTCTGCACTACGGTTTGCGCGGCGCTGCTCTTCCAGGTCGCGACAGCGCAAGCCCAGTCGGACCTACGTCGCAAGGTTCTAGAGCGAAAGCGCCAAAACCAGGTCGAGCAGAAGACGACCCAACCTCGGCCCACCCAGCCGTCGCCGCAGGAAAGACGCGCCTGCGAGAATCGCGAGCGAATCCTCGAAAACAACAAGAAGCGGCTCGAAGCCTATCGCGGAGAGCTCGCAGGGATCGACGCGGAAATCGCGCAACTGCAGCAACGGCTGCGAGAGTTGGGGCAAACGCGCTCGCGCACCCAGTCGACGGTGTCAGGACTCGAAACGCGTGTGCAGCAGGACGAGTCGAGCTTGAAGAGCCAATGCGGCATGACGGACACCTGCGATCGCTACGAGGCGATCGTGGTTCGCCTCGACACGGACACGCGAGCGCTCGAGACGGACGCGTCCGTCGTGCGCCGAGAAATCAGCAGCACCCAGAACAGCGTCGCGAACCTCCGCCGCAGCATCGAGCCGCTCCGGGTGGAGTACGGGCGGCTCAGCTGCAACAACCTCGTTCCCGGCGAAACGCAGCAGCGCACCATCGATCGCTGCAGCCAGATCTTCTCGGAATGGAACCGACGACAGGCGGAGCTCAGCCGCTACAACCAGATGATCCCGTCGCTTCGGCACCGCTATGAGAACATTCTCGCGCAGCTCAACGCGATGGACGACCGAGCCAATTCGGCGGAGGCGTACCTGAAGCGCAGCTGCCGCTCGAGCCGCCAGCTGCGCACGGTCGACGTCGTGCACGGGCGACGTCGCAACATCGTCACCCTCGGCGACGACCTCAAGCGCCTCAGCGACTCGATCAATGATCTCGAGAATCTTCGGATCACGGTGAAGGTTCGATAGGCAGACCTTGAGCACGAATCGACTCCCGATTCTCGACCTCTCCGCGCCCGCCCGAGAGCTCCCCACCGTGCGAGCGCTCGAAGGGCTCTGGGACGAGGTGGCGCGACGGCCCCTGTGGGCTCCGCCGAATTTCTTTCGCTACCTGCGCCTGCGCTGGACGACGCGTCTGCGTCTTCTCGACCCGGCCAACGTGACGGTTTTCGCGCCCGAGGGTCAGGTCAACGACTGCACAGGCTGCACAGAGATGTGCTGCGTCGGGCCCCGAAGCACCGTCCTCCTGCGCCTTCGAGACATCGCGACCCTCGTTGACCTCGGGCGCACGGAACTGATGGCCCACGACAAACCCGTGTTCTCGGCAGCGGAGCTGGCCCAAAATCCGGCTCTCCGTTTGCAGACCGCCTCGAGCGACTGGAAACGCTTCCCCGTGCTCGCCAAGAACGAGTTTGGCGCCTGCCGCGCGCTCACCGTCGACGGCGCCTGCGGGCTCTTTCCCCATTGGCCGATGGCATGTGAGCGCTTTCCTTACGCCCTCGATTGGGACGCGCGGGAGATCACCTACTCGAAGCGCTGCCGCTCCTTTTGGATACGGCCGGACGCCAGGGATCGCGCGCAGGCGATGGCAGTGGCCGCGGTAGCGGCCTACAACGAGCGGGTCAAAGACCGGGTTCTGTTGGCCTACGCGCCGAAAGAACTGGAGGATCTAGGACTGATGAGATTCTTGCTGTGACCCCAGCAGGGTGTAAGCTTCACGTGCACGCTCATGGGAAACAATGCCTCGATAGCAGCGCTGTGCGCCGGAATTCTCATCGCTCCGGGCCCCGCCTCCGCCCAGGGTCAGCTCGCCGAAAGCGCTGAGAGCGGCGCGGCCGCCCCGTACGCCGCAGAACCCTGGCCCGGCGGGACCAGCCTGCGCGGCACCTACGGACTGAATCGGCTCGAAACCGCCGCGCCCCTCCCCGCGGGCGATTGGGTCGTGAACCTGGCCGCGACCTATTTCGTCGCCGACGATTTCTTCGGCGATGGGGGTGAAAACGAACGCATTCGCCAGCTTCTGCACGTCGTGTGGTCTCCGGTCGAGTGGCTCGACCTCGGAATCAGCCAGGCAACGGTCAGCAATCGCAACGACGCCTCCGAGGTCCGCACCACCCAAAGCCTCGGTGACCCGAGATTTCTGCTGAAGGTGAGCGAACTCCTCACTCCGGAGGTCGGTGTTGGGGGTGCGATCTCGGTCTTGCTCCCGACATCCGCCGGCGGGACAGGCCTGAATCCGAGCGCCTTCGTGCTCGACGCTTCTCTGCTCGGCTCCTATTTCTTGAGCCCGTACCTGCAGGCGACAGTGAACGTCGGGTACCGACTCGACAACAGCTCGGAGATCTTTCGACGCCCAGACGAAGACCTCACCCCCGCGCAGCGCTTCACGGCGAGCACGTCCAAGGTGGACCTCGTGACTTATGGCGTTGGAGCGGAGGCGCAATTCGAGGTGGGCGAGACCTTCCGGTTGAATCCATTCTTCGAGCTCGTGGGAGGCGTTCCCCTATCCGCGGCGGACACCACCGAGGCCCCGCTGCTCGCATCCCTCGGGGTCAAGCTCATGCCCTTTGGCAAGGGCGGAACAGAGCTGCTCGTCGGCGGGGACTTCCGGATCAGCGGCGCGCCGGACACGGTGGCCAATGACTTGCCAGGCCTCCCCCCGTGGGAACTCTACACCCGCGTCGCCTTCCACCTCAACACGCCGAGCCCCGCCCCGATGATGATGAGCGACGCCTCTCCCGCGCCGTTGAGCTGCGATTTGAACGCGGACTGCCCCGAGGGTCTCGCCTGCGAGCAGAACATGTGCGTCAAGGTGGTCACGGAAACGAAGGTGGTCGAAAGAGAGCGGGATACCTTCAAGGTGACCGGCGGGGTCTTCGAACAAGGCACGGGGGAGCCCGTGGGCGCAGCAGTGGTCAAGGTGAGCGACTACGAGGAGTCGATGATCGCTGTGGACTACAAGAATGGCGCGTTCACGACGATGCCGCTGAACGTGGGCGAGGGGTTGGTTCAAATCGTCGTGGAGGCTCCAGGCTATCGGGCCACATCGCAACAGGTTCAGCGCGGCAAAGCAGGCGAGTCGATCCCCCTCAAATTCGAGCTGCAGTCCCTTGGCGAGGACGCGATCGGCGAGCTGAAGGGAAGCCTCAAAGATGCTCGGACTGGAAACGCGATTCGCGGTCAGGTCTTCATCCCGGCTCTGAATCGGAAGGTGAAGATCGATCGCTCGGGCACCTTCGCGGCTCGAGTAAAGGCCGGTCGCTACCAGGTGCTGATCACCTCAAAGGGTTACGTGACCCAGAAGAAAGAGCTCGAAATTCGCGCGGGCGATACCGTGATTCTCAATGTCGACATGTCTCGCGGCCGCTGATAGACACGCGGGCCTCTCGACCAGGCGCGGAGATGCGTTATGGTCCGATGCGCTTCCTAGATCTTCGCGTTGTGTGGTCGTCACCATGTCGCCTTTGAAACGCACGCCCATTCTTCTCCTGCTGCTCGCGCTGGCGTGCGCGGAAAAACCCGCTCCCGCGGCGGAGGTGACCGGGGCCGTGGGAACCGCTCAACTGAATCCACGCGACGGTGCCCTTCGCGACGCAAAGAAGGGCGATGATCTCTTCGTGGGCGATTCCGCCCGGACCGGCGCTGATGGCGCCATGACGCTCGCGTTTTCCGGCGGCAACGTGCTGGAGCTACAGCCGAACACGGTCGTCGAGATTCGCAGGGACGGAGCCGCCACGAGCACCATCGGAGCCATCGTGATCGAGGGCGAAGCGAGGGTTCGCTCCTCTGGCGGTGGAGGGGTCCTTCAAATCGGCCTCCCCTTCGAGAACCGAACCCTCGAAATCGGGACCGGCCCCGTAGAAATCCTCGTCGGCGAGGAGGGCGTCGAGGTCCTCGTCGGCAGCATCGAGGTCATCGGTGAAGACGGGCAGACGACGGCGGTGGAAGCGGGAGAGGTTTTTCAGATCGGCGGCGTCGTGATCGCCGTCGGTGCAGACAACGACGGCGACGAAGAAGAGCAAGACGATGTCATGGAGGTCGAGGAGGTCGTGATCACGCTCCTCTCCAATCCGCGTTTTGTACGCGTGAAGCGTTCTGGAGAAGAGAGTTGGTCCCGACCCAAGAAGACCGACTCGCTCGCTCCGGGCGATTCGGTCCGAACGAAGCGACGCGGTACGATCATGGCTTTCGATGACGAATCGCGCGTGAGACTGGAGGACGAAACGGAGCTGATGCTCGAAGGCGCGCAACGTCGCGGAGAGGAGAGCCTGGCGACCTACGCGCTGAGCAAAGGCGGTGCGACCATCCAGCTCAAGCGAAGTAGCGTTCAGACCCGCCACAGGGTGTCCGTTGGCGGAACCGCCGTTGAAATCAGCCCGGGCGCAGAGCGAGCGATCGTAGACGTGACCCAAGACCTCGATGGGCAGGGACGGGTCGCGGTGCAGTTCGGCCGCGCGACCCTCGCAGACGGCACCGTAGTGGGGCCGGGGCAGGTCGTCGGCATAAATGCCGGAAAGGCCACCGGAGATCCCACCGAGCTCGCCCCGACAGACGTGCAACTGCGCACCGGTATGTCGTCCGTCGTCTACTACGCGAGTCAGAGGCCCGCGGTGCTCTTCAGCTGGAAGCCCGAGGAGGGCGCCAGTGACTATGAGCTCGAGCTCTCGCGCCAGAGGGATTTCGATGGCGCTCCCGTCTTCCGGGAGAAGCTCGATCGAACACGCTTCGTCTACGAGCAGCTCGAGGAAGGCGCCTACTACTGGCGTGTGAAGGCGAGCGGCGGGGGCGACGGTGAATGGAAACGTGGGCTCTTCCGAGTCAAGCGCGGCAACCCTTCCCGCTGCGGCGAGAACTGTGGCCGCGAGAATCTGGTGCGCGACACGGGGGTGAAGACCGTCGTGTATTTTCAGCAGGCCCTGCCGAGCATCACGCTCGTTTGGGACGAGGTACAGGGCGCGACGACCTATCGCCTCAAGGTCTTTCGCGACGGCGAGTTCGAACAGCCCTTCGTAGACCAGACACTCAAGGTGACGCAGCGAAAGTTCAAAGCGGGACAGTTCGAGGAGGGTAAGTATTTCTGGCTGGTGAACGCCCTCGACGACGGGGGAGCCGAGGTGCGCACGGGAGGAACGAACGGACTCGAGATCAAATTCGACAACAGCGCGGTGGACATCCAGATCGCCGCGCCGGCCTCGAATCAGCGAGTACGAAAGTCGAAGATCCTCACCTCCGGCGAGGTCCCCATCGGGCAGAGCCTCTTCATCAACGGGCAAAAGGCCAATGTCGACGAGGACGGGCGATTTCGCGAATATGTGAGCCTCGGGCGCAAAGGTCGCCACAGCATCGTCTACCGAACGCTCGCCTCCGACGGGGTCGAGCGCTACTACGTTCGGGACGTCTTTCGTCGATGATCACCGCGCATTAGACTCGTCCCACGCCCTGTGGCAGCTTCTCCGAGGCGGCGGGTCCGTCGCCATTCGAGGATCGCTCAACCGGGGCTGTTTGGACCCTTGGACCTACGCTGCGCCAACTGCGGACGTTCTTTCGACGTCGACAGAGCCACCGCGGACGAGTTTCCGGCGGCGCGCTGCGTCTGCGGCGCGCGGCTGAACCTCGCCTCGGGTGACGATCGCCGTCGACTCGGGAAATACATTCTGAAGCGACGGATCGCAGTCGGCGGTATGGGGGAGATCTTCTACGCCAAAATCGCGGGCGTCGAGGGATTCGAGCGTGAGGTGGCGATCAAAAAGATGCTGCCCCACCTCTCGGCGGATCGAAGCTTCATCGACATGATGGTGAAGGAGGCAAAACTCACCGTCCTTCTGAACCATCCCAACATCGTCCAGGTCTTCGACCTCGGCCGCGAAGGCAACGAGTACTACATCGCGATGGAGTACGTGCCGGGGACCAACGTCGGCCAGATGCTGGAGTTCTGTCACAAGAATCGCGTATTCCTACCGGTGGAGGTCGCGGTCTACGTCACTTCGCAGGTCTTGCGAGGGCTCTCCTACGCCCATCAGCTTCACGGCCCGGACGGGGAGCCTATGAACCTCCTCCATCGCGACATCACGCCGCAGAACATCCTGGTGACGCCACAGGCTTGGGTGAAGATCACAGACTTCGGAATCGCCAAGGCTCGCAACGAGATCAGCACGACGAGCCCCGGAATGATCAAGGGCAAGCTCGGCTACATCGCACCCGAGCAGATCGCGGGCGGCGAGGCGACACAGAGTGTCGATATTTTTTGCGCGGGCATCCTCCTGTGGGAGATGCTCGCGACGCGGCGCCTGTTCAAGGGTGCCGATGAGATCGACACCTTTCGCTTGATCAACGAGTGCAGGGTTCCGCGGCTCTCGACCGTCCGAGATGACGTCTCCGATGAGCTCGAGAGCGTGGTCGCACGTGCTCTCGCTCAGACGCCGGAGAATCGCTTTCAGAGCAGCGAGGAGTACTACGACGCGCTGAACCGCGCGATCTTCCCGAGGACCATCGACGACCTCGCTACCGCCACCCGGCGATACTTCCAGGAGCATCCGGAGTTCTTCGAGGGGGTGATCACCGCGGACTCCGCAGGTCTCGACGACGGCGCGACCATTCAAATCGACACGCCGGAAACACTCACTGAAGACCTGCCCCTGATCACGGAGATCCTCGACGCGAGGCGCTCGCAAAGGGATTCGCAGCCGATCGGGCCATCAGCGCCGCCACGTGCGTGGCCCTGGGGCGCGATAGCCGCACTCCTCCTGCTCTTGCCCCTCGCTGGCGGAGGCGTGGCCTGGTGGCTCAATCAGGCGCCCGCAGCTCCCGAGGCTGAGCCCCTCTCTCAGGAAGAGGTCCAGCTCGCGGTGACCGCGGCGAGAAACTCCATCCTGGAGTGTTATTCGCAAAACCCCGGGAGCCTCCGTGGGCTCGAGAGCGTCAGCGCTTCGATCACCGTCGCTTCCACCGGCGGGATCGCGAAGATCGCGCTAGAGCCGTTGAATCTCGGTGACGCGGGACCTTGCATCGAGGAAGCGATTCGCGCGATTCAGATGCGAGAGCACGGCGCTCCGCGCTTTGACACCACCGTTTCACTTCCCAACCCAGCCGACGTTCTCGATGCAGAGACGCCAGAGCCGAAACCGAAGCCCAAGGTGACGACGGCGAAGCGAGCGTCAGTACGGCCACTCACTCCCCAAGACATTCGGCGCGGGGTACAAGACCGGCAGCGTGGGATCGCACGCTGCCTGCAGAAGTATCAGGAAAGCTCAAATG
Organism: uncultured Bdellovibrionales bacterium; assembly: GCA_964468125.1. Taxonomy (GTDB): domain Bacteria; phylum Myxococcota; class XYA12-FULL-58-9; order XYA12-FULL-58-9; family CAYXVF01; genus CAYXVF01. The sequence goes on along the minus strand of CAYXVF010000071.1, from coordinate 5,682 downwards.
GCTCAGTCCCCGCGGCGATCACCACGACGATGGTCGTCGCTGGCAGCGGGAGAGTGACGGGTGCGACTTTCGAACCCACGCCCCCACCCGACGTGAGCGCCTGTTTAGCCAAACAATTCACAAAGATCCGCTACCACAGGCAGCCCAAAGACGGATTGAAAGTGAAGTTTCCCCTGACCATCAAGTTGTATAGTAATGAGCGGTAATGGCGCAGCTCTATGACTACGTTCTGAAGAGCCGGGGGCTCACTCGAGAGCTTTTCGCCAATGAGTTCCCGTTCCCGTTTCTCTGCGCGAAAGCGAGCGACGGAGCCGAACGGAGGCAGTGGTCCTTCAAGACGGAAACGGTCTCGAGTCTCGGCTTCAACGTCATGGAGAAGCTCGAGGAGCAAGGGCTCTCACTGGCACCGGAAATCGCGCAGTATGAGGTGTTTCCGGTAAAGAAGCTTCCGGGCAACCCGTGGCCCGACCGGATGAGCGTTGGGCGCGCGCGAAACAGCGACATCGTGCTGCCTGACAACTCGGTCTCGAAGCTCCACGCGCATTTTGTTTATGACGACGATGGAGACCTCACGCTGGTGGATGCGGGCTCTCGAAACGGCACCTTTGTAGGCAAGACCAAGTTGACCGCGGGAGCGCCGGAGAAGGTGAGCTCAGGGGAACAGATCACCTTCGGGGCGATCGTGCTTCGCTACCTGAGCGCGGAGGACCTCTTCGAGCTGATCGAGCGCTATGTCCGGCCGAAAAGTGCCACTGGCGGTTGAATCGCCGGGCGGCGGGTGCCGTCAGACAGGTGCGAGCTGTACGTGCCTCTGGCGGTCGAACGGAGGAGCGTGTAGTTGTAGACCCACTTTTGTGGGGGGAAGTATCGCAATGAAGACTCTGATCACAGCGCTCGCGATCCTCCTATGCGCGAGCACCGCGGCCGCCGCGCCGGAAACCCTCGGACGCATTCAGAGCTCCAAGGGCACGGTGAAGCGCAGTGACATCGAAAAGGTGGACGCGGGAGTGGCGAGTGGCCAACCGGTGTACCGTGGAACGCGCTTTGACACCGGCAAGGACGGGTCGGTCGAAATCAAGCTGAGCAACGGCTCGATCATGCGGATCCGACCGAACAGCTCACTCCAGCTCTCCCCCACGAAGCGCCGGCGCAAGAAGAAGAGCTCGGTGGTCCTGTTCTTCGGCCGCGTATGGAGCTCGATCTCGAAAGCGGTGGGTGCGGAGGAAAACTACGAGGTGAGTACACCGACGGCCGTCGCGGGTGTCCGTGGCACGCAATTCGAGACCGCGGTCGCACCGGACGGCTCGGTGCGCGTTCGTGTCGACGAGGGTCGGGTCGAGGTAGCCGACGGCGACGTGAGCCGCGACGTGAAGCGGGGCCAGCGTGTCGACGGTGGAGTCGACGGCCTCGCCACGACCAACAAAGCGTCTCAGAAGCCGCAATGGGACACCTGGCAAGAGGAGAAGACCACCCGCGTGAAGCAGGAGGGAGCGGAGGTCCTCAAGCAGATGAAGAGCCGAATCGAATCTCGCCAGGCTCGCCTGAAGGAGCTCGAGGAGAAGCGCAAAGCGCTCGAAGCCAAGCGCACCAAGTGGGAGCGCAATGCACGACTCGGCGATCCCAAAGCCGCGGAAAAGATCTCCGAGGTCAATCTCGAGCTCGCGGATGTCCTCGATGAAATCGCGGACATCAGCGACGTCGCGCGCAGCCAGTTCGGCTACGTTGGCTACTTGGCGGAGCTCGCCGACGACCCGCGCTTCGCCATGATCGGGGCGGAGGACCTGAAGCGCGAGGCGAAAACCTTGGTCAAGCTCAAGCGCCAATTCGACGCCTTCGAGGCCGAGGGCAAGGACATGTCGATCAAGGGGATGGACCAGATCCTCGAGGACGCCCGCGGCGGCAAGCGCGACACCCTGCGCGACGAGAAGGGCTCGGTGAAGGACATCTTCGGCGACGACCGCTGAGCCGCGTCGGCCGGCCGCTGCAGACCCTCGCCTTTCTTTGCCCGGCCTTCGGTCCCTGTTATAGATCGCAGGTACGTCCTGTGAGGAATTCCGTTGTGGCCGGCACCCCGTCTTCGTCATCCCACGCTCAGACCGTTTTCCTAGGCCTTGCTCCCGCCGCAGCGCTCTTGGCGCTGGGATTCCTCCTCGCGCGCGGTCAGGGCACGGGCCTCGACGACGCAGCACTCGCCGCGACGAAGGCCGCGAACATCTTTGGCCTTCTCGGAGTGCTCGGGCTGGTGATGAGCGCGGGAGTATTTTGGTTCAGACTTCAAAGCGCACCGTCCCCGGCAGAGAGCGCGTCTTACGACGGGCTCGCACGCGCCCTCGAACAGGAGGATTTTGCGGCCGCTGCCACCGAAGCCCGTCGCGTTCCCGGAATGACCCCCGGCGCACTCCTCGCGCTCGGAACACTCGCCCAGGCCTCGGCGCAAACGCCCGCGCCACAGGAAGCGGGGGTGCTCGCGGCGATGGGGGACCTGCGCGGGCAGGTCGACGGTGTCGGACAGGCCATGCGCCACCACCTCGAGAGCGTTTCCCAGCTCGACCGTGCGTTGAAGGACGGCCTGAGCGCCCAGGACGCGATTGGCGACAATGTGGAGGGGCTCTCACGGAGCGCCGAGGCGACCTCGTCGAGCATTCTGCAGATGGTCGCGATCAACAACGAGGTCACCGATAACATTCACAACCTGAGCGTGAGCGTGCAGGAGACCACCACCGCGATCGAGGAGATGACGTTCTCGGTCAAAGAGGTGGCCAAGAACATCGAAGAGCTCTCCACCGCCGCGGAAGAAACCGCCGCGTCGATGAACGAGATGGACGTGTCGATCAGCCAGGTGGAGACCAACGCCAACGAGACCTCGAAGCTGTCTGAGACGGTCACGACGGACGCGGAAACCGGCGTCAGCGCGATCAACAAGACGATTCACGGCATCGACAAGATCAAGGAATCGAGCCGAGTGGCCGCGGAAGTGATCGGGTCCCTCGGCGCCAAGATCGATGAGATCGGGAATATCCTCACGGTCATCGACGACGTCGCCGAGCAGACCAACCTTCTCGCGCTCAATGCGGCGATCATCGCAGCCCAGGCAGGAGAGCACGGGCGTGGCTTTGCGGTCGTGGCCGACGAGATCAAAGCTCTGGCCGAGCGCACGGGCTCTTCCACCAAAGAGATCGCGGACCTGATCAAGACGGTGCAGGACGAGTCGCGCAACGCGATCACGGTGATGTCGCAGGGCGTCTCGGACGTCGACGAAGGCGTGCGCTTGGGCCACAACGCAGAAGACGCACTGCGGAAGATCGTCGAAAGCGCGAAGCGCTCTACGCTGATGATCAAGGCGATCGCCCAGGCGACGGTCGAGCAGGCCAAGGGGTCAAAACAGGTCACAAACGCCATCAGTCGAATCGCGGAAACCGTTCAGCAAATCGCCCTCGCGACCGCGGAGCAGGCCAAGGGCGCTGAGCAGATCATGAAGAGCGCGGAGCGCATGAAGGTGATCACCGCCCAGGTGGAGCGCAGCACCGAGGAGCAGAACCGGGGCGGCCGGCAAATGACCGAATCCATCGAAAACATTCGGGAAATGGTCGAGAACATTCACGAGGCGCAGCGGCAGCACCAAGACAGCCAAGCCCGCGTCGAAAGCGCCTCCGAGCTCGCGGAGAGTGCTGGACAAAAGAGCATTGCCGCGCTTCAAGAGCTCCAGACCTTGATCGAGAAGCAGCTCGCATCAAGCTGAGGAGAGCCATGTTTGGTCTCGGCATTTGGGAGATCGCCCTCATCCTGGCGGTTGCGCTGGTCGTGCTCGGCCCGCAGCGTCTGCCTGCGGTCGCGAAGCAACTCGGGCGCGGCCTGCGTGAGCTGCGCCGGGCGGCCTCGGATTTTCAGGTGACCCTCGAGCAGGAGGCGGACGCCGAAGAAGTGCGCCAACGCCGCGAAAAACTCACCGCGAGCCTCGCCGAGCCCCCGGGCTCCGTGCCCTCGCCCACGAACGGCCCAGAAAAAGAGGCCGCCTCGCTTCCGCCCCCCTCTCCAGTCGGCGAGCCGTTCGACGAAAACGAGCTCGGCGACGCCTCGGGCGCTCCACCCCACGAGCCCGGGCCCGAGCACGAGCCGGTGCAAAAGGACGAGTCGTGAGCGGGAGAGAAGAGCTCGAAGAGATGTCGCTCTTCGACCACCTGAGCGAGCTCCGCAAGCGGATCGTCTCGAGCATGGCGGTGCTCTTCCTGGCGACCTTCGCGTGCTTTGGCTTTGCGGAGCAGCTCTTTCTCTGGCTCAAGCAACCCCTCGACGACATCGCCGGGCACGAGATGGTGGTCCTGAGCCCGCTCGAAATGTTCATCACCTACCTGAAGCTGGCGCTCCTGGCGGCGGTCTTCGTATCCGCACCCTGGATTCTGCTCCAGATCTGGCTGTTCATCGCCCCTGGCCTCTACGCGTCCGAGAAGAAGTGGGTGATTCCCTTCATCCTCCTCGGAACGTTCTTTTTTGTCGGTGGCGGCGCCTTCGGCTTCTACATCGTCATCCCGAATGCTTTCGACTTCCTCACGACGATGGTCCCGGAAACGGTCCAGGCGACCTATTCCGTGGAGCTCTATTTCTCCCTGGTTACCCGTCTTCTCCTCGCTTTCGGGATCGTCTTCGAGCTGCCGCTCATCATGTGGATCTTATCGGCGGCGGGGATCGTCAACCCCGCGACCTACGCCCGTCTGCGCAAATACTGGGTCGTCTGCGCGGTCGTTCTCGGCGCGATGTTGACCGATCCCTCGCCTCTGACCCAGGCGCTGATGGCTGGGCCGCTCATCATCTTCTGGGAGCTCGGAATCATCGGCGGACGACTGCTCTACCGCCGAAAAGAGCGCGCACAGGCCGCCGAAGTCTCCTGAGAGGAGCCGGCCGAAGACCGTGCGGTGTATGTGAGTCATGGACGTAAACGTGGCCACCGGCGTACTCGAAGGGTGCGCCTTTGAAGACCTGAACGACGAAGCCCTGATGCACCGGCTCCTCGACGAAGCGGTGGCGGCAGGGCGCTTCACGGAGCTGCACCGCATCCTCCATCGCTTCGAGCCGCAGGGACTCACGGCGACCGTGGTCCTCTCCGAGTCGCACATCGCGCTGCATTCCTGGCCCGAGAACGGGACGCTCTTCGTCGACATGGCGAGCTGCTCGGGCGAGCTCGCCTCCCGGAGGGCCTTTGAGCGCCTCTGCGAGCTCATGCCTCACGAAAAGGTCCGGCGCGACTTTCTGCGCTACGCCGTCGCAGCCAGTCCCGCCGAGCAAACGCGCTCCTCCTGAGTCCCTAGCGTTGGAAAGTCCCGGCGATCTCCGTGCCGACGAGGACAACCGCTGTCTCGGCGCGCGAGAGCAGCTCGCGGTAGGCGCGCCTCACCTCGAGCGTGACCCCCGAAATCAATTGCGCTCGTCGAGCAGGCCCCAACTGCTGCGATTCTTGTGGGTCCACAGCTTGTATGCGGCCACCAGTGTGCGCGCGATCAGCTCGCCGCTCGTGCGCCACTGATCGACCGTACCCCGAAAGAAGTCCGGGGTGAGGCTCGGGATCGCCGCGTTGTCCCAGACGCGCTCGATCATGCGAAGGGTTCTAGGGGGACGCCCCCGGATCGAATCCGTCAGCACAGTAGAGGCGGCCATCAAGGTGAGCTCCGCGTCGAGCTCGCCGAGCGC
>CAYXVF010000070.1:0-32989 GCA_964468125.1 uncultured Bdellovibrionales bacterium | reverse complement strand
CAAGACGGCCGCTCGAGATTCTAGCCGCGGCGTTGGCGGCCAACGCAGTGGAGTCTCTCTGGTGATCTGTCCGCGCCTCTATGTGTTCAGAGGAATAGTCGTAAAGAGCCGTGGAAGCTCTGTGATTCGGTCGCTGTAGTGGTGTCGGAGTTGAGATCCAAGAGGATCTGAGCGTATCGAACTCCTGCGGCGAGAATGCCGGGCATCAGCCAGTAGCTCCCAGCAACGTTCACATATGCGAGGTCTGTCGTCGAAGTGGGGCCGAAATCCTGTTTGATCTGATAGTAGCCGCCACCAAAGCCAAAGTCGCCTAAGTTGATTTCAGCACCCGCATTCCAAGTTGTGGCCGTGTAGTCATCGTCTAGGCGACGGGTCAAATCGAGTACATCTATTTGCTGGTTGGTCCGATAGGCGTACCCCCCGAGAACATAGATCTCGTGATTTGGAATCACTCGTACTCTGGCTGTCGCTCGATAGTTGACACCCGACAGCCGTGCATCGTCCTTCTGGGTCGCATTGATGTCGACATCGTAGAATTGAGCGCCGCCTCGAAGCTCAACAAATCTGCTTTCGTACATGAGCGATGGTGAATAAACGTACATGTGAATATCGGAGCCCGGAATGCCGTTTGAGAGAGCCCGCAACGGCGCAGTGAAGAGGGTTCCGTTAGGCGACACATTCCCGCCAAACCCAAAAGAGAGGCTCGTCGTGAGTGGATTGCCGCCGATGAAAGCAAATCCGGCTGTTAAGCGCCCCAGGTCACTCGGGAGTTCGTACGCATATTGGCTGATCAAACCCTGGCCTTGATTGAACCCAGTGATGAGTAGAGGATCTCGAATGTAGGGGTCCATTCCAAACATGTCGAGAACATGCTCAGATACGAAATCGATGCTTGCCGGGTCCGCTACAATTCCACCGGCGAGCGTTGCGTTCCAACGATCCAGCCTGATGTAATTCTCTCGAGCCTGTAAAGATGCGGTTCCCTCCCAAATACTCGTTCCAACCGGACCGTTTCGGCCGAGAGCGTAGCCAACGTTCCTCTCGAATTGGCTCTTGAAGGAGATCCAGTCGTTGACCCGCCCTTCTATGCCAAAACGGGCGTTGATCAGCGTGCTCGTCCGGTTGGAGAGATCTGGGTTGTCCGCGTTCGTTGGGCGGTAATGCACTAACGTGGAGGAAACCATCAGAGCAGGTTTGATAAACGCTTGCCCATCATCTGACGTCCAGAAGCTGAAGCGACCGTTCATCGGCCCGACACCGAGCGCGGCCTCGTTAGTAATCTCTATAGGTCGTTCTTCGGTGAGAACCGCATCCTCGGCAGCCACGGCGGATGTAGCTAAGAGTAAGAGCAAACCAGCAGCAAAGAGCTGATACATGCCGTTTATCCCGCTTTTCGGAGCGAGCGGCCTCGGCCTTGGAGCCGAGACCGCCGAAGTGATTTCACGTTCGCTGGTTGTCAATCCGTCAGCTTCGCTACCACCAGGTCGATTCCCGCATTCGATCGCGCTGCACCGAAATGATTGGCGAGGAATCCGTTCGCGCCTGTGAAGAAGTAGCCCGAGGAGTCGAAGTCGTTGAGAGAGACGAACTCGTTGTCTACACACTCACCATTACGGAGACTCGAGCTGTCCTCTGACACGAACTCATCTTGAAACGAACCATCTGGCAAGTCTTCCATGGTCACAGTCGTGTATTCCACCGTGTTCCCGGCACACGCGTCAGTATCACCAAATGCGAAGTCTCCATCAGCGCAAGGAGTTGAGAAGACGTCCTCGGGGCCATTCAGCGGACCTGAGAAATAGGTTCTCACGAAGGCATCACGGTCACCCATCTCGCAGGTGATGGTCCCCCGCATGATCCCCGTGAAGGTACTGCAGAAGACAGCGCCAGTGGACACGCCATGATTCGCGCCAGAGAGAAGCACCACATCCTTGACCGATTCAAACGGATTGACCGCACCAGCTACATCATCACGCGATTCAATATAGAGCCGGCGGAGCGCGTCTCGGATTACCGTCACTCCAAGGGAGTGTCCAACGAGGGAGACCTGTCGCGTCGGGTTGTTGGTGATTACAGCCTTGATCAAGCTCTGCAGCATGGGGACAGCCCAGCCGTGGTCGATGTTCAAGAACGGATTCCCGGTACTGGCGTCTGGGCTGTAGTCACTCAGAGTCGCCACGAGGTCGACGCGAGCATCAAAGCCAATTACACGGAATCCTTCGCCGATGAGTTTGGTTGCGAGCTGTTCGCGAGTAGTGCTGTCTACCGTGAAATCGAACCCGCCGCTCGTGGAAATGCTCGTGCCCGCGATCGAGGAGAGGGCATACTCCTCAAACGAGGTGACCCCGGATGAATTGCCATGAACGAGGATGACGATCGGGAGTGAAGTATCTTCGCTCGGTTGGTCGTACTCTTTGGCGGCGCAGTCGTACCCAGGAATGTTGGCGGGTGAGCCGCTAGGGACAGTGGCTTCATTGTCGGATGAGAAAGGCTCCGACGTGTTGGCCCCGTAGGCAGCGCGGGGCAGGCAACCCGGGTGGTTTGCCAAGTCGTCGCGATACCGCCCCGCATAGTCCGCCTCGGTATTCTGGTCTCCACCGGTCCGTACCATTTCTGTAGCGTCTTCGACGGACTGCGCTGCAATCTCATTTGACAGGCGCTCGGTCTTCTCAGCCATCACGGCAGCGCAACCGGTGAGGTTGTTGTTGCCATTACCATTACCATTACCATTCCCGTTGGCGTCGCCGTTCTCGTCGTCATCGCCGCAGGCGGTGAGCGAGAGGGCCATTGCGGTCGCTCCGACGAGGAGCATCAGCTTACACTTCATGGTGTCTACCTCCCTTGGCGTCGCGGTCTGTGGGGCTGCGTGGTCTTTGTGCGGAACGCCAAACTATGTGTTGAGCCGTCTAGACCCGAATTTGCGAGGAGTTGCAAGCCTTCGGAGACAGTCGCGAACGGGTGCGGGTTGAAACGCGATCGAGTTTCGCAGTGGAGCACGATGCACGAGACAGTGTCGTTTTGGCACGTCGCCTCCCGGTTCACGTTCTGCGGCACGGCGCAAAACCCGCCTCGCCAATCTATCAGTCGGAGATTCTGACGCTACGAATACACGACTGGTGGTCTTAGTCTCTCCGGCGCGGCCGAGAATCGGCCGAAATCATGGGCATCCTGCTGCAACCAGCGAATAGCTCGTGCTGGCACGGCGTCTGCATTCCGAAACACCGAGATGTTCGAGCCCCTGCAATCGAGGAGAAGCACGATGCTGAAGTATCTCGACGAGCCCCCCCGTAGCACCTCATGGGTCAACCACGCGGTCCTCGCGGTCTCCTTGGGTTTGAACGCGCTTTTCATCTTTCACGCGCTCAAGGTTCAGCCGATTCCGGCGCAGATGGATCGCGGATCGATGCCGTCGCCCACCGCCATGGTCGGGCCCCAAGACGCGACCGTCGCGAAAACACCCCTCGACGACCGGTGTGATCGGAGCGACGACCGGACTCGGGTTGAATACGAAGAACCGTCGCTCGTTCCCGACGGCTACGAGCCCGAGCTCGCGCCTGTGCCTACACCGGCTCCCGGCGCGCCCACGATCACCGAAGTGAGCTGCCCAGTGCCTCCCGCAAGCGCTCGCGTTCACCTCTAGTCCCGCGCGGGATCTCGACCTGTCTGCCGCCCTTGGCGGCCCGCATCACCGCGGCGACCCATCGCATGGTCACGTTGTTGCGCGAGCTCGAACGGCGCGGGGAATGGATGGAACCGGGGTTTTGCTCCTGCGCGCACTGGTTGTCCTATCACGCGGGGCTCAACATGAATTCAGCCCGTGAGAAGATACGGGTCGCCCGCGCGCTCGCCGAGCTGCCCCTGATTGACGACGCATTTCGAGAGGCACGCATCAGCTACTCAAAGGTGCGTGCCATCACACGCGTGGCAAACCGTAAGACGGAACAGACCCTCCTCGAGATCGCCCTCTGTGGGACCGCGGCGCAGCTCGAGGCGACGGTGCGTCGCTATCGCAAGGGTTTGCGCAGTGAGGCGATCGCAAACGCAAACGCTCGACACGAAGCGCGGAGCCTGAACGTCTACTGGGATGATGACGGAATGCTGGTGATTCGCGGACGCTTTGCACCCGAAGACGGCGCGAAGATCGAGCGCGCTCTCGAAGCCATTCAATTTCCGCCGCGTTCCCGTGAAGCAAGCCGCTCCAACGAACGCCCGCACACGGAAGCGGCCGCGCGGCCCGCACACCCGGCACGTTCCCGCGACGAAATCGTACCCGTCGACCCACCCGTCCCGTCCTTCGAGCATCAGTCCGTGGTGTCCGGGACTAGAGGGGAGCTGCTCGAGCTGGGACGGAAAGCCCGGACCGTCTCGCCCGCGCCGGGGAGTGGCTTCAGAGCTGGTGCGAGGGCGAGCGTCTCGAGCTCACCGCTTCATCGTTGCGGACCGAGTGGGACGGTCAGCGCTGGTCGCCGAACGACACGGTCGATTGGATGCTGCAGGTTCGGCCGCCGGGCCCGCCGGCCCGCCGGGAGCACGGGAGTTAAAGCGGTGAGGACCGGGGCCGGGGGACCGGTGACTCGAAGCTCTACCGCTTGAGTGCTTCCGTCAGTCGGATTGCGGCTCCCGCCTGGTTGTAGCCGACGCCGCTGCCGACGAGGACGACGAGGTCGCCGGGTTTCGCGTGTCCGGTTTCGATGGCGTCGTGGAGCGCCATCGGGATGCAGGCGGAGCCCGTGTAGCCCCACTTGCCCATGACCATGTGCGCCTTCTCCAGCGGTTGCTCCAGGGCATCCATGGCTTTTTCGATCTGGCGCTTGCGGACCTGCGTGAAGATGAACGAATCGATGTCGCGAACGGCAAAGCCGTTTTGGTCCGCGAGGGCGCGGGTCACGGCGGGCCAACCGTCGTCGTTGATCGCGGGCGGGTACTTTTCGTACATGTGGACGATCGTTCGGCCCGCATCGATGGATTCGTGACTCACCGGCTCGGCAGTGCCGCCACTGAGTATCGCCCAGTCCTTGGCGAAGGATCCGTCCGCGCGATAGGCGGAGCCGATGAATCCAGCCTCTTCGGATTGCTGCACGAGCGCCGCGCCGGCTCCGTCGCCGTAGAAGAACGACATCGGGTCATTGGGGTCGGCGAGTTTTCGCATCATGTACGCGCCGATGACGAGCACGTTCTTCAGGTGTCCGTTGACGGCGATGAGTCCGGCGGCGTTTGCGAGCGCGGTGGGGAAGGAGGCACAGGCACAGCCGACGTCAAAGGTGCCGGCGTTTTTCGCACCGAGCTTGTCTTGCACGACCACGGAGGTGGACGGCGTGATGTAATCGGGCGAGTCCGTGCCCAAAATGATCAGGTCGACTTCCTCTGGGGCGACACCCGCGCGGTCCAGCGCTGCCTGTCCCGCACGGGTGGCGAGGTCGCTCGTGGCCCAATCATCGGGCGCGTACCAGCGGGTCCGAATCCCGCTCGACTTTTCGATCTTCTCGACAAACTCCGGGTGCTTCTCGCGGAAGCGTTCGTGAAGCTCTGCGTTGGGGACTTCACGTTCCGGAACGTGGACGCCGGTGGCGACGATCTGAGAATGGCGCATGACCAACACCTCGCGGGGCTGCGGGGTTTTCGGTAGCAACTCCGATTCTGTCATATCCGAGCCGTTGCGGCGTTCCAAGGATCTGCCGGGCCGCGCGGCAACGCGACGATCGATTGCTGCGTTGCGTCATGGAGGCCTCCTGGCCAATTGGCGGGCTTTCGGCCTATCTTGTGGTCATGGACGTGTCACCCGAAGTCCCCGAAGAGATCACAGAGGCTCAGCGCGAGGAGCTTCGCGATGATCTACACGCGCTCCGTGACGCGCTCAGCGCGTTTCTCGCGCAGAGCAAGGGATCGGCGGGGCCGGTCGAGCTCGACCCATCGAAGATGGGACGGCTCTCGCGCATCGACGCGATCCAGGTCCAGAAGATGACCGAATCCCACCTCCGCGACGCCGAGATGCGCCTGCGCTTGGTGAAGGCCGCACTCAACCGCATGGATCGTGACGAATACGGCACGTGCGCGAGCTGCGAAGAGCCGATCGCATTTCTGCGCCTCAAAGCGCACCCGGAGGTTCGGCTCTGCATCGCCTGCCAGCGGGAGCTCGAGGAAGAACGCCACGGCCATCACGAGGTTCCCCCCCGCAAGCGGCGTGCGCCGGGGTCTGCCGGCTGAGCCCTTGCAAACTCGGGTCATTTCAGATGAATGGGCGCCATGAACGTGGCTGCCGAGGCGCTTCGACGCCGCACCTTCGCCATCATTTCGCACCCGGACGCCGGTAAGACGACCCTCACCGAGAAGCTCCTTCTCTACGCCAACGCGATCCACCTCGCGGGCTCCGTGAAGGCGCGCAAAGCGAGCCGACACGCGGTATCGGACTGGATGAAGATGGAGCAGGAGCGCGGGATCTCCATCACCTCCTCGGTCCTGCAGTTCGAGCACCTCGGCAATGCACTGAACCTCCTCGATACCCCGGGTCACGCGGACTTCTCCGAGGACACCTACCGAACTCTGGCCGCCGTCGACTCGGCGGTGATGCTGATGGACCACTCGAAGGGCGTCGAGCCCCGGACCCTGCGCCTGTTCGAGGTCTGTCGGATGCGCAAGCTGCCCGTGGTCACCTTCATGAACAAGCTCGACCGGGCGGGGCTCGAGCCCCTCGAGCTCCTCGACGACGTGAGCAATCAGCTCGACCTCGAGGTGGCGCCACTGAATTGGCCGGTCGGTATGGGGCGTGACTTCAGGGGCGTGGTTGACCTGCGAACCCGGGAAGTGGCGGTCTTCAACGCCGAAAAGCACGGCACCGAAGTGCTCCAGGTGGAGCGTCGCCCCTGGGAAGAGGCGCGCGATCTCGTGGGGGACTACCTCTTCGAAAAGACCAACGAAGAGCTCGAGCTGGTCGAGATGGCCGGCGACTCCTACACCGACGAAGCGTTTTACAGCGGCAAGCTCAGCCCTGTCTTCTGGGGATCGGCGATGACCAACTTCGGGGTCGAGTTTCTCCTGGAGTACATGGCCCGCAAGGCGGCGCCGCCGATGTCGCGGGATGGGCAGGAGCAGATTCAGAAACCCGGCGGGGTGGAGGAGAGTGCAGAGGTCCACGTCGAGCCTACGGATGACCGCTTCACCGGATTCATCTTTAAGATCCAAGCGAACATGAACCCAAAACACCGGGACCGCATCGCCTTCATGCGGGTGGTGAGCGGGCGTTTCGAGCGAGGAATGCAGGTGACGATTGGGCGTTCCGGCGAAACCCTGCGGATGGCCAAGCCCCACTCGTTTCTGGCGCAGGAGCGCTCCATCGTGGAAACCGCGTTTCCCGGGGACATCGTCGGGCTCCACGACAGTGGAAAGCTGCGGGTCGGGGACACCTTGGCCGCGGGCAAGCCGCTCAAGTTTGGCGGCATTCCGCGCTTTGCCCCTGAGTTCTTTGGGCAGCTCTTGCTCGAGGACCCACTCAAACGCAAAGCCCTAGACACCGGCCTCGAGCAGCTCTCCCACGAAGGCGTCATTCAGTTGTTTTACCGCTCGAAGGACGACCGTCAAAACCCCTACCTCGGCGCCGTCGGTATCCTGCAGTTCGAGGTCCTCAAGGAACGCCTGAAGAACGAATACAACGTAAAGGCGAGATTCGAGTCGGTGCCGATGAAGTCGGCGCGTTGGGTCGGGGGTGATCCGAAGGCCCTCGAGTGGCTCGAGAAGCGTCGCGACTATCGGCTGGTTTACGACCGGAACATGTCCCCGGTGCTGCTGGTGGACAACAACTACGCGATCAAGTTCGCCCTCGAAAACGCGCCGGGTCTCGAACTCTACGACATCGAGCCGCTGTAGTGGACGAGGCGCCGCAATCCAATCGACCGACTCTGAGTACTGGACGACTCGGGACCGCGGTGATCATCGCGACCCTGGCTTTCTACGCCGGGCCGCTTCTCGCGCATTTCAACGGTCAGCCACCGGGGAGCGAGCTTCCCCTGTCGCTCGCGCTCTCCGCGCTCGGGGGGCTGCTCCCGGCAGTCGTACTCCGGCGCTACCCAGAGCTGCGCAAAGGCATGCGCCACCGCCTGGGAATCGCAGTCGTGCTGATGCTCGCCGCCACGGGGCTACGCCACATGCTTCTCTACGAAGCGCAGTGGGGCAGTCAGGGATTGAGTGGCGTGACGTTCCTCGTCCTGCTCGCCGTAGGAATCGTCTACGTCTATCCGCTCAAGCCTTAGAGTTTTGCAGAATGTTGCGCAGCGTTTCGTCGTAGTGCTTCAGCACGTTTGAGAGCGTGTTCATCGCCTGCTGCCAGCCGTGGGTGACGACCTGGATCACTTGCTGTTCGGCGGGACCGAAGGTGGCAAGTTGACGATCCGCTTCCTCCAGCATCCGGAAGAGCTCCTGTGCCTCCGCTTTGGTGATCTCCACCGTGCGCTCAACGAGCTCCTTGTTGCCGTGTTGGTCTTCGATCACCTCGTGATAGGTGAACTGTTGGGTCTCCTCATTCTCGGGCCATTCGTTCCAGAGATCCTGGAGCTCGGCGATGTCCGCGCGGATCTCGTCGGCCATTTTCTGCTCTCTGTCGATCTTCATCACGTAGTCGGTGATGATTTGCTCGAATCCCCAGAGGCCGCCGATGAGGTGCTCGGTGACTTCCTCTTCGTAGTCGAGCTGACTCTCGCCCATGAGCTTTTCGATGAAGGGGTCGGTCACTGCCTGCTCCATCGCCGCCGAATGGAGGAGGTAGTCGTAGGAGGGGATCTCGGGGATGCGTTCCTCGGCGGGTTTCTCCTCTTCGAGCCGCGCTTCCACGAGCTTGTAGAGCATCTCGCCGAGGCGCTTTTGCTTCGTTTCGTAGCGCTGCCGTTGGTCGTCGCTCATGTGGGCGACGCTCTGCACGAGCGCCTTGCGGTGCGCGTCGGAGAGAGCGGGGGACTGGGCCCGAATGCCGGACGGCGTCCGGAACATCACCGGTTCGGGAGCGGGGTAGAGCGTCTCGACCAGCTGATTGAGCTCGTCTTCGTTTTCCTGGTCTCTCAGGCCGGAGAGGTCGATGTGGCTCCCGCTGGTGTCGAAGCCCGATGATGAGAAGGGGTCGAGGCGCCGCTTGGCGATTTCGCCTCCGGTGCTGCCGATGCTTCGTGCGGTGGCTCCATCGATCCGTTGAACTTCCATCCGGTCCTCCTCGTCAGCGGGTGAACGCAGGTTCACCCTGATCGAATTCGATGTTTCCGTATCGGCCGGGGATGGAAGATGTTGCGTGGAAATCGCGACCGAGATGCGAGCGCGAGCGGCGCCGGGGGGACATACGCCGTGACTGCGTTCTTGGTTAGGGATTCCTTCTGAATCGGGGCGCTTTGGCCCTCGATGCTCGCTTCAGGTGGCGAGCACCGTCTGCCAGGGGAGTCGGTCAAAATCGACGTTTCCGCCGCAGAGGATGAGCCCCACGCGGCGGAGCCGGAGGGTCTTCGCTTCTGCGCTTGCCAAGGCCGCAACCCCCACCGCAGCGCTCGCCTCGATCGTGAGTTTGGCCCGCTCCCAGGTCCATCGCATCGCCCGAATGATCTCTTCCTCGCTCACAGTCAGGACCGCCTCCGCACGGTCGCGGATGATCGGCCAGGTGAGCTCGCCGACGCTCGTCCGAAGGCCATCGGCGATCGTGCTCGTGGGAGGCTGCCTCTGCCGCGTTCCGCTCGTGAAGGACCGGTAGGTGTCGTTCGCGGCGGCAGGCTCGGCTGCGATGATTCGCGTGTCCGGCGAAAGGGCCGAAAGAGCGGTCGCGATCCCCGAGAGCATTCCGCCGCCCCCCACCGGCACCACGACAGCATCAAGCTCGCGCACTTGCTCCATTAGCTCCAGGCCGATGGTGCCTTGCCCCGCCATCACGTCGGGATGATCAAAAGGCGAAATCAGTGTCCCACCGGTCTCTCTCACCAATTGCGAAGCGCCTTCCTCGCGCGCTTCTTGGGTGGGGGCGCAGTCGTACACGGTCGCGCCGTAGCCCCTCACCGCGTCTCGCTTCACCGAGGCGGAGTTGACCGGCATGACGACGTGGGCCGGAATGCCGCGGAGCTTGGCAGCGTAGGCCAGCGCTTGCGCGTGATTGCCACTCGAATGGGTGACCACGCCACGGGCGGCGGTCTCGTCGTCTAACTGAAGAACCGCGTTGAGCGCGCCGCGGATCTTGAAGGAGCCGGTCTTCTGAAACAGCTCGCATTTCAGGTGCACGGGAAACCCGGTGCGCGCGTCTAGAGCGGAGCAGGTCAACACCGGCGTGCGGTGAACGTATCGTGCGATCCGCTTGTGGGCGCGGATCACGTCGTCGCAGTCGATCGCGTAGTCGCTCATGCCAGGTGCTCTAGGGCCAACAGTGCCATCGACGTTGCGGCTAGGCCATACATGATCGGTGACACTTCCCGGCCACGGCCCGCGAGAATGTAGAGCACACTGTGGCCGATGAAGCCCCAGAGAATGCCTTGGGTGATGGAAAAGGTGAGCGGGATCAGCACGAGGGTCAGAAAAACCGGAAAGAGGTCCTCGAACGCCTCCGCGCGCAAGGAGAACACGCTCTTCAGCATCGAGGCACCGACGATGAGCAGGACGGGTGCGGTGGCCGCGGCTGGCACCACGGCCAGCAGGGGCGCGATGAAGAGGCAGGGGAGAAAACACAGGGCGGTTACGACCGAGGTCAGCCCCGTGCGGCCGCCCGCGCCGATCCCCGCGGCGCTTTCGATATAGGCCGTTCCGGACGAGCTCCCGAAGAGTGCGGCGCTGAGCGTCGCGATCGCATCGACCAGCAATCCTTCTTTCAAGCGCGTGGGCTCGCCTGACTCGTCCACCAACCCGGTCGCGTGCGCGACGCCGATGAAGGTGGAGATCGAATCGAAAAGATCCGTGAAGAGGATCGCGACAATCGTAGGCAGGAGCGCGAGCTTCAGGGCGCTCCAGGGATCGAGGGCGAGCAGTGTGCTCGAGAAGTCGGGCAACGCGACGAGGGTCTCCGGTGGCTCGCTGTGGCCGAGGACGACGGCTAACACGGTGACGGCTAGGATTCCGAGGATGAACGCATAGGGCTTTTGCCGGATCCAGAAGAAGGCCATCACGACCGTTCCGAGGAGTGCGAGAATGACGTCGGCTCCGATCGGCCCCATCTTCACGAAGGTCACAGGATCTGCGACGACGAGTCCCGCGTTGCGCAAGCCGATGAAGGCCAGAAAGATCCCGATCCCCGCGGCGATGCCGATGCGGAGGTTCGACGGGATCGCTCTGGCGATCGCGACCCGCAGCGGGGTGACACTGATTAAGATGAACGCCACGCCCGCCCAGAAGACGATCCCGAGCGCCGTAGGCCAGGGCACGCCCGCACCTGCGACGACTGTATAGGCGAAGAAGGCGTTGATCCCCATCCCGGGAGCCACCGCATAGGGCAGCCGCGCATAGAGCCCCATGAGAAGTGTGTTCAAGAAACAGACCAACACCGTGGCCGTCGCAACGCCACTGAACGGCATTCCTGTCGCATCGTTTGCGAGAATCAACGGATTCACCGCCAGGATGTAGCTGACGGTAAAGAAGTTCGTGATGCCGGCGAGAACTTCGGTCCTATGATTCACCGGCATCCACCGCGGGGGCGCTCTTTGCGGAGGTGGGGGGGCCAACGGGTTCGAAGCGGAGCACTTGATAGGGAGGCGTGCTCGCGTCGGTTCCGCGACGAAGTGGCGGGGAAAGATGCAGCTGATTTGCGACCGTGTAGATCTTGCCGTCCGGACCGATCGCAAACGCGTCGACCCAACTGAGCTTCGGGGAGCTTTCGAGCACGCGATAGGCGCCGTTGGCATCGATGACGCCGATTGCGTCATTGGCGAGATCGCCCAGGTAGATGTTCCCGTCCGCATCGATGGTGATCCCGTCGCAGATGGGCTTGTCTGAATAGCGCTCGACGCGCTTGGTGAGCGCTTTCTTGCTCAGCGACGGATCGCGCAGGTCTGCAGCGCGAACGCGATACATCGATGTTCCGTGCATGGGTCCAAAATATAGCCACTCACCGGCAGCGTCGATCGCGATCGGATTGACGCCGATTCGGGGGCGCGTCACCTCTTCCCCGGATCCGAGGGTGACCGGTTCGCCCCCGATGACGAGGTCGATGTCCTCGGGAACGACGCTTTCATGGCCTTCGAGCACGCGGCGCGCGGAGCCGTCGCGAAGGTTCAAGACGATGAGCGCTGCGTTCTTTCCGCCGGCGGGGTCGGCGATGTAGGCGGTGCGGTGTTCGAGGTCGATGACGAGGTCGTTCACAAAGGAGTCATCTCGGCTCGCATCGGAGAGGTCGTAGGCGCGCGTGACTTGATTGGCGGCGCGGGCAACGAGTCTCGGAGGAGCATCCTCCGCCGCGAGCCCATTGTCGAGAAGCCACACCGTGCCCGCGCCGTCGATTGCGATACCGAGGGGCGAGACGAGCTCGACGTCCGCAAGCGCCGCCTGCGCGGCGCCCTCATGCAGCTCGGCGACGGGATACTCGGGGGCGAAAAACTGGTGCACTGTGAAGTAGACCGTGCCGTCTGGCGCGAGCGCAACGTTGCCGGGCGGTACGGCGACCTCGGCGACCGTTTCCAGGAGCGAGGCCCGAGGTGCGCTCGGGGCTTCAGGTGCGGCCTGGACTTCAGGCCCGTCGCCCTTTGCACAGGCGACGGCGAGAAGCGAGGGGACGATGAGCAAGGAGAGGAGTTTCATGTGCTGCGAACCTTGCGAAAGCGCATGCTGACCGCTCTTCACTAGCAGGAGAGCGAATCACGCTCCATAGGCGCGAACGAACAAGTCCGCCTGGTCCTCGAGCATCGCTTCGACGTCGAGAGGTCGGAGGCTCGATCCTGAGAGGCCGTCTTGATGGAGGAGCGCGAACATCACCGGCGAGAGCAAGAAGAGGGCCGCGTGGCGAACATTAGCCTCGCTCATGTCTCCATGCTCGATGTGGCGCTCAAAGCGAAGCTCGAGCGCTTGAATCAGCGGTTCGAGGACTTCGTTGACGAAGCAGGGGCCTAGGCTGTCGTGATGAACCCCTGCTTCCACCCCGTTGATCAGCATTTCGTCCAAGCCGCTGCGCAGACCCATGAGCATCTCGGACAGAAAAATACGAATAGAGCGCCGGAGGTCTCCGAGGACCGGTGCGCGGACGCGCTCGAGGGTTGCCTGCCCTTCGCGGTTGAAGAACTCGAAGGCCGCACGGATGGCTCCGTCGCGGTCCTGGAAGTAGTGCCGCAGGGTCGCAACGCTGATCTCCGCAGCGTCGGCGAGCTCGCGCAGGCTCGCCCGTGCACCATCGGCGTGCATCATCTTTTCGGACATCGCCGCGGCGATCTTCTCCCGTCGCTCGGCGAAGCCCTGGTTTCTACTGCCGATTGGACGCCCCATGGCTGGCAAGCTAGTGGCTCGGATCGCACCCGCCAAGGGCGCGAGGCGAGAAAGACCGGGTGAGGCTAGCCGACGGCCTCGTCGTTGTCCCTCGAGTCGGTGACGTGCGGTCGCTCCGCGCGCTTCGCCGGATGGCGCGGACCGATCGGCAGCGCTCCGCCCGTGCTCTCTTCAGCGACTGCGGGGATGTGCACCGCGGCGAAAACATCCTGCAGGTGAGTCGCTTGGTCGTCGAAGAAGATGTGTGGGCGCAACGACCGCAGCACCCTGCGCTTTTCGATCCCGCCCAGAAAAAACGCGTCGTCCGGAACGATGCCCCATTCGTCGAGCGTCCGAATCATGCGTCGGTTCGCCGGAGCGCTCCGCGCCGTGACGATCGAGATTCGAAGCTTCGGCCGTTGGAGCTTGGCCGCGTGCACGAGGGATTGAAGCTCACCCAGCTTGTGAAACAGTCGATGAAGCGGGCCCGCCTCGAGCGGCCGGCCACGATGCTCGACCTCGTGGCTGTGGAACTCGTCGAGTCCGTGGGCATCGAAGACGCGTTGCGACTCATCGCTCGCGAGAACGCCGTCAAAGTCGAAGGCGATCCGGATCTCCCCGTCATTGAGTGACCATTCAGTGGCGTTTTGCTGAACGCAGCCAGCGGGAAAGCCGTCTCGGCGTGCCGCACGAACGTGGTCGGAATTGGCGGAGAGATAGAGCGATACGTTGAAGGCATCGAGATAGTCGTGGAGAGGTTGTCCACTGGTGAAGACGGCGCGCACGATCGCGAGTCCGTAGTGCTCGATACTGTGAAAGATCCGGTCGCCGGTGACCGGGTCGTTCTTCGAGAGGAGCACGACCTCGATGGGCTCCACCTCCGGGAGCGCGCGATTGAACGCGAGAAGCTCCGAAATGAAGGCGAAGACGGGCCCGGGTTTCAGGGGTTCGTCGCGGCGGTCACGCTGGTACTGTTGGTACGCCTCGACACCCTGGGTCTCAAAGATGTGGTTCGAGTCCTCGAGCTCAAAGAGGGCGCGGGAAGAGACCCCGATCACGAGTTTGTCGTCGATGTTGAACGGCACGGCGCGGATCGTGAGCTAATCGACGCGTTTCGACAAGTTTGTCGCTCGCTTCCTACGGTCCTCGACCCCTTGACGCGCAGGTGCGCCGCACCCACCGTCTCTCCCAATGGCGTGGACGTTTGCAGATGCACCGCTGCAGAGCGGCAAGACCTTTCTCATCACCGGGGCAAACAGCGGGATCGGGCTCGAAGCGGCCTGGATGCTGGCCGATCTGGAGGGGCACGTGATCCTCGCCTGTCGTTCGGAGGAGAAGATTGCGCGGGCAAAGCAGGATATCCGCAAGCGCACGTCGCGGGGCACGCTTGACGGCGTGGTGATCGATCTCGCCTCCCTTCGCTCGGTGTGTGACGCGGCAACCGCCATCAAGTCGCTACCGATCCTCGACGTGCTCGTGAACAACGCGGGGGTGATGATGCTGCCGCGAACGCTCACCGAAGACGGCTTCGAGATGCAGCTCGGGACCAACCACCTGGGGCATTTCGCGCTCACTGCGGCGGTTTTTGACCATCTCGCACCGGACGGGCGGGTCGTGAACGTCAGCAGCAATGCGCACAAGCCAGGTCGGATCGCTTTCGACGACTTGATGGGTGAGAAGCGCTACAGCAAGTTCGGCGCGTACTGTCAGAGCAAGCTCGCGAACCTGTTGTTCACCGTTGAGCTGCAGCGACGCTTCGATGCGGGCAGGAGCCCGCGGCGGGCCGTGGCATGTCACCCTGGCTACACGTCGACCAACTTGCTCTACGTCGGCCCCCGCATGGAGAAGAATCGATTGATGGAGATGGCCTCTTCGTGGGCGAACCGCCTGGTGGCGCAATCCGCCGAGCACGGAGCCTGGCCCTCGGTACGAGCTGCGGTGGAGCCCACGCTGAACGGCGCGGAGTACTTTGGACCCAACGGTCCCCTCGAGCTCTATGGCAAGGTGGAGGCGGTCTCGATGGCGCCGCACGCTCGTGATCCAGAGACCGCCGAGCGGTTCTGGAAAAGATCTTTGGAGCTGACCGGAGCGCGCTTCCATGGGCTCCCGTCTTCGCTCGAGAGCGCGCCTGCACCGAACGCTTGAAGGCCAAAGATTCTCAGGCGACGTCCATGTCGATGCGGCCCTTGAACTTCGCGCCGTCGTTCAGGACGACGCGGGGCGCTCGAATGTCCCCGGTGACGTTCGAGCCCGGGTGAAGCTCGATGCGGTCGCTGGCGCTGATGTTTCCGATCACCGTGCCGCGCACGTCGATGCTTCGGACGCTCACCTCCGCCTCGAGGGTTCCGCCCGGCTCCACCGTCAGGTCCGCGGTGGTCTGAACCTCGCCCTGGATCTTCCCTTCGACGCTCACGTCCTCGTCGCAGGTGAAGCTTCCTGTGATGGTGATGCTGGAGCCGATGTTGGTCTCTGCCATGACGCACTCTTCCTCGTGTAATTCGGTTTGGTGCTTTGGGTTTTCGACGGTTTCCAACAGCGGCGCAAGCTTTTGCGGGCGCCTCGGTCAAGACAGGGCAGCGAGGCCTCGTTCGAGGTCTTCGCGGAGATCCTCGGGATCCTCGAGTCCCACGGAAAGGCGCATCACACCATCACCAATGCCGAGCTCGGCTCTTGCCTCAGCACTCAGCTTGGAGTGGGTGGTGGTCGCAGGGTGCGTGATGATGCTCCTGCTGTCTCCGAGATTGTTCGAGATGTCGATGAGCTTCAGCGCGCGTTGAAATTCAAATGCGCCGTCGCGCCCGCCTTCCACCTCGAAGGCGATGAGTGTACTCCCACGGCGCATTTGCCGGCGCGCGAGCTCCGCCTGAGGGTGCGCATCGTTGAAGGGATAGAGCACGCGGCGAACGTTCCGGCACTGCGTCATCCAGTCACTGAGAGTCTCTGCGCTGTCGCACTGACGGTCTACGCGCAAATGGAGCGTCTCGAGCGCCTTGAGTAGGACCCATGCGTTGAAGGGGCTGATCGCCGGGCCCGTGTGGCGAAGGTAGGGCTGAAGCTCCTCTTCGATGAAGCCCTGTTCGCCGAGAATCGCGCCACCAAGCACGCGACCTTGGCCGTCGATGTGCTTCGTGGCCGAGTAAATGACGACGTCCGCACCGAGCTCGAGAGGGTGCTGCAGAACCGGTGTGGCGAAGACATTGTCCACCAAGACTCGGATTGGACTTTTTGCTCGTCCGCGCTGTGTCGCCTCACGGGCGATATCCGAGACCGCGGCAATGTCCACGAGCTCGAGGAGCGGGTTCGACGGCGACTCGAAGAAGAACGCGACGGTCTCGGGGCGAACCGCGTCGCGCCAGGCATCGAGATCGGCGCCATTGACGAGGGTCGTTTCGATTCCAAAGCGCGGCAGAATCCACTCGAGGATGTACCGACAGGAGCCAAAGAGCGCCCTTGCAGCGACCACGTGATCGCCATGGGCGAGCCAGCTCATCATCGACGCGGCCACAGCGGCCATGCCACTCGCTGTCCCGCGGCAGTCGTCCGCGCCCTCGAGAAGCGCCAGCCGTTCTTCGAAGGCACGAATGGTGGGGTTGCTGTAGCGCGAGTATATAAATCCTTCGGACTCGCCGGTGAAGCGGGCGGCCGCGGTCTCGGGACTGTCGTAGGTGAAGGCGGCCGTGGTGTAGATCGGCTCCGAGGCCTCTCCGTGCTCGCTTCGGTGTTGGCCGCCGCGGACCGCGAGGGTCGAGGGATGTAGCTTCTTCTCGCTCATCGGCAGAGTCCCATCAGAAGACGCCCGATCTCGAGGTGGCTCGTGAGCCCCTTGAACGCGCCCGCTCCTGGCCCGAGCGCGATTACGGGCACCAGTGTCGACGTGTGCCCGGTCGTGGACCAGACCGCGCTCACCTCATCGGCGAGCGTTCGCATCACTGCGGTTCTCACCGTCTTGCCGAGAGACTGGACCTCTGCGTCGTCTGCGTCTTCTAGAATCTTGAGCACCGTGCTCGCATCTTCGGGACTGAACGGGATGTCGGTCATCGTCGCGACGACCTTCACGAGCCGTTCCGGCGTGTGCGGGCCCTCGACCATGAATTCGCGAATCATGTCGTCCGCGCTTCGGCGCTGAGCGGCGAGCAGGTCGAGGGATCGTGGGTCGCCGTAGTCGAGGCGCGGATCGAACGCCATACTCTCTCGGGTGGGACCCGTCTTGTAGGTAAAGGCAAAACCGCCGGTTTCGTGATCGCCCGTGATGACCATCAGCGTATCGTCGCGTTCACGGACGAGCTTGCGAAGAAGCGCCAGAGTCGTATCGAGCTTGATCACTTCGTTGAGCATCCAGCCCGCGTCGTTCGCGTGGCCGGCCCAGTCGATCTGTGCCGCCTCGAGCACCAGAACAAAGCCCTCCGGGTTGTTTTTGATGCGCGCGAGGGCAGCCCTCGTCATTTCCGGGAGGGTCGGCTCGCTGCGGTCCTCCGCGGCATCGCGCGCCTGCATCGCGTCCATCAGTCCGGTGGGCCCAAAGAGCCCGAGCAGAGGTCCGTCGCCGGCGGCACGAAGCTCGGAACGGGTTCGCACCACCGTCTTGCCCGCGGATTCCGCTTCAGCAAGTAGGTCGCGCTCGTCTTCCCGCTTGCTCCCCTTTGCCGACTCCGGAACGAAGTGTCGCCATCCGCCGCCAAGAATGACGTCGACCTCGGCCAGCGTGAGTTGCTCGGCGATCGCGTTCTCGTCATGACGACTGGCAGCGTGCGATGCAAACGCCGCAGGGGTCGCGTGGGTCACCCTGGCGTCGCTGACGATGGCGGTAGACTTGCCGCGGGCACGCGCTTCGTCCAGGAATGTCCGGACGGGTTCTCCGACGCCACTCATTCCTACCGCGCCGTTGCGGCCGCCGACGCCGGAAGCGAGCTGCGTGGCCGATGCTGCGGAGTCCACCACGAGGGTCTCGGGGGTTGCGGCCTGGGACAGTCCGATCACGCCTTCCTGCATCAGACGACTCAAGGTCGTCTCGCCCTTCAAATAGGGCGAAGAGGGCGCACGTCTCGCGTATTCGTCGAACAAACCGAGCTGTTGCGCGCCAAAGCCGTCTCCCACGACCAGGATCAGGTTCTTGGGCCGTGTCGACGCCCCTTCCGTCGCGACGGTTGCGGATGAGGTCGAGCTCGAATGGGAAGCACAGGCGACGAATGCGGCGAAGAAGAGGGGGAGCACACGAACGAATTTTTCCCGGCGCATGAGGACACTCACTTTCTGAGCAGACAATCGATGGCCGCTTTCGCGGCGTAAAACCCAAAGGTGCCGGTCACGAAGCTGACCGCGCCGAAGCCGGAATGGCAATCGAGGCGGGCGCTTTCTCGGGCTTCCGGTTTGATCTTGCAGATGCCGCCGTCGCCGTCCGGATACCGCTGTGGCTCGTTGCTGAAGACGCACGAGATTCCCCATCTGCCCGAACGGGGAAAGCCGTGTTTCTGGCGCAGGCGTTTGCGAAGCATTGCGAGGAGCCGGTCGCCCTCACTGCGCGAGATGTCGTCGAGGCGCACGCGGGTCGGGTCGATGCGACCGCCTGCACCGCCCACGACGACCACCGCCATTGCGCGGGCGCGGCAGGCGTCGATCAGCAGGCATTTGTTTTTGAAGGAGTCGATTGCGTCGATGACGACATCGTAGCGGGGGCCGGCACCCAGCGGGCCCAGAATCGCCTCGAGGCTACTCTCGGTGAAGAAGTCCTCGATGGCATCGACCTCGACCCGAGGACTGATCGCCGCGGCCCGTTCAGCCAAGACACGCGCCTTGCTTTGCCCCACGGTCTCCGAGAGGGCGTGAATCTGTCGATTGGTGTTCGTGACGCACACCTCGTCGAGGTCGACGAGGGTCAGATGGCCGACGCCAGAGCGAACCAACGCCTCGACAGTCCAGGAGCCCACCCCGCCCAGGCCGATGACGCAGACCCGACTGCGCTGCAAACGCGCGAGGCCCTCGTCGCCAAAGACTCGGGCGATACCGCCGAAACGCGGGTCGGAGCTCGTCTTTTCGCGCACGTCCGCGACCATGCGCGATGGTGTAACGCTGGCACTCCGGATGATCAACGACCGATGGGGAAGGGGTCGTCGATGTCCGTGTCGGGCAGGCTGGTTTGCTGGTCGTAGAGCAGATATCCGACTCGGCCTGCTGCCGCGGCAATCCCGCCGACGAGCACCTGAACGGTCGCGCGCACCTCGATGTTCGTCGCCGTATCGGTTGCGGTGATCGTCGTCTCGCCTGAGCTCACGCCGAGAAGGAGGCCCGGGTCCGCGGTCGAGAAATTCGCCACGAGCGGGTGCGATCTCGCGAGGGTCACCGCGCTCGTCAGGTCCGCGGTGCGTGCTGACCGACCCTGTTTCACAACCGAACAGGGGTTGCGATTCCAAGGAGAGAAACGGAAGTCTTCCGAGCGTGCATGGCGACCTCCTCGATGGGCTGTACCCGACGCTCAGGCGCTCCGCCGGTGGAAATGTAAAAAATTCGTTCGCAGAGTCGCGAAAGCGCCGAAAAATCAGCGTTTCGCGACACTTTCGGCCTTTTCGGCTTTTCTCGTTTTCTGCCGAGAGTCAGCCGCCGATACCCTCAAAGCCGAGGCTATCGAGGTAGGGCTCCACTGAGGGTTTCTGTCCGCGGAAGCTGGTGTAGAGCTCCATCTCGTCGCGGGAGGAGCCGGCAGAGAAGATGTACTGACGAAGCCGCTTGGACAGCTCAGGGTCGAAGGGGTCGCCGGCGCTCTCAAAGGCAGCATAGGCGTCCGCCGCGAGAACCCGTGACCAGCCGTAAACGTAGTATTGCGATGCGTACCCGTCGCCCGCGAAGATGTGCTGGAAGTATGGCGAGTAGTAGCGCGGCGCGACCTCGTCGATCATGCCGAGCAACTTCATCGTCTCGCGGTCGAAGGCGTTAACGTCGGTGATCATCTGGGTCTCCTCGAGATTCTTCGTGTGCCAGGCGAGGTCGAGAAGCGCCGCGGCGACGTATTCGCCTTCGCTGAAGCCTTTGTTGAAGGTCGAGCTCTTGCGGATCTTTGCGACGAGCTCGTCCGGAATGGGCTCACCGGTTTCGTAGTGTTTGGCGTAGGTCTTGATGACATTGGGTTCGCTCGCCCAGTTCTCGAGGAGCTGGGATGGGAACTCGACGTAGTCGCGCTTGACCGAACGTAGGCTCGGGTAGGTAACGTCCGACAACAGCGCATGAAGCGCGTGACCGAACTCGTGGAAGAGGGTCTCAACCTCGCTCCAGCCGAGGAGCGCAGGCTTGCCGGCGGCCGGGGCGGGGAAGTTACCCACGTTCAAGATCACCGGCCGGATCTTGCCGTCGAGGTTGCGTTGACCGCGAAACGCGGTCGCCCAGGCGCCGCTCCGCTTGCTCTCCCGTGGGAAGTAATCGACGTAAAGCAACCCCACGTGCGAGCCGTCCGCGTTGCTCACCTCAAAGGCCTTGGCCTCGGGGTTGTAGCGCGGCACATCGTTGGTCACTTCTTTGAACGTGATGCCAAAGAGTTTCTCCGCGGTGGCAAAGGCGCCTTCGCGCACCGCGTCGACCTGGAAGTAGGGCTTGAGCTCTTCTTCGGAGAGGTCGTACTCCTGCTTGCGCAGCTTCTCGGCGTAGAAGCGCCAATCCCAGGGCTGCAGCTTCGCCTTGCGGCCCACGTCCGCCTTCAGGAGCTTTTCGAGCTTCGCGCGGTCCGCCTTCATCGCGGCGACGGAACCCTTGAAGACCTTGTTCAGCAGCTCGTAGACCGCTTCCGGGGTCTTCGCCATGTTGCCGTCGAGCTGGTAGGCCGCGTGGTTTTCAAAGCCGAAGATGCGGGCGCGCTCGGCGCGAAGGGTGGCGACTTGAATCGCAATCTCGCGCGTGTCGCGCTCACCGTCGTGGCTGCCGCGGTCGTGGAAGGCGTTCCAGAGTTTCACGCGCAGGTCGCGTCGCGTGGAGTACTTCAAGAACGGCTCATAGGATGAGCGCACGAGCGTATAGGCCCACTTGCCCTCGTGACCGCGTTGAGCGGCGAGACCCGCGCCGGCGGCCTTCACCTCGTCGGGCAGGCCCGCGAGATCCTCTTCTTTATCGAGGATGAGGAGGTAGTTGTTCTCCTTCAGAAGTCGTTTGGAGAACTCGGTGTAGAGGGTCGCGAGCTCTTTGTTGATCTCCTTGAGACGCTCCTTGTCTTGACCTTGCACGGTGGCGCCAGCGCGCACGAACTGCCGGTGGTAATCTTCGAGGAGCTTCATTTGCTCCGGGTTCAAGCCGAGGGTGTCGCGAGCGTCGAAGAGCTTCTTCACCCGGGCGTAGAGCGCGTCGTTGAGGACGATGGCGTCTTGGTGCTGAGCGAGCTTGGGTGCAAACTCGGCGCGCAGCTCCTGCAGCCCATCGGTTAAGTCCGTGCCCGTCAACACGAAGAAGACCCGAGCGACCTTGGTCAGGAGAGCGCCGGAGCGCTCGAGCTCGACGATCGTGTTCTCGAAGGTCGGGGAGTCCGGATTGTTCGCGATCGCATCGATCTCGGCGAGCTGCTCCTCCATGCCTTTGGCCATGGCCGGCGCGTAGTGCTCCTCCTTGATCTCATTGAAGGGCGGAACGCCGTAGGGCGTGTCCCAGGCGTCGCGGAAGAATGGGTTCGCCACCTTTTCCTCCTCCGCGGCTTTCGGTTCCGCCGCGGCCTCGGGAGCTGCGGTCTTCTTGGCACAAGCCGCGAATGCGACCATCGACAACAGTACGAGCAGGTTCTTCTTCATGGGAAGGCGGCTTAGCGAGCCCGCCCCGCAAAATCAAGACGCGGGCCCGGACAGCGTTCGCTCCAAACGGTCCATGGCCACCTTGGCCTCGGCACTAGAGACTGCCGCATGGCAGATGCGCATGAATCCTGGTTCGTGAATCCGGCAGGCGCTTCCAGGAGTGAAGTTCAGGTTCGCATCGTCGAGCAGCCGTCGCCACAGCCCGTCGCCGTCGTCGCCGTCTTTCAGGAACGCGCGCAAGTCGGCGAGGAGAAAGAAGCCCGCGGAGGCGGATGTGTAGGGAACCCCCATCGCGTCGAGGCGTTGGGCGACGGCTCTGTAGGAGCTGCCGAGCCGCGCGGGCATTTCCAAGAGATAGCGGTCGAGCCACCGCCCGTCGCGGAGGAGCTCACTGAGTAAGAACTGAGTGTCGCCCGACACGCAGCTCCAGTAGGCGAGGCCGTCGACGGCTCGCATCAGCTCCTCGTTCTCCGTCACGAGTACGCCGCAGCGCAATCCACTCGCGGCGAAGTCTTTGCTGAAGGCCCAGACCACGTGCACGGAGGGACCGAGCTTTGGGCGCAGGGCGAGAACGGAGCTGTGCGGCTGTATCCCAAAGACCGAAAAGGCGTAGACCTCGTCGAGGATCACGTGGAGCCCGCGGGATTCGGCCCAAACGAGAATGGCCTCGAGCTCCGCTTTGCTCATCACCGTACCGCGGGGATTGTCCGGGTTCGTCAGGAGGAGGGCGCGCACCGGTCGATCCGCACGCGCCAGGGCTCCTTCGTAGTGTTCCGGTCCCACGCGGAAATCGTCTTCGCTCGCGCCGTGGACGGGGATGATCCGGAGTGCATCGCGAACCTCGAGATCCATCCAAAAGCCCGCATAGCTCGGGGTGGGGACCAGGACCCCGTCGCCCGGATCGCCGAGCGCGTAGAAGACCGTCTCGAGGACCGACCCCGCACCGGCGAGGACAGCGATGTGATCGGGGTCGATCGGGCGCTCCGCTAGGCGCGCGGAGAAGAGCTCGGCGAGCGCAGCGCGGAAATCGAAGCATCCGCGCATGTCATCGTAGGCGAAGCGGGCGGCGGGAACCGCCCGGGCCTCTCTAACCCGGGGCTCGAGGAGATCCCAGACCAGGGCGTTTTCAGCCACACAGAGTCCGAGGTAGCCGTCCGGCGCGTCTGGGCCGAAGGGCCTCTGCGAGCGCTCGAAGTGCTCGAGGAGATAGGTGGGCATCGATCCGCCGAGTAGGGCGAGGCCGCGAGACGAGAGGCTGCTCATGGGCGAGTCCTACTGGCTTCCAGGAGTTTTTGATAGGGACCGCCCCATGTCCGAGTCTCCCACTCACGATCGTTTCTGCCCGCCGGTGCGGAAGTTCGAGGCGGTCGCGCCGCGCGCTCTGACGTCGTTGGACGCGAGGACGTGGCTCAGCGCAAGCTCGGGGCTCAGCTCAGCGGAGCTGGACCGGGCCCTCTGGCACGGTGGCCTCTTTGTGCACGCCCACCGCTGCGACGAAGCCCCGGCGCTCGAGGCCGGAGCCCCGGTGAGACTCTACAGCTTCACGCGCGACCCGGAGCGCGTCGAGGTAGGAGGCGAGCACATTCTCCACGAGAACGACCACTGGGTGGCGGTGAACAAGCCAGCTTGGCTCCCGGTACAAGGCACGCGGGCCTCCCGGCGGATCTCGCTGGAGACACAGCTCCGAGAGCTCACTGGCTGCGACTGGCTGTCGCCCGTTCATCGCCTGGATCGCCAAACCTCGGGGGTGAACCTCTTTGCCAAGACACCGGAGGCGTTTGAATGCGCCGCCAAACAGTTTCGGAATCGCACTGCGCGCAAGCGCTATGTCGCCCGGGTCACCGCATTGCCGGGCGGGGAGCGTTGGAGTGTGCGTGCCCATCAGCGCCGTGCCCATCACCCGAGCCACGCGTTCTTTCGCTGCGTGTCCGAAGCGGGACCGGCGACCCAGGAGGGACGCACGGAGTTCCGGGTGCGCGATCGGTCGGCGCACCTGGTCGAGGCCTTCCCCTCGACCGGCCGAACTCATCAAATCCGCCTGCACCTAGCCTTCGCCTCCGGGCCCATCCTGGGGGACGCCCTCTACGGCGAGCCCTGGCGGCCGGGAATCCCGCATCGATTGCTCTTGCACGCCGAGTGCCTGACGCTTTTCGATCCGGTTGGACGCTCCGTGGAATACCTAGCGCCGTTGCCGTCTGAATTCCTCTGAGCGTTGACACTCCCCCCACGCGTGATCACCTGAACGCCGGAGGTACACGATGCAGATCTTTGCCCTCGACCGTATGCCCTGGAAGACGCGGGACCCGTTTTTGTTCTGCGTTCACCACCTCGACCACTTCCCCCCGGGCAACGCCGACATGAGCCCGAAGGCACCGCTCGACGGTCGTATGATCGGACAGGATTTCGCCAACAAAGACGGCTGGAACATGTACCACGGCCAGCGGATCTCCGGTTTTCCTCCCCATCCTCATCGCGGCTTCGAGACCGTGACGGTGGTGCGCGAAGGCTACGTCGACCACTCGGACTCGCTCGGTGCGGCAGCACGCTTCGGCGCTGGAGACGTGCAGTGGATGACCGCCGGCGCGGGGATCGTGCATTCGGAAATGTTTCCGCTCCTGCGCGAGGAGGGCGAGAACCTGAACGACTTCTTCCAGATCTGGATCAATCTCCCCGCGAAGAACAAAATGGTCGATCCCCATTTTTCCATGCTTTGGAGTGAGGAGATCCCGCGCCTCGAGCTACCCGACGGCAACGGCAAGCTCGCCAAAATAGTTCTCAGCGCGGGCTCCATGCACGAGAAGCGCGCGCCGAATCCGCCACCGAAATCCTGGGCGTCGGACCCTGAGAGTCATGTGCGAATCTACACGGTGGCACTCGAGCCCGGTGGAGAGGTGACCCTCCCCGCGGCAGAGTCCCCTGAGGTACAGCGCACGCTCTACTTCTTTGCGGGCACGGAGTTGACGGTGGACGGTGAAACGCTGCCCGTGAAGCACGGCGCGGACTTCGATCAAGCCTCCGCTTCCCTGGTTGTCAACGGGGATACGCCGGCGGAGCTCCTCGTGCTCGAAGGACGACCGATCAACGAGCCGGTCGCACACTACGGGCCCTTCGTGATGAATACCCGGGCTGAGCTTCAGCAGGCGATCGTCGACTACCAGCGCACGCAATTTGGTGGTTGGCCCTGGGAGTCCGGCGAGCCGGTTCATGCGCGCAACAAGGGGCGCTTCGCGCGCCACGCCGACGGGCGCGTGGAAGAAAATGCCTAAGGCTTCTCGAACACGAGAATGTGTTGAATCGGTAAGACCTCGAGCGTCTTCTTGTGTTTGAATCCGACTTTCGCGAGCTCCTTCTTCGCCTGCGCTTCCGTCATCTTGTGAAGCGGCTTGATCATGATGCTCGGGTCTTCGCCGCGGTACTCGACGAGCACGACCCGTCCGCCGGGTTTCATCGCTCGGTGGAGCGCGCGCATCATCTCGAAGGGATGTGAGAACTCGTGGTACGCATCGACCATCAGGGCTAGGTCCACCTCTCCCTCCGGGAGGTTGGGATCCGTCACCGAGCCGCGAATGGGCTCGAGGTTTTTCGTGTCCGTCGATTTGGCTTTCGCACGAAGCTTCGCGAGCATCTCCGGTTGAATGTCCACCGCCAGAACCCGGCCTTTGGCCACGTGCTTCGCGATGCGGAACGAGAAGTAGCCGGTGCCCGCTCCGATGTCGGCCACCACGTCATCGGCCTCGAGGTCGAGGGCCTCGAGCATTTGTTTCGGCCTTTCCTCGCGCTCCCGGCTTGACCGCTCGAGCCACGATGCGCCGAGGTGGCCCATCACGTGGGAGATCTCCCGCCCCTCGTAGAATTTTCCGATCCCGTCGCGGCTCGCCTGGCCGTAGCGATAACCTGCCTCCGGCGCGTCTTTCGGTGCGGACGATGGCGGGGCCGCTCCCGCGGAGCTCAGGTGACAACCGATGAATGCTACGAGGACGAATCGAGCCATGGGAACAAGCTAATCACCGCCGATAAGGTTTGCGGGATCGCGACGAAGGTTCCATCTTCATCAGATGAACGTTCGGGGCGACGGTATTCGCGCGCTGGTCAGCGAGCTCGGTGTGCCGGGCGCTGCCCTGTACGTGGTGGCGCCCCATTTGGGATTCGACGATGGGGTCGCGGCCGGCGTGCGAGACCCGGGGACTCTTGCTCCCTTCTCTTACCGATCGCCCCTTCGCGTGGCGAGCAATACGAAGACCTTCGTCGCCCTCGCGCTGACCCGACTCGGTATGCAAGGGGTCCTGGACCTGGATGGGCCGCTAGGGCCCGTGTTGCCGGCCGAGCTCGAGGCGCTCCTCAGCCCCGTCTACGACCTCGAGGCGATCACGCCGCGTGACCTTCTCACCCACTGCAGCGGCCTTCGCTGCCACACGGACGATCCACGCTTCCTGCGCGACATTCTCGCCAATCCCTTTCGCCGCTGGACCCGCGAGGAGCAGGTGGCTCGGGCTGTCGCGCTCGGTGGACCACTCGGCGCGCCAGGCAAGTGCCCCTACTACTCGGATACGGGGTACGTCGTGCTGGGAGCAGTCCTCGAGCGCTCGACAGGCCCTTCCCTCGGGCCCGCGTTGAGGAGCGTCGTGGATTACAACGCCCTCGGACTCCACGGGACCTGGTTCGAGCTGAGTGAGCCGCCGGCGAGTGCCGAGCCCCGGGCCCGCCAATACACCGGTGACGATGATGCCACACAGTGGCACCCGAGCATGGACCTCTACGGCGGCGGCGGCCTGATCAGCACGGTGCGCGACCTCGCTCGGTTTTTCTCCATCCTGCCCACGCTTCCGGAGCTCGCGGAGATGCGACGGACACCGGCGTCTACCGCGTGCGAGCTGCGGGCGGGGCTCTTCGAGCGGCGCGTCGCAGGATGCACAGTCCTCAGTCATGCGGGCTACTGGGGAACCGTTGCGCAGGTCGTCCCCGAAGCGGGGTTCGCCATCGCGGCGGCGGTCACGCAGCGAGAGGCCGCGAATCGCCTTCAGCAGGTCGTGGACGCGGTGATCGAGGAGCTCCTCTGACCGCGCCGCGGGTGGCGACGGTGAATTGTCGCCCGAGTCTTTCTTGTCTCAGTCCGGATCTGCTCGTGAGGCGCGGTGTTGCGCTTTGATCTCGGCATGTCGCTTGGCGACTTCTTTGCGTAGCTGCCGACGCAGCTTGGCCGCTTCGTAGCGGACGCGCTCTTCTTGTGTTTCCGGCTCGTAGTGGGGGACGGGCACGGGCTTGCCGTCGTCGTCGACAGCGACCATCGTGAAGTAGCAGGTCATCGCGTGCTTGGTGACACTCATCGGCACCGATTCGGTAACGACACGAATGCCTACCTCCATGCTCGAACGACCCGTGTAGTTGATCGCAGCGAGAAAGGTGGCGAGCTCACCGACCTGGATCGCCTCTTTGAAAGACACCTGGTCGACGGAGACGGTGACCACATAGCGGCCAGAAAAACGCGAGGCGCAGGCGTAGGCGACCTCGTCGAGCATTTTGAGGATCTGCCCGCCGTGAACCTTTCCGGAAAAGTTCGCTTTGTCCGGCGTCATCAGAAGGGTCATGGTCAGCTTGCGCTGAGGAATGGGATTCACGGTCTCTGTTGACATCAGGCCTCGTCGGTCGCGTCGGTGCGACCCGGTTCGAGTGGTGCTCAGGGGCCCGGCGTGTCGGGCAGGGGAATCCATTCCTCATCGTCGGGGACAGCGTCAAAGCGGCCTTCCTTCCAGTCGGCCTTTGCCTGCTCGATTCGTTCCTTGCTCGAGGAAACGAAATTCCACCAGATGTAGCGCGGTCCGTCCATGCGGACGCACGTCCATCCCCTCACCCGAGCGCAGTTCGCTCGGGCCCATCCGGTCGAAGAAAATGAAGGGTCCTACGAGCCGTCGCTTGTGCGACGGGAGCACGCGTCCAACCTCGAAGCCGCCGAGGTCGCGGGTGCGGGGCACGATGATGGTCTCGATCAGCTCTCCTTCGGTGGGCTCACGGTGTTCGGCTGCCGGGCAATCGTGAAAGCTCATGGGCGCAAATATGCGCACGAAACCGGTCTCAGCAAAACACGAAACCCCCAGCCGAGAGAGTGCGTGTCTCTCAGCTGGGGGTCCGAGTAGGGTGGTCTAGACGTCGAGAAGGATCACATTCCCCGGCGCAGGGCCTCGTTCACGCGCGTGGAGAGTGCGACCCGGAGCTGCGACCAGGAGGCCATCGCCTCTGCGTCCGAAGCGTCCGGCTTGATCGTCTCCAAGAGCGCAACGGTCCCCGCCATGAACGCCTGGCGCTCGGCCTCCACCTGCACGAACCGCTCACGGCTCGAGTCGATGGTACGTTGCAACAGGGCATAGAACTCACCGTCCTCGAGGTCGGTGCGCTCGCCGTCGGCCACGTGAATGGTCCAGGCGGTCTGAAGCATTTCGAGCGCTTCCGCCGCCGTGCTGAAGCCTAGTGTGGAGTGGGTCTGAATCGTGTCGATCAGGACCTGGTCCACCACCGGGTTCATGTCGATGACGAAGCCCGCGCGTGCATCAGACGCCGAGGACCAGTCGCGGTATTGCGACGCCAGATCGTAGCGCATTTCCATCGGCGCTTGCGCGACGGCGGTGCTGAATGCGCTCGTCACCATGCGCGTCTTCGCGCGGTTGCTGAGCTCGGGATCGGACTCGAGAAGCTCCGCGTAGGCGCCGAGGTTTGCCACCGCCGACTCCGTATCCGCCGGCTCCCGAGCGATCGCCTGGTAGGCACCGTAGGCCTGAGCACGGATCGCTTGGTCCAGATCGTCCCAGCCATCGAAGTCCGCGTCCGCCACCTCGCTGCGCGCGATGTTGGCGAAAGCGATTCGATCCGCGTCGGACAGATTTGCCGCAGCCGTATCGAAGAGGCGGAGCAACTCGGTGGCCTCCGCTGCGCTGAGGTCAGCGTATCGTGCCGCGAGGGAAGCGACGTCGCCTTCCTCACCGACGGAGCCTTCTTCGCTCTCGCCCTCGACCGGCTCGCTCGGGGCTTCTTCGGGCACCGGCGTTCGCCAGCTCACCAGGGTGCTCCAGGCGTTGACCGCGTCCTCCGTGCTGAGCTCGGATTGGTTCGCGAGCATGAACGCGGCCTCGGAAGCGAGATCCTCCATGACCGACGAGATGCGGCTGTTGGTCTCCGCGGCGAGGGACGGCGCCGCCTCTTCGTAGATCGCGCGCATGCGGCCCATCAGGTCGATGCGGTCGCTCGCGCGGTCGACGCCCTCGACGAGCTCGCTGACAGCCTGCAGGATCTCCACGTTGTCACGGGAGTCGAGCTGGTCGTCGTCGCCCTCGAGGTTCGCAATGATCTCGCGGAAGGCGGTCTCGCGCTCCACGATGTGGAGCAGGCTGTGCCGTTCGAGCATCAGCGCGGCTGCCGCATCCAGTCGGAGGTCGCCGGCGCCGTCTGCATACTCCGGATCCGGCAGGTCGTAGGCGGTCTCCTGCATGATGCGGAGGAGCTCGCCGCTGCGAACGAGGTCACGGGGTGCCACTCGGAACATGCCCTGGTCATAGAGCTCCTGTGCACGGCCGAGGAGCACGGCGGCGGCGCCGGCTACCTGCGGCGACGCCATGGAGGTGCCGCTGAAGCGTGCGTAGCCGCCACCGGGGATCGTGGAGTTCACGAATACGCCGCCGGCTGCGATGTCCGGCTTGTCGTTTTGTCCCGGAGGGCCGTTCGGGTCACCACGCGAGGAGAAAGAGGCGATCTCGTCGTCGCTCGGATCCACCGTATCCCAGTGGTCCGTCGCCGCGACGGCGGCGGCGTGCTCGGCCACCGCGGGTGTGCCTACGGTGCCTTGACCGGGACCGGAGTTACCGGCGGAGGTAGCCACGAAGATTCCGTGTACGGTCACCGCTTCGTTGATCAACTGCGCGAGGGGGTCGTTCTCCCGATCCCCACTCGCCGAGGCTCCGAGGGACATGTTGAGGACCACCGGTCGGTCCGCCCACTCTTCGGTCTGCGACCACTCAATGGCGCGCTCGATGCCCGCCATGACCGAGGCAAAGGTACCGCCGCCGAAGTCGTTCAACACCTTGGCTCCGGCCAGAGAGGCGTCCGGCGCAACACCGCGCACGCCGGTTTGGTTGTCACCGATGGCGGTGCTGATCCCGGAGACGTGCGTGCCGTGACCCTGACCGTCACTCTGCGGGTCTTCCGGCGGATCGGTGAAGACGTCGTCGAAGAGAACCGGGGTGGAAAGGTCCGGGTGCTCGGCGATACCGGTGTCCGCGATCACCACGAGCACACCTTCGCCGGTCCAGCCGGGCTCCTGTTGCAGCTGGTCGACGCCGTGGGTTGGGTTGCTGATCGCGTCTTGCGGGCGGAACTCGTCCGTTGCCGCCTGTCCCGCCACCGGCTGCGGCAGGCGGACCTCGGCGTTGTGGATCACGTTGAGACCCGCGTTCCGGTACATCTCGACCTGTTGGTCCGTGAGGTAGGCGACGTAACGACCTCGACGCTCACTGGTGAGTGCGCGTTGCTGCTCGGTCATGTTCGCGGTCATTGAGCGCAGGACGCCGTCGGTGAACGTGCTGCGTCCGGCCGCCATCTCGCCACTCTGCGGGATCATGACAATGTACTCGCGGCGCGGCTCTCGAACACCGGAGCGGGCGGCGACGGTACCGGGTTCTGCGATCTCCGTGCTCGCGTTGCGCGCGACGCCCGTGTCGGGGCGAGCACCTTCGCGTCGGTCAATCTCGGGCGCCTGAGCGGGCTGGCGATGAATTCGGGCGGGAAGCGGAAGGGCCTGGGTGCTTGGACGCACCACTCCGGTCCGCGCTGGAGCGACGGCTTCAGTCATTGTCTCTGATCCTATTGAAAATTCTATTGGGGAGCCGACCCGATTGGGCCGAATCAGCGTCTTCACATCATCATCGGCGTGACTCGGAGGAAGTTGCTTCGGTCGCGAGCGCCCGCCGGGGTTTCGATCAGCTCTTTGGTGCCTGTTTGTCCCGCATGTCGTCATTGAATTTCTGCGCGGCGATCGCGGCAGGGCGCGCGGACAGCCGTTCGGCGTACGCTTTGAAGAGGGGACGCTCCTCGATCATTTTGAATCGAATCATGAACATCAGTGTCGCGCCGAGGATGACGTCCGCCATGGTGAAGCGCTCGCCGAGGAGCCAAGGACCATCACCGATTCCGTTTTCCACTGTCTCGAGCATCGAAGCGTGTTTGCCAAAGCCCGCCGAGCCGGGATTGAACTCCCAGCCTGCGCTCTCGGCCATGCAGCTCGGCTCGATCACCGACGCGGGGTAGACGCACCAGCGCAAGTAGGGGCCGCGTTCCGGGTCGTCGAGCGCTGGCGCGAGCACGCCCGGTCGGTAGCGATCCGCGAGATACATGCCGATCGCTGCCGTTTCGGACACGACCGCATCGCCGTCGCGCAGGATGGGGATCTTGCCCATCGGGTTGAGCGCGAGGATCTCTGGGCGTTTGTGCTCGCCCTTCATGATGTCGACGAATTCGACGTCGTAGGGTTCACCGACTTCTTCGAGCATCCAGATGCCGGTCGCGGCGCGAGAGAACGGGTGATAGTAGAGCGTGAGCTTTGCCATTGAGAGGCCCCCTGGGAAGACTCATGCTAGCACGACCACACGAACGTCGCCTAGGCGGGTTTTTGAAACACGAGCAGGTCGCGTACGATGGATTCGCTCATCCGATGCGGTGCGCTGAAGACTCGGTGCACGAGCCCCTGAGCCTCGAAGAGCTCGAGAAGCTCGGCGGGTTTGGGCTGGTAGGTGTTGAAGATCAGGACCATCGCGCCGCCGTCACGGAGCCGTTCGGACCAGGTCTGCGCCGTCTCGCGGAGAATATCCAGGGCGCTGCGCTGCTGCCGACCCTTGAAGCGAACGCCGTAGGGGAGGTCGGTGACCAGGAGGTCAAAGCGCTGACGGGCGAGGAGGGACTCGGCGTCGCGCGTATCCCCCGCAATGAGCTGCAGACTGTTCGTGCCGAAATCGAATCGCTCGAATTTGCCGACGCCGTCTTTGTTCTTCGTGCCGACGAAGCCGGCCCGGCGAACGTGTTTGAGGCGATGGAGCTTCGTTTGTTTTTTGACGTGTCGGTGGAACGCCTCCAGCGCGTTCGCATCGCGCTCGATGCCTCGCGCGTCCAGGCCATAGCGGAGCGCCCAGAGAAGTGTCGTGCCGCGGCCGGCCATCGGGTCGAGGAGGGTCTTCGCGGGTGCTTCGAGCTGCGCGAGACCGACGTTGATCGCCAGCTGGGTGACGAGCTCGTGCGTCTTGCCCTGGTACTTGTCGCCAGAGACCAGGTCCTCTGGGAGCACGAAATCGGCGGCGGCGTCGAGGGGGCGCAGCGAGTCGCCGAGTAGGCGAAAGAGTCCCTGCGTCACTGACAGTCGGGCGATCGCGCCATAGTGATCCGGCGGGGCGTCAAAGACCAGGAGGTCCAGGCCCCCGATGCGTCGAAACTCGATCGGGCTCTCTCCCACGACCGTTCGCAGCTCGGCCTCCGCCACCGCCGGGGTTTCGGTGAAATAGGCGCCCCGGGCGAGGGGGGTGATGAGAAGGGCGAGATTCATGCAGGCCTAGAGCCCTAGCAGGCGGGTCGCCTCGAATGCCAGATGGTGAAGCCCGCTCAAAACCTGCACTTCACTCTTGACGCCCCCCGTCCGTTCGCCTACACCCGCCGTTCTTGGCTCATGGAGCCTGCGCCCAAACCGGGTCGTGCTCCCGAGTAGCTCAGTTGGTAGAGCAGGTGGCTGTTAACCACCGGGCCGGCGGTTCGAGTCCGTCCTCGGGAGCCATTTTACCCCACCGCGAGTCATCGACGGTGGGCGGTTTACAGAG
>CAYXVF010000069.1:0-34715 GCA_964468125.1 uncultured Bdellovibrionales bacterium | reverse complement strand
GCCATGTCGATCTCGTTGTCGAAGTGGCCGATGTTGCAGACGATCGCGTTGTGCTTCATCCGCTTCATGTGGTCGGCGGTGATAATGTCCTTGTTCCCGGTCGCGGTGCAGTAGATGTCGAACTCACGCTCGATCGCGTCGTCGAGCGTGATGACATCGAGGCCGCGCATGCAGGCCTGCAGCGCGCAGATCGGGTCGATCTCCGAGATAGCTACGCGTGCCGACTGCCCGCGCAGCGACTCAACCGAGCCCTTACCCACATCACCAAAGCCCAGAACGAGCGCCTTCTTGCCCGAGATCATCACGTCAGTTGCGCGGAAGATCGCATCAACCAGTGAGTGGCGGCACCCATAGAGGTTGTCGAACTTCGACTTGGTCACCGAGTCGTTCACGTTGATCGCAGGGAACAGAAGCGTACCATCGCGCTGCATCTCGTGGAGGCGAAGCACGCCGGTGGTGGTCTCTTCTGAGACTCCGCGAATCGCTTCACCCATCTTGGTGAACAGGCTCGAGTCGAGCGCCAGCGTTTCGTTCAAGAGCTGCAGAACGACCTTGAACTCGGCGTTGTCTGTCGTGTCCGGCGACGGCACTTTACCGGCCCTCTCGAACTCCGTACCCTTGTGCACGAGCAGCGTGGCGTCACCGCCATCGTCGAGAATCAGGTTCGGACCACCTTCCGGGAAGCGCAGTGCCTGGAGGCAGCACCACCAGTACTCTTCGAGAGTTTCGCCCTTCCACGCATAGACCGGGACACCCTTCGGGTTGTCGGCCGTGCCGTCCTTTCCAACGACCACTGCGGCGGCGGCATGGTCTTGCGTCGAGAAGATGTTGCACGAGGCCCATCGAACTTCGGCGCCGAGGTCCACGAGGGTCTCGATCAGGACCGCGGTCTGAATTGTCATGTGAAGCGAGCCGGTAATGCGCGCGCCTTTCAGGGGCTGCTCGGCGCGGTAACGCTCACGGATCGCCATGAGACCTGGCATTTCGTGCTCGGCCAGCTCGATCTCCTTGCGGCCGAAGCGCAACGTGGCTTCGGAGAGGTCCGCCACCTTGTGGGGCAGGTTGCTCATCAGGGGCTCGTTGGTGTTCATGAACGGCTTCTTTTCGTTCACGGGAATGACGGACATGTGCTCTCCTTCGCGCGCATCCTGCGCGTTCTTGCGATTCCGCGTCGGGGGCCTATTCGTCTTACACCCCGCTGCATGACCCACGATTTGGACCTTGAACCGACGGAAGTCAGCCCCAAAAACCGGAGGAAACCTCGAAAAACCAGAAAGAGAGGCCCATTTTGCTGTTTTGGAGGGAATCGCGACGTTTTGTACGCACCGGTGCGAAGCGCGGGATGAGGACCGTTCGACAATCGACAGGGCCTGACGCGTCGTGTATAGACCGCGTGCTCCTGGGGAGGAGCGCGATACCTCCGCGCACCCGTCTTCGCACACGGGCAGGTCGCGGCAGCTGGAGTTAGACAAGCGACATGAGCGAAACGGCGAAACTATCCCTCCGCGGCAAAGACTACGATCTGCCGATCATCACAGGCACCGAAGACGAGGTCGCGATCGACGTCTCGAAATTGCGGGCGCAAACCGGCGCCATCACCCTCGACCCGGGCTTTACGAGCACGGGAGCGTGCACGAGCGGCGTCACCTTCATCGATGGCGAGAACGGGATTCTTCGTTACCGTGGGTACCCGATCGAGCAGCTCGCCGAGCATTCGAGCTTCACGGAGGTCAGCTACCTTCTGTTCAACGGGGAGTTGCCAAGCGCGACGGAGCTCGAGGATTTCAAGCGAAGCCTCAGCCGCCACACCTTGCTGCACGAAGATCTGCGCCGAATTTTCGAGGCGTTCCCGCCTGATGCGCACCCGATGGCGATCCTCTCGGCGGTCATGAGTGGTCTGTCCACCTTCTACCAAGACGACAAGGTCTGGGAGTCAGAGGCCGCCCTCGAGCTCAACATTCACCGCATCCTGGCCAAGCTGCCCACCATCGCGGCCTTCTCGTACAAGAAGTCGCGAGGGCAACCGATCATCTATCCGGACAACTCCCTCGACTACACCGCCAACTTCCTACGCATGATGTTCGGCTTCCCCACCGAGCCCTACGAGCTCGACCCGGATGTGGTGAAGGCCCTCGACGTGCTGCTGATTCTCCACGCGGATCACGAGCAAAACTGCTCGACCTCCACCGTGCGCATGGCCGGCAGCTCGCAGGTCAACCTCTTCGCCTCGATGACGACCGGTATTTGCTCGCTCTGGGGGCCGCGCCATGGTGGCGCCAACCAAGCCGTGCTCGAAATGCTGACGGAGATCCACGAGGAAGGGGTCGCGCCGAAGCAGTTCCTCGAGCAGGTGAAAGACAAGAACAGCAACCGTCGCCTGATGGGATTTGGGCACCGGGTCTACAAGAACTTCGATCCGCGTGCGCGGATCATCAAAGGCCACTGCGACCGCGTGCTGGCCAAGCTCGGCATCGAAGATCCGCTGCTGGACATCGCCAAAGAGCTCGAGGGTGTTGCGCTCGAAGACGAGTACTTCATCGAGCGCAAGCTCTATCCGAACGTCGACTTTTACTCCGGTATCATCTACCGGGCGCTCGGCTTCCCGACGAACATGTTCACCGTGTTGTTCGCGATGGGGCGGCTGCCTGGCTGGATCGCCCAGTGGAAGGAAATGAAAGAGCAGAATAGCCGCATCGCGCGTCCTCGGCAGATCTACGTCGGCCCCACCGATCGAGCGTACACACCTCTCGCAGATCGGTAGCACCAATGTCGGTGGCGAACCGGGCAACACGCGTTAAGCTATGTGTCCGGAGGAATCGCCATGCGACTGTTTGAGAAGAAATGCGAGCCGCTCCCGGAAGGAAGCGACACTCTCAGCCAGGGTCAGATCGATGAGCTCCTGCCGCAGCTCGAGGGCTGGCGCGTCATCGACGGCGTGAAGCTCGCGAAGGACTACAGCTTCAAGGGCTTTGCGCGAGCGCTGCAATTCGTCAATCAAGTGGGTGAAATCGCGGAAGGTGAGGACCATCACCCGGACATCTGGTTCACCTACGGCAAAGCGCGTCTCGAAATTCAGACGCACTCGATCGGCGGATTGAGCGAGAACGATTTCATTCTCGCGGCGAAGCTCGACCGGATCTGACCGAGCTTACTGAGCGGCCTTGGCTCAAGACCGCCTCATAGAACGCGGTGACCCGCCCGAAGTAGCGCTCGGGAGCGAACTCGCGAAGCGCTCGAGCGCGGGCGTTTGCTCCGAGCTTTTCGCGAAGAGCAGGGTTGCCCATCAGCCGGTCGAGGTGGTGCTTGAGCGCGTCCACATTTTCGGACTCGAAGAGCAGGCCATCCTTCTCGTTCTCGATGACCCTTGGAATGCCTCCCACGTTCGAGCCGATGCGTGGCTTGCCTGCTGCTGCCGCCTCGAGCAGCACCCGTCCCATCGCTTCCGAGCGTGACGGCAACACAAAGATCGCGCAGCGGGCCACATGATGCGGCATCTCCGTCGGCTCGACCGGCGGGTGATGAAAGATCTGCGGATGCCCGGCCATGTGCGCTTCGAGCTCGCTTCGGTCCGGATAGAAACCCAGGATCTTGAGCTTCCAATCGGGATAGCGGGGAGCCACTCGCTTGAATGCTTCGATCAGTACGTCAACGCCCTTCAAATGAAAAGGGAAGCCCGCGAACAACACCAGCGGCTCAGATTCCATAGGCTCGAAACGAGCGAGCTCGACGAGCGCTGGAAAGACCTCGACGACGGCTTTCGGGTAGCTCACCCCCTGCAGCAAGCCATGGTGCAGCGGCTTGATGCCGTCGGCCTGATTCAGCACCAGTCGCTGTGTCGCGACCGACGCGAGCCGTTTGGCTTCGCGAACGCGCGGGTCAGCGATGGCGGCGTAGTTAATCGGCGTCGCGTAGTCGCCATTGATCTCTACCACGAGCTTCGCCCTCGCGATGACTTTGAGTGTTGCACCCAGGATTCCAGTGCGTAGCGGGTCGTAGGCGCTCACCAAACGGAAAGGGTCGCTTTCACGACGCGCCTCGAGGATCGCGCCGATACCCGCGCGCAGCATTCGTGCATTTGCCTCGTTGTTTTTTCCCCACACCCGAGGAACGGAGATCACGCGAAACCGCTCGATTGTGAGTTCGGCGGGTTCTTCGCTGGCCGTGAGAATGGTTCCTCGGAAGTGTTTCGATAGGCCGGCGGCCAAGGAGCGAAAACGAGTGGCCGCATCGTGACGCGGAGGAAAGAGGAGCAACAATCGAGGTGAGTGCATGGATCAAGCGGGGACGGGGGGAAGGTCGTTTTCGAGGACGAGCTCTGGCTTGGTCAGAGAGACGGACGACTCTCTATAGACCTGTGCGAAGGCGCGCTCCAGTCCAACGGTGAATCCGATCAGATACCAGAGGTGAGGATAGTAGAGCACGGAGATAAAGAGCGCATTGACCAGGAAGGTGACCAGCGAGCATCGCATCGCCGTCGCGGCGAGGGCGAATGTCTCGAGCTCCTTTGTTCCTCGTGGCGATT
The DNA here is from genome assembly GCA_964468125.1 of uncultured Bdellovibrionales bacterium. Lineage (GTDB taxonomy): Bacteria > Myxococcota > XYA12-FULL-58-9 > XYA12-FULL-58-9 > CAYXVF01 > CAYXVF01. The sequence goes on along the minus strand of CAYXVF010000069.1, from coordinate 30,193 downwards.
CGTCGACGCGACGCGAAAGGTCGCGAAGACGGGAGTTGAGGCTAAACAAGACGCCGAGAAACAGGACTACTCCAACGAGGCCGAGCTCAGGGAGGAGCGTGAAGTACAGCGAGTGCGCCTCGCGGCCGCCGAGGACCTTCTCCTCCGATGAGAACATGCTCCGTCGGAGCTGGTAGACGTGCACGGTCCAGGGGTAATTCCCGGCGCCGACTCCCAGGATCGGGTTGTCCACGAACATGTCCCAGCCGAGGGCCCAGGACTTGAAGCGCTCCTGGCGTGTCGAGTCTTCCGGGTCGGAGATCGTGGCCATCTCATCGAAATAGCCCTCCGGCGCGGTGGCGACGAAGATGCCGCTCCCGGCGATGGCGACGCCCAGGATCAGGACGAGATTCCGGACCCGGTTCTTCGACCACCACCACATGATCCCGAGCGCGGCGACCAGGCCGAGGAAGCCTCCCCGCGATCGGGTCGCGGCGACTCCCAGGATCATCGTCGCTGTCGCTCCGAGATAGAGCCAACCGGTGATGCGCCCCACACCGGGTGCCTTTCGGAGAAGGAACGGGTAGGGGACCGCCATGCAGAGCGCGAGGGCGAGGTCGTTTTCATCGAGAAGGAAGCTGCCGGTTCCGATGCCGCCCTTTTCAAGGCATGCCAGTGCGACCAGGAACTGTGTCAGCACCCAGAAACGCAAGAAGTGGAGCATGCGTTCCGGGCCGCCCAGGAAGGAAGCCGCTGGAAGCATGCCGGCGAACATCATGATGAAGACCGCGCGGCTGCGCTGGAACACCCAAAACTGATTGACCGCGAAGGTGACCGTGATCCCCATCGCGACGAGAAAAATCAGCGCGTAGCGAATGGGGCGCTCGCGGAGGACCGATTTCGCGCCAACGAAGAGCCAGACGAGTGGTACCAGGAGCTCGAGGATGCCGGGGATACGAAGCGGGGCTAAAAATGGAAGGTATTCCTGCGGACGCACGTATTCGAAGAAGAAGTAGGCGAGCATTAGCCAGTAGGCGATCCCTTTGCCCTGCGCTTCGTCCTTCATGAGAAATACGGTATGACTCGCGGTCCTAGGAACCGGGTCACCCTTAGCGGCAATTGCCTCCACAGCTTCTGCGCGAGCTCGCGCCGAGGGCTCGCCGACGGCGCGCCTATCGGTGCGGGGTCGCGATACCAATGCAGTTGTCGCACGTTCCCGCCCCATTGGCGCTTGAATCTCATCTGGCTGCTCCCGGCGTCGGAGCGACCAAAATCAAACCATTTTGCCCCTCGCTCGACCGCCCAGGCAAGGGCCCGCGCGTAGAGCACCATGTTCATGCTCAGCCGGTTCACTTTGCTCAGAGTGCTCGCCCAGGGGATCACCACCCGGTCGCCGTCTTGGAGCAGGAAAGCCGCGGCGACGGGCTCCCCCTCGAGCCTGACGAGGAGCACGGCGGACTCGGTCGGGAACGTCTCTACGAGTGCGCGAAACAGTCGCCTCGGTTGGCAAGGAGAGCCGAGCTCCCACATGCGATGGCTGTAGACGTCATGAAGGATCGACACGAGAGACGCGCCACCGACCTCGCTGACGGGGTTCTCGCGCTCGGCCCGGCGGACCTGTGAACGCAGCTTCGACTTGAAACCCTCGTAAAGGAGCTCTTCAGTCGCTGGCAGCTCCATCACGACGTGTTCCTTGTGGGCGACGTCGTGCCAGTGCGTGTCGAGCGCTTCGTGGCTGCGAATCTCGACCCAGCGGTCCCGTCGATCGCGGCAGAGCGCCCGGGCTTCGGAGAGCAGGACGGGAAAACAGCTCATATCGCCGACGGGCCCCGCGGCGTCGAAATAGGGGACTGAGATCCAGTAGTGATGGGTGAGTCCCGCGCGACGGCGGAGCAGGGGCAGCATCGCACGAGCGACGCCGTCCACCTTTGCGATCAAGCATTGCATCTCTTCCCCGAACACCGCGGCCCAGAGCTTCGCCCAGCGTGGATCGTGAAAGAGTCCGGCACCATCGACCTGCTCGTGTGCCGATTGCCACACTTCCGGGTTGTCGGTCCGAAGAATGTCGATGTTCATCGTCAAGGCTCTAGGCGCTAGCGCTCGAGGCCCGAGGGAGAAGAGCATGCTCGTCGAGCACGTCGCGCATGGTGGTGAGCTCGAACTCCTCCAAGATCACGCGCAGCCGTGCTTCGCAGCGAGAGAGGTTGGTGTAGTGACGGAACTGGGAGAGTAGGCTACCTTCGAGTCGGGGCTGGCCCGGGTCGATCTCCCAGGGGTGGAGGTAGAAGACAAAAGGACGCCCACTCGACTCTACCTGCCGCAAACCGGCCCGTGTCACCGCGAGTGGAAAGATTCTGAAGTAGCCGCCGCCAGCGACGGGCAGTCTTGTGCCCCACAGCTCGGCCACCGAGATGGGAAACTCCGTCAGGCTACCGCCATCGGGTGTTCGGAGCCGGTGAGGAGCGATTTCTGCGTCAGGGATGCCGTAGCGGTCGTGGTGAATCGGAAAGATGCTCGAGTCGTAGGTGAATCCCGCCTCCACCAAAATATCCAGCGCCCAACGGGACCGTTCGGTGATCGAGTAGCTTGCGGCCCGGTAGCCAAGGACCGGAGCTCCGATCAAATCCTCCAGCAGCGCTTTAGATCGCACGGTCTCGTCTCGAAACTCGGCGGGCGTTTGGTTATAGATCAGCTTGTGGGACCAACCGTGGCTCGCCACTTCGTGGCCGCGGGATGCGATCTCACGTACGAGCTCGGGAAACCGGTCGGCGACCCAGCCGAGTACAAAGAAGGTGCCGCGTCGCTCGTACCAGTCGAAGAGGTCGAGGAGAGCGTGAGTGTTGCGCACCACCCGAGACTCTAGGGAGGGCCAGTCGTTTCGGTCGACCAGGTCTTCGAAGGCGGAGACCTGAAAGTAGTCTTCAACGTCGATGGTGAGGGCGTTACGCATGGGTCACATTACTCTTGGCGAAGCTTCTAAGTGATCTGAACGCCATGGCACAACCGTGAATGCAAAAGGGATGAGTCGTTTCAAAGAGAGAGTCCTCAGCGCATTGACCAGCTCCGCGGTCGCGCGCGCCTGCGTGCGATTGAACCGCGATGTGGCCCCGGTGTTCATGCTGCACCGTTTCGACCGGGAGGGCCGGAGGGGTTTTCTTTCCGTCCATTTGTTGCGCCACGCTTTACGTTTCTTCCGCCGCGAGGGTCTCGAGGTCGTCACCCTCGAGACTCTGAGCCAACGCATCGACCAAGGGGTACGAGCGCCGATGGTGGTGCTCACGGTCGACGATGGCTACGCGGACTTCCACGACATCGCCGCACCGGCCCTGCTCGAGTACGAAGCGAGTGCGACGGTATTTCTCACGACCGGTTTTCTCGACGGGAACCACTGGCAGTGGTGGGACCGGTTGGAGTGGAGCTTCGAGCACAGCGATCGAACACATCTCGAGATCCCCATCGCCGGGGAGCGCTGCCGCTTGAGCTGGAGCAAGAGCAGCGGTTGGCAGCCGGCGCTCGACTCCCTCGTTCGCGCGCTGAAGCGTGTCCAAAACGATGAGCGCCTCTCGGCGCTCGAGCTTGCCTTCGATGGTCTCGGCGTCACGCCGCCAAAGGAGGTCCCAGCGGTCTATCGCCCGATGAGCTGGGAGAACGTGCGTGCGCTCCAGGCAAGGGGCATCGAGTTCTCGCCCCATTCCGTATCCCACCCGGTCCTTTCCCGTCTCTCCGACGATCGCGCGCGCGAGGAAATCGTCGAATCCACCGAGCGGTGCACGGCGGAGCTCGGCCGAAGGCCAAAAACCTTTTGTTACCCGGACGGCACCGACGAGGCCTTCTCGGAGCGCGAGGTGGAAATCCTGCGAGAGCTCGATTTCGATTGTGCGGTGTCAGCGAAACCGGGGTACGTGTCTTTGAGGGGTAACAACGACCGCTACCGGCTCCGCCGCTTCTCCTTTCCGGAGACGTTGGATGGGGTGATTCAGATCGCGAGCGGACTCGAGCGGCTCAAACGGATCGTTCGCAGGGAGTCTTGAGAATGCGACCGGGGGCCGAACACGTCCACGAGCGCCTGTGGCGGCGAGCTCCATGACCGCGCGGACCTTCGAGGGGCCTAGAGTCGCCTTCGCAGTGGTGTCCCTGGCCTTTGCGATCGCCTTCGTACCGGTGCTCGTCGACATGGCTGCGATCTGGCTCGATGACGGCGACCGCGCCTATGGCGCGCTCGTCTTGCCATTATGCGTCTATCTCGCCTGGGAGCGACGAGAAGACCTGCTCGGCATTGCGAGCTCGGGCAGCTTCTTGGGCCTACCCATCGTTGTGGCGGGAATCGCGCTCCTCGTGCTCGGAGCACTCGCGCAGTCGAGAACGGTTCAGGGCATCGCTCTTCCGTTGACGCTGACTGGCCTCGTTTCCTTTCATTTCGGATGGCCGGTAACCCGTCGCCTCGCCTTCCCGCTCGCCTTCTCCTTTCTGATGGTGCCGGTTCCCCACTACCTCTACCTGGCAATTGCGTTCCCGCTCCAGCAGCTCGCCGCGAGCCTCGCCGCACGTCTCCTCGAGCTCACGGGGGTAGTGGTATTTCTCGAGGGGAACGTCTTGCATCTGCCGCACGGCGCTCTCGGGGTCACCGAGGCATGTAGCGGGATCCGTTCGTTGTTTTCGCTCGGTGTGCTGAGCCTCGCCTGGGGATATCTCTCGTTTCGAGGCGCGGTCCCTGTGCTCCTGCTCGCCGCGTGCACCGTGCCGATCAGTGTGCTCGCCAACTCCGGTCGTGTGGTGGCCACAGCCCTGTCGGGCCGTTGGTTTGGTCGCGAGGTCGCGAGCGGCGTCGTTCACGACTCGGCCGGGTGGATTGTCTTCGTCGTGGCCCTGGCGGGGCTGGCCGGAGTGCACGCGCTGTTGACCCGCCTGTTTGACGAGAAGCGAGGCTGACGTGTGGGGGAAGGCTGCGATTTCGAGCGTGCTCCTGCTCGCTGGAGCGCTGGTGGTAGCAGCCCGGGCGGAGCCTGTCCCGGTCCCCCTCGCGCGACCCCTCTATGCCCTGCCTGCGACGCTGGGCGAATGGGAAATGGTGAGCAGCGGCCGTTTGCGGCCCGAGATCCAAAACGTGCTCGGCGGCGACCAGGATCTGACCCGACGCTACGTTCGTGCGGATGGCACGACCGTCTCCCTCATGTTGATCTACTGGGAGCGGCAAAGTGGCGACCGAATGATTCACGACCCAGAGACTTGTCTCCCCGGTGCAGGGTGGAGCATCGAGTCGAGCGGTGGACTCACCCTGCGCGAGGGCGCGCTGCCCGTCTATCGCTTTCTCGCGGAGCGGGAAGACGCATCGGTGCTCTTCTATCTCTGGTATGTACAAGCCGGGCACGTACAGTCGAACACGTTGGAGCGCCGCTTGGCGATGACTAAGAGCTATTTCTCGGGACGCACGGATGGGGCAATGGTCCGTGTCCTGGTCCAGCTCGGTGGCCGCGAGGACAGCGACTCCGCCGAATCGGCGCTTCGAAGCTTTGCCGAGACTCTCGCCCCCGCTCTAGAGGGAGTGCTGCCCCAATGAATCAGCGTGCCGTCATCGTGCTCCTGTTTCCGCTCTGGGCCTGCACCTCGTCGGCGGAGTCGCGCTGGCGCAATTACCAGAGTGAGGCCGAGCAGTTTTTCGCAAACGGACAAAACGTCGAAGCGATTCTGCAGTTCCGAAATGCTCTTGCGATCAAGCGCGACGCACCCGAGTCCTTGCGGGGCCTTGCGAATGCGTATCGGCGCACGGGGCAATGGGACGAGGCACTGGGGACAGTGGATCGCCTGACCGTAGCCGACCCGGAGGCCGACCTGCTGCTCGAACAGGCGCGCTACGCCCTCGCCGGTGAGAAGCCGGGGTTGGCCCGCCGTCACGTCTACGACCACCGGGTCGACGAACCGGACTCGCTCGAGGCGCTCGTGCTCGCCGCATGGCTTGCACGAAGCGAGTCGCGGCGAGAGCATGCGCATCAAGAATTGGCGGCGAAGCTTCGACGGCCCGACGTCGACGGGACGACGACCGGCGGCGCGTATTTGCCACTGAACGTCGAGGCCGCGCTGGCCTTGGCCATGCTGGACGAGAGCCTCGGCCGATTCGCCGCCGCCGAGGAGCGGCTGGCGCAGTTCGAACAGGCGAAGGAGAGCGTGGTCGAGATCCGTCGTGGGGAGCTCGCAGCAGCGGCGGGGGAGTGGAAGACCGCGCTCGTCGTTTTGGAGCGGGCGCGCGATCTCGGTGCGTCGAATCCGAAGCGCGTTGAGCATCAATTGTTCTTGACCGGCCAGTGGCGCACCGCCGAGGTTTGGCGCATCGTCGGCGAATCCTTCGCGCCCTATCTCGCCGCGGAGATCGCCTATCGGGACGGTCAATTCGAGGCAGCGGTCGACCTGCTGTCGAAGCTCGTCGATCGTCCGGAGGTTGGAGATGCGGCGCGCATTCTGAGCGCGCGCGCACTCCGAGAGCTCGAGCGCTTTGATGATGCTGCGGCACTCCTCCTGCCCCTCGACCGCGGCGAGGAGGCGAAGCTGCTCCTCGGCTTGGTCCTGAGGGACTCTGGCAAACCGGCCGAGGCGCTCCCGGCGTTTCGCGAGCTGGCCGAAGCCCATCCGAGCGAGCCCGACTACGCGTACTACGAAGGTGGCGCGCATCAGGAGCTCGGCGACACGGAGGCCGCTCGCGGGGCGTACGAACGCGCGTTGCTCGCGCCAAAGGGGCACGAGAACGCCTTCGCCGCCCTGGTAGAGCTCGACCTGCTCTCGAAACGCTCCGAGGCCGCCAAAGCACGACTCGAAGAAGCGTTGGCGCGTGCACCGGAGGATCCAGAGCTGCACCAGCTCCTCGGCATGGTGCAAGAAGCTGCCGGGAACGTGAGCGAGGCGGAGCGCTCCTATCGCCGAGCGCTGCAGATCCACTCGGAGTCCGCGGGCGCGAGACGGCATCTCGGGCTCTTGCTCGCTCAGCTCGGCCGCTACGACGAGGCGCGTGCGCAGATCGACCGTTCCTTGGTGCTCGAGCCGGGCAACCTCGGCACGCTCATGGTGGCCGGAAACCTCGCCGAGCGGCTCGGCGAGGTGCGCTCCGCGATGCGCTACTACCGGGAGCTTCTCGATCAGCACCCGGATTTCTATCCGGCCGCCAACAACTTGGCCTACCTGTACGCGGAGCAGGGGGTGGAGCTCAGCGAAGCGCTCGAGCTCGCGAAGTCGGCACTCGCCGCCCGGCCGGCGCATCCGGGTTTTCTCGACACGCTCGGTTGGGTGCTGTTCAAGCTCGGCAGGGCGAAAGAAGCGAGCCGTCATCTGAGAGCGGCCGCGACCGGGGCCCCCGATCGGGCGATGATCTGGGTGCACCTCGGGGCCGCCGAGGAGCGCCTCGGTCGCAGAGCGGCTGCCATCGAGGCCTACGAGAGCGCGGTCCGGCTCTCTCCCGAAGGCGCCGCGGGCGCCGCAGCGCGGGAAGGGCTGAGCCGCCTCGGGGTCGTAAATTCGCGCTAACACAGGTCTTTTTGCGATGACGGTTGTAGGTCGGTGTGGTAGGCGCGTACTCATGAAGAATCAACTTTTCGCCCTACTGGCTCCCGCTGTGGCGGTCTTTTTGACCACCGCCGATGCCCACGCGTTGGGTTTGGATGTGACCTGCGACGCCTCGGACGAGGCGTGCAGTCCGATGGAGCTGAACCCGGCGGCAGACGGAGCCTGGAACGTCGAGTTTGGCGGCGGTGACTCGAAGTCCGCCGGAACCGAGGTCGCGACCTTCGGCAAAGACGGTCGGGGACAGAGGGTCAATTGGTGGCGCTGGCGCTTCTGGCGTTTGTGGCCGCGAAATCCAGGACCCAAGCCCATCGAAGACCCGATCGCTCCGACGCCGGATCCGGTGCCAGAGCCCGGAACTCTCGGCTTGCTCGGGCTCGGTGGCGCCTACGTGGTGACGCGTATGCGCAAGCGACGCAGCGCGTGAGTCGCCGAGGCTCATGATCGAGATCGTGAGCCGAGATGTTCGTTCCTCTCCTTCTCGCCCTCAGCTGCTCCGCGACGAACGTGGAGTCGCGGGCGACCGTGAGCTCCTCGGTTCGCGCCGGGCAGATCGCCTCGCTCACCGACCAATCCGAGAACGGCGCTGAGGCGGTCGTCGAGCCCGCCCTGCTGTTCGAATTCGGCGAACGCAGCCGCTCTACCCGCCTGAGGCTCTTCGGGCGTTTTTCCACGCTGCAACTGGAGAGCCGTCAGCAGAACTTCGCCCGTGGCGGCCTGAGCTTCTCGCACCGTTTCTCGCTCGATCGGGCAAACGAGCTCTTCTATGCGCTCAACGGCGAAGGGGGGACCCTCGATTTTCGGCAGGCGACCGTGTTGCTCGGCTCCGACGGCGACACGGACCCGGAGGTCCCGGTCGATGGCTCGACGGCCACGCAGATCGATTCGTTCCTGGTGCGCTTTTTCTCCGCCGATGCGAGCCTCGGTCTCCGCACGCGCTTGAGCGCGACACACACATTGACCACGAGTGTCCAGGTCGTCGCCTCCGAAGGCGACGGGGAGGAGGGGGCCTCCAATCAGTTTCCCCGCGAGCGAACGATCACCGTCAACGGCGCCCTCGAACGGGAGCTGAGTCGCCGGGACACGCTTCGCGCCAATCTGACCGCGTCTCTCAGTGACTTCGAGGCGGTGGGCCTCTATCAGGTAGCGACTCTGATCGGCGGTTGGAGGCGTCGCTTTCGCGATGGAGCCGTGGGGGGCGAGCTGGGTGCGCTCGTGGCCCAAACCGATGCGACGAACAACGTGACTGTCGTGCCGAGCGCGTCGATGAATGCGGAACGCGACGTATGGTCCCGCGGCGAGGACCGGGTTCGGACCCGCTTTGACGCGGGTGTGCGCACGGCTTTTGACCGTTTCTCCGGTCGACTCCTCCCCCGTTCCCAGATCGGACTCAGTGTTCAGGCAGATTTCGGTGCGGAGTGGCGCGCGACGGCCCGCGGCAGCTTTCAGAATCCGATCGGAGACGGCATCGGAGGCGTCGTCGGTGGTCTCGAGCTGAACTCGACCGGGTTGGCCAGGGGGGAGCTTTCGTGGGCAATGACCCGAGAGCTCTACCTCACGACGGGCGTCACCTGGGGCATCCGGGCCACCCCTCTCGACGAGCCTTGGCGCATCATTCAGCAGGAGCTCGTCGGTACGGTCGGTCTGAGCGCGGACTACCTGCTCTAGACCGACGCGAACCAGGCGGCGGTCTCGGCCAAGCCGGAATCGACCCCGATCTCGGCGGCGAAGGCCAGCTCTTCCCGGGCGCGGTCGACCGCGGCGAGTGAGTGGAGGATTTCGCCAGGGCGCGGTTGCGCATGCTCGACCTCGACCCGTCGCCCTACGACGTCGATCACCGTGCGCGCAAGCTCGAGCACCGACGTCGGTCGTCCGGTGCCGATGTTGAAGGCGCGCCCGTCCCCGGGACCTGAAAAGGTCGCCTGAAGCACCGCACGCGCCACGTCGCTCACGTGAACGAAGTCGCGGGTCTGCTCGCCGTCGCCGAAGATCTTCAAGTGCTCGCCCCGAGAGACCCGGTCGAGAAAGATCGAGATGACACCCGAGTAGGGACTCGCCGGGTCTTGTCTCGCGCCGTAGACATTGAAGAAGCGCAATGGCGTCGTCGCAATTCCATGAACCGCCGCGTAGTAGCGCAGGGCGTGCTCGCTCGACAGCTTGTTGACACCGTAGGGGGAGAGCGGAGTGCACTCGACATCTTCGCGAACCGGCATCCGCGTTACGTCGCCGTACACCGCGGCTGAAGACGCGAACACGACCTTCTTGCAGCGCTTCTGACGCGCATACTCCAATACGTGCACGGTGCCGAGGCCGTTGACCCGGTAATCGAAGAGTGGCCGTTCGATCGAGCGTGTGACCGAGGTTTGCGCTGCGAGGTGAATGACCCGGTCGATCGCGCCCCATTCGTCCTCGACCGGAGCGAGCACGACGTGCAACCCCTCGGACACGTCGCCTTCGAGGACCCGAAGGCGTTCATGCGACGCGGGCAGGTTCTGGATTTTGCCGGTGCTGAAATCGTCGAGCACCACCACTCGGTGGCCGCGCTCGAGCAAGAGGTCAGTCGTGTGGGACCCGATGAATCCGGCGCCGCCGGTGACCAAGATAGTTTCGTACTCGCTCACGTTCTCACACCTAGCCCGGGGGGCTCAGGAGCGAGTGTAGTCGAACTACGCGAGGGGGCCCGTCCGATTCAGTGGGCACCTTTGCCGAGAATGAGCACGCCAAAGGTGCGCAGGATGATGCGAAGCTCCATCCGCAGATAGCTCCAAATCGAGTACATGTGGGCGCCGTAGGCGAGGTCGTAGAGCACCTTCGTCTTCACACTCTCGACGGAGGTGTCATAGGGCAGGTTGATCTGAGCCCAGCCCGTAATCCCCGGTTTGCAGTGCGAGAGGCGCTCGTTGTACGCGGGGACGACCTTCTCGAGTTGCTGAATGAAGAAGGGGCGCTCCGGCCGAGGTCCTACCAAGCTCATGTCGCCGCGCAGGACGTTGAAGAGCTGCGGCAGCTCGTCGAGACGCGCCTTCCGCAAGAACCGACCGAGCGTGGTGATACGGTCATCGTTGGCCTTGGCCCAGACCGGACCGGACTTCGCCTCCGCATCGCTCCGCATCGAGCGGAACTTGTACATGGTGAAGGTCGTCCCGCCGGCGCCGGCGCGCTCCTGGGCGAAAATTGCCGGCCCCTTCGACTCGAGCTTGATCGCGATGGCGACGAGAACCAACACAGGCCAGGCGAGAAGCAGAGCGGTGCTCGCGGCGAGCAGGTCGAGGCCGCGCTTCAGCCAACGTACGCTGCGCGGCACGCGGGGGGCGCTCGGGTGGATCCGCACCGCGGGGGCGATTTCGATCCGACGACTCTCTCTTTCTACGACCAGCGGCTCGTGCGCCGCGCTCCCGGGAACCGCGACTGCGACGACGCTCTCCTGCGGACGAACCTGGATTCGGCGAGGGCCGGCAAGCGCCGCGTCGAGAACCTGCGGCGTGAGTCCGCGCAGCGTGGGCCGCCGGGACGTCTTTGCCAGGTACATGTTCGGCTGCGACTCGCCTTCACCGCTCAAGAGCACGTGCCAGCCCGAGGGCTCGTGCTCCAGGGGGATCGGCATTTCTCCGGTGGGCGGTTCTACTATATCAACCATGGGAATTCGTCTCCTCGTCCTGCTTAGGGGTTCGCTATTCCCTATTCACCGCCTATGGACCGAATCGTCCGTATTTTCGGTGGGTTGGTGCGCACGTTTCGTCGTTCCCCGCATCCGACCCTTCTTTTTCATTCGATTCGGTATGATGTCTACCCACTCACACCCACCTTGGTTGGTATTGTAAGGGCATGCGTTCTTCCTCTCCTTATGTGGGGTATCGACACCGATCAGCGCACGTAAAACCCTGACGACAACGGTAAAAAGGTCAGAGCCGGTTCGAAACAACCGCCGCAGATCGGCACGTGGAGCACGAATTCGTTGCTTCTCGCGCTAGGCGACGCGATCGACTCGGCGTTGCGCTTTCAGCGGTGCGAGACAACACTCATTCGGCACGCAAAACGAGGGGCCAGTGAGTTACAGCAACGACGAATTCCGTTTACACGTCCACAAGGAGCAGGTCTGCGGTGTTCATGCGTTCACCCACGTGCAGTTTCTCTGTGAGACGGTGCCCGAGGGGACGCGCAGGATCGTGATCTCGATGCGAGACGTCGACCATCTCGACTCGCAGGGGGTGGCGGCGCTGATCCGAATGCATGCGGAGATGCGACGGCGAGGCTGCGACGTGGAGCTCGCGGAGGTTCGGGCGTCGGTGGCGTCTCAGCTCGGCGAAATTGGCCTCGATGACCTCTTCATCGTCGCAGCAGCCAGCTAGACCGGCTATTCGACGACGATCACGTCTTCATCCCGAAGCTCGAAGGGCGAGAGCGCGCCGCTGACCAAATCGCGATAGCGAAAACGAACCCGCGTGGTTTGCTCTTCGCCTCGCAGCACGTAGATGGCGTCTCGGTCTGCGAATTCGTCGAGACCCCCGGCCTCAGCGAGAACGGCGAGAATCCCCATCCGTGCGCCCAGGGCGAAGCGACCGGGGTTCCGGACAGCGCCGATCACGCTGACCGCCGCCGGCTGATGCTCGACGGAGACTTCGATCAGGCTCGAGTCGAGCCAACCCTCGAGGCGCTCTTTGAGCCGCCGTTCCGCCTCCTGCACGCTGTAGCCGCCTACTTGAACCAGCCCGAGCCGTGGTTGGCGGTAGCGCCCATCCCCCGCTACGACAAATTCGCCAGAAAGTGCGTCCTGGCCGCGCACATGGACGATGACTTTGTCTCCCGGACGGACGACCCGCTCCTCCGGCGGAACCTCAGGGGGCGGCGAATAGTCGTGCGCCCAGACGTAGGGGGCGGTCGGAGCGCAGGAAAAAAGCGTCGAGGCGAAGAAAGCAAATGAGCCAACCCTCGCCAAATTGTGTACTGAAGTGTAGGGCATCATCGGAGTGTTCGTGCCGTGTCGTGAGGCGTGACCCAATGACTATCACGATGTTGGCACTCCGACTACCTCTCCCTAAATGAGAGGTGCTGGTGAGGACATGAGCAAGAGGCAAGCACCCGTGCACCGGACCCGACGCCGTTGGACGGCATCGATCATCGACGGCGGGGGGCCCGTGAAGAGGCCCATGCCGCTCGAGGACGAACACACGCCGACGGTCGGAATGGACGCCGTGCGTCGCGAGGTAGAAGCTTACCTCGCGGACTGCTACCAAGAAGACGCCGCGCACAAAATTCCAGCGCGGCCGAGCGAGAAGAGGAATAGTAGTACAGTGGGAGCTGGCGACAGAGAGCTCAGAAGCGAGCAGGGCCCGGACACGGCGCCGAGCGCCATTCCGCCCACGCCCACGGATGACGAGAAGACGGACGTCGCTGAGCGTGCGCCCACCGCGCTCACGCCTCTAGGCCCTCGCACGCTGATGGAGCGGCCCACGCACCCGCTCGAAGAGCTCCTGGACGGCGAAACCGTCGACCAGGTGATGGTCACGTTCAGGCGCGTAGGCAAATGGCTCGCTCTCTTTCGAGCACATTGGCAGATGATCGTGCTGCTGACGCTGATCGGCGGCCTCCTCGGCGCGGTCAGCTACTGGGTCTCTCCTCCCGCCGCGCGCGTCGAGTTCGCGATGGTGCTGAAGAGCGGAGCGACGGACAACCCCGTGCTCGGGGAAAAGCGAAATGACGTTGAGTTCTTCCGTTCTACCGCCCAGAACTTCACGGGCCTCGCCCTGATTGCCGATACGCTCAAGAAACTCGGCGTCGAGGAACCGACCGAAGTGCAGGTGCAGGGGGTTCGCGACAATCTCACGCTGAAGGCAGTGGGGGACGACAGCTACCGTGGCGCCTACGAGACCCACAACGCCGATGAGGCGCTCACGTTCATGAAGGCGCACGTCGACAACTACCGCGACACGGAAGTAGAGGAGACCCTCGCCGCAATCCGTGCCGAGGCGGAGTTCCTCCAAGGTCAGCTCTCATCGACCCAACGAGAGCTTCGGCGGACGGAGGAGGCTCTGATCGACTTCAAGAAAGAGAAGGCAGGCGGGACCCCCGATGCGGCAAAGGGCAGCTACAACCGCTTGGTCGAGGTGATGCGTACGGAGGGCGTCCTGCGCTCGCAGATCGCTCAGGCCGAGCTGCAGCTCGAGCTCGATCAAGCCAAGCTCGACCGCGAAGATCCCTTGGTCGAGAGCCGGCGTCTCGCCACACGTCCCTACGACGCGAAGATCATCGAGATTGAGCAACAGTTGGCCCTCGCCCGGGCGCGAGGCCTCGGTGAAAAACACCCGGACGTCGTCGCGCTCATCACGCAGATTGAAGAGCTCGAAGCGCTCGCAGACCGAAGCGCCGAGCGTGAGACCGAGGTGGAAAAGACTCGAAACACGAGCTTCGAGCAGATCTCCGACCAAATGCACGTCAACCGCGTCAAAGCAGAGCTCGCTCGAAAGCGCCTCGACTCCGTTTTGGCCGAAAAGAAGAGGCTTCAGGGCGTAGTGGGCCAGCTTCCGGAGCTCGAAGCGCAGCACACGGAGCTCACCCGCTCATACGAAGTGACAAAAAATCTGCATGATCGAATCCTCGAGCAGCTCAAGAACACTGAGTTGCGACTCGAGCTCGAACGGGCTTCCGCAAGCGCACGTTTCGACGTGGTGAGCCCACCGCGCCTCGTTCACGCGTCGATGTTGAAGACGATCGTGCTGCGCGGAGTGATCCTGGGAGCCTTCTTCTTCTTCCTGTCGCTCCTCCTGGCGCTCGGCTCCGAATTCAAGCGCTACACGAGGATTCGAGCGATGACCGCCGAGGCCGATGCAAATCCCCTCGAGGGATGAGCTCTAACGCGGGCGCCGGAAGACGCGGGTTCCTTTGCCTCGGCACGAGCTCGTCGGCGTGAGTCGGAAATCGCCGCTTTCCGGGTCGACGAAGCTCGGATTGGCGAGGACCGATCCTTTGTCATAGCCGAGGCCTTTCCAGTCGAAGATGTCGTAGCGAGCGCCCGCCCGGCCTTCGAGCGGGGAGGCACCGAGGGCAAAGCGTGCGGTGGTGCGCACGTTGCTGTAGCAGTTCGAGCGAAAATCGAGCTGCGTGCTCAGATGCTTCAGCATCGGATCCGTCATATAGGTGCCGATCTCCACGATTCCTTGGGTCGAGGTGTAGGCGAGTCGAAGGTCCACCACGACGTTGTTGCTGAAAACAAAGCTGCTCGGATCGTCGGGAAAGCTGCCGGAGCGATAGGCCGACGTAGGCACGATCTCGAGGCCCGGACCCTCGACGTAGATCGTGTTGTGCTCAAAGTGCTGGTTGTGTTGATGGGTGAGCGCGCCGTTGTCCCGGCTGACGAGCGCCGCGCCTCCGACGATCAAGTTGTCGCGCACGAGCGTGTTCTGCGTGCCCGTTGAAATCGCAAAGAACGCACAGTTGTCGAAACGACTCTCGAGCACATAGAACGACGCCTTCGGATCGGTAGAAGCGCGCTGGTACTTGATGCAGTAGCCCGCCAGATCCTCTCCCAAGGTATTGAAGACGTGCACGTCTCTGACCAGCACGATGGCGCCGCCTAGGAAGACGATGTTGCCGCTGTTCTCCGTCGCATCGCCATTTGTGTCCTCTGCGTCCCGATCAAAGTTGTCGAAGAACTCCCCGCCGTCGACCAGCACTTCTCGACTCGACTCGACATACACTCCGGCGACCTCGTCATTGTCGACGCCGTCGGTATTCGACACGGCGAGCGACCGGAGCCGGATCTCCTGCGACTCTTCGATGAGGACGCCGCGGCCGCAGGCATTATCGACTTTCAGCCCTTCGAGACGGAGATGGGAGCTTTGTAGGATGCGCATCGCCACTCCGCGACGACGCGGATCGAGTACGGGCTCTGCACCCGGAAAGGCTTTGATCGTGACCGGCTCGGACTTTGATCCACGGATCGCGCGCGCCATGAACAAGTAGGTCTCGCCCGAAGGAGTGTCACTCGGATCGAAGGGGCTCCAGCCCCGGCTCAAGGTGCCGCTCAGAACGTACACCACGTCGCCGGGGCGCAAGCGGACCGCCCTGTTCGGGACGATGTCCTCGTAGTAGTACGTGAGCCACCGAAAGCTCTTCCAGGGCTTCGCAAAGCTTCCGTCGCCGCTCGTGTCGTCACCGTAGCAGGGGCTGACATAGAAGCAGCGCTTGCCTTCACACACCGCTTCCTTCGGCAGGGGCGGGCAGCTCGCGGTGACTTGATTCTCCGGGGGTTGGCAGCCGAGTCGCGTCGCTCCGTCCGCCTCATCCAAAGCCGCGCAGAGGAGCGATACAAAGACCAGCGTCTGCAGTGCGAGTCGCGCCAGCTCAGGGTGTCGCGAGCGCCTCATTTCGTTCCTCGAGCTCATGGGTGAAAGACCCTTCCAGCTGCTGCGTTTTCCAGAGCTCCTGGTAGGTCTCGCAGGTCTCGAGCAGCTCCTGGTGGGGTGCACAGGCGACGAACCGGCCGTCGCGCAGCACTAGGACACGGTCTGCGCTCCGGAGGGTGGAGAGACGGTGAGTGACGACAATGGTGGTACGGTTTCGGGACAGCTCATCGATCGCGCGCTGCACTTTCACCTCAGAAATCGAATCGAGGCTGGAGGTCGCTTCGTCGAGCAGCAGGATGGGGGCGTTCTTGAGGAGTGCTCGGGCGATGTTGACGCGCTGTTGTTGACCGCCGGAGAGGTCCTGACCGGTAATGCCGATCGGTGTGTCGTAGCCCTGGGGCAGCTTTAGGATCTCCTCGTGAACGGACGCTGCTTTGGCGACCTCGATGACTTCCTCTTCGCTCGCATCGGGTCGCCCAAAGAGAATGTTGTCGCGGACACTCAGACCAAAGAGGTAGGGGTGCTGAGTCACGATGGAGTAGGAGCCGTACACCGATTCGAGGGTGTAGTCGCGCACGTCGACTCCATCGTAGGTGATCCGCCCCGAGGTGGGTTCGTAGAGTCGCGCAAAGAGATTGAGAAAGGTCGTTTTGCCCGATCCGGAGGGGCCGACGATTCCGAGGGTCTCACCATTTCGGATCTCGAGGTTCAAATCCTCGATCACGAGGTCCTCACCATAGGAGAAGCTCACGTGCTCGAAACGGATCAGGTTCGGAGCCTGCTCGAGCGGGCGTGCCCCATCGCGATCGACCAGCGTTGGCCGCGTCTCCAGCAACTCGCTCACGCGGGCCACGGCGGCCGCATAGGTCTGCATCCTAACGAATTCGGCGTTCACGTTGTTCACGGGTCCGAAGACGCCTCGAATGGTCATCACGAAGGCGAGAAGCGCAGGCCAGTTCAGCTCGCCAGACATGACCTGGAAGCCCCCGATCAGGATGATCACCACCACCGAGACGCCCCCGAGGCCCTCGAGCAGGACCTTGCTGAGGGCGTGATTGCTCTGGAGGCGAATGTTCTCGTCGTAGAAGGGGGCTGCGGTCTCTTCGATCGCCATGTAGGGGTTTTTGTTGCCTCCGTAGGTCACGACCAGTCGAATCCCGCTGATCACCTGGAGGACGAAGTCAAAAACTCCGACGGATTTTCGGCGGATCGAGTAGCTGCGTGCCCTGATCCGTCGAGACAGGGCAATGATCGGAACGACCGCGACCGGCAGCACGATGAACCCCCAGAAGAACAGGTAGGGGCTCAGAATGAAGGCAGCGCCCGCTAGGCTCACGCACATGAGCCCCTGGACGAACATTCCGACGGCGGCGAGGATCACCTCGCGCAGGCCACGAATGTCCGTTCGAATCGCCTCCATCAGGTCACCCTGAGAGTGCTGGCTGACGTAGGGCACCGAGAGGTCGATGATGTGGCGCACCACGCGCGCAAGGATGCCGAGCTCCACGACCTTTCTGATGCGCTCCGCGGTCACCTGATTGTCGTAGTAGAGATAGTTCACCAGAAAGTACGCACCGAGGAGAATCCCCGCCGACGCGAAGAGCGCGCCTTCCTGGCCGAGCGCACTGCTGAGCCACGCGTTGACGCCGCGATCCTCGTTGAGGGTTGCGGAGAGGAACTCGCGGATCATCAGCATGATCGCCATCGCACCGACCGCGTTGCCGAGGCCGGTGAGAAGAAGGCGCGCGACGAGCAGCTTCTCACCCCGGAGCATCGGTGCCATGTGGCGCCACGCGAGCCGGGCGGTGCTTCTTTCGGCCTGTTCTGTCACGCCGCTCCTCTACCGCAAAACGCCGTCCACGACGACGCCCGTTTTCGCAAAAGCCGGCTTACATCGTCGAATCACAGCGGTCACAACCAGCCTCGCCAGCGATAATAGAGCAACGCGAGATGTTCGTAGAGCGCAGCATGGAAGCGAGCGAATCGAATCTCCGGCGTGGTCCAGTAAAAGGTGTATCGGTTGGAGGCAATGGCGTGGACACGGGGAATGGCGCGAAAACACGCTTTCGCGCGGTAGAGATGAGCCATGTCGCTGATCAGCAGGATACTGTTGCAGCCCTGCCGCTCGCAGATTTCCATCGAGCGCTGGGCGTTTTCATGGGTGTTTCGCGATTCGGTCTCCACCACGATGGCGTCCCGCGGGATGCCGAGCTGTTCGGCGAATCGAGCCATGTGGTCCGCCGTGTGGCGTCCTTCGGGGCGGTCTTCGTTGCCCCCGGTGAACAACACGGTCGGCGCGAAGCCCTCGGCGTAGAGCTCAGCGGCTTTCTGCGTCCGGCGCAGTGCAGACTCGTTCAGCACTCCGTTGACCGTGGCAAAGGCGCCGAGCACCACGATCATGTCCGCGGACTCCGGTTCCTCTTCCACCCGGAGTGGCTCGGCGATGAACTCCGAGACAGGCGTGAGTGCGATCGCAAAGAATCCGAACACCGCGACCAGACTCGCTCGTTCCAGGATACGCAGCGCGATTCCGGCGTATGTTCTCAAAGCCACTTTCACTTCGTCTTCGTTGCGAGGGCGCGCGGGACTCGCTAGCGTGCGCCCGTTGGAACTTCGACCATGACCGCAGTACTCGTCGTTGCCCTGTTTCTCACCGCCTACAGCTACTTTGTCTACCCGCTGATACTCATGGTCTTACCGAAACGAAACGAACGCCGCGAGTCGTCTGAAAGCGCTCCGTCTCTTTCGCTGATCATCGCGGTGCGTAATGCGCGCGATGCGATCGGCTCGAAGCTCGAGAACACCCTAGCGCTTTCCCGGCCCGATTCGGAGTTTGAGATCGTCGTTGCCTCCGATGGGTCCGACGACGGGACCGACGAGGTGGTCGAAACCTTCGCCGAGCGGGGCGTTCGTTTGGTCCGCTGTCCCCACGGGGGTAAGGAGAGCGCGCAGAAGGCAGCGATCGCCGAGGCACGAGGCGACATTCTCGTGTTCTCGGACGTCGGCACGATGATCCCCGACGAAGCGCTCGGCAATCTGGTCCGCGCGTTCGAGGACCCGCAGGTCGGTGCGGTATCGAGTGAGGACCGAATTCTGCGAGAGGATGGGACCATCTCTGGTGAAGGCGCCTACGTGCGCTATGAGATGGCGTTGCGTCGATTGGAGTCGCGGGTGCGTGGCTTGGTGGGGCTCAGTGGCTCGTTCTTTGCAGCTCGCAAGGAAGTCTGCCACCGCTGGGACACAAAGTCACCGAGCGACTTCAACACCGCGGTCAATTGCGCCCGAAAAGGCTATGTCGCGGTCTCGTCGCCGGAGGTGCTCGGCCTCTACAAGGATGTGAAGGGGCGCCAGGAATACGGACGGAAGGTGCGCACCGTCTTGCGCGGCATCACCGCTGTGGCGCGCAATCTCGACGTCCTGAATCCGTTTCGCTACGGGCTCTTCGCCTTCCAGCTCTTCAGCCACAAGCTGATGCGTTGGGCAGTGCCCTGGTTGCTCATCGCCGTGGCGGGCATCTCGATCGCAATGTGGCCGGACAGCCTCTTCGCGCGCCTCGTCGTCCTAGGACAGGCGCTCTTCTACGGGATCGTCGTGTTGGGAACATTGATCCCTGCGCTCCAGCGCAGCTCGCTCGTCCGGATCCCGGTGTTCTTCGTGCAGGTGAACGTCGGAATCGCCCACGCGACCTGCAATTTCCTGATGGGCAAGCGCATCGTTGCTTGGACGCCGTCGAAACGATGAGACGGTTGCGCCCGGTCGGAGATCGGATTGCGACGGTGCGGGCGCCGGCGGCGCTCGACTCTGTTTTTCCGAACATGAACGCGGTCGCCTTCTATCGGTCCGGCACCGCGGCGCTCGCCGCGGCCTTGCGTTTGGCGGTGGAGCGGGGACCCGCTCAACCGGAGGTCATCTTGCCCGCCTATGGCTGCCCCGCGCTCGTGGCGGCGGCACGCTTTGCGGGAGCCGAGCCGATTTTGGTGGACCTCGAGTTTGAACGACCCTGGCTGTCCCTCGACGCAGTGGCCGAGGCCGTGAGCGCGAAGACGGTCGCAGTGGTCGCGGTGAATCTTCTCGGCTGCGGAGAGCGAGTCGCCGAGCTCCGCGACCTCATCGGCGACGCGATGTTGGTCGAAGACAGCGCGCAGCATCTATCGGAGAGCGGTCCGCGCGGGGACCTCGTGATTCTGAGCTTCGGTCGAGGAAAGCCGTTGAGTGTCTTGGGTGGAGGAGCGGTGCTCAGCCCGACGTCAGAGCTCTCTCTCGTCGGCCCACCGGTCGACCGCCAGGGAGGTTGGGCTCACCGTTTGAAGCTCGAGGCGTATAATCTGCTGACCCATCCGCTCGCCTACGGAATGCTGGAGCGATTACCTGGCTTGCGCATCGGCGAGACTCGCTACGAAGCGCTACAGGCGATCGCCCCGATCCAAGAATCGTGTCTCGCGCGCTTGCCCCCCAATCTCGAGCGCTATCGTCGCCGGGAGCGCCGGGTGGAGGAAGCCTTGGCGACGCTCGTGGCGCAAGCCCCTGGGATTTCGAGCCTGCCCGCGCTCTGTGGCGCGACCGGGCCGTTCCTACGCTATCCGGTCCTCGCCCGCGACGCAGAGCACGCGAAGACGCTGATGCAGCGGCTCGACGGACTCGGAGTGACACGACTCTACGAGGTTCCACTCGTCGGCATCGATGGGGTCGAGGCGCTGGTGAGCGTTCGGGGGGACACTCCGAATGCGCGCGATTTTGCGTCTCGTCTCCTGACCCTTCCGACGCACGAGGATGTCACGAACGCGGACCTGGCGGCGATCGAAGTGGGAATGGCCTCATGAAGGTGATGCATTTCATCGACACGTTGAATCTCGGTGGGGCGGAGACCATGCTTCTCGACCTCGTCGAGCACCAACGCCGTCGCGGAGAAGACGCCTGGGTCGTCCATTTCGGCAATCGCGAGGTGGAGGCGGCCTGCGTGGCTCGTGAGCTTCCAGCCATTCGCGCGCCAAGACACCGCGACTTCAAGTCCTTTCGACGTTTGACACTCTTTGCCCGCGCGTTTCGCCGTTTTCTTCGCGAAGAACGCGTGGACCTGCTCCATTCGCATCTCTTCGGCGCGATCACCGGTGCGGCTCTTGCCGCTCGAAGCGCGCGGATCCCGCACATTGGAACGCTACACGACACGCACATGGTGGCCGAGGATCCGAGACGCATGTGGCTGTTGCGCGCCGCATCTTGGATGGGCACGAAGCTGGTTGCCGTGTCGCTCGAAGCCGCTGTGTTTTATCGCGCCCTCGGGGGACTCAGGGGCGACGACCCGATCGTGATCCGCAACGGAGTCGCACTCCCTCTCCGCTCCCCGTCTCTGGTTCGAGAGGAGGACGTTCATTTCATTTCCGTCGGACGTCTCGTGCCACTGAAGGGGTTCGATCGACTCATTCGCGCGTTCGCTGCCCTTCCTGCCTACATACGGGAGAGGTCGCGCCTCTCCATCGTCGGGGAGGGCCCAGAGCGGGAGGCCCTCGAGGGGCTCGCTCGGAGCCTCGGGATGACGCGGATTCGCTTTCTCGGGCTCCGGAGAGACGTGCCCGCTCTGCTCTCGGAGAGCGACGCCTTTGTCTTGGCGTCCGAGACAGAGGCGCTCTCGCGCAGCATTCTCGAGGCCATGGCCGCAGGGCTGCCGTGTATCGCGACCGATGTCGGCGGCAATCATGAGCTGATTCGCGACGGTGAATCTGGCCTGCTCGTGCCACTAGACAACGAGCAGGCGTTGACCGACGCGCTGGCCCGCATCGCCCGCTCGCCCGCGGAGCGCCATCGAATGGGCGCGGCGGGAGCGGAGCGGGTCAAAGCCGAGCTCAGCCTAGATGCGTGCGTGGACCGCTATCTTCGTCTTTATCGCGACCCGCACTGACGAGCCTTTACGCCGTACCCTGCACTGGGTAGGTTTTTGTGGTGAGTCGTCGCGCCCTCGCTCTGGTCTTTGCCTTCTTTGTGGGGATGCCCCTCGCCTTCATGGGAGTGGGGCTGCTCCTTCCGGCGGAAATTCACGTGGAGCGCTCCACCCGGATCGATGCGGATGCGGCGGAGGTCTTCGAGCATCTCGACTCGGCGCGCGAATGGGCGAGCTACCAACGTCGGGAACGCGCCGCGGGCACGCTCGATTTCCAGGTCACGGGCTTGGAGCGGGGCGTGGGCTCAGGGCTGCAGTACTATCTGAGCGGCAAGCTGGTCGCGACCTACAAGATTCGACGCGCGGATGCACCAGGCCTTATCGAATACGGCTTTTCCTGGGAAGCGGCACCTTTGAGTGGCAGAGGCGCCTTCATTCTCGTGCCACACGGTGAAGGGACTCGTGTGATCCGTCGCGAGACGGCCACGATCGGTCCCGATCCGATCTATCGATGGATGGCGTTGCTCGGGATGGAGCGCGCATTCGGCGACGACTTCGAGGCGTTCTTCGAGGAATTCCGTGCCGCGGTCGAAGACGAGACGGAACCTCGCTCAGATTGATTGTTTGCTCCGTTCACCGAGAGTCGGTTTTTGAACGTCCATGGTGTATTCGACTAGCACTTCGGATGGGCGTGAGATGACGTCTTTTCTCATCGCCGAGGAGTTGTTGGAAATGCTTCGTGGTCGCCGACGTTTGGATTTCCGCCACGCCTGAGTAGCTCGCGTCACGGGTGGCCTTGGCTGCCGCCGGCACGTCGGTGACCTTGACCACCTGCGATTGGAAGCCGGTCGCAGCCACTGCGAGCGCGGGGAACACGAGCAACATGGCGAAGGCGTGCATGGGACCTACTCGGCTGGCTCACCGGTGTAAAACGCGGTGGTCTTCTTGACCGCTTCGAGTGCCTCTGCTCGGTCTTCACCGTCCGCAATCGAGGCTTCGCCCCAGCGCTCGCTACTGCTTCGCACGAAGGCCTTGCCTTCAACCCCGGCGGTGAGCGTGGCCTCGTCGAGCTCGACGTTCGGGTCGGGCAGGTGGCAGTCCGTCTTTATGTTTGAGCTGAGCCCAATATAAAAAGGGCCTAAAATGCCAGGGGTCTTCGTTGCGGCGATTCCGACCCGGCCGCCCGCGGGCTTCGATAAGGCGAGGGCCTGCGAGCAGCCTACACGCGTGGCCTTAGGCCATCTCCGGCCGGTCTGATCACTCGGGGTCGGACTCCTCGTCGTCGGAGTCTTCCGAGTCCTCGCCTTCGTCCTCGAAGTCCTCCTCAGGCGCTTCGGGCTCTTCGGGAGAGTCGTCCGAATCCCCGTCCTCGTCGTCCGGGGTTCCTTCGTCGTCCCCGCCTTCGATGATCGGGCGCGAGTCGCCAGAGTCCGCCGTCTCTTCGCTGTCTTCGGCGCCGAGCGCATAGCCGTCCCGGTCCGCTTCTTCTTCTTCGCCCGCCCGGGTCTTCCCCGCGCGATCCTCACAGGCACTCACCGCAAATGCGATACCGACCAGCAACACTGAGATGAAACGCATGCGTTGTCCTTTCTCCCAAAAGGAGAGCCATCCGAGAATATGCGCGGTTCGAGGCCTAGCGCTAGCGGTCAGTTTGTAAAATCAGAGGCGCCCGGAGACGAACGATTGACCTGCCCGTTGCGTGCCACTCTTGGATGAGCGGGAACGAGGCGTCGGTGAGCGAGGCTCATTTTCTCGCGATGAATGCGGACCACCCTTCGCCCAAGGCCAACCCGGCATAGCCCTTGACCGGGCGAGCCTTGAACCCCGCGGCGCGTAGCTTCTCCAGAATCTCCGATGCGCGAAAGAGGGCGAGGGTGTGCACTTCGTGAGTGCGCTCGTAGAGTCCGCGAGAGGCCTTGGTGAAGAGCGTGATCGAACGTGTGAGACGCGCGTTCGTCTCTTGGACCTCCAGGTGCATCGACCACCGCTCGTGTTCGACGAACTTGCTGTATCCGCCTCGGGCGCGGCCCGGGCCGGCGAGATCGAACATGAAGATCCCCCCGGGTTTCAACGCGTGATGAATCCGTCGAAAACTCCCGTCGAGAGGCGGAGGCCCCATTTCTTTGGGGCCGATGTAGCCCAACACCTCCCCGATCGCGGTGACCGCGGCGCAACCCGGCAGTGTCGCGCGATGGGCGGAGCCTTCGGAGAAACGCGCTTTGGGGGCGTTCTTTCGCGCCAGTCGGATCATCTCCTTGGACACGTCAAAGCCATGCACCGAGAAGCCCCGGTCCGTGAGCTCGCGGGCGAGAATCCCGCTGCCGCAGCCGAGGTCTACGACGGGACCTTCTTTTTGGTCTCGGACTCCGAGCGCCGATACCAGCGTCGCCGCCGCTGCACGGGCCACTTGGCCAAAGTCGTCGTGGTGGACCCGGGTCAGGTTGGGGCCATAGAAGTGCTTCGCCATTCGAGAAAGCCCACTCAGGACAACCGTACGACGCGCTTGCCAAAGAGTCGGTTGACTCCGCCGAGGAGGTCCTCCGTGGGATTGACCCGAAGGTGGTCGGGCAGGCTGATCACCGTCTCAAAGCGGTCGGGCTGGCGCAGACGAAGACGCGCGGGCACCTCCCCGGGGTTGCGCCGGAGAAGGTCCTTCAGGCGTTTGAGGCGCTCCTCGTCGACGAGCTCCACCTCGACCTCGAGCTCCATCCCTTTCGCCTGGCTCGCTCGAACCTCCGAAAGGAGGACAACCTGATTCGCACGCAGCTTGACGTTTCGCCCGGACTCGTCGTCGCCGTCGATGTGAACCGCTCCTTTGATCCACACCGGTTCGTCGCTCTTTAGAACGTGCTCGTACTCGGCGAAGCAACGGCTGAAGACCAATACCTCAACCGCGCCACTCAGGTCTTCGAGACGGACGAACGCCATGCGCCCATTACCGCTCTTGAGCGGGCGTTCGCGCATCTCCGTGATGATGCCAGCCAGTGAAGCTTCCTGGAATCTCCCCCCGCCGCCGGCCATGGACACGAGCCCGGCGCACTCGTTGCTCGCCAGCCGCGGCAGGTCGGTCGCGAAGGGGTCCAGTGGGTGTCCGCTCACGAAGAAGCCTAGCGATTCTTTCTCGGCGGCGAGACGCATCTTGTCGCTCCATTCGGGAACCTCCGGATAGTGTTCATTGCGTTGCAGCGTTGCCCCCGCGGGACTCGTGGCGCCGAAGCCCCCGAAGAGGCTCGTCTGGCCAGACTCTCGGTCCTTCTCCGCGGCCGCGCCGACTTCGAGAGCCGATTCCGCGGCGCCGAGGAGCTGCTCGCGTCTCTTGCCAAAGTCGTCGAATGCGCCGGACTTGATCAGTGCCTCCAGCGCCTTCTTGTTGACCTTGCGCGTGCTGACTCGCTCGCAGAACTCGAAGAGAGACTCGAAGGCACCGTCCTTCTCACGTGCGTCGAGGACCGCGTCGATCGCCGAGTCGCCGAGCCCTTTCACCGCGCCGAGGCCAAAGAGGATTTTTCGAGCTCCGTCCTCGACGACGACCGAGAAATCCCGTTCCGAACGGTTGATGTCCGGAGGTAGAATCTCGATCCCGCGTTCGCGCGCGCTCGCGATGTAGCGCACGACGTTTTCCTGCGTGCGCATCTCGGTGGAAATCAGCGCCGCATAGAACTCGACGGGGAAGTAGGCCTTCAGAAAAGCCGTGCGGTAGGTGATGACGGAGTAGGCCGCTGAATGGCTCTTGTTGAAAGCGTATCCCGCGAACTTCTCGATCTGGGTGAAGAGATCATTGGCTTCGTCCTTGGGCATGCCGCTCTTCTCGAACGCGCCGTCGACGAACATCTGGCGCATTTCCGCCATGACGTCCGCCTTCTTCTTTCCCATCGCTTTGCGGAGCTTGTCGGCACCGCCCATCGTGAATCCACAGAGCGCAACGGCGATTTGCATCACTTGCTCTTGGTAGACGATGACCCCATAGGTGTTCTTCAGGATCGGCTCGCAAGCGGGGTGCGGATAGGTGACCGGCTTCCTACCGTGCTTGCGTGCAACGTAGTCCTCTACCATGCCCGCATCGAGGGGGCCCGGCCGGTAGAGAGCGCATGCAGCGACGATGTCTTCAAAGCGGTCGGGCTTGAGGCGCTTTAGCAGCTCTTTGAACCCCGACGATTCCAGCTGGAAGACGCCGTCCGTGTCTCCCTTGGCGATGAGCCCAAATATTTTCGGATCATCGAAGGTGAGGCCCTCGACGTCGAGGTCTCGGCAGGGACCCATGGGTCCTTCGTCTTCGCGCCGGCGGACGTGTTTGACGGCATTTGCGACGACAGTGAGCGTCTTGAGTCCGAGAAAGTCGAATTTGACGAGGCCCGCTTCCTCGACCTCGTCCTTTGCGAACTGGGTGACCATCTCGCCGTCTTTGCCCCGACACATCGGGACAAAGTCGTAGAGCGGACGGTCGCCGATCACGATGCCGGCGGCGTGCATTCCTGTTTGTCGGTTCAGCCCCTCGAGCGCCCGGGCGATGTCGATCACATCGCGATAGATCGGCTTTTCCTTCTGAATCTCGGTCAGCTTCGGTTCGACCTCGAGGGCTTTGTCGATCGAGACCTTCTTGCCATTGAGCAGGTTGGGGATGAGCTTGGTGAGCTCGTTGACTTCCGCGAAGGGCAAGCCCATCACGCGACCGACGTCTTTGATGCCGCCCTTGGCGGACATCTGGGAATAGGTGACGATCTGGCCAACCTTGTCCTCGCCGTATTTGTCGGAGACGTAGTCGATCACCTCGCCACGGCGGTCCTGACAAAAATCGATGTCGAAGTCTGGCATCGACACGCGCTCGGGATTCAAGAAGCGCTCGAAGATGAGATCGTTCGGGATCGGGTCGAGGTCGGTGATGCGCAGCGAATACGCCACGAGCGACCCTGCGCCGGAGCCGCGGCCGGGACCCACGGGGATCTGGTTTTCCTGTGCGTGACGGATGAAGTCCCAGACGACCAGGAAGTAGCCGGGAAATCCCATGCTGTTGATCACGCCGAGTTCGTATTCGAGCCGCTCTTTATAAGCCGCCCGGTCGATCGGGTAGCGAGCCTCGT
Source organism: uncultured Bdellovibrionales bacterium (assembly GCA_964468125.1). Classification (GTDB taxonomy): domain Bacteria; phylum Myxococcota; class XYA12-FULL-58-9; order XYA12-FULL-58-9; family CAYXVF01; genus CAYXVF01. Next base: position 3,374 of record CAYXVF010000069.1, on the reverse strand, counting down.
TGATGCGACGCTCCAACCCCTCGAAGCTCACCTTCTCCAAATAGCTCTCGAGCGTGTATCCGTCGGGGATCGGGAATTTTGGCAGGTAATAGGTGCCGAGCTCGAGCTCGACGTTGCAGTCCTGGGAAATTCGGTACGCGTTCTCCACCGCTTTCGGGTTGATGTCCCGGAAGGCGTCGTACATCTGCTGCGGGCTCTTCACGTAGAGCTCGTCGGAGTGCTTGAAGCTCTGGCGAAAGTCACTCAGCGACTTTCCCTGGGCGATGCACATCAGGATTTCGTGGGCGGGTGAGTCCGATGGCGTCAGGTAGTGCGAGTCGGCGGTGGCGACGAGCGGAATGTCATAGAGCTCGGCAATGTTTTGGAGCGCCGCGTTGGCGCGCACCTGCTCTTCGTAGCCGTTGTTCTGCAACTCCAAGAAGAAGTGGCCCGGCTCGAAGATCTCCTTGAACTCCTTCGCGACTTCCGCGGCTGCTGCTTCGCCCTCGCGGAGGAAGCATTTGTTCACCACGCCGCCCAGGCAGGCGCTCGTAGCGTAGAGGCCTTTCGAGTGCTTTCGCAGCAGCTCCCGGTCGATTCGCGGCTTGTAGAAGAAACCCTCGAGGTAGCCCATGGACACGAGGTAGCTGAGGTTCTTATACCCCTCGTTGTCCTTGGCGAGCAGAACCATGTGCGCTGAAGTGCGATCGGTGCGGTCTTTGCGGCCCTTGGGACCCGCGACATAGGCTTCGCAGCCCATCACTGGCTTGACGCCGTGTTTCTTGGCCGTCTTGTAGAAATCGACGGCTCCGAACATGTTTCCGTGATCGGTCACGGCGACCGAATCCATCCCCAGCTCTTTGACCTTCGGAACCAGCTCGTGCAGGCGGATGGCCCCGTCGAGCAGCGAGTACTGGGAATGCAAGTGGAGGTGCGTAAATCCGGCGTTCATGGGTGATTTTCGCTCTCAGCGACGGGTGAATGGTCTAGCCCGACTGTCGCCGTTTCTGCCACGCTGCACCGACATTTTGCCGGGGCGCCGCGATTCGGGAGACTGGAGCACAGAGTGAGGATCCGCTACACATCAAAGGTAGACGAGAGCACGCACGGGGGCCCGCTTCCATGATCACCAGTCTTTGCATCGCATTTCTCACGGCACAGCCCGCCGCCGTGGAGCCCGTGGGCTCCCCGGAAGAGGTCAAATGGCCGCGCCGGGAGGTGGGCTACAGAATCGCCGCCGATGACGGGGTCGTCGTTCGAATCGAGGGGCCCACCGCGGTGACCCTCGAGCTTCGCGCCGGACCCGACGCGCGCAACAAGTCCGTGAAGATCGACATCCTTCGCGACGACTCGCATCTCTCCCGCAATGAGGCAACGCTGCGCAAGATGTCTCGCGCGCCCCGGGGCTACCCGGTCGGTGCGAAGCTGTCGTTCGAGGTTCCGGAAGGCTCGCACATCTATCAGGTCACCGCTGCTGTAGAAGGGGCCGCGGTGCTGCCGCGCACGCGCAAGAAAGTCGAGGCGCGCTATGCGGCGGCCGCCGAGGTTGCGATCGCCGGCGAAGCCACCACCGTCGCCATTGCGAATGGCGAGGCCGCCGCCGCCGCTGCCGTGGAAGAGGGCGAGAAGGACCTTCTCGCCCAAGCCGGTGAGGAGTCCGAGGGCGCGGCGGTGGACGCGGAAACTCTCGAAGCATCGAGCGCGGCCGCCGCGGACAAGGTCGGCGGGACCTTCGCGGGCTCGAACATCCCCAAGGCGCTCCGCGTCGCCGTGTACGATTTCGAGCTCGGCGGGATCGAGGGGCCGATCGGGGCCGTCGTCACCGACAGCACGCTGGCGGAAGTTCGCAAGCTGCAAAGGATCTCGGCGATCGGGATGGATGAAATCCGCGATATGCTCTCGCACGAAGCGAACAAGCAGGTCCTCGGATGCTCCGACAACTCCGAATGTCTCGCGGAAATCGCGGGTGCGCTCGGCGTCGACCAGCTCGTCACGGGCAAGCTCTCCAAGGTGGACGACCAGAGCGTCATCGTCGTGCGCCGCATCGACCAAAACCGGGCGACCGTGCTCGACACCTTCGAGCAGCGCCTGACCTCCGAGTCGGGTGAGGAGTTTCTCGCGGCGGTGGGACCGGCGATTGAAAAGCTCTTCCCCGACCATGAGCTGCGCGGCAACCTCGAGCGCGGGGTGGCCAAGGAGATGGCGCTCCGCCTGAACCCGCCGCCGATTCCGACCTGGGGTTTCTACTCCGTCGCGGGGCTCGCGTTGGCGAGCGCGGGAGCGGCTGCTGGCTTCGGAGTGGCGGCACTCAACAAGAAGACCGAGTTCGAGGCCGCGGTGAACAACACCACGCCGGAGAGCCCGGCGAACGGTGCGGAGGTGGTCGCGCTCGAAAACAGCTTTGACTCGCGAAAGTCTCTCTCGAACGCTTTTTGGATTTCCACCGGGGTCTTCGCTATCGCTGCCTCCGTGATCGCCTTCTTCACCGACTGGGATGGTTACCAGGACGCGGCGAAGGAGCTCGAAGCGACCCCGTGAGCTGGGGCGTGCGACGCTCGGCGTGATCTGAAACAGGAGCGACCCGACCGATGGCAGACATCAACATGACCCGGGACCACGCGTTGGGCGTCGAAGGTGCGACCGATCGCCTCAAGGGGATCGAGCCCAAGCTCAAAGAGAAATACGGTGTCACGCTGGCTTGGCGCGGCGTCTACGCGGAGGTCAAGGGCAAGGGCGTCTCCGGCCGAATTACGGTCGAGGACGCTCGCGTGGGACTCGAGCTCAAGCTCGGTTTGATGCTCAAACCCCTGAAGGGCAAGATTCAGGAAGGGATCGAGCGCCAGGTCGAGAAGGCGCTCGCCTGAGGGCCTAATCAGCGCGATTTTCCCGGACAGACCTCAAATGTGCGCTGGGTGTGGCGCGACAATTCACAACGCCACCGGTCGGGCTCCGCCGTCGACGTCGTGTCTCCTCGTTTCCAAGGCGGCCTCACTCTCGACGAGCGTTTTCGCCGAACCGCGGCGATCTTCCGGGAGGCGGGAGCCACGGGCTTCGGGGTCTATCAGCAAGGGCCGAGCATGGGCATGGTCCATGCCAACCTCTATCCTACCCGCGCGGTTTGGGGGCACAACGGCCGAAGCGCCACCGCGCCCGGCTGGCTTCGCAGGATGTTCTGACGCTAGCGCCCTCCGGCCGCTCGGCGCGTTCGAAGCAAAAACGCCGAGGCGACCTTCAGTGGCAGCCTCGGCGTCTTCGTACTTCGATGTAGATCAGGTGGCGCGTTAGTAGCGCGGGCCTCCTCGGTCGCGATCGCCACGACCCCCGCGTCGATCGCCGCCACGGCCACCGCCGCCGCCGCCGCCGCGTCCACCGCGGTCGCCACGACCACCGCGGTC
>CAYXVF010000068.1:0-34808 GCA_964468125.1 uncultured Bdellovibrionales bacterium | reverse complement strand
CGGCGGACGGCCGGGTGCGGGTGGCGGAGGCGCTGGCGGTTCATTCGGAGTGGTACTCATAAATAGCCCAGCCGTTGAACTGGTGGACACGCGGATCGCGACCCACGAAGGAGGTCGCGGAGGACATGGCGGCGACGGGGGCATCGGCGGTCCAGGGGGCCTGGGCGGCACGGGCGGCGAGCTCGCCTTCGATGTGTTCGGTGCGGAATTTGGACAGCGGGGTGGGACCGGGGGCAACGGAACCGCGGGCGGCGAGGGTGGACCCGGTCAGGGCGGCGCCGGTGGCGCGTCGATTCCGGTGCTCTGCTTCAACACGTCGTGCGACGTGACGACCCTGGAATTGGCGGGAAATGTGCTCCTGCCGGGAACCGCGGGGGCTCCCGGCCCAGGCGGCAAGAATGAAGACTACGATGGGCCAACAGGTGCGGAGGGCATCCGTTCCAAAACGCTGGAGCTTCCTTAGACCGAACGGAGCGACCGACTCCGTTTCGCCGATCCATGGATTGGACTGCGAAACGGTAAAGCTCCTAGGCCAGACGCGGTTATGCGGTGCGAATCCGGGCTGTTGGATCTGGCGGACTACGTCTCTTATTACATCGACAACCGTGCGACCATCTTTCAGATTTTCGGGGGTCTTCGCTACGTGATCGACGTTTACGAGAGCTCAATCAACTTCAAGTTGAAACGGGCGGCAGTGGCAGGCAGCTGGTCGAAGTCCTGGAACAAACTCCCGCGGACGGGAGCAGCGACGACCAGGCTCCGGGCTTGCAAGTACGTCAGGAGATCAACGGCCAAGATGAGGTTGCCGATAGTGACGTCACTCTGACAATGACCCGTCGAACGAAACTCGCGATATATTTCCGAGGTTATCATTCGCTTGGTGCCAGAATCGTAGCGCGGAGCTTCACCGCATGGCGGTGAGCTCGATTTTGTCGACGGTCTCTCCCTGAGTGGTCACGGCTCGAAGCCACACACTGTCGTCTTCAATGTCGACTAGGACGACGTGATGCATCGGCTCGAAGGACTCCACATTGCGAGCCCACGGCACCGTGTTGTCGCGAGCGTAGTAAGGAGCGCCGGCCCCTCCCGAGATGATCTGCCAGAGCCGGCCATCGTACTTCGCATCCAGCGAGCGGTCGATGCGCGTTCGGCTGTAGTTGTGCTCGTCCCCGAAAAAGACCGCGAGCACTTTGTGTCTGAGGAGAATACGGAGGAAAGCGTCTCTTTGCTCGAGCACTTCGGGTATTTGGCCATGGTACCACATTGCATCCTGAACGTGCCCGCCGTTTGGAAACGCGGGCTCATGGGTGAAGACGAAGAGATGCTTCGCCCCTTGAGCGCGCGCCGCTGCAAGGTCCGAGTCGAGCCAGGTGAGTTGCTCCTCGGTGAGCCAGCCTTCGCGGTAGCCACCTCGGTCCTTCCCGGGGTGGTCATCGCGTTCGGTCCTGTTGCGGAAAAAATAGTTGCTGTTGAGTACAGTGAAATGGGCAACCCCGCGATCGAAGCTGAAGACCGTTTCCTCGAAACTTGGTTCGCCCTCGCGAGCGGCCGGGGCATTTTTCGGATTGACGACCAATTCGGCGAAGACCGTTTCCGACGTAGGGCCTTCCTGCCGGCTCGCAAGCCAACCGCTCGCCCACGCATCGCCTAAAAATTCGTGATTTCCGATCCCCTCGTAGATCGGGAGGTGCATCGCGAAGGGTTCGGTCGCCTGCTGCCACGCCATGATCTGGCGTCGATACTCCGCGTCCTGGGTGACATAGCCTGTGATGAGGTCGCCCGCAAAGATCGCGAAATCAATCCCATGCTGCGTCGCCACGGAGAAGAGCTGCTCGATGACATCTCGGTTGACCCCTTGGTACGCCGACATCGGGGTTCCCGACGAAGCTCGACTATCGCTCATCAGTGCGAAGCTCATGTGTGTGTCGTCGGGGGTTGGGGTCACGAAGGTACCTGCCGCCTCGTGGACACACTCGCCGCGAACGTCGCAGGACAAAGCAAGGTAGCGGTGTGCCCGACCCGGCTGAACTGAATCTATGGGGATTTCATGGCGAGCCGAGGCCACTAAGTTCGTGAAAGTCCTCTCACGACCGTTTTGGTCTCGCACGATAACACGGCCAATGGTCGGGACATCGGTCAGCCAGCTGATGGTGGCCGAGCTTGGCGTAACGAGGTCGACCGTCGGCCCGAGCGAAATCGTCGGCAACTGAGTGAGCGGCTTCGAAAGGTCGCACGGTGTCTCGCCGCAGCGGAATGCGAGCCGACCGTCTTCGACATAGACGCGTCCGGGTAGTTTCCGACCCGAGCGCACATGACCGGGCACTTGGATCTCGATGCGAAACGCGACGACTCCACGACCGAGCGAGCTGACCTCCTGAATGTCGTATTTAGCGCCAAGCAGCCGCGCGAGATCAAAAGTCAGGCGATGGTTCGTAGCCGGCGCTTCGAGTTCGTGGTCGACCGTCGCGCGGAATACGGGCTTCCGAAAGCGATCCCCTTGCACCAATGCGCCGACGTAGAGCTTCGCTGAGCGAATCGGCATTAGGGTGTTAAAGGCGACGCCGAGGCTCGAAGGCGCATCCAGCGACACGAGCGGCGGCTCAATCAGAACCATATCGTGAATTTCGACGCGCTCCGACGAACTGCTCCCGGAAGCAATCGGCGAGCCGAAGCTGAAGTTATCGTATGAAAACTCAGTTCGGTCCGTCGGGCGATAGGCGAGGGAAGCCGGGGGGACTGCACGGTCGAATGCCTCGGCCGCGACTTCCGCGCGAAGCGAAGCGCGGGCCTCACCAACGTCTTTTCCGCTCCAAGTCTCCGGGAGCACCACCGTCCGTCCGCGAACGCCGTCCGGGGCGCTCACCGAGGGTTGGGCGTCGGGCGATGTTCTGGGTGTGCAACTGGCTACCGCCACCAGCGCTGATAGATAAATGAGCGCATTCTCTAATCGCATCGTTCCGCCGATTGAATTTTTGGTTCCCTTCGGGTCGGACCGCGTCGGCAATCCTACAGCTCGCGATCCGTGTCAACGGGGGCGCCGGGTTCGTTCGTTTTCTGGGGTTCGCATTGGGGCGCGTCCGCGCGTCGCTTCGATATCGCAGATGCAATAAAATTGCATTTAAGTCAAGGCTGACTATTTAACGGGGCATGAGTTCTACGAGCAGTTCCTTTTTGCAAGAGCGGCCGTGTTCGCGCGCCGTCCTCGCTTCGTCGTGTGAGGAGTTGGAGTCTGTCCTCGAGGACGATGTAAATATCGCCGTGCTTCGTCGAACCCTTTCAAAGCATGCTCAGCAGGCGTATCGCCGCTTGGCCGCCCATCCGCTCGAGCTGAAAGCTACCCTCGACCGGAACGATCTCGCGGTGCTGCGCGACGGAGCAACCATGCAGCGTGCAGAGCCGGGGTCGGTGGTCTTGCTCAAAGGTCACTCATGGCCGGGCAACGAGGGCCGCGGAGCGATTCATCGCTCTCCACCTATCGAGAAAGTGGGGGAGCGGCGGCTTCTTTTGAAGCTCGACACTCCGCGGTGTGGTTGCTAATTTTTTCGCACGTGTTCGAGATACTATGGGCATTCGCCGCGAAGATGGATGACTGCCGACCTGGGTGAATGACGAAGAACACGCTTCGCACCTATGGCGCGAAGTCCGACGCCTTATGCGGTGTTCCCCAAAATGCTCGACGGCGACAATCCACCCGACAATTGCACAGCGCTAGTTGAGCGCTTCGCGTCGAGCCAATTCCAAATCGAGTCGCACTGGCGCAACGAACTCGACACCGGCGCTGCGCCTTGCGACGACTAGCTGCCCCGCCGACACTGAGTTGCTACGGAGAGGTGTTGTGTAAACTATTGGGGAATCTGTGGAGTTCGCTGTTCACGCACTTCATGCGAGACCTGTAGATAAAGACCGTCGACCTGGCGCCATAGCTCGACGATCGCTTGTGTGCCCACGCACGTGTGCTCCGATGTCGCGGGACTTCGAGTTCACGGCACTACACGAAAAAAGCCCTTCCTCGAATTTGAAGCGCATGAGCGCTCAGAACTTCTGGCGAGTTCACCTCGAGGCTTCTCAGTGGCGATTTCCCTTGGACGAAGCTTCGACCGGCCCAGAAGCTCATGCGCTTGGTCGAACGATACGGTGCAGAGCGCATCGAAGCGGCGTTCCGGCACGCCCTGAACTTCGAGCTTATCAACGTCAACCGACTCGAGTCGATCATTCGCCACGCAATCGACTCCGAAGCCAGCTCAGCGAAACCAAGTGGCGAGATGGTCCAGTTGCCACTGCGATTCTTACGACCCTCATCCTTAAACGCGGTGGCGTCATGATCCTGAAAAGTCACAGTCCTGCAAATCTCATCCAGAATCTCCGATTTCTCCCAACGACTACTCGCTGCGTCGTAGCGTCGCTGTATCGCGCCTACGTACTCCTGAATCGCTCCAGAACTCATCATGGCCCCATATTTCGGGCCAGCTCGGTAACCAGGAATTGTGAGTCAACGATTCGCTAAATCTGGCGCTTCGGTAACCTTAAGTGTGAGTCAATTCGCTCGACGCACTCGACGGATTTCTCACGAACCCTCCGCGCGGAAAACGCGATAAGGAAGAGCTGGAAAGAGCCGCCCGTTCTCTTCCTTCACCCCAACAGCTCAATCGGAGTGCACCGGTGTCCATCGGAGGCGTTCTCGCGTGGGTCGAGAACAAGGCGGCGTCCATCGTCTCTCGCGCAGAGGAGCGCCCGGGCAACGGCTTTCTCGCGCGGCACTTTCCGCGCTCGCGACGCGCGCTCAATCACGCCCTTGGATTCGCCACGGCAGACACGGAGCGGGTCTACGACGGGAGCGGCGCGCTCCAGGCCAAGCGCAGCATCGCACTGAGCCTCGTCTCGAGCCTAGCCGCCGTGCTGTCGCTCGTCACGCCGGGCGGGATCGCCGCGGTGCCCGCCCTACTCGCGATGGGCTTTGGTGGATGGTCCGCCCTCGGCTTGCTCACTTCGTCGACGCCCTACCTGGTCGCGGCCGCGGGCCAGGGCGCTGCGGGTGCACTCTCTGACTCGCCGGGCTTTCGTCGCGCCGCGTTCGAGAGCGCGCGCAAGAACCTCGCCCTCGGCGCCCTCTACACCATTCCCTTCATTGGCACCGTCGGCGCCATCGCCGCTCTCGGCTCACAGGTCAAAGGGCGCGCCCAAGTCCGGGCGCATCAAGAGGCGATGCTTGCGGGCACGCGAGCGGCACTCGAGCCGGTTTTGACGCGGAAGCCCTGAGTTCCGATGCCGTGAGCACGCAAGCGAGTCATCAATCCTCGCGCCGTCTCCGAGCGGAGCTCCCAGGCGTCGGCGGGGCTCGCAGTCCACGCGGCGATCCAACACTCGAGGGCGTCGCGCTCGCAGCCGATCACCCAGAACGAAGGATCGCTCTGCCCCGTCCAATGGGGACTCGCGCGCGCCGCCTCCACCGCGAGACGCTCGACCAGGTCGAGTTCTGCTTCCGGATCGACCCAGAACATTACGCAGGCCCAGACGTGCTCGTCATGGAGCGAGTAGCTCGTGAACTCGATCTCGAGCATGCGTTTGTTCGGCACCACGTAGCGACGCCAATCCCAGAGCTTGATCGTCGTGTGTGTTGGATTGATGTCCTCGATGGTCCCGTAGAACTCCTCGATCTTCACCGTGTCCCCGATGCGTAGGACCTTTGAGGTCGAGATCACAAAGCCCGCGATCAGGTTCTCGATGAACGGCCGGGCGGCGATGCCGATCAGCACCGTATAGGCGCCGACGACCAGCGAGACCGTCGCCGCGGGCACCCGGTTCATGAAGGGAAGACTCGCCACCATCAGAGTCAGAACGAGCACGAGTGGGATCAGGACCCGGCGGGTGATCGTGAACTGGTTCTGGATCGACTCGAAACCCAGCCGCTTGGCCGCTCCGTAGGGGTCCGGTCCCGGTGGCGCCGCATCCACCGCATCGGTGAGGTGAATTTCAGCGAGCCGCTGCCTCCGGGCGAGAAAGTGCCGACGACTCTGCACCAGCAAAAAGAGGAGGAAGGTGACGCCCGCTCCGACAGTCAACGTCACGTACAGGAGTCGAAGGACCTCGGCGTTCATGCGCCGGCTCTACCTGAAAGCGATCGATTCTGACGAGGGGAAATCGTCACTGTTCGAAACAATACAGGCGTGCCTGAATGTTGCAGGCCCGGGTCTCGGCCTCGGTCCATTGCTCGCCGCTCGAAAAGGCAAAACCCATGGTGGCGGTGACCGCGGTGCTCGCAAAGCCACCGCAGGTTTCCTGAGCCACTCCGCCGACCGCGGTGCCGGTCCAGACGAGGTTGCTCCCCCCTATGAGCACGCCCCCCTCCGTGCGGTCGATGGCGAACTCTGGGATCTCGCGCAGCGCCTCGCGCGTTGCGAAGGCGACCTGCTCAGTTCCCACCACACGCCAGGGACCCGTGTCCCGCAATCGGTCGATCGCATCGAGCGAGTCCGAGGAGAGCCAGGCGACAAAACGACCACCGAGCCCCGCCGTGTCTGCTGCCGCTTGGCAGAGGCGGTCTGCGGCCTCGAGCCCGACGGCGTCGTCCATCGAGAGACTGCCCGTGAAGGTTCTCGACGTGACGAAAACCCGGCGCCCGCGCTCCGATCGACAGACCGCATCCGCGGCGCAAGCGAGTCCCGCGTCGCAAGCGGAGTCGAGACAGGCACAGCCTTCGGTGCCGGCGGGACAGTCGGGCTCAACGTCACCGCAGGCGACGGTCCACGGCAGAAGCGCGACGAGCGCGACGCAGGGTGTCTTCATCGAAGGTCCTCATTCAATTGCCCGTCGGACGGGCGCCTGAGGTGCCGCTAGCAGATGACCGGGACGCGAGCAACGATCACGAGGGCGCTCAGGCGTGGGCCTCCGAGCGCGAGCCCAAGCGCCAGCGCTGCCAGAACCAGAGCCGATCCACCAGGAGCTTGCCCGAGAAATGGTCGATCTCGTGTTGGACGCAGACCGCCTCCATCATTTTCAAATGGCGTTCAAAGGGCTCCCCGTCGACATCCCGTGCCCGAACCAGGATCTGAGTGGCGCGCCAGACGTTGGTGACGACGTCCGGAACCGAGAGGCAGCTCTCCTCCACCAACCCCCAGGCGGTGGCCGAGATGACCTCCGGGTTGATGAAGACCTGAGGTTCGCTTTGGTCTTCGGATAGATCGATCGCCAGCACCTGCAGAGGTGCGCCGAGCTGCGGCGCGCACAGCCCCAGGGCGCACTTTGCGTGCAGCGTGTCCACGAGATCGCCGACAAGGGCACGCAGGTCCGCATCGAAGCATTCAACCGGGGACGCGGCCGCGCGCAGGCGGGCGTCCGGGTATTCGAGGATCGTGCGGTCAGCCACTGACGCCTCCTTCCGCGGCCAAGGGAGCCGCGTTTTGTCGCCGTGCCACGCGGCGCGCGAGTGGCAAGGTCACGACCATCGTGAGCACCAACAAACCGATCTCGAGCGCATAGACCGAGAGGTATCCCAGCGCCGCACCGTCGCGGCCCGTCGTCTCGCCCGCGGTCCAATTCACGACGTCACGCATGACCCCGCTGAGCGCCATGGCAACGCCGGCGGAGGTCGCCTGCACCGCGCCCCAGGCACCGAGGGCGAGACCCGCTTGGTTCTTCGGCGCGCGATTCATCGTCGCGGTCAAGGTGCCATGGCCAAAGAGCGCCCCACCAAAGCCGATCAAGAAGTTGCCGGCGACAAACACGATGGGCAGGCCCATGGGCTCGGCCATCATGACCATCAAGAAGCCGGGCACTCCAACGAGAGCGCCAGTCCAGGTGACGCGATAGGCATCCGCTCCTTTGCCGAGCACGTGTGACGCGTAGGCAAAACCGAGCAGGCCACCAAAGGCGAGGAGCGCCGTGAGCGTGGTGGTCGCAGAGACGGAAAAGCTCAGGACCTGGCCCCCGAAGGGCTCGAGGAGGATTTCCGCCATACCGAAGCCCATCGTTCCAACCCCGACGATCACCAATCGACGAAGCGTGTCTTCGCCCTCGCAGAAAGTGGCCCAAGACTCGGCAAAACTCGGATCGGGCGCGGGTGGCGCGCGGCCTCGCAAGGGTCTACGCGTCTCCTGCTTCCACATCGCGAACAGGTTCAGTAACAAGGTCATCACGGCGGCGCCCTGAATCACTTGCACGAGTCGACCGGGGCTGAAGTCCTGAAGCGCGAAACCGAAGAGCAGGGCGCTACCGATGGTGCCGAGCAGAAGCGTCACGTACATCAGCCCGACGACCCTTGGATGGGACTCGGGCGGCGTGAGATCGGTCGCGAGTGCGAGCCCCGCGGTCTGCACCGTATGGAGCCCCGCGCCTACGAGGAGGAAGGACAATGCGGCGGCGGCGTAACCGAGACCGGGCAGCCACTCAGGTCCGTTCGCGACCTCGCCTTTGCCCGCAAGCACGAGCAAGGCAAAGGGCATGAAAGCGAAGCCACCGAACTGCGCCACCGTGCCCTTCCAAATGAACGGCACGCGCCGCCAGCCGAGCTCGCAGCGATGGGTATCCGAGTTGTAGCCAATGAGCGCCCGAAACGGTGCAAACACGAGCGGCAACGCCACCATGATCCCCACCACGGAAGCGGGGACGTTGAGCTCGACGATCAGGACCCGATTGAGGGTTCCGACCAACAGCACGGTCGCCATGCCCACCGAAACCTGAAATAGGGAGAGTCGAAGCAAACGACTCAGAGGCAGGTCCGGCGTCGCAACGTCGGCGAACGGCAGATAGCGGGGTCCGAGGGACACCCACGCGTGCATCAAACGATCTGTGAGCCGACTCATCCGCCCTCCCCGCGGCTAGCTCTGCTCACCTCCGAGGTGGTCTACACCCTGAGGTCGCGGTTCTCGTCATCGTCTTTCTTGCTCTCATCACTGAGAGGGCGAAGGCCGAGAAGCGAGGAGAGCGGTGCCGGATTCTTCGACAGGAGCGGGAAGCCAAAGCTTCGCGTCCAGTTCTTCTTCGGTGCGGACAAGCCGCCGAAGAACGGTTTGCTGTCCTTGGTCAGAAGCGGGAAGCCGAGACTCGAGGTCCAGTTCTTCTTGGGCTTGGACAAGCCGCCCATGAACGCTTTGCCGCCGTTCGCGAGCAAGCCCAGGAATCCGGTGTAGTGCTTCAGCTTGGATAGCGATGTATTGCTGCGTCCGAGGGCGAGCACCGGCATGCCGATGAGATCGGAGAAGGGGCTCGGATTGCTCGTGCTGACTTCCGGTACAGTCACATCCACCGGCTCGAAAGCGTCGAGTATGGCGAGATTCGCCTCGCCCTGGCCGAAGGCGCTGCGCACCGAGACGATGTACTGCCCCGCTTCGAGCGCCTTCGCGCCCACGCCCCGAAACCCGAGGGGTAAGCGCTGGTCGTCGATTGCGGTCTTGATCGCCGCGGCTCCCGCACTCGGCTCCACGAGAAGCACGTCGTTCGTGGGTACGCCGACTTCGGCGAGCTTCGCGACTACGTCGCGGGCGCTTTGTTCCGTGCCGTAGACACGCACGTAGGGGATCCGATCCGGGCGCTTGCGTCGGTAGCGCGTGTTCGGCTCAGCGAGCAGCGCGTAGCTGAAGCTCGTCCGCCAATCCTTCGGCGGCGGCGACAGCAGCTTGCCGGGGAGCACCGGTCCACCGCTCTTGGTCAAGAGTGGCAACCCCATGCTCGAGGTCCAATTCTTCTTCGGTGTGGACAAGCCGCCAAACCAGGGTTTCTGGCTTTTCGTGAGAAGGCTCATGAACCAGTCGGTGGTAAACGCGTCGTGATCGGAGAGCGTCGTGTAGGACTTTGAGTCCGACAGCACCGGGAACCCCAAGAGATCAGAGAGTGGGCTCGGGCTGCTGCGGCTCACCTTCGGCAGCGTGACTTTCAGTGGCCCTGCTGCATCGAGAGCGTCGACGACGGCTTTGCCGCGCCCGAGCGCCGCTCGGACCGCAACAATGAAGTGCCCCTGCGCGAGCGCCTGTGGCCCGACGTTGATGAGCTCGTAAGGTAGACGCTCTTCGTCGATCGCCTTCTTGACCGCGTCAGCACCTGCGCTCGGCTCGATCAGAAGAACGGCATCGGCGGAGATTCCACCCTCGGTCAATTTTGACACGGCGTCACGAGCCTTTTGCTCGTTCTCGAATACACGCGCGTAAGGGATCATCGGACCGCTCCCGTTCAGTGTCGCTCGCTGCGACGACGCTCATGACGTCATTGGGGCCGGACGGGGTCCGACCCCACGACATTCACTCTAGGTCAGAGCACCGGTTCAGCCGCCCTGGAAAAAGGCCGAGAACCAGGTCGTGTTGTTGAGGAGTGCAAAGTGGACGGTCAGCGAAATGAGCGCCACGCCCCCCAAGAACAGCGGCAACCCCACAGTGGGGTTCACCACACACCAGATTCGTCCTTGATTCATGGTGATCTCCTCTCAGCCGAGCCAAGGCGTCAATGCAAACGCCAGCCCGTGGGCAACCAGTGCTAACAAGAAGAATACACGAGCGCCGTCGATGACGTGCTTGTGCAGTTCTTCAGACTCGCGGATGGTGAGACCGGTCGGCCACACGCGATCCGGATCGTCCAAATCAGGCATGTGCTTCTCCAAAAGGACTTTGGCCGAACGCCTTCCGTCCCTAAGTGACCGTCAGGCAACTGACGGCGCAATCAAATGAGCGGGCACCCCCCGCACAGCCTCCCACCCCTACGCTGGGGGGGACAACGTCAACCTAGAAGCGTAAGGAGAAAGTGTCAAGCTAACTTGTCTTTCATTTTTGCCTATTTTGACTTACACCAACCGCGGCGGAATCGCCCAAAAGGGTCAAAAACGAGGTTTTTGGGATCGCGGTCGTGGACCGATCGGGCATTGCGATCGGTGAATCCGGCGATCGAAGAGGGGACGGCGATGTAGGGGAACGTGTGCACAGGGTGCGCTAGCGCGCGGGAGTCGCTTTGAGCGCCGCCTTGCCGTTCTTTACGTAAACGCTAAAGCGCACTTCGCTGCAGTTGTGCTTGCTCATCAGCGCTTCGCGGCTCTTGTCGAGCTTGATGGAAAAACGATCGAAGCTGAGATCGGCCGTGCTCTCACCGCAGCTCTCCCGCGCCGCGACGAACTGCTCATAGACCTCGCGATAATGCGCTTCCAGAGGGTCCGCGCCGCCGGCGACCGCTTCGGTCTCCGCAAGGATCGCCGCGTCCTGAGCACGCTCCACCTCGTTGGCGCTGTCGTTGCGCGATAGCAAATCCGCCACGGCACTGCCGGCGAGCGAGCCAGGCAACGTGGGCGGCACGTCGTCGGGCTCGCTCTCTTGGAGCGTATCGAGCGAGTCGCCCTCGTCCCAGTCCGAGGGCAACACGTTCTCGCCATCGAGCGGGTCCGGTGCGACGCCGCCTCCGACAAAATCATCGGAGCCTCCGAGCTCCTCGAAGCTGTCGTCTATCGCGGTCGCAGACGCGGTCGCGGGCTTGCGTTCGATCTCCCCCGTTGCGTTGAAGGGGTCGAAGTCTTCGACGGACTCGAGCTCTTCTTCCGCGGGCTCCGGCAGCGGACTGTCGAGCGCACCCTCCACCCCAATCGTTCCGGAGTTGCCGATCCCCTCGAAGGCGAGCTCGTCAGACTTGCTGCTCTGCGCCTTGAACACCTCGTCGATGCTCGGCGCGCCAGCGATGGGAGCCACGCCTCCCGCCCCGCGCTCGACGGTCTTGTTCACCAAGCGGACCAGTCGATGGAGACCGCCGGGGAACCTTCGCTCGTTGAGACGCGTTTCCGCAGCGTTACCCTGGTGAATCTTGCCGAGGAAGTCACTGATGGTCTCAATCCCGGCGAGGAGCCCGCGCCCTGCCAGCATGATGAGCGTCACGTGAACCAACCAAGCGATCCCCATGAGGAAGAGTGTCATGACCTGAAAGCCGCCGAGCTCGGAAAACAGAGGCGTGACGTCGGTCAACACATATCCGGTCGCCCCCGCCGCCCCCGGTACCTCGAAAGCGTTCGCCCAAATCCCTGCGCCTCTCTGTCCGACAAACAGTGGCGACACCGGAACTTCACCCACCAACGGAACGAGCGAGGGAGCAGGCTTTGCACGAAGCAGGAACGGCTCGTCCAGATCCTGAAGCAGCGCGGGGTTGTAGCCGTCGGGCGGCTGCCCCATGCGAACCTCTCCATCGATCAGGAGCATCGCACTGACACCGCTTGGTTGGGGGAGACTCTTGAGCTTTTCTTCCAGCAGCACCACGCCATAGAGCTTGTTCTTGAACACGACGGGAGCGGCCCCGAGCCAGACGACGCTGCGTTCACCTTCTTTGCCCACGATCAATGTCGAACGCGTAGACTTACCCTCTCGAGCCGCTTCGAAGAGCGGCTCGGTTGCGGGTAGTGGCGCGCGGGCTCCGGTGGCAGGCGCGTCCTCGTCGTTGCTTTCGCCTCCGAGGAGCCGCGCGCCGATTCGAAAATGAGACGAGTCGCTGACCAGGACCTCACCCTCAGCGCTCATGATCGAAAGAGCGTCAAAGTCAGACTGAAGCTCCGGGAGCTCCTCGCTTCGTATCGCGGTGAGACGCTCGTTCAGCTTCTTGCTGACTCTCGAGATCGAGGCTTTCAGACGCGCGGCAGCAGCCGAACCGGGCGGGGCCTTTGCCATCAATTGGCTGAGCGCACGAACTTGAGTCCCAACTTCCGTATCCGCCGCAAAGATCGAAGCAGTGCCGGGAAGCTGAGCTCCGCCACCTTCGAGCTCGAGCTCCGCGTGTTCGACCCCGGCGACGAGCAAAGCCCTGCTGGCCTCGAAGGCGCGTTCCTCGAAGGCGGAAATTCCACGCACCACCACTAGCGCCACGAACGTCAAGACGACGGCGCTCACGAGGACGGATATGATCCGAGATCTAGCCATGATTCTCGGCGGCTGCTCCCGACGGCTTCTGAATTGTCGGTGCCGTTGGAGACGCTGTCAACGTCTCGCCGAGAGCGGTCGCCGAGACCGGCGCTGACTTTGCGGGGCGGATCGAGCCCCAGGCGAGGATCAAAAAGCCGGTGGTGAAGAGCGTCAGGAAAGGCAGTGCCAAGAAGCGGAAGCTGAGCGCGGCCCAGATCGTCGCTCCGGCCAGGTAGAGGCCGAGAACGAGCTCGACCAGCGCCTGGGTGTTCCCCCGAAGCAGGTAGGACGCATCGATCAGCCTCTTACCACCCCACTTCGGTGTCCGCGCAAAGGCACTCTTCTGGTTCAGGACCGCTTCCATCACCGCCTTCGAGTTGTTGACGGCGAGGCCTACGCCCACCGCGAGACAGAGCGGCAGACGCTTGAGCATCGATTCGCCGCGTCCGGCGTAGCTTTCGGCCAAATAGTAGAAGGCCGCAAGGGCGCCGGTGGACCCCAAGAGCATGAACCCATCCAAAATGCTCAGGGGGACGCTCTCGTACGCATAGCGCGCGGCCAGTCCGAAGGGCATCAGGAGCGCGAGAACCAAGACCAGCGGGTAGGCGACATTACCACCAAGGTGGAAAGTCGCCTCGACCTTGTGACGCAGGGAGAGGCTGGAGCGCCAGATCAACGGGAGCAGCTTGCGCGCGGTCTCGATAGACCCCTTGGCCCAGCGATGCTGCTGGGTCTTGAACGCGTTGACGTTGATCGGCAGCTCAGCTGGAACGGTCACGTCCGGTCGATACACGAAGCGCCAGCCGGCGAGCTGCGCGCGATAGGAGAGATCGAGATCCTCGGTTAGCGTATCTCCGGACCATCCGCCGGCGTCGTCGATCGCCTTGCGCCGCCAGATCCCAGCCGTGCCGTTGAAATTGAAGAAGCTGTTCGTCACGACCCGTCCGCTATGCTCGTTGACGAAATGGCCGTCGAGGAGCATCGCCTGAGCGTCCGTCAACGATGAATCGCAGCGGTTGAGGTGCTCCCACCGCGCCTGCACCAGGCCAACATCCGGCTCTTGGAAGTGCCCAACCAGGTCTTTCAAAAACGTACGCGGCGGGACGAAATCAGCGTCGAAGATCGCGACGAGCTCGGCCTCCGTGTGGTCCAGTCCAGAGGCGAGCGCGCCGGCCTTGAAGCCCTCGCGGCTCTCCCGGCGCACGTGCGAAATGCGCCTGCCGCTTCCCTGCCATTCATGGACTCTCTCGGCCACGATCGAAACCGTGTCGTCGGTGGAATCATCGAGCACCTGAATTTCGAGCTTGTCCGTCGGGTAGTCCATCCGCGCCGCAGCATCGATGATGCGCTGCGCAACATAGCGCTCGTTGTAGAGGGGCAGCTGGACGACCACGGTGGGCCACTCGACAGGGTCTGCGGGTTTGTTGACGCGATGCCGGCGCGCCAAAATGGCAAGGATGAACCGGTGGGTTGCTACGATCGAGAGCAACGCCAGCAGGGTCACATAAACGACTAGGGTGATGAGCATTGGCGTGGTCATGGTGATTCTATGCGCGGTCGTCTCAGGGGGTTTACGCGGCCCGTCAAAGAACGCAGTCAGGTGGTGCGAATCGTGTCGCGTAGGAACGTGACCACCGTGCTCACCTGCGACCCTGTGATCGGCCGGCTCCTCAGCGTTTCATGGACGACGATGATCGTCCGTTCGTAACTCTCGAAGAACGAGGCCAGTATCGGATCGCTGTCCAAAGCGTTCTCAACAGTGAACCTCAGCTCGGGCCCCAGGGCCCCTTCCACATATTCGGTGAACAAACCGACCACGTACTCACGACGAGTCGATACGTCATCGAACTCTCCCACCGCGCTCATTTGTGCGCCCCCTTACTTCTTCTTGAAGTACTCGTCCACCTTGTCGCGCACATGGAGACGCGAACGGTGCAACCTCGACTTGACGGTCGGAACGGTCAGGCCGAGCGTTTCGGCGACCTCTTCGTTGCTCAGGCCCTCTACGTCCCGCAGAAGCAGCACCATCCGGTATTTCTGCGGAAGGTCCTCGATCGCCTTGTACACGTGGTCACCGAGCTCCTGGGTCAGAAGCGTGTCGATCGGGTCTCGTGCCCAGGATCCCGGGGTCTGAATCGACTCGCCAAGGGTCCGGTCGCGGCTTTGGGTCGGCACATCTTCGATCGAGAGGAGCGGTTTGCGGCGCTTCGTGCGCAGGCGCATGAGCGCGCTGTTTGCGGCGATCCGATAGACCCAGGTCGAGGGGCTCGAGTCGGCGCGAAAGGTCGGAAGGGAGCGAAACAGGTTCAAGAACGTGTCTTGCACCACCTCCTCCGCATCCGTCTCGTTCTTAGTCATGCCGTAAGCGAGACGGTGGATGCGATCGTGGAACCGCTTCACGATCGTCTCAAAGGCGCTGTAATCGCCCTGCTGAGCTTCTCTGAAGAGCTGATGGTCGCTCTTCTCGCTCGTCGGGTCGCTTTCCCGGTTCATGGCGCGGCGGACGCTAGCAGACCGATTCCAACACCGCAAACACCCTGGAGTGGGGATAAATAGCCGAAATTGCGACTCTTTAAAGGCGCATGGGCGAGCTAGCGAACCCTCTTCAGCCCCTGCTTGGCTCTTCGATAGGCATCGTGGCTGGCGGGCACCATGAGGAGAACGGTCTCGTAGAGCGACCTCGCCTGCCTGCGCTCCGAAACCTCGGCCTGATCGAGCAACAATTGCGCCCGATCGACCAGACGATTGAGCATGCGCTGCGACCCCGCGTGCTCTGGGTCGAACTGAAGCGCTTTCCCGAACGCGCCGTAGGCTTCGGGGTAGCGATTGCTCGTGAACAGGTCGACGCCATCGAGGTAATGGGCGCCGGCGAGCTGCTTCTCGATCTCCCGCGCAAAGCTCGACTCCCCTGCCGCGATGCGACGCTCGAGAGCGAGTGACTCATCGAGCTCGGACACGGCGGCGCGGGCACGCTTCGCCCGAAACGCGCTCTTGGCTTCGCGGTAAACGTCATCGAACTGTTGGAGCAGGTCTCCCATCCGAATCGCTGCCGGGCTGCGTTCATTCGCGATCAGTCGCTTGGCTCGAGCAAGGTCCCCACTCACGAACGCATCGCGTGCCCGCCCTACGGCGCCGCCCGACTCGGGGTCCGGTCCCCCGCTTTTTCGCCTCTGATTGGCGGCGCCGTCGTTCCGGTCATCGTCGACGGCGCCGCTTCCTTCTTTTTTCGGGGGCGCCTCCTCCTCGACCGCTTCTTCCGGACGACGCGGCCCTTCGCGACGGAGCTGCTCGATCTCCGGTCGATAGGGGCTCATGAACTCGAAGCCTTGAAGCACCTCGACCGCCTCTATGCGGTTCTTGCTGGCGCGGGCGCGCCGTAGGCGTCGCTCTAGCTGCTCATCCACCGCTTCGATCACCTTTTCGGCGTCTCTGCCGTAGGCGATGGAATCCGTAGCACGGTTGGCGAGGTTGAACGCGGTCTCATATTCCTGCTGCTCGAGAGCGGTCTCCGCTTCAGCGAGAACCTTCTGCGCCTCGCGCTCACGTCTGAGGGCATCGAGGTATCGCAAGGAACGCAGGTGCGTGTCCACGTGGGCGAGGGCGTCGTTGAACGCGACCTCCGCCTGGTTCCATTGCTGTCGGCTGAAGTTCTCCCGACCGAGTTTCCAACTGGTAAAAGCCTTGTGCAACCGTTCCTCCTCGCGATCCGCTGAAACCTGAAGCGTGATGAAGACCACGCCCACGACGACGAGCATCACCGCGCTCGCGATCACCAGGGCCACGGGCTGCAGGTAGATCGGCCCACTCGGCGCGGGAACGTGATGTGCGGCCTCTGCTCGTACGGGAGCGGCGCTCGCGTCGACCTGCTCAAAGCGCTCGCCGGTCTCGATAAACTGAAAACTGCCGTTGCCGAAGGTCACCTCATCGCCGCTGAAGACACGGAATTCGCTGACACGCTGGCCATTCACGTAGGTGCCGTTCCCGCTGTCGAGATCGACGACCCAGAAGCCGTCTTCTCGCCGCTCGATCCGCGCATGCTGACGTGAAACGGACGGTTCCGCGAGTACGACCGAGCAGCGCGAGCTGCGACCGATCAGCACCTCGTCGCCAGTGATCGAGTGC
Organism: uncultured Bdellovibrionales bacterium; assembly: GCA_964468125.1. Classification (GTDB taxonomy): domain Bacteria; phylum Myxococcota; class XYA12-FULL-58-9; order XYA12-FULL-58-9; family CAYXVF01; genus CAYXVF01. The sequence goes on along the minus strand of CAYXVF010000068.1, from coordinate 17,838 downwards.
TGACGCCCAGTGTCAGCGCCCTGAATCCCCACCAGCTGCGCTCGCTCCTGCGCGTCACCCGGCTGACTGCTGTCAAAGACCGCGGAGCTCGATGCCTGAGGCATTGGCCGAGGTGCTGGTGGGGGTGCGGGGGCCTCGCTCTTCGCCGAATCGGCCATCAAGACCTGACTCTCGCCGGTCAGCGTGTGCCAGCCCCCCGAGTCGTCGTAGCCCGCCCAAGCATCGTCCTCGGGCGCTTGCTCGGCGAGGTCCGCAGCACTCGGCGGAGGAGGAGGCTTGCCCGGCATGGCGCTCGTCGCGTTCTCGAGCACATTGCCGGTGGTCGCGGGGAAGGCCGGGGGCAACATCGCCGGATCGACTTCCTGCGAAACATCGTCCTCCGCCAACTCGAGCACCAACGTGCCCTTGGGTCCCGACTTGGCGGCGGGAAGCTCGTCAGGTTCCGCATCCGGAAGATCCGGCTGAACGTCCGGGGTCGGTGACTCGACAGAAATATCGCGGGTCCCGAGGGCGAGCTCCTGTTCCTCGCCCTCGGAGGAGACGTAGTCTCTGACGTTCTCCTGCGTCATCGATGGAGGTTCGGCCGCGTCGGTGGGCTCATCCTCCGCGTCGAGATCGGCGAGCGGCGGGGAAACCCCGTCTAGGGTCGATGGCATGTCATCGTCATCGTCCTGCGCCGTGGTCGCGGGAGGCCGAGTCTTTTGCTGCAGCTCACGCGGGATCGCGAACTTATCCGTTTGCGAGAGACGTTCAGCGTCAGAGTCGGTCAGCTGAGAGACCGCCGACTTGTCTGAAGGAATGACGTCAGGAATCGTCGTGAGCTGCGCCCCGGCGGCCTCGAAGGGGTCATCCTCGAAACCCGGTAGAGCATCGGCGAGCTCGAAGGGATCTTCCTCTTCGTCCTCCGGCGCCGTCGGGGGCGTAGCTCGAGGTTTCTCCACTGGCTCGACGTCGACCAGAGCAGGACGGGGCATCTCGAAGTCGGTCTCGTCGTCGAATCTCATGCCGTCGTCGTCGTTTGATCCCTCCGCTTCGGCTTGCTTCCGCGCTTCGAGCTCCTTGCGATAGCGGTCCAGCATGCCGTCGTCGATCTTCGTCGACTCGTTCAAGAAGCCCGCATCCGACGGTTCCTCACGTGATTCGGTAGGATCGTCATCCATCGACGCGGCCTCACCGACGTCGAGCATCGTGCGCTGCTCGAGCGCTTCGCCCGGTGGCGGCGGGGGCGCGGGGAGCGGCACTTCGAGAATGGTCCTGGATTCAACCCCGGGAGTCGCTGCCTCGGTGGGGACCTCGTCCTGCGGAGTGGGTAGAGCTGCGCCCGGAAGCGTCGATGAATCGACGGTGTTCTGCGCGTCGTCGCCTTTGTCGCTCGGAGAGAGGCCCGGCTTACCGTACTCGTTCGTGGGTTCCTCCCACTCTTTCTCTCCCTGCTTTTCCTTGTCGTCACTCATTTCGCGGTCAACCGGCGCCTGAGCTGCTTCACGCGCCGTGCAAAGGGATCGTAGTCGCTGTCGGTCACCGGTACCAGACTGTCGATTCCAGCGTATTCAAAAAAAGGCCGGGCTTCGGGCCTCGTCGAAAGCTCCATGAACGCCGAGCGAAGAGCTGCGACCCGCTTCTTTCCGAGCCCCGGGCGCACCACCACGGGGTCCCCGGGGACCTCTTCGGTGGTCGCCAAGACCCGTACAGCGCTCGGATCGTCGAGCATGTCGAGCGCGCCCTCGAACACGGCTCCCGCATCGAGGCTCCGGTTCGTGACCGCCCCGAGCACCGCCTGGTGTGAACCCAAGAACCGTTGCGCGGTTGCGACCGGGACCCCAGCCGCACGGAGCACGCTCGCCGGGAAGAGGTAGCCGGTGGTCGAGTACCGATCGACAAAACCGATGGCAGCGGCGCCCTGGAGGCCCTCGAGATCCGTCACGGTCGAGCCACTCGCAACGACAATCACCCCGCGGTAGGTGCCCCGACCCTCTCGGACGGTCCTGAGAATAGCTCGCGCGTTGCCCCGCCGACGCGCCTCGAGATAGGCCAGGCCCCCCAGGAAAGCGACGTCCGTCTTGCGCCGCGTGAGCCGCTCGATGACCTCGTCGTAGCTTCGCCCCGCCTCGAACACGACGCGCTCCCCGAGCGCACGAGACAGCTCGTCGCTGAGGAGCTGAAACACGGCGTCCTGCGCCGCCGAGTCCTGAAACGGAAGGGTGGTCACCACGAGGGCATCGGCCGCGGCCGATGCTGTGGGCGTGAACAGGGTGCAGGAGCACAGCGATAAGAAAAGGAGCGGTCGCACGCCCGCATTGCACTCGAAAGGTCCTCGAGCGTCAACAAAGCGCCCGCCTTGACTGCCCGCGCCCGCTTCGGCAGTAAGGCGCGACGTTTCCGGGCGGGTCTTTTCGTCCGTAGATACGATCGAAGGAACACCATGGGACTGACCTACGGGCTCATCGCGCTGGCCGCGGTGCTCGGCGCTTTTACCGTTGCTCTCTTTTCGCGTGTGCGCGCTCTGTCGGGCACCAGCGAACGCCTGCGCAAGGACTACGACGGCGCTCGCGAGCAAATCCGCGAGCTCGCTGAGAAGGAACGCAAGGCGAGTGCGAAGCTCGACGAGCGCACGGACGAAATCCAATCGCTGAAGAAGGAGCTTGGCGCCCAGAAGAAGAAGGCCTTCGCGACGAACGAGGAGCTGAAGAGCCTGAAGAGCGAGCTCAAGAGCGCGAAGGAAGCCGCGCACCGTGCGAGCCACGCTCGCCCCGCCTTCGCCGACGAACCGAAGAAGGAGAAGGCACCGGCACGTGAGCCCCAGACGCCACCCGCCCCGGACCGCAGCGCCGAGATCGCCGCACTCGAGGAACGGCTGGCGAGCCTCGAGGAGGCCAAGACCTCCCTCGTGAAGAAGGTGAGCGAGGCGGAGGGTGAGCTGCGTCAGGCGCAGAGCGAGCTGCGCAAGGCGAAGCGACGCGTCGACGAGTACCGACGCGCGGATCAGGTCGGGCGCTCACGCGCCGAGCTCACGGACGACAAGCTGCGCTACCTGAGTCGTCAGTACTACGAAGTGGTGAGCGAACTCGCCGCGCTCAAGGGTGACGTCGCCCCGCCCCCGCCCCGTGAGCTCGAGGATGTGCGCCGGGAGGCGGCGGAGGTTGAACGCGCCCCGGTGCGTGCCGCCGTCGGCCAGAGCGAGGGCGACGCGATAGCGGAGGTCGCGAACGGCATCGACGAGGAGCCCGCGAGCGCTGCAGCAGGCCCGTCCGCGGTCGAGAACCTAGACGACGAAAAATCAGCTGAAGAAGAGGTCACGAGCGCGTGAGCCCTGCTGGCGCTCCGCCCTCGGACGACCCCAAGGTCGTCTCCCTCTCACGCTTTCGAGTCGAGCTCTCGAGGTCCCTCGCACGAAGAGGCAAGAAACTCCTCGAGGCGCAAAAACTGTCAGAAGAGGTCGCGGAGCTGAGCCCCTTGGAGGCGTATTTCGTGGTGAAGGAGCTCGGGTCGGATACGGCGCTACCGATTCTCCAGCATTTCACCGACGAGCAGTTTCAGACACTGATCGACATCGATGGTTGGCATGGAGACGCGCCGCAGTTCGAGGATATCGACGCCTGGCTCGCGGTCTATGGCTCCATTGGCGCCGAAAACCTCGCCGCGGCGTTCTTGCGACTCGATCCGGAGCTTCAAACCCTCCATCTCAGAGCTGCGCTCACTGTTTGGGACCTCAAGCTCGACGCCATTCCCGAGCCCACAAAGAAGGCGCGACGCAAGGACACTCCCGACAGCTTCTTTCACATCGAAGCCCGCGACGAGATCGATTGGGAGGTCGACCCGTTTGTTCTCGTCGATGCCATTTATGGTCAGGACGTAGGCGAAGGGACGCGGCAGATGCTCGCCGCGCGCGCGGAGCAAACGGGCACCCTCGCCGAAGACGCGCTGCGATTTCGCGATGGTCGCCTCGAGGATTGGGGCTTCCCGAGGCGCGACCGGGCAATGCGGATCTTCACCCGACCGAGCGAAGACGCTCCTCCTTACGAGCGTTCCCGGGCGATCGTCTTCTCCACCATCCCAGCTCTCTATGCGGCACCGCTGACGGAGGGCACGCTCTTCATGAAGGCCCTGGCGTTGATCGACGATGAGGGGACCTTGCGGGCCCTTCAGGAGGAGCTCGTGTTCCTCGTCAACGCGGCGGTCGTGGGGTTTGGGGGCAGTGTCCGCGATGTGGACCACGTGCTCGACATCACGGAGCGGGTCCGCGACACGGTCAGTCTCGGGCTCGCGCTACGCGCAGGCAGCGAGGACCCCGCGGCGGCCACGGCGGTGGTTCGTTGTACCCGCCTCGAAGACCTCTTCCGCACCGGTCATTTCGCGCTCGAAGAGATCGCGCGCGCCGCCCGCTCCCTCACCGAAGACCCGGTGGTGGGCCATTGGTTGGAGCGCAGCGAGACCGAAGCCGACGACTACACCGAGGACCGCGCGGACCGAGCATTCCTACGCGCCCTGGTGGCGTTTCCCGCCACCTACGCCGGATTCGACCGGACCCGCCCCGAACGGGTTCGCGCCCCGGCCACCGCGGACGAGCTCCGAGCGATCCGGGAACGGCTCGACGCCCTCGCCGATCGCCTGCGCTAGCTCCTGATGTGCGGAAACGCACAGGAGCCCACATCGCCGCTCCTGTAACCTGCGAACAACCGGGACATTTAGCCCGGGGCGACGATACACTCGCGTGGGACCGGTCTGGCCATCGGTCAGTGAGGATTCTGCGAAAGCATGAGCTCGGTTGGCAACTCGATCCGCCCCACCCCACCGGTGGATGGCGGCGTGGCTGCGGACGAAGTCGCGGAGCTCCCCGACGGCGCTACCGTCGCGGAGTCGACCACCGTCGAGCCCGCGGACGAGGCGCAGGCGCCGGTCGGCGAGCCCGACACCGGCGACCTGATCGAGACGCAGGCGCCTATTTCCGCTCCGGACCAGCACGGGGCGGCGCTTTCACCGCAGCTCGACGCGCCGAATAGCCCCGTGAGCCTCCCGGTGGAGGGACTCGGCGAACGACCGGACCCCCACCTCGACCGGGCTCGAGCACTGATCGAGACCGAAGGGGAAGAGGCCCTCGGACAAACCTTGCTCGCATCGAGCTCGATGGCCTTGGTGGGAGAGCTCGCGACGGCGCTCGAGCAGACCCCCGGAGAGGTCGACATCGACCAGGCGGTTTCCGCCCTGGACCGAGGCGTCGACGCATTGGAGCTCGAGATCGAGCGCTCCGAGCAGATCTTGGCCGATGCGTCCTTGAGCGAAGAGGACGTAGCGGGCGACGAGGCCCTCGCGGAGCGCAGAGCGCGCGCGATCCTCGCGGTCCATGGTCGGCTCACGGGTCCGGACGGGCAGCAGCTCGAAGGGCTCCCCGGGCGCATGGCTTCCATGGAAGACGCTCGCCGCGCGATGAGTCTGATGCGGGCGGGGCTGGAAGTCTCGGTCCGTCCCGACGCCAGCAACGCGGAGCTCATCGCTCCCCTTCGAGCCGAATCCGCCCCGCTGCAAGAAATGCTGGGTGAGGTCGAAAACTCACTGGCGCAGCTCGATGCGGAGAACGCGCCAGCCGATTCTCCGCAACGCAGAGCCGCAATGGCCCAGAGCGAGCAACTACAGGCGATGCTCGGCGACATCGAGACCCAGATCCGTCACATCGAGCACCGCTGGGAACCGGTACAACAGCAACTGTCGAGCATCGCCGGTGTCTACGGTATCGAGGTTCAGCCGGGCGCTGAGCACGCAGACGTCGTAGGGAACCTCGAGGCGATAGAACAGGCGTTCGGAATCGAATCGACGCACTTGTCACCAGGTGCCGACGGGATTCAGGAGCTCAACCAGAGGCTCATCCAGGTGGCCGTCGCGCGTCGCCAGGGAATGGCATTGGCCACCTCCTGGGCCGCGGAGGACGGGAACGTCGGGATGGAGCGCTTTGTCGAACTCGGAATCCTGGACCGGCCGCCGAACGCACTCAGCGCGGAAGAGCTCAGCCGGCTCGGCCTCGAGGACGTCACTCCGGGCGCCCTCACCGAGCAGCAACAGGCGGCGGCACTCATTTCGTTGGTCGCGGAGGATCCCGCAGCCGCCCACGCCGCACTGGCGCAGCTCTACCGGGGACTCAACATCGATCCCAATGGGCGCGACGCCTCGGCGGATCTGCTCGAGCTCACCCGACTCGCACGCACCGGACGGATCGAGGTGGGCACGGATCGCTCCCTCGTCGGCCTCCGCCAGGACCGACTGCGCTCGCGCATGACCGTCGACGCCCGTGAGCTGCGCCGGCTCGCGCCCTACGCGGGCATGAGCTTGAATCAGCTCACCGCGCGGGACGATCTCTCCGCCGAGGTCCGCGAGGTCGCGCTCAAGCTCTCGGACCACCCGGACGTGGTGCGCTACCTCACGCGGGGAGGCAACAACGATTCGGCCTTGAGCACCGGTCGTCTCACGCATCTCGCCGGTCGGGTTTCCGGCTACGACTACGGCGAGCCCGATCCCCGCGTGCTCGATGAGGGCGATCTGCGTCAGCTCCAACGCATCGTGGGTTCCACCGGCCCGATCACGAGCGACGAGCTGGATGCGATCCTCGGCGGGGCGGAAACACTGCGCGGGCAGGAGATCACGGACTTCCGCCGTCGAAAACTCGGCCAGGTCGCATCCCACGAGGCACTGCGCGCCCATCTCTTCCGCGACGGCCGCCTGACGAGCGCCGACCTCGCGGGACTCGAATCCCGGCTGCACGAATTCACGGTTCCGGTCGAGTCGATGGATGGCAAGCTGCTTCTCGACCGCTTCGTCGAGCCCGAGCGTATGAACCGCTGGGTGAATCAAATGTACGAGGCACGGGGCGGGCTGTTTGGCTACGGCCGAGACGCGCAGGCGATGTTCGATGTCCTCGAGCCCCTCGACTCGGACGAACGTCAAATGCTCGTCGTCGAGTTTGCCCGCCATCTGCGAAATCAAGGGCGTGATGACGTCTCCGCGGGTGAGATCTTCGAGTGGCTCGATGAGGAGCTCGGAGGATGGCGACTCGGCAAAGCCAATCACTTGCTCACTCGCAGCCGCACCCCTGAAGTCATTGCGCAGGACATGCTCGAAGGGCCCGCTTTCGCAGAGGGTGACGAAGCGGAGTTCATGTGGGAGAGCGAAAGCGCGGGCCGAGTGGTCGATCTTCGAACCCCGGAGGGCCGCCTCGCGTGGGAGCGGGATTACCATCGCATCTGGGACGACAATCCCTACGGCTTGCGCGACATGGACGACGACCGCGGAGTCAGTGAGTGGCAGGCAGCCCGAACCCAGGCCCGCAGCGCCCTGCGACGCTACGAGGCGGCGGTAGCGAGTGCCAAAGACGACGGCTACGAGGCGCGGGTCGAGCGCGCGCGGCACGAATTCGCGCGACTCTCCGGCGAGGCGTCGGCGCTCCGACAAACCCTCACCGCCAGCTACCAGGAACAGCTCCAGGCCGACATCGAGTTTTGGGAAGCGACGCGACGCTACACCCAAGTGGGTGCGGTGGTGGTCGCCGCCACCGCGGTCACGATCGCAACGGCGGGTGCGGCGTCGGCGGCGGGCGCCGGGCTCGTGGTCGCGGCGGGCCAGGGGATTCTCTGGGGAACCGCGGCGGGAACCGCCACCGGCGGCCTCCTGCGCGTGGGCAACGAGCTGGCGCAGGAAAACACCTGGGACATCACCGAGCTCGACGTGGAGAACTGGCAACGCATCGGCAGCGGCACGGTCGAAGACTTCAAAATGGCCGCGGGGACTGCCGTGGCGGCCGCGGTTCCGACCGCGACCTTCGGTCGCTTGGGTTACCTCGCCAACGCCTCGCGTAACGGTGCGAGTCTCACGCGACTTCAAGCCGCCGCGGTTGGATTCCAGAATTCGACGCCCGCGGTGGTCAACCTCGCGACCGTCGGCGCGGTGACGAACACCGTCGGGTCCTTTGGCATGCGCGGTGTTCACGCCGGTGTGAACCACGCCGTAGATTCCGTCGAAGGCATGGACGGTACCCCTGCGTGGCTGAGTGGCACTCTGGCGGCGGTCGAGACCGAAACGTCCATCGATCTCGAATTCAGCTGGAGGAATCTGGGCGTCGAGCTGGTCTCCGGGGGCGTCTCCGGCGGACTCAACCGCTACCTCGGTTTTCTCGACGATGCTGCCCGGGGCGGCCGGGACGCGAGCCGCAGCATGGCGGCCAACATGGGTCGCTTCGCCGACACGACGATGCGGCGCACCGCGGGCTTCGGTGTCGACATGAGCATGAACCTGGTCGACGAAATGGGTCGCAATGCGCTCTACGGCCGAGACCTCGACGAGGGGCTGCGCGATGCGCTGATCCTCGGCGCCGGTGGTCAGGTCGCCGGCGGTGTCGCGGCCCGACGCTACGCGGCCCAGCACCTCGACGCGCCAGACCCACCGGCACAGCCACGAAGCCGCGCCCCCGTGGACGCAGACGACACCGCGCTGCCCCTCGCGGGCGGAGCCGCGACCCTGCGTCCCCGGCCGGCCGACGGTGGCGACGCCGACGCTCCGACGGTTCATGACCTGTCGGTCGGCGCCGAGCTTCGAGCCGAGGGCGATCTCCCGATCCACCGCGATGACGACGTCCAGGATCCGGATACGGTCCAGCCCAACGACGGCGAAGGAGCGCTTGCCCCGGACGACGGCGAAGCCACGCTCCAACCAGACGACGGCGAAGCGACGGCGCAGCCGAATGAAGCGGCCGCCGCACTTCAGCCGGAAGACGGTGAAACCGCAGTGCAGCCCGACGACGGCGACGCAACGGTGGGAGCCGGGGACGGCACGGTGCACGAGGTTGAAGCTGCCGGCCTGCGCGAGGCAGCGACGGTTTTCCCGGAGCGAATGGCCCTTTCGGATCTCGAGATCGGCTCGCGCTTTGGGCACGGCGGCAACCACAACGTCTACCTGGTTGCTGGGGACGACTCGGCCCTGGTCGTGATCAATCGCGGCTTCGATCCGAGAACGGAAACGGAAAGGTCCAAGCCGTTGACCGAAGCGGAGGCGGCCGAGCTGTCCCAGTGGAATTCGGAACGCATCGATCTGATGCGGCAGGCGGGCGAGATCGAGTACGACGGCCAACCGGTGGGCCCGCGAATTCACTCGGTCGTCGAGGACGAAGCGGGGCACGTCGTAGGTTACGTCACCCAGCGAATTCGGGGAGAAACGCTCGAGGACCTGGTCAACGCGGGGCGGGTGAACGAAGAGCAACTCGCACACATTCGCGGCAACCTGGAGGGCCAGCTGGCAGCGCTTTACGACGCGGGCCTGATCCACGGGGACGCCCACCCGGGCAACGTGTTGGTCGACCCGAACACACTTCAAGCGTACTTCATCGACTTCGAGCCACCCAACAGTGGCTGGAATCAGGCCCGGGACCGCCGTCTCTTCGAGGATCGCATGGGCGACCTGGAAGCGATGGTCCAACCCGACGCTCGCCAAGCTCTCGTCGAACGCAACCAGCGTCGAGCGCAGGACTCGGATGCGGTCAAAATGGAGCGCGCATTGGTGAGTGAGATGGGAGAGCGACGTCGCACCGACGCCCGCCCCCTCCGTCGTCTCGCGAACGACATCGACGAGGCCTATCCGGAGGCGTCCGTCTTTCTGGACGACACCGGATCGCAAGTGGACCTCGACGGCGCCGGCACGACGCGCCTTCAGGAGATCCGAGACACTCTGCCAATGCTCGAGGGCCTCGAGTTTTCGACCCGTTTGCGTGAGCTCATTCCCGATGACGCAGACGCCACGGTCGTGGCCCGTCGAGACGCGGTGATCGAGCACTTCGAGGGTGCTCTCGCCTACCGTCGCCAAGCGCTCGAGCGCATCGACCAGACCCGAAACGCCCCGATCGAAGTCGTGCCCGAGACGATCGCCGATGGCCGCGTCCCCCGGCCGGAGCTGCCTGATCCCGACGCCACGACGCGACGCGACGCGGACCGCGCCGCCAGCGAAGAATACATCCGGAGTACACTCGGAGAGGAAGGGCTGACGTGGGCACGGGAACGTTTCGCGCACGGAGGCCGGCTCTCCGCGCTCGGTGACGTGGTCGAAACGCTGCGAGCACGCGGCGATACGCTGCCTGCGCGCGAAACCCTCGCCGACATGGCGGACCTCGCATTCAAGGGACTCGAGCTCGACGCGACTACGGGCCTGCCTCCCGAAGCCGCCCGTCGCTTGAACCGGCACGAGCACAACCTACGCCAGGCGGGTCACGCAGCGCTGCGACGGCAGATCATGGAGACGATTCCGGAGCGCAACCGCGAGGCGGTGCGCGAGTTCCTTCGCCCGGCGGTCACCCCTGAGCAATGGACGACCCTGCGCAGCTTCATGCCGCAGACCGAGGAAGGTCGAAACCTGCTCCTGTGGCATCGCGGCAGTCGCATCAGCCGCAGCGCCACTCGCGACGTTCGAGCCGCCCTCGAATCCGATCCACAGATGACCGTCGATCAGGCCGCCGCCCTCTACCGCGCGCGCTACGAGCGCGGAGTGGCGCGCTGGAATGCGGCGATCGATCGGGCGAGCACCGGTCGCGGAGCAGAGGACACGCCGAGGCGCCAGGCGCTTCGCCGTGCCCTCTACGGCGACGAGCCTTCGCTGCTCCGAATCGATCCGGAGGCCGACCCCCCGGCGCTCCGGGGCGCATTGCCCCGCGACATGAACGCGTTCCTCGCGAGCCTCGATCGGGCGAGCGCGGGCGTCTACTCGGGAACGAGCTCGCCCTACGCCGCTCGCTCCGGTTACGTCAGCGACGACGGGGTCTTTCTCACCGCCGAAGGCGTCAGCGGGATCACCGAGCTCGGCCCCGCAAACGCCGCGGCGTACCTGCATCTGGAAGGTGAAGGGTTTGACGCGACCCGGGGCGGCAACGCCGGGGTCCGCGCCGCACTCGCCACCTTGGGGCACGAAGCCGACCACCAGCGCACCGGCTTCGCCTACCTGGAAGCCAACGGTGACCCGGACGTCGTCGCACACAATCTCCTGGGAGAAACCCGGGCGTTTCTTCGCGCCGACTCCATCGAAGATGCCCGGCGCTACCGCGAGGTGATGAACGATCCGGCTCGGCTCGACGCCTACATCCGCGACACGGTCTGGCCCTATTACCGCGACACCTACGAGGACTTCCGCGTCTCCCCGGACCAAGCGGACCAGGTCGTGACGACGGTGCGCGACGTCATCCTCAACGCGGCGGCCCGGGGCGACGAGGGCCCCGCGTTGAATTTCCTTCGCGTGCTCAATGACCCTGAAGGTCACGAGCCGATCACCCCGCTCACCCCCGAGCAGCTCGCGAGCACGCCCCGCCGCCGCACCGAGGTCGAGAGCGGTGACGCCGTGCAGCCTCTCGCGGGCGAGCCCAACGTGGTGAGTCCACAGGAGCTCAACCGGATCCTCAGCGAGGCCTACGTCGAGGTGCCGGCCCGGAGCTCGGCGCGTGCGGCCCTCGACCGGTACGTGGGTCGTTGGAACAGCTACCTGACCGCCCTGCACTCGCAAGGCCGCCAAAAGGCCTACGACACTCAGATGCAGGAAGCACGGAGCGCGATCCAGAAGAGCCTGCGGGGGCTCTCGAAGCCCGATGAAAGCGCCATCAACAATGGCTTCCGCTTCAACCAGCCGACGATTCCGATTCACCCAGGTGGGCCGGGACGTTTTCTCGAGGCCTTCCAAGCGGGCAATCCGGACGGCGACGCCGGTCGGGCAAAGCAGGTGGGAGAGGTGCTCGACCCGGAGGTCGTGGGTCTTTGGCACGACGCGGTGAATCTAGGCATGAGCGCGGCGGACGCGGACCGGATCGCCAGCGCGATGGGGACCGGCTACGACGGCTTCAAGGTGGGACTGAGCTCACCGGGCGGTCGCATGTTGCAGGAGACGATCACCCGGCTCCAAAGCGATGCCAGTGCCCGCCAGGCGCAGGCGCGACTGGACCGCGCGAGAGCGGAGGGCGAGGCTCTCGAGCTTCCGAATGGCGTCGGGGGCATGCCGTTCCTCAACGACGAGGCGGCGCGCACCGGCTTCGTGCTCGGTCGCCGGCAGCGCCAAGGCTTGCGCCAGGACGCGGTAAATGGAAACGAGCCGCTCTTTTCCACCGAGCCGATGGGACCGGGCCTGCCGTCGCCAGCGGAGGCCTATCGCCACTGGTACGAGCAAGCAACGCCGGAGCAACGTCGCGATTCGGTGCACGCTTTGGTCCGGGACTACCGAGGCGAGCCACGCACGGACCTCCACGAGTTCTATTTCTTAGGCGACGGCGCGGTGGACGCGACCCGACAGGCGATGACCTCGTTGGCGCGGCGCCGCCCGACGAGCGCGGTCGTCCCCTGGGAGCGAGCCGACGGCAGTGGGACGCTGTCTCTGCGCATGCCCGAGGATTTTGACCTGACGACCTTTCCTCGTCGAACCGAGCTCGAGAGTCACAGCGGCCGACTCATCAGCGATGACGCCCGGGACGCGTTCAATCAATGGGTTGCGGGGGCCTCACCCGCCGAAGTTCGCTCCGCCCTCGACGGAATCGCCGAGCTGCGCGCGAGCGCCGGGCGCGATGGCATTTCCCGGGACGCTCTCGCCGAGCATCTCCGGCCCCGCAACAGCGACGGTTTAGCGCCCCTTCCGGTGCAACGCCTCGGCGACCTCGAGCTTCCCCTCAGTGTCAACCTTAGGAGCATCAACAAGTTCTCGGAAATCGAGCAACACCTCACCCGCGGTGGCCGTCTGCTCACCGAAGAAGCGGCGCAGGTCTTCAACACCTGGGCGATCACCGCGAGCCCGGAACGAGTGACCGCAGCACTCGGTCGCATTCGCGCGAACCTCTATGGCCGTGAAGGGGTCGCTCTGGAGAATATCCAGGACTCGATGGGCCTCGGTCGGGGCGAGCTGCAGCGGCTGCGCGAGGACGCCGAGGCCCGACACGGCGAGGATGTCCTGCGTGCGGCGGAGGCGGAGAGAGCGGCGGAGGCGGAAGCGCGGCGCACCGCGGAGGCCGCCGCGGCCGAAGCGCGTGCCCATGGGCTCGGGGCGCTCGAAGGCAAGGCGGGCTCGGACGTCGAGGCCTACGTCACACGCCTCTTTGACGAGCTGGCGGGCCAGGAGGTGCAGCTCGACGCCACTCCTCCCGCTTTGTCCGTTTCGATCGGTCCGCGGGGCATGGAAGCGGCTCCCCGTCCGTCCCGTCGCTCCGTGCGCTATCCCGACGCCACCGAGATGGCGGCGCGGATCGAGGCGGTCATGGACCACGCGCCGAGTCGGTTCGACGTTCAAACGCGCGACCTGATCGAAGCGGCGATGCAGAGTCCGCACGACGCGGCAACCATTCGTCGCTTGCTGCAGGCCTCGGACGGCCTGCTCTCCCATCGTCGATTCGGACTCGAACGCGGACGGGCGCTTCTGGGTACGCAGGACGTCGATCGCGCCATGACGCTTCTCGAAAGCCCGGCGTTCCGCGAAGCACTCCCCGCCAACAGCAGCGTCGATCCCTGGCCGGCCCTGCTCCGGATTCAGGCGGACTCCCCGCGCGCCTTCGATGCGGCGGCGAAGACGGTGCTCAAAGGACACCAGCTGGTCGACGCCGGGATGATGACTCGAGAACAGCTCGACCAGGCGCTCGCGACCACCGACGGCAATCCGGGAGCGGCGGTGCGGCAGCACTTTCTCGACCACGTCACCGGCCGTGGACTGAGCGAGAACCTGGCCAAGCACCTCTGGCGGGGCGGTGGATTCCGACGGGGCGAGCTCGGGTGGATGCTGCAGGAGGCGAACCTCTCCCGCCTCGCGGAGTTCTCGCGCAACGTGACCCGCGCAGGCGGAGAGCCGCCCGCTGAGGCTCTTTCCGATCTATTCAGCCGTATCGCGGCGCGCTCTGACGGCATGGGTGCCTTCAGCCACGAGGCCGGACGCGCGCTCTCGTCTCTTCAGTGGCTGGGGGCGCACCACGCGAGCGATTTGACGGCGGGGATGACAACCTTGGCGGGCGGTCAAATGCCCGACACTCTCCCCCGCGCGCTCATGGTCTGGCGCGCGGACGACTATCCGCTCTTGAATGACATCAGCGCCGCGGTGGGCGGTCCCCGCTTTGAGCCCCCGGCGGCGACGACGCCCCGCGCGACACGCACGGACGATCGTGCGTCCAGCGATCCGGTGCGCGGACTCTTCGGCGAAGGTGCTTTCCGTCGTCTGCGAACGAGCGACCAAGGCTCGCCGGTGCGAAGACTGCACGGCGTACACCGGGCCCTCGTGGAAGCCGGGCAGGAGGTCGAAATCTTCACGCAGAGCAGAAGCCCAGAGCACAGCTATGTCCGCGTCGGCGATACGATCGTCGATCCATCGATCGGGCGCTTCTTCGACATTCCCGCCAGCGAGTCTCGACCGATCTTTGTCGGAAATCGTGCCGAGCTCGAAGCGGAGCTCGTGCGCCTCCACGAAAGCTACGGTTTTCGCGGCGACGGTCCCCCTGACCCGCACACCCTGGCGCGATTCGTCTACGATGGCGCGACAAGAGATTCGCGGCTAGAGACGCAATTCGCCGACCGACACGCTGCGGGTCCACAGTCGATATCCCCCAACAGCCTGGCTCCTGACGGGCGGCCGTGGCACGAGGGCCGTGCCTATTCGCTCGACCCGGATGCCGCCGGGAATCCACGCTATGCGGTCGCGGTGCGGGGCTCCGTGTTCAACGTCGTCGACGTTCCGACCAACGACGGTGGCCGACTTCTGCAGATCGAGGGGATGCCCGACGACGTCGGCTACCTCCAATACCGCGTGAACGAAGGTGTCGCTCATCTCGACAACGTGCGCGGTATTCCGTCGGACGACGGCCCCGGGGGAGCGGGGCACGCGCTCAAGTCGGTCTTCCTCGAACGCGTCGCTGGCGACGTGGAACGGATCGACAGCTTCTTGCTCGACAGCAATGAGGCCGCGTTCCGCGGACTGCTTGCGCGTCACCCGCGGCCCACCCTCGAACAGCTTCGCCAGGCCGTTCCCGCATTTGCATTCGATGGTTTCGACTACGGTGTGCGCTTCGACGGGACCACGGTGCACTTGGCGATGTATCCGCACTCTCGCCCGGAAACGCCGGCTGACAACTACCGGCCTGGCATCGGTGAGCTCCGGAGCCCCGAGGTATTTCAGAGCCCCGAGTATCGCGACTATGCCTCTGAGTTCATGGATGTGACCCGAATCGAAACGGCGTCCCCACCGCCGGAGGGGCTCGGGATTCCCCGCCGTGACCAGATCGCGCAACGGATGAATCCGCCCCAAAAGGTCACCGATCCGGCGCTCGTCAACGCGATGGCTGAAGCTCTGATGGAGCGAATCCCTGGCATTCAGATGACGCAGGCCAAGATCCTGATCGCCGGCGCGTTCAAGCGCGGCTCTCCCGTGGTGATCGGAGGAAGCCGCGTACTCGGTGGCGCCTCCGAGACCAGCGACATCGACGTTGGCTTCTACACCTCCTGCGCCGCGAGTCAGAAGATCATTCGCGCGGCCAACCGGGTGCCCGACGGCCTCCAGGTGGAAGATGGGATCGGAATTACCCCGGACAACGCTCCACCGGGGGTCCGGTCGATCGAGAGCCCGGAGGAGTTCTTCATGCGGCGCGGGCAGCGCTCGCCGAATGACCCGCGGTTTCCCGAAACGTTCGAGTCGAGTGGCTGGATCCGCTTCGACATCGATGGCTCTGTGGTCGAAATGCGACCGGACGGGGAGCTCATCGTGCATCGGGAGGGCAAGTAGGTGCGCATCGTGGTCGACGACCAGGCGGTGGATCCCAGTCGGGTCACGATTCAGAGCGTTGGCTTTGGCCAGCCACACCCGCGCGCCGAACCTCAGGCCTATGTCCTGTCCATCGGAATCGCCGTAGCCAACCGTCGCCTCGAGCGTTGGTATCGCGAGCTCGCCGAAGACGACGCTGAGTTCGGGGACGACGAAGAGGACCCAACCTTCATTGCCCTGCGCGAGCTCGGCTGGCCTCCCTTGAACATCTTGGCCGCGAAGGATCCGGCGCTGGCCCGGGAGCTCTATCTATTTGGAGGGCGAACGCTTCTTGACGAATTTTTCGCCGATCGCCCATCGAATACCCCGCTGGCCATCACATCGATCGAGAGCGTCGAAATCAGTGGCCGCGAATTGGTCTACACCGGTCAGCTCTACAATCTGAGCGCCGTCATGGACGAGCCATTCCCTCGCGTCACGGATGACGAGCCCTGAGCCAGACTAGCCAACTGCCACCATGCGCTCGATCGGCTTCAGCGCAGCCAAGCGCAGCTCCTCATCGAGAGTCACCTCGGGCGTGAGGTCGCGCATGCAGAGGAAGACCTTCTCGAGCGTGTTCAGTTTCATGAACGGGCACGTGCTGCAGCCGCAGGTCGGGTCTTTGCCATCCACTGGCGCCGCGGGAATGAATGTCTTCTCCGGGGACGCCTTGCGCATCGTGTGAATGATTCCCTCTTCCGTGGCCACGATGAAGGTCTGCACCTCGCTCTCTCGGCTGTAGTCGAGGAGGCGCTTCGTCGACCCGACGTAGTGCGCGTGCTCGAGCACCGCCTCTTCGCACTCGGGGTGGGCGATGAGCTCGGAGCCTGGATTCTCGGCCAACATTTTCAATACGCGCTTCTCGTTGAAGGTCTCGTGAACGATGCAGGTCCCCTGCCACAACAGCATGTTCTCCCGTCCGGTCACGCGCTGTACGTAGCGCCCGAGGTTCACATCCGGGGCGAAAATGATCGGTTGCTCGGCGGGGATCGAATCGACGATCTCCTTGGCGTTGCTGCTGGTGCAGATGTAGTCGGACAGCGCTTTGATCGCAGCGGTGGTGTTCACGTAGCTCACGACCACGTGATCCGGATGCTGTGCCTTGAAACGCGCGAAGTCTTCGGGCCGGCAGGAGTCGGCGAGCGAGCATCCTGCGTTCAGGTCCGGAAGCACGACGGTCTTCTCTGGATTCAGAATCTTCGCGGTCTCGGCCATGAAATGAACGCCGCACAGGACGATCACGTCTGCGTCGGTGTCTTGCGCCGCCCGGGCCAGGGCCAAGGAATCCCCCAGGACGTCGGCGATGTCCTGAATGTCGGGCTCTTGGTAATAGTGCGCCATCACTACCGCGTGTCGCTCGCGTTTGAGTTTTTCGATCGCGTCGAACAGGTCGAGGGAACGGTCCACCGGAGGGCGCAAACGATTGATCGCAGTCATGGTCCACCTTTCTCGGTCTCGGCGCGCCGCGGGGTTCGCGAAAGAAACGTCCGAGCCTAGCTTAGTGTATTACCCACACTAAAGCTCCGGTAGCATAGGGCGTCCCCACCGCATTGCAAAGGGCTGGCTGGAAAAAGCACACCCCGCTGATTTGTATGGACAGGGGACACCTGCCCCCCTATCTTTCGGGCCGGTTAGCGATCGGTTTGATCCGCAGTCAAATTCGGCTGGCGGAACCATCCCCCTCGCAGAGTGTTATTCGCGCTTCGTTCTGGTTTGGGTGGAGCGCCAGTGTTTGGGGGGGATCGATGGCTGAACGCCGGTGTCCTCCCGTCAGAGGACAGCATGTCAAAGAAGTTGTTTGTCGGTGGTATCTCGTGGGGAACGAGTGACGATGATTTGCGTACACTCTTCTCGCAGTTCGGTGAGGTGCTCGACGCCAAAGTGATCTTGGACCGGGATACGGGACGCTCCCGTGGCTTTGGTTTCGTGACCTTGGCCGAAGACGATAACGCCCGGCGCGCAATCAGCGAGTTGGATGGCAGCGAGTTCGACGGTCGTCGTATTCGCGTCAACGAGGCGGAAGAAAAACCGCGCCGTAGCGGCGGTGGCGGTGGCGGCGGCGGTGGCGGCGGC
>CAYXVF010000067.1:31352-35440 GCA_964468125.1 uncultured Bdellovibrionales bacterium | reverse complement strand
GGTCAGCCAGAGGGTGCGACGCTTGGTCCGTCGCGCGGACGAGCTTCTCGCCCGCGGTCAACTCGTTGCCGCCGAGCAGATTGCCCGCCAAGCGATAAGCGAAGCGCCCCAGTTCGCAGAAGCCCACCGCGTGCTCGGGGACGCGCTCGAAGCGCGGGGGGAACCGGCGCTCGCGGTGTACTTGCGCGGCTTTGTGGTGGAACCCAACAACGCTGATCTGATCCGACGCATTGCTCTGACGTACCGAAACAGCGGACGCGACGCGGAAGCATCCGTGTTGCTCGCCCGAGCGCTCCAGCTCCGACCCGACTGGCACGAGCTTCGCCTCGACCACGCACTCGCCCTGCGCAGCAGCGGTGACCTCCCCGGAGCGCTCCGTGCGGTGAGTCGTTTCCTCGATGGGCCGGAAGGTCTGCCGCGTCGCCAACAGGCGAAGCGCCTCGAGCGGGAGCTCGCAGCCCTCCTCAAGCCAGCGGGCGAGGAGTCGGGTAAAGACGCCACTGAGTCGCCACCGAAGGACGTGGCCGAGTGCCTGAATCGAGCACGCGTGTTGCTGAGCCGAGGCCAATCGGACGCGGCCCTCGCCACCCTCGACTGCGGTGACGAGCCAGAGGTTCGCCGCCTCCGCGCGCGAATCTTAATCGCTTCGGATCGCCCCGAAGAAGCACGCGAGGTGCTCCAAACGGTCGTCGCCGACCATCCATCGGATGCAGAGGCACATTACGAGCTCGGACGATTGCAGCGGGCCGCGGGCCAGCTCGACGCCGCCTGGGAGAGTTTCATTTCGGCAGAATCCCTCGGGATGCACGACGCGACCTTTCAGCTCGCCGAGCTCGACTTTCGAGCTGGGGCTCCGGAGCGCTGGCCCTGGCCACGCTCGACGGAGCGACTCCTACGGGCGCGAGGGCGTTTTCGCGCCTATCTCGAGCGCTCCGGCGGTACTTTCGGGGATGCGGCGCGGGCACGCGTCGTGGATCTCGACGCCATGGCGCGCGGCTTTGCGATCGCGGCCGCCATCACGATCCTCGGCCTGCTTCTAGCCTTCGTATTCTGGAATCGGCGGCGACGCGGCGGTCACGATCTTCGCTCGTTCCTTCGTCGGCGGCCGGAAGCCGGCGGCGAAGTGCAATCGGTACTCGCCGCGATTCGCCACGAGGTCTTGAAGCACAACACGACAGCCCTCGAAGGATTGCTCGCCTCATTGCGCCGCATGGACGACGTCGACGAGGACCTTCGGCGCTTTGAGCGGGCGCTCTTCGAGGGCCAGAGCGGCGTGGCTGGGCGACTCCAGCACTACGTCGACGAGCTCGAACGGATCGGTCGCCGCCACGATCTCCGGGTGAACCTTCGTGGCCGCGACGCGGTGATCGGCGCACTTCTCGAGGGCTTCGCGATCCTCGAGCGCGCCCGCCCCTTAATGGCGAAACCGAGCGAGAGCCAGCGGCGCAAGCTCATCCGTGAGCTCGAGCGTGCATCCGCCAAGCTCAACGACGACGCCTACCGCGCGGTTCATGACCTTCTGCGCGAGCTGCGCGAGCTCATAGTGGACGAGGAGCTGCTCCGAAGTCTCGCGAGGCGCGCCGTGGCCGAGCCTGCAATGCGAGCGCACAACGTCGAGCCAATAGAGCTCATCGGCGACGACGTCCTCCCGCGCGCGGCTCTCGCACCGCGCACACTCTTCGACGACATCCTGATCAACCTACTCCGAAACGCGCTGCAAGCGTCGGCAGCTGCGGGAAAGACACCGGTCCGGGTGGCGATTGGCGTCGCGCTCGAGGAGGATGACCTCACCGGCGTCTCCTATTTGAACCTCACGATCTACGATCAGGTCGGCCGCGCGGTCGACCATGGCATGATCGAGAACGCGTCTTTTGAGAGCGGTCTCGGAATCGCCCGGGAGGCGGCAAGCCGTTGTGACGCCGTCCTCGCGCCGGCGGCTGCGCTCGGAGCCTATGAGAAGGGTGTTTCGATCTCCTTCGTGGTCGCAGAATCCGTCGAGCTTCGAGAGGAGACCTGGGAGATGGCCTCATGAACGAACCGCGAATCGGTCTGGACGCCGAGCCCCACGTTTTGATCATCGAAGACGGCGATGAATACCTCGAGAACCTCACACGCTATGTGGAAGGACCGCACTACGCGCAGGCGCACAACTACGCCGAGGCCGTCGCCTACCTCGACAGCCACAAGGTGGACGTGCTCTATCTCGATATGCGCTTCGACCGAATCCCCGAGGAGGCGCTCGTTGGGGACCGAGAAGACGCGCTGCGCCGACGGCACGGCGACCGGTCGCGAGCCCTTCGCCACTTACAGACTCACCAAGGCCTCTACATCTTGAAGGCGATCGCCAATGCGGGATTTGGTGAGATCCCGACGGTGCTCGCCTACGACTTTCGCCGAGAGTTGCCGCGTTTCGAGCGCTTGAAGAGCCGCTACCCCTCCCTGCACTGGGTTCCGGACACGGTGAGCGCCGATGAGATCGGGGAGCTCCTCCGGTCGCTGATGCGCGCTCAGCACCCTTAAATCGAATGGCGTTCGAGTCGCTCCCGGATGGACTCAACGAGGTGAGACCCACGATCGAGCGCTTTGAGATTCTCGACCTTCTCGGTGAAGGCGGCATGGGCGTCGTCTATCTCGCGCGACAGCTCGAGCCCGTGGAACGAACCGTCGCCCTCACGGCCCTCTCGAACCCGACTCGATCCGAGGCGTTTACCGCTCGACTTTTCTCTGAGCAGCGAACGCTCGCGCGCCTGACTCACCCGCACATCGCTCAGTTCGACGATGCGGGAACCACCGACGACGGTCTGCCCTATTTTGCCATGGAGCACGTGCGTGGTCGCGACATAGTCACCTATGCAAACAGCGAGAAACTGAACGTCCAGAACCGACTTCGGCTCTTCTTTCAGGTCTGCGCCGCCGTTCAGTTTGCACCCAAAAAGGCATCCTCCATCGCGACCTCAAGCCGTCGAACATCTTGATTCAAGAAAGCACCGCTGGGCCACAAGCAAAGCTCATGGATTTCGGAATCGCCAAGGCCCTCGATGAGGTTCGCGGTGCCGACGGGTCACTCACGGGTCCCCTCGGGATCGGCACCCCCGCCTACATGGCCCCAGAGGCATTCGATCCAGAGGCGCTGCTCGATACGCGCAGGTGACCTGGGCCGAAGTGGCCTCCCGCCGTGGCATGCACGACGAGGCCCTCGCGATTGGCCGGCCTCTTCTCGAGCGCAACACGGAGAAATACGGGCTGAGGTCCCGGATCACCCGAGACACGGAGAAGCTCATCTCAGAATTCGAGGCACGACAGCGCGCCCACGCTTCCCGCTGAGGGCGGGGCTGAAGCACTCGCCTTCTTGGCTCGGCCTAGCGTAGCTTCTCCTCATGCTCGTCCTGCTGATCGCCGCCGGGGTCGCCACAGCCCCGTTCATTCACGCATTGGAGTAGGGTGAGCGGCCGAAGGCACTACGCCTCGCCCGCACCGTTCTCGTGCTGCCGCCGTTGACTGGCAGGCCGCTGACGCCGCGCTGTTACGGGCAAGAGCAGCTGAGCTCGCGGGCGACCTCAGCTCCGCCCGTGACCTGTACCAGGAGGTCCGCGTTCGCTTCCCCTACACTCAGGCCACCGCGACGGCGATGACCCGTCTCAAGGCGTTGGCCGCTCGCGGCCTGCGGACGCCGGTCCTCCGCGGTCAGGATCTGCTTCCCCGCGCCGCCGCGGAGCGTGCTCGCCTGAACGAGCGGCGTGCACGTCAGACCTACTTCCGCGTGATTCGGACCGCTAAAGAAGACCCCCCTCTTCGCTACCGGGCGCTGATCGGCCTCGCGGAGCTCGAGATCATCGATTACCGTTATCCGCGCGCACTGCGACGTCTCGAAGAGGTCGCGGCGAACGTGGAAGACGATGCACTCGCGGCGTGTGGGCCCTCTATCTCCACGGCGATGTCTCGTCGCACCAGGGTCAGCTGGATCGAGAAGCGGCGGGGCGCCGAGCACGCGGCGTTCGAGCGATGGCTCGAAGAGATTTCGGACGGAGGGAGCGTCGGACTATCGGCGCGCTACTGGCGTGCTCGCCACGCTCTCGATCGCGGTGATC
>CAYXVF010000067.1:0-31252 GCA_964468125.1 uncultured Bdellovibrionales bacterium | reverse complement strand
CCCGGTGGACCGCGTCTTCTACGCCTGGGTTCAGCACCGAGCCGGCGAGCTGCAAAGCTCAACTCGGGTCGCTCGCAGCTTTCCCGCTGAGCTCCTCACCGACCCCGGTGCCCTTGCGATCGCCTACCCCGTCGCATTCGACGCGATCGTTTCGCGCGAATCACGCCGGAGCGGCGTTCCGGGCGAGCTACTCCTCGCGGTGATTCGAGAGGAGTCTGGGTTCGATCCGAATGCCCTGTCTCCTCGCGGCGCCCGTGGCTTGATGCAGATGATTCCCCGCACCGCTCGACGCATGGCTCTTTCTTCAGGACTCAGTGGCTTCCAGCTGATCCAGCTCTTCGTTCCGGAGATTTCGATCCGGCTCGGCGCTCACTACCTGCGACTGCTCCTCGCAGCTCAGCTCCGACCGACCGGGACCCCGATCAAGATGACGACGTAGAGGACATTCGCTCCCAGCTCGTCATGATCTCCCTGAGCGACGCCAACGCCATAGCCACCGCCGTGGCGCCGTTCGACCGTGCTGCCGACGAAGTCTTCGACGCTCCCGACCACTTCCACGGTGGTTACCAGCTGGCGATAACGCCCTTCGAGCCCGACCGGTTTTGGCGCGGGTGCTTCGCCTTTGCTCTGCGCCAGTCGCACTGCGTAATCCATGGCCGCGCGCTGGAGGATCGAGTCGGTCGCCCAGTCACGCAGGCGGTGCGAGCGACGCCGCAGAGCGATCTCTTCGACGAGCTGATCGCGGGCGGCGAGCAGATCAACCTCACCGGGGACCCGCAGGAATACCTGGGTCACGAGGAGCTCACCGCTCTCGTGCCGCGCAACCCCGATGCCCAGCTCGGTCGCTTCCGGACTGAGGATGTTCGCGCGGTGGCCGGGGCTGTTCATCAATCCGCGGTGCGCCTGCCGAACCGACGGGGCCCGAGCCACGTTCTCGAGAACGAGCGACACCTTGATGCCCGCGGAGCGCACCCGGTCCGCCGGTCCCCCGGTGTTCGGCGACACGTGACCGACGAAGTCTGTTTCACACATGTCTTCGCTGTGCTCGCGAGCGACCGCCGCGGCGTCGCCGGACCACTCGAGTGTCGGCAAGCCCGCTTGTGAGCGCTCGCGATTGGCCAGAGCGAACAAAGCGCCGGCGAGCTCCGAATCGCTGCCGTCGCTGGCATCGTCGTCCTCGATCGGCAACGCGTAGGGGGCACTCACACCGCAATAGAGCGGCAAGTTTGCGAGCACGGTCACACCGAGCGGCCCTTCCGCGGTGACTTCCACCTGATTGCGCCCGCGTTTGCAGGGCACCGCCCCATGAAACGAGCGCCCCTGAGTGACGACGAGCGGCTCGTCGACCGCGCCCCGGGGGTCGGTTCGATAGAGCGCAGGGTTGGTGAAGCCGTTGGGCAGAGTTCCGCGCACGTCGACGACGTCGCTCTCGCCCACTTCGCGAGGGATCTGACGCAGCTCGAGGCCGCTCTCCTGCATGATGACCACCACCGCCCAGCCGCCCTCGATCGCGTGCGCGGCAACGCCGTAGCGCTTGGGTTTTCGCCGAACGAGCGTCTGCCTGAGGGACTCGGCGACGACCCGGGCGAGGGTGCGCTCATCCGGGGCAGAGCTTTTGATGGTGACGGTCGTGGGTACGGGCTCCGCCACTCCATAGTGCTGGAGCAGAAAATCCAGGGTCCCTGGGGGAAAACGTTCGTAGTGGTCCGTCAGCACAGCGAGATCGTCGGCCACATTGTCCAGCCTACCGTCCGCGGGCACGCCGATCTGCTGAGCGAGCTCGTGACGAAACGTGGTCATCCGTCTTGCCACTGATGGTCCACCGTAGGTGTCCGCAGCAGGCCCGGACGGGTCGATCTCGTCTATGGCAGAAGAACCTGCACTCGGTCGACTCGTGAGCGACGACGTAGAGCAGGCGGAGAGGACTATGAACGCGATTGGCCACACGCCCTGTATACGGCACGTTGCGGCGGCATTTGGTGTCATCTTGTAAAACCAGGACCAGCGCTCGCGCCTTTGTGTATGCCTTCGTAAGCGCGGACCGTCACACGCTCGTCGTCGACACTCAATGCCCTAGAGACCCACTGGTGGGAGAAGGTGGCAATGTTCTCGATCGTAGGCTCGACACTCAAGGGCAAGACCCGCCTGCCTGGTAGGGTGGCCTCGAACTCTCCCTGGAGCGAGCGATACAAAATGGAAACATTCTGTTCGGAAGTGAAACGCTCGCCGACCGGAGCTGAAACAGTCAGATCGTCGACATGCGCGAAGTGCACGTCGTCGAAGAGCTCGGCGAGCATTTGCGATGCGACCGGGTGCCAGGCCCCGTCCAAGAAGACCTCGATGATGTTGCGGTGACCGTGAATGAGACGCTGGCAGTTGCCTTCGTGAAGTTTCAGGCCGTGCGTGTAGCGAAATCCCGGACGAGTCCCGATCCCGTCCTCGGGCGAGAGCTGGAAGCGGACGTCTCGCACGTTCTTGGGCACGCGCTCGAGAACACGTTCGCGCAGAAAGGCACACACGGAGGCGTCAGAGACGTCCGGGAGGAGCGCAAAAGCTTCTCGCGGCGCAGTGTAGTCGAGGGTCCCGTCGATCCGGGCTCTCAGGCGCTCGCCCTGTTCTTCGAGGATGACCCGCGGGTCCTCGATGGGGACTGCAAAGCGGTGGTCGAGGACGTCGTCCACCACCCGTTTCATCAGCTTCTTCACCGGACCAAAATCCATCAGGAAGCCGCGCTCATCGAGGTCGCCCTCGACCTCCCCATCGACGTAGAGACTCTCTCCCTCGAACCCGGAGGGGCCCACCCGGGCAAAGTCGAGGACGGTGAAGCGTCTGACGAAGAGTCTGGGAGTCACGGACCGGGAGTTTGGCCCGGGCGCGCCCTGCTTGGCAACTCTGGAGCGTCCGCTCACGACCGGCTCCTTTTGGCGAGTCGATCGGCAATGTCGAGCTCGCGGGCGACCTCGCGCTGTGCGAGGGTCCAGCGGCGCACCCTCTCGCGCGCCCAGAGTGCGTCATTCTTGAGGTAGCTGCGCGCATCCGGGTCTTCGAGCCAGCGGCGCAGAACCTGAACGATCCCTTCCACGCTGCCCGGCTCGCTCCAGAGCACGCCCCGGGACGGGAGGGTTTTTGGCAAGCCCCCCGACGCGGCCGCGAGCACGGGGACCCCGCTGGCGATCGCCTGAAGGGCGGCGAAGCCTGCCGCCTCTTCCGGATCAGCGGCTATTAAGAGGTCGGCGCCGTGAAAAGCGCCGCGCAGGGCCCGACCGTCGAGCGCGCCGCGGAGCGCGACCCGTCCCTCGAGGCCTCGCGAGGCGATCTCACCGCGCAGCCTCTCGACGTACTCTGGCGCGTAGGCCGTGCTTCCAATGATCTGAAGCGTGCCTTGGTCACAACACGCGAGCGCATCTAGGACGAGCAGGTGATTCTTGCGCGGCTCGAGCCGTCCCACCATCACAAAGGCCCCCTCCTCCGAGCCCGGCGCGGCGGGGGCAGGATCGGCGGCGGGGAGCACCAGGCCTATTTGATCGGGCAGGACCCCCAAAGGCCCGAGCGCCATCGCTCCGGGGAGGCTCGTCGTCAGCACCCGATCGAAATGACGATAGGTGTCCTGCTCCGCCGCCCTGAGGGCCGCTTTCTCGAAGGCGGGCGCGCTCGCAAACGCAGCGCGATGAAACGTCGCGACGGTGCGGAGACGGCCGCGCTGAGCCGGGAGCGCAAAAACGAGCGATGGAACCACCCGCGCATCGACGACGAGCCGGCTGTCGTCGGGCGCCTCGGTCAGAGCGGCCAAGGCCTGCTCGCGCTGCTCCTGACGGTCGCGGCCGCGGATCACCGTTTCGTAAACTTCCCCCCCGGCGGCGCGGAGCCCCTCGATCACCCGCTGGTGGAAGGTGGACTCACCGCTGAAGGGGTCCGGGACGGCAGGAACGAGACTCAGGATACGCAAAACAAATGGCTCAAAATGAGGTGTTCGTCGGACGGCGCGGCTGCGTGCCGACGGGTCTGAAGAGACGTAGTCCTGCGACCTCGGCGGGTCAATGAGGCGAGGCGATATGTCGCACCCATTTCTTGCTGGTCGTGGGTCGCTCGCGGGCGAGTGCACCCAAAAACTCGACAGATGGAATAGATCGGCGCAGTGAAACGTCTGCACGATTCAGTTGACGGACCCTCGATTGAATTGCAAAAGCCGCGGCGAGTAACAGTCAGGCCCAGCAGAGGTGTTGAAACGACCATGAAGCTACGAATCATCTCATCCTTCGCCCTTGCACTGCTCCTCGGACTCGCGTCCGCGCAAGCCAACACGGGCCCCGACGACAAGACCGCCAAGCTCCTGAATTTCTGGAAGACCAGCGGCGGCCAGGTCGACGAAGGCACAGCCCCCCTTCCCCCCGAGCTCGCCGACATCTTCGACTACGACCAGCTGACGTCCGCAGCGATCGAGCCACACAAGGAACGCTTCAACAACGAGCAGCTCCAGCGCTACAGCAAGACCTTCGGGGACCTGCTCCGACGCACGGTGCACACCCGGGCCGGTCAAGCGATCGGCAAGACCGACTACAAGGTCTCAAAGTCGAAGAAAGTCGGAAAGAATCGCGAGGTCGAGGTCAGCGCATACCTGCCCGATGAAGACATCACCACAAACGTGGTCTTCGTTTGGGAGCAGTCAAAGGCGGCCGGATGGCAAGTGATCGACGTCCGCATCGACGGCGCATCGTTGGTAAACGACTACCGCAACCAGTTCGGTCGCATGCTCGGGAAAGACGGCGTCGACGGCTTCATCGCGAAGCTCCAGAGTCGATTAGACAACACGGGAAACGGGTGAGCGCTGGCGACTAGCTCGGCAGCACGGGCCACCCTCAGGGGCGCACCTCTCGAAGTACCCGCAAAAAATTCGCCCCCAAGACTTTGCGACACTGACTCTCGGTGATCCCCTGGCGCAGCATCTCTTCGACGATGCGCGGCTGATAGGTGATGTCCGGAAGGTCTCGGGGCAGCAGGATCCCTCCGTCGTAGTCACTCCCCAGAGATGTGTGGTCCTCGCCCGCAACGTTGATCCCGTGTTTGATGTGCCGCACGAGATCGCTCACCTTCGCGCTGAAAGTCCCCGCGAGGAAATAGGTGTTGAACACGATCCCGACCGTGCCGCCTCGCTCCGCGATGGCACGGACCTGCTCGTCGTCGATGTTCCTCCAGAGGGGCTTCACCCCCGACAGCCCCGTATGGGTCACGACAGGCGGAATGGTTCGATCGGTCACCGCGAGAGCATCCCAGAAACCACCGCGATTGATGTGCGACAGGTCCACCAGGATTCGCTTCTCCTGCATTCGCTGTACGAAGGAGCGCCCGAAGTCAGTCAGCGGTCGCTCGGCCGTGACCGGCGATGAGCTCGGCCACCCGATCTTCGAGGGTGTCATGTGTACCACCGTGATCCGGTGCACGAGATCGTCGGGGATCTTGTCGAGGGATTCCAGCGTCCGAGCGAGGCCGTTGCCCCCCTGCATAGAGATCAGGGACGCGGTTTTTCCCTGTGCCTTCGCGCGGTCGTATTCACTGGCCGTACGACAGATTGCGTAGTCGTCCGGGTAATCGCCGAGCGTCGAGCACACCTCCTCGATGTTGGCGAGCGTCGCCTCATCCTTGCTGCCGTAGTCACGGGCCGCGTTCGTGACGATGTCCCAAACGATGCCGGTCAGGGCGGCCTCGCGCACCCTCGGGAGGTCCGCTTGGTTCGCGAACGGCGTGAAGGGCAACCAGGGTTTGCCCCGGCGCCGTACGTCGTAGCCAGGCACGACCCGGGTCCAGAGAAAGCTGTCCGTGTGCAAATCGATGACGTCCGAATCGAGGTAGAGCGCGACGGCGTCGCGAGAGACCCCGAGACGCTCGGCCCAAGCCCCCGGGTCCTTTCTATGATCAACCCACTTCAACGGCTGGACGGAAGCCGTGGTGGCACTCACGCCGCATCCACCGGGGCGGAGAGCTCGGACTTCGCGGGGATTCGGCTCATGGCGCGCTCGGCCAGGGCCGTGATCGTGAGCGACGGATTGACCCCCGGATTGGCGGAAATCGCTGCCCCGTCGACGACGAAGAGTCCGTCGTAGCCGAACACACGGTGCTCGTGATCGATGACGCCGCTCTCGCGGTCCGCGCCCATACACGCCCCGCCCAGGATGTGCGCCGTCGTGGGAATGTCGAGGAGGGTCTCCGTGGCGATGCTGCTCGGAACGCTGTCGACCTTGGCCGCCACTCGGTTCGCGATCTCCGTCGCTTCGGGTATGGCCGCCTGCGGCCTCGGCCCAGCTTCTACTCGCGTGGTCAGACCCCGGGTAAAGCCGCTGAAGGCGCTCCGCCCGAGCTTCATGCGCAGGTGCCCGTCGAGGGTCCGCATGTAGAGGAGGATCACGGTTTGCTTCGCCCAGTCCTTGACCAAGTAGCCTTTGATCGTGCGCAGCGGCTGACGCACAAAAGACGCTGCGACGCGCAGGAATCGAACGAACGCGTTGCTTCCGGGGGCGTGCGGCAAACCGAGGATGCGGAAGAACCCCGAGCCCTTCGGATAGCGCACGGGCTCGATGTGCGAGTGCTCATCGGTTTGTACGATCGAGCTGATCGCAACGCCGCGTGAGTAGTCACGCGAGGGGTCCGAATCGGTGACGCCGATCAGGGACTCGGAGTTGGTGCGCACAAAGGAGCCGAGGGCGTCCGAGACGCCGGGCAGTCCGTCCGAGGCCTCCTTCAGGCGCAGAAGCAGCGGCAAGGTTCCCATCACCCCGCCGGCAAAGATCACGTTCTTCGCGCGATAAGTGACGGTCTTTCGACGCCAGCCCATTCCCCGTTTTGCGGTCACTTCGTAGCCGCCCTCGGGGCAGGGTTTGACCCAGGTCACCTCGGTTTCGGCGTGAAGCTCGAGGCCCCGCCTTTCCGCGAGGTAGAGGTAGTTCTTGTCGAGGGTGTTCTTCGAGCCAAAGCGGCATCCGATCATGCAGCCGCCGCAGAAATTGCACCCCACCCGGTCCGGCCCCTCGCCGCCGAAGTAGGGATCGGGAACCTTCTTGCCCGGCTCACCGAAGAAGACCGCCACTTCAGTCGGCGAAAAGGCGTCGCCCCGGCCCATCTCCTCCGCCACCTCTCGGAGCAACTCGTCCGAGGGACCGAGCTGCGGGTTCGGCGTAGCGCCCAGCATGCGTTTAGCCTCTTCGTAGTGCGGCGCGAGTTCGCTCTCCCAATCGGCGAGCTCGCCCCAGCCCGAGGCGGTGAAGAACTCGCGTTTCGGTTTGGGCAGGGTGTTCGCATAAACCAACGACCCGCCTCCGACCCCCACGCCCGAGAGGACCGTCACGTGGGGCAGGAAGGTCATCTTGAACAGACCTCGAAAGCCAACGAGCGGCGCCCAGAGCCAGCGCCGCAGCTGCCAGTTGCTCTTGGGAAACTCCTTAGGGCCCATGCGGCGACCTTTCTCCAGCATGAGCACGCGGTAGCCCTTGTCCACCAGGCGCAGGCCGCTCACGCTTCCCCCAAAGCCTGAACCGATGATCAGGTAATCTGCCTCGTCCATCCCTCTTTCCTAGCCTCGAACCGAAACCTCCGTCGACCCATTTAGACGCCGTCGAAAGGATAAAGTTTGCTGTTCCCACGGCGCCAAGGATCGAACCACTCCTGGTTGACGTGCTCATCGCCGCTAGTTAGGGGGGAGTGTAGGGTGGTGGAAGCATCGAATCCTAATCGTTTGGGGAGACGAAGCGATGCAAGTGAAAAAAGAAGAAGTCCGCAAGGCGATCCTCGCCGCGGCGACCGAAGAGTTTTTGGCGAAGGGTTTTCTTGGAACGAGCATGCGCGAGATAGCGCGCAAGGCGGGTTGCTCACTGAGTAATCTGTATAATTATTTTGAAAATAAGGACGACCTCTTCCAGGCGATCCTCTCGCCCACCACGAGCGCGGTGGATGAGATGTTCGACCGTCTCGAAGCGGGTGTCCCCGCCAAGAGCTCGATTCTGCATCACTACGAATTCAAGGAATCAACGTTGAACGGGGTTATCGCGTTTGTGGATCAGCACCGCGACTACCTGCGCTTGTTGCTTCTGCGTGCCGAAGGCTCGGCCATGCGGGGCTATAAAGACAAGCTGGTGGAACGTTACGCTGAGGTCTGCGCCCGCTCCGCAGCGTCGATGACATCGGATGGCAAGGTTCCTGTTTCGCGCTTCTTCCTGCGCAACGTGTGCTCGTTTTACGTGAACACGGTGGAAGAAATGCTGAAGCACGACCTCGACCGTGAGCAGATGGAGGACTATGGCGAAGAGCTGCTTCGCTATTCGTTCTTCGGATTCATGGCGCTGCTGCACCCCGAGCTCGAACGGAGCGAGGAGGCCACGCAGTCCCTGAGCCACGCGCACAACTGAGGGCACGCGGCCACGAGGGTGGCAAGGGTCTCAGATGTTGACGCGAATCCCCGCGGAGAGGAACTCCGTGGCAGCATCGGTGAGCCCGAGGCCGCCCTCGAAGAACGCGGACACGTTTTTGACGAGCCCGAGGCGCGTACCGCCGAGCAGGCTGAACGCTGGATCCGCGTCGCCGTCGAAGATGATGTCGAGGTCGAGCGCCAGGTAAGGCGTGAACTTGCCCCAGGTGTTGTCGACCATGAAGTGCGCCCGAAAACCCGCGTCGTCGCTGTCGAGATTGAAGATACCGGTGAGCCAGAGCGCGAGACCGGGACTGTTTCGGGTGTTGGCGAGAAAGGTCCACTTCACGCCCGCTCCGAGAATGAAATCCGGCGCGCTATCCGTGACCCCGATCTGCTGATCGAGGACGAGGTCAAAGCCGCCGCGCAGGCCGATCTCCTCGTGGAGATTCAGCCCCGCTCCGGCGCCGTCGGTCGCCTGAAACTCCCCTCCGAGCGAGAACTGCCCAGCCCCCAGTGAGCGGGTCGTGTCCATGATTTTGGCGTGAACGGGCCTAGCAACCCCGCCGATCAGGAAGAAGGTGGTCGCAAAAATGGTTACACTGCGCATGGTTTCCCCCGGTACGTCGACGAAACCTTAAGCGCATGCCGGGAGCAGATCCAACGAAAGCGCGAGTAACGCCTTCGAAGCTCGAAAGACACTGCGACCGCAATGAACGTTTGGTTTTTTCTCACTCTCGCCGCGACCGCCCAAGAGCACGGCCCGGCCCCTCAGGTTCCCGCCTCGGCTCGAGGCGAATCCGCCTACGATGATGGCGAGGCGCACGTTCGCGGCTATCTGATCACCGACGTCAGTCGGGTCACCGCTGGCGAAACGCTGCGCGCGGGCATTCTCTACCAGATGGACCCGGGCTGGCACATCTACTGGCAGGACCCTGGGGAAGCCGCAATCCCGACGGAGCTCAGCGTCGAAACGCTTCAGGGAAGCGCCGGCGCCGTTCAGTGGCCCATGCCGTCGGTGTTCCGTGAATCGAACGGCTTCATCACCACCTTCGGATACGCCGGCGAAGTCCTCCTCTTCAGCGAAGTGGAGGTCACCGACGACAGCGGGGTTCTCGAGCTCTCGGTAAAGAGTGATTTCCTCGCCTGCAAGGTCGAGTGTGTTCCGGGGAGCCTCGAGCTCACCCGAACGATCCCCCTCGGGAGCTCCACCGCACCGAGCTCGGAACAGGACCTCTTCACCCGGTTCGCGTCCAGGGTGCCACAACTGAATCACGACCCGAAGCTGCAGCTCACGACGCAGACCTCGCCCTCGCCGGTCGGCCCGAACCAGGCCTTCACGACGTGGCTAGAGGTGCGCTGCGCCTCGTGCACGACCCTCGAGCTCGGAGGGCCGGTCGCGGACACGTTCGTTCCGCGCGGAATCGCCGGCGTCAATCGCCTCGAGCCGCTCAGAGTCATCGCGATTGAGAATGGACTCGCGATCGAGATGAGCTCGGAGAGCGGAGCCGACGTGATCGAAGAACCGCAGGCCCTCACGGGCGTGCTCGCGTTGGTGGTGGACGGGGCACCGGTCCAGATCGAGGTGGCCTCGACGCTACCGCGCGCCGCGAGCTCCGGAGGCCGCGCCGCACCGACCTACGCAGCGGATTCGTCGAACGCACTGCTCGCCAGTACGGGCCCATCGGGCTCACTGCTCTCGATCTGGCAGGTCCTGCTCTTCGCGCTCTTGGGCGGTCTGCTCTTGAACCTGATGCCCTGCGTCCTCCCGGTCCTCGCGATCAAAATCGTGAGCTTCGCGGAGCTCGCCCACAAAGACAGAAGAGAAGTCCTGCTCTACTCGGCGGCCTATGGCGTCGCCGTAGTCGGCTCCATGCTCGCACTCGCCGCCCTCGTTGTGGCCCTCAAGGCCGCCGGTACCTCGATCGGCTGGGGCTTTCAGTTTCAATCCCCACTCTTCGTCGCCATCGTGGGAGGACTCTTAGTGGCCTTCGCACTGAACCTCTTCGGCGTTTTTGAGGTCATGGTGGGCGCTGGCTCCCTCGGCGCCGCCGCCGATCAGGCTACCGGCGTTCGCCGCAGCTTTCTCGAAGGGGTTTTGGCGGTGATCCTCGCCACGCCCTGTACCGCCCCCCTGCTCGGGAGCGCCGTCGGCTTCGCATTGAGCCAGTCACCGTGGGTGATCTTTTCGGTGTTTGGGATCATCGGCGTGGGCTTGGCTGCACCCTTCGTCGTGTTGACGCTGATCCCCGGTGGACATCGTTTCGTGCCCAAGCCAGGCAACTGGATGGTCACCCTGAAACACGTGCTCGCCTTCGCCCTCCTCGCTAGTGCGGTGTGGCTCGCGTGGATCGTGGGTCGCGGTTACGGTCCGGACGCCATGGCGGGGGCGCTCGCGTTCTTCGTCGCGGTAGGTGTCGCCGCCTGGGCCTTTGGGCGCTGGCAGCTCGCCCCCATCCGAGCTCGATTCGCGAGCATCGGCTTTGCTGCGTTGCTCCTCGTTGCGGCGGGCGTCGGGTTTCTCCGCTTCGACGCGGTCGCGAGCGAAGCGGGCCTCGACTGGCAGGCGTTCAACGATGAGGCGATCGGGCGCGACTTGGCGGAGGGCAAGCCGGTCTTCGTGAATTTCACCGCCGACTGGTGCATCACCTGCAAGGTCAACGAGCAGACCGTCCTCACCCTCCCCTCGGTCCAAAAAGCCGCCGATTTCTACGACATCGCGCTGTACAAAGCCGATTGGACCCGGCGAGACCCGGAGATCGAGCGCGCCCTCGCCCGCTACGGCAAAGCCGGTGTGCCCGCCTACGTGCTCTACAATCCTCGAAAACCGAGAGCTCCTCTGGTTTTGCCGGAGCTCCTCTCAGTCGATGTGCTCGAAGAGGCCTTTGCAAGCGTCGCGCAATGAGGTAGTTGCGCGGTCGCTGGAAGCCTTATCTCAAATAGCGCGGGGTGTACCCGAAGGGGACGCCACTGGAGCTGAAGATGAAGCGAATGATGTTTACCGGGAAGATTCACCGGGCCACGATCACCCAAGCGGACCTCGACTACGAAGGCAGTGTAACGATCGACGACACGCTCCTCTGGGCGTCGGGCATTCTCGAGCACGAGATGGTGCACGTCTGGAACGTGACACGCGGAACCCGCCTCCAGACCTACGCCCTGCGCGGCCCAGCGGGCTCCGGCGTCATCTGCATCAACGGGGCCGCGGCGCACGGCAACGAGCCCGGTGACCTCGTCATTATCGCCGCCTTCGCCGAAATGACCGACGACGAGGCTCGGGTCCACACCCCCAAGGTGGTCCGCGTGGACGCGGCCAATCGAATCATCGGCACCGCTCCAGAAATCCCGGGCCCGAAGCTCCCCGCGCGCATCGCGAGCTGAAAAGAAGTCCCGGCCCGGACGCCTGAGATTCGTAGATCCGCGTCCGATCTCCTATCCTTGGCACGTGAAGCTGTCGCAGAAGCTCATTCTCTATGCGCTTGCGGTCGCCCTGCTTCCCCTGGCGGCCACGGGGTTTACGCTCATCGCCTCGAGTGAGCACGCGCTGCGTCAGCGGGTCGAGGCGCAACACAGCGCCGCGGCGCTCGCACTCGCGGGACGCGTGGGCTCCATCATCGACGATCTCGGCGAACGGGGCGCGACCGTCTTGGAGCTCGTGCGTTTTGCGGAGCTGAGTGTCGACGAACGCGAAGGCGTGGCGATCCTGCTCTATCGCCAATCGCAGAATATCGCGGCGGTCGTGATCGTGGACGCCGCCGGCGCTTCCCTCGCGCCCGACGTGTACCTGTCCGAAGGCATGGACGTCCCCGCGGATCTGAATGGCCACCCGATCGCGTCTGACGTGGACGTCCGTCGTCTCAAGGAACGTCTGCGGCGATGGACGAGCTCATCGTCGGATGCCTACTTCCCCGGCGATGGAACCGCGCGGCTCGCGTTGCGTTTCCCGTTCACAATGGCCGGTGAGCGGATCACCGCGGCCATGGAGATGGTCTTCTCGCCCTCGATGCTGGCGGCCCCCGGCGTCGACCTTGGACGCGGGAGCGAGGTATTCGTCGTGGACGCTCAGGGGCGCAGCTTGCTGCACCCGAGTCAACCCGCCGGGAGCAGCCTCGCAGGTCTCGCGCCGGTCGCCCGCTTCATCGAGACCCACGAGGCGGGAGTCCTGCGCTACGACCTCAACGGGGCCGCCCATCTCGCGGCGTTCGCCCCGGTGCGCGGCACTCGGGCAGCGGTCATTGTCACCCAGCCCGAATC
Organism: uncultured Bdellovibrionales bacterium; assembly: GCA_964468125.1. Lineage (GTDB taxonomy): Bacteria > Myxococcota > XYA12-FULL-58-9 > XYA12-FULL-58-9 > CAYXVF01 > CAYXVF01. Next base: position 18,606 of record CAYXVF010000067.1, on the reverse strand, counting down.
GATCGCCTTCGAGGTGGTCACGACGATGCGACAGCGAATTCTCCTCTGGATCGCCGCCACCGTGCTGGTCGTGCTCGTCACCGGCTTTCTCTTCGCGGAAGGTATTCGCCGCCGCCTGGAAGCCCTCATACAAGGCGCGCGACGCTTTGGGGCGCGTGAGCTGAGCCATGCGATCGATCTCGACACGCGCGACGAGCTCGCGGAACTCGCCGGCACTATGAACTCAATGGCCGGAGAGCTCTCTCAAACCTTGAACGCGCTCGAAGAATGGAACCAGACGCTCGAGGCGCGTGTGGCTCAACGGACCGCGGAGCTCGAACGCGCGCAGGCGCAGCTCATCACCCAGTCGAAGATGGCGGCGATCGGCCAGCTCGGCGCGGGTGTAGCGCATGAGATCAACAACCCGCTGGCGGGTGTCCTCGGCTTCGCGCAGCTCCTGCTCCGCGGAATGGCCGAGGACGACCCCAAGCGGGCGAGCCTCGAGCAGATCGAGTGCGCGGCCCAGCGATGTCGCGAGATCACGACGAAGCTACTGCGCTACAGCGAGCGTAGCGAAGACACCGCGTCGATCCCGTTCTCGGTCCGACGCATCATCGAAGAAACCGTCGAGCTGACGAAGAACGCGATGCGCAGCGGGCGTGTCGATGTCCACCTGCAGCTCGAGGCCGAGACTGACGCGGTGGTCGGTGTTCCTGGCGAAATGGCCGTTGCCCTTATCAATCTGATGACCAACGCTAAGACCGCGATGCCCGAAGGCGGTGCCCTGACGTTGCGCACGACGACGCACGACGACCGCCTGCGAATCGAGGTCCAAGACGAAGGCGTTGGGATCGCAACGGAGGATCTCCCACGAATCTTCGACCCCTTCTTCACGCGCAAGGAAGAGTGGCGCTGCATTGGTCTGGGTCTCTCGCTGGTTTACCGGATCGTGAATGACATGGGAGGTGACGTCCGAGTCGCTCACACCGGGCCCGAAGGCACGACCATACGGATCGAGCTCCCCCTCGCCGAGTCCCAGTCGAGAGTCAGCGCATGAGGTCAAAGGCCTTCATCGCCGGTGTGGCGCTGATTTTGGGGGCGGTGGTTGCGCTCTACTTCGTCATTCTCGTGCCAACTCCTGTCCCGAGCCCATCCGAGCATGGGGTTGCGCAGCCGATCACGCCACGCGCCGAGCGATCCGCAACGTTGACTGACCTGAGCGGCCAGGTGGAAATCCGCGCCGCTGGGGAGGCCTGGCTGCCCTTGAACGCTGGCGACGCGGTGGCGAATGGCGTCGACCTGCGTACGGGCCGAGATGGACGGGCTTCGGTTCGCTACGGCGAAGATGTTTCCTTCGAGATCCTACCGGACACTGAATTGGGAGTCCGGCAGGACGGCGATCTCTTGCGCTTGGTCGTGTCGGAAGGTGTCGCGATCGCCGACGTCCGCCCGGAGAGCGAAACACGAGTGCAGTTGACGAACGCCCGCGGTGACGCCTTCGCCGAGGTGCGCGATGGTACGGTAGGGGTACTCGTCGACGAACGCGGTGCGCTCGACGCGGCGGTGACGCGTGGGCGGGCCACTGTGAGTGGCGGCGGCGAGACGCGGGAGCTCGAAGAAGGCTTCCGCACCACGGTGCAACCGGGCGCAACTCCCGCCGTGCCGACGCGACTGCCACGTTCGTTTCTCCTGAAGGTCCAGTGGCCGGAGCCGGCCACCAGCGAGAAGCGACAGCTCGTCACCGGAACCACGAACCCGGGAGCGCGGGTCAGGGTCGGGGCGGCCACGGTGCGCGCAGACGAAGAGGGCAGGTTCAAGGCGGTGATCGAGCTGCGGGAGGGGATCAACACCATCGGCGTCTTCGCCCTCGACGCCGCCGGGCGCAACCAACAGGCCAGCTCGCCGGAAATCGAGCTCGATACGCGCGCCCCGACGGCGACGGTGGAGACCGACCCTTCCATGTGGGACTGAGCGGTGGTGTGAGGTGGGCCCGAGGATCCCACCCCCACCCGAAGGCCCACATAACTCGCTGATATCGCTAAGGTTTTTACTTTACCCGTAGACGCCCGGCCCCTACTCTCGGTGAGCGAGGGAGTGAGCCGTGTCCGTTAAAGCCTTTTCAGCGTGCGTCATTCTCGCGCTTGCGTCCGCGACCGCTGAAGCACGACAGCAGGGTCTCGAGGCGGACCTGATCCGGGTCACCACGAGCGACGCGATCGAGAGCACTCCGAGCTTGGGCCAGGACGCGGTCAGCGAGCTGGTCGTCTACTCGAGCCGTCCAGCGACCGGTGGGGACGCGGACATTAAGTATTCTCGGATCATCAACGGGTTGCCATTTCGCGGGTTCACCATCCCGGGGATCACGTTCAGCGGTGGCTCGAGCGACGACGTTCTCAATGACATCGACGGGAGCCGCATCGTCTTCACCGCCTACGATTCGGGTCTCTCGGGTAGCATCGTCACCTACGACCTCTCGAGCGATTCGCAGACCGTGCTCGCGAGCGCGACGCAGCTCTTCGAGGCCAGAATCTACGGTGACTACGTCATCTGGAATGAAGGGGACGGAACGGTCGGTCGCGTGCAGCTGTTGAACCTCCGCACGGGCCGGCTCGATACGCTCGCCGAGTCGCCCCTAGTCGTCTCCGTCGACGTCGACAGTCGCTTCGCCGTGTACTCCTTGCAGGTGAGCGGGGGATTCGCATCGAGCTTCGCCTACGAGCTCGAAAGCGGAATGGCGATTCCACTCCCTCGAGAGCCGGACAGCTCGAACGTGGTGCCACGTACGGACGGCGACTGGGTTGCCTGGCAGATTACGAACCTCTTCGACAACGAACGCATCGTCGCTCTCAATCTCGAGAGCAACGAATTCATCGAGGTCACCGATGGGAGCGCAAGCGCCTTTCGTCCGACGCTGGACGGCGACCTCATCGCCTACGAAACCGACGCTTTTGGCAACGGGGTCGACGTCGCTTTGTATCGCATCTCCACCGGGGAGAGCTTCGCCGTGACCAACCTGCCGGGGGATCAGTTTCTGACCGATGTCTTCGGCGAGCGCGTCGCATACCTCGACAACAGTCAGGGTCAGACCGATGTGTTCTACGCCAACCTGAGCTTCGTAGACCCTCCGCCGCCCTTCGAGTGTCCGAGTGAGGCGACCCGAGAGGTGTGCGACCTCGGCTGCTCCAACCTCGAGCTCAGCGCGAGCAAGACCTACGGCCCATCGACCTGGTTCGACGGCGAAGCCTGCATTTGCGAGCCGACTACCTTCCTCCTGCCCGCGGAGTTGCCGGTTAGCGACGGCAACTCAGGGAACCACTGGACCGATGTGATCTTCGAGGAAGGCGGCGAAGAGATCCTCTGCCGGTACCGTGGGGGAGCGGATCAGGCGCACCCGTCGAGCCCGAATCAGATCGAAAAGGGTCTGCGCTACGTTTTCGACTTCTGCACCGACGGCCGCGTTGCCGGCGATGCCTTCACCACTCAGTACCTGCGGGTCTACCTCGCGAACGGCGACAGTTACCTGGATCGGACAGAGGTGCGCGCCGCGTTCGCCCAGACGAGCTGCGAGATCGCCTCGTTGCGGAATGCACCGGCGACCGCCGTGGCATCGATTCAGGAAACCGACCAGGCGGGCGGCTGTGCGGGGGGTGCGCCAACGCTCTGGGTCGCACTTCTCGCCCTGTGTAGACTCCGACGGCGTCGCCGCTAAGAGTTGCACAGCCGCTGCCAACCTAGGACGATCCCCTAGATCACGTGCGGACGATTTGGACCATCGCGATCCTCATCGGTTTTCCGGTGAGCGCACTCGCTGTTGAGCTCGACGTGGAGGTCCTGCCCACGCGCGTCGTGTTGGGGGAAGACGACGCTGTCCGGGTCACGGTCCGAACCGCCCCGAACGTGGACCCGAACAGCCTCGTCCTGAGGAGTACGGGCGGGAGCCTGAGCGCGCTCGAGGCAACTGCGCCCGGCGTCTTTCAGGCAGTGTTGTCCCCGCCCAGCAAGAGGTTTCCGCAGCTCGCGGTCGTGACCGCCGCGATCCTCGGGGCCAGCGCCGAGGAACCTCCGACGATCGGCCAAGCCGTGGTGTCTTACGCGGCCCGGGTCACGCTCAACGGAAAGAGCGAGCCCGGCGCGCGCATGCAGGTCCTGGTCGGCGGCCGCACCCATCCGGAGGTGCTCGTGGCGAACGATGGAACCTTCAGCGTTCCGGTCGAGGTCCGCCCCGGGGAGCAGTGTGGCACGGGAATCGCGCGAGACCGGTTCGGAAACCGATCGAGCACGCGCATCAACCTCTACCTGCCGGAGGTTCGTCGCGCCCACGCCTTCGTTCAGCCCCAACCGGTGCGCATAGACGCCGACGCATGGCTCTTCGTCACGACCGTTTCGAGCGCAGGCGCCCCCGAGGCGCAACCGGGCATTTCCGCCTCCGCTCGACGCGGACGACTCTCCGATGGGGTTACGGTGGCTCCCGGGATCACGCGCTATCGCTACCATGCACCGCGCGTGCTCGAGGACCGTGTCGACCTGGTGGAGCTTCGCCATCGATCACGCTCGGAGCCGATGATGCTTCCGGTGGCACTCGCTCCAGGCCCCCTCGCTCGCCTGGAGGCACGAGGCACACGGGTGTCATGGGACACCGCCGCAACGGTGAGTGTCACCGGACGCGACCGCTTCTCGAATCCTGTCCCCCTCACCCAAGTCGTTTTGGTCGACCGGGAGTCGGCGCAACAGGTCGTAGGTACGACGGTACCCCCGCCCGGCGTCGAGGGTCCCCGTTCCTTCCTCGTGCGGGGCAGCGACGGGGACGGGAACGAAGCCAGCGGCAACCTCACGGTGACTTGGCATCGGCCCCTTACGCTTCTGATCACGTTGCGGTGGGCGGACGATGGCACCCTTCGCGTCGGCCACGAAGACCCGGCGGTGTTGCAGCGCCTAGAGCTCGTCGCCCTCGACGCGAAGCTCGGTGAGCAGCGCTTGGTTGAAGGCGCACTCGAGGTGGAAGTGCAGGAGCTGGGCGAGAAGGCGCGAATTGTCGCCCGCGATCCCAAAACGGGAACCAGCGTTTGGATTGCGGCGCCGTGAGAGCGCTCGCAGCCATCGGTTTGCTCTTCTATAGCGCCAGTGCACTGGCCCAATCCCCGGAGAGTGCGCTGCTCGATTCGGGGCCGTACTTCGACGGCGCGACCCTTCGCGCGAGCTTTCGAATCCCTCAGTTTGCAGCAACCCAACAACTGACGGAGCTCCAGGTCGATCTCCCCGCGTCGATCGAGCTGCTCGAGGTGATCGCAGCCGACGAAACGCCCCGGCAGTCCGTGGTCGACCTCTCCTGCGATCCGAGCGGCGCCCCCTACGTCTGCGATCCGGTGGTCTACAGCAACGGGGTGACCCAGACCGTCGCGCTGCTCGACAACGGCGGCCGCCAATCGCTCCTGTTCACCAGTACCGCGGGCAACGTCTTCAACGAGGTTCAGCTCGTTCTGCGGCTGACCGGTGCGCCTGTTTGCGGGCAGATCGGCGGCGCCTACCGCTACAACAGCGGCCCGGAAGACGGAGTGGCGTTGCCCGATTTTGGGAATGGCTGCAACGACAGCGCGGTCCTGAGCAGCCTCCCCCCGCCGCCGGTGGTCTTGAATCGCGGCGGGGCGGCGCGGGTTCTCGAGCTGCGAGCGGATCTCGGCACCACAATCGTGCCCGTCGGTCGCATCGACGCGCTCACCTGCGTGGACGGCGCGGGTGTCGCGCGGCACTGCGATCACCCGATCTTCCTCGACCAGGAACGCTTTCGCGTGCAGGGCAGCGAGTCGTTCCCGGCGCGCGTGACGCTGATCGCCATCGATGGAGCCACGCCGCCGCCCTCGGCGCTCGACGGCGCCCTCCGGGTGACCGTCGAGACGAGCACGGGCGAGCAGGTGGAAGACCTGCCGGTCCGGATCGAGCCGCTCCCGGTCGCGTCCCTCACCCTGACCGGTCCGAGCAGCCTCGAGGTCGACGAGAGTGGACAATTCGAGGTGGAACGAGCGCGCAACACTCTCGGAGGCAACGAATCCGGGGAGGTGACCTGGAGCGTTCGGCTCTCCGATCTGCCAGAGGAGCTAGCTGACGAAGCACCCGGCTGGGTCACGGCCGCAGGCCTCTTCACCGCTCCGAGCTCAATCGGAGCCCGGGACACCCTCGGCGTCACCCTAGTCGCTACGCCGCCGAACGCGGAATCGGGCCTGGAAAACACGATCACCGTCGAGATCCGTGACTCCAGCGCCTTCGGTTGCGCCATCGTCGTCGACGAAAGAACCCTGGGCGTGGGCGCGCGCACCTCGATTCGACTCGAGGGTCGACGCCCCGGCGAAGACCCGGCCTCTCTCGACGGGACTTTCAGTGTCAGCCGCGGCGTGATCGAAAACGGGATCTACACAGCACCCGCGAACGCGGGAACCGATCGCATCGAGGCGACGGCGCCCGAGTGCGGAGCTGCCCCGGTGATCCTGGAGATCGAGGTCGTTGAAGTCCTGACGAGCCAATTGACGCTCACCGCGAGTCGGCTGGGACCGGGGCAGACGTCCGTGGCGATCGTAGAGCTTCAATCGGTAAACGACGCTCCCCTGCCCGCGTTGGACGTCGCGTTTCGCATCCCGGAGCTCGTCCGAGCGGGTCAGGGTCAGATCGATCGCGGCGCGCTCGAGCGTCGCGGGGACGAGAACGCGCCGACCTATCGCTGGGACGGCGGGAGCACTCGCGCAACCCTCCGACTGCCGCTCATTGCGCGATCGATCGCGAGTGGAGCCGCGTCACTGCGCGCGAGCGTGAGCTACGCAGGCGACTCGGTCGAGCTCAGCGGGAGCGACGCCGAGCTTCGGGTCGATGCGGAGCCGGAGTTCTTCGCGGCGACAGTCGTCGGTCGGGTCTTCGAAGACCTGGACGGGGACGGGGTTCTCGACGACGAGGAGCCCGGGGTGCCTGGGGTCCTGGTGGGCACCTCCGCCAGTCTCTACGTCGTCAGCGACGCACAGGGACGCTTTTCCATCCCCGGCATGAGTCCCGGTCGGACGGTGATCGCGTTGGACGAAGACTCGCTGCCCTTCGACGCTCGCCTGAGCACCGCCGGGCGCCGCGTCGTGACCCTGACCGCGGGACAGCTTCACCAGGTTCGCTTCGGTGTTCGGCTCGCGGACATGGAGCGCAGCGTGCCCCTCGACGCCACTCCCCTCGGGGTCGATGTCCGCGACGAGACTCTGGTCTATAGGGTTCGGCTCCTGAGCCCGGGTAATCGAATAGAAGGCGTCGTGCTCGATGACGAGGGCGTCGCAACCCTGACCCTCGAAAACGAGGGCCACCTGGTCTCGGTCGCCGCACCGGACGGCTTCCGCTCGTTTTATCATCTCGGCGTCGCGCGTTATCCGAGTGAGGACGCCGGCGAGCTCGTGACGTTCAGTGGCCCTCGCTGGGTCGCAAGTGCCATGCTGCCCACGACCGGCGAGACCCTCCAACGCACGTCTCTCATCGTGCGACCGCGCCTCGCCGACGGTGTCGGGCTCACGGTCGAGGCCGCTCGCTCTTCTAGCGGCCACGGCAGCGGGTCTCGCTGTCTGGCGACAGGAGAGGTTGCGAGTTGTGCCCTGGTGCTCGACTCGGAGGTCGACGCGCTCGTACTCGCGCTCGACCCGGCCGCCGACGCCTATGGCGCAGATCCGCCGCCCGCAGCCATCGAAATCCCGGTGACCGTCGATCCCTCGTCCCACTTCTTCGTCGGGCGGGCTGGCGTCGAGCTCGGATTCGATCCGCGGGACGACTGGGATCGCGACTGGCTCGCGAACGGGGCATTTTTCTATCGCGGGCGCTATGGAGACGTTTTTCTCACCGCCGGTGCCGACCTCGACGTCGAAAGCGTCTTCACGAAGAGCGACGGGTCCCTTCGCGCCTTTGGGGGCGTCGTGCGACGCCTGCTCGCCCACGACACGCGGCGCATATTTCGCGATCTGGACCCGGAGGCGTACTACCCAACCTACGGCGACGCCTCCGAGGCGATCGACGAGCGCGAATCTGGCGGGAGATTTTTCTTCCGCCTCGAAGTGGACGAAAGCGTCCTGCGCTGGGGCGGGGTCAACACCGCCCTCGACGACGCGTGGGTCGGGCGCTACGTCCGCTCGCTCTACGGGCTCGGTGGAACGCTCAAGGTAGACGGAGACGATTGGCAACTTCGGGGCCGCGCGTTCGCAGCGCAATCGGAAAGCGCCGCCGCACGCGATGAGCTCGTGATGACCGGCTCGAGTCTGTACCGGCTCCGCCATGGGGCCATCGTCGAAGGCTCGGTCCGCGCCACGCTCGAGACCCTGGACGAGCTGAGCGGTCTCCCGGTGCGCGCAACACCGCTCGTGGAGGGGATCGACTTCGAGGTCGACTACGCGTCCGGACGCCTCGTGATGGATGGTGCGCTCGCCGCCAGCACGGGAAACCCGCAGCTCACGGGCCTGAGCGGGGGCGTATTCCGGAAGCGACTCCTCGTGGAATACGAGTATTTGACCTCCGGTGGCGTCGACGAGGACTGGAGCGTCGGGGCGCGGGTGGACGGAACTCTGGGAGCGACGACCGTCGGAGTCACCGCCGTCAGCGAGCTGGTCGGCAGATCGAGCGATCAAAGTGCCCGGCAGAGCTATGGTCTCGTTGCGACGACTCTACGGACGGGCCACTCAGACGCCTTGCGCCTTCGCGTCGATCTCGCTCGAAGCGAAGGCACGAGCCACAGCGGCGCCCGCTCCATCGATGGCGGGGTCAGCTTTCGCGACGGGGACGGATCGAAGGAGGACGGCCTCGCGGCCGCCGCGGAGCTTTCGAGCGAGATTTCGGGGCTCTCTCTTCGCGCCTACGGTCGCTTTCGACAAGCAGGCTACAGCGACTCGCGGATCACCCCCGGCGAGCGCCGGCTGCAGCTCGGCGCCCGGGCGAGCGTCGACTTCGGAGCTACCGAGAGCTGGTTGCTCGTCGACCACCTCGAGAGCCGACGGGAGGCACTGCGCGTCGCGAACACGGCGCTGATCGGTGCGTCGCGTGAGCTCGGCTCTTTCGTCCTCGCCGCCGAAGGGCGGTTGACTCACGACCCTCGCGCGAACGAGGCCTCCGGTGTCCTCGGCGCGCAAGGTGCCTACCGCCTGAGCGAGCTCGCCACGCTCACCGTCCGGCGGGCCCAGCCATTCAACGACGAACGGCCCGGCGAGAGTGCTCTCGGGGCCGAGCTCGGGCAGCGCGGACAGTGGAACGGTCGCGGCGAAGCGGGAGTCGATGACGATGGTGAGCCATTCGGTCGCGCAGAGCTCGGCGTCCCCCTCGAGGGAGGGGATGAGCTCTACGCGGGCGTCGAGAGACGTGCGGCCCTGCGCGAGAACGTCTTCGACGAGCGTGGTGGCGACAGCGTTTTGCTCGGCGGTCGCCGTCGTCTTGACGATGGCACGCGGCTCTACGCGGAGCAGCAGCTCAGCATGGATGGCGCGGAGCGCAGGACGCAGCGCTCCGTCGGCTTCGATTTGCCGCAAGGACCGACGCGCTACTTCCTGACCTACGCCCGTACCGCGCTCGATCTCGAAACCACACCGATTTCCGACTCACGTGACGCGCTGAGCACAGGCTTCGTCTACGGTGGCGAGCACCTGCGCGCACGACTCAGTGTCGATGCACGGCGGGATGGGGGCGACGAACGTCGCGTGACGCTCGGTGGCTCGACGCGGATCGACTATCTGCCGCGCCCTGGCCTCGCCTTTGGCCTCGGCCTTCGAGGCGGCGAGGACTTCGACGACAACGGTGGGACGCTCGCGCACTCCTGGGAGGGGACCGCGGGCTTTGCCTGGCGAACTCTTCCTCGGGTGACCTGGTTCGGTCGAATCGCTTTCGACAGCCAGTCCGCGCCCCGCGTCGACGACGGACCGGTGGAGTCCTCCCTCACGCACATTGCCGCGAGTGCGCTCGCCCTCGAGCTGGCTCCGCTGCTGACCGTGACGCCCAAGGCCTCGGTCCGTAGAACGCGAGCACGACTGGAAGGGGAGCGGTTGGTGGAGCGCGCGCTGTTGACCGCCCTACGCGGTGACCTCCACATCGCCGAATCCTGGGATCTCGGGCTCGAGGCTAGGCGTTGTACGAGCTCAGGGCTGGATGCGAGCTACGGTGTCCTCACCGAGGCATCGCTTCTCGTGCTGCGCTGGTTACGCCTTGGTGCGGGCTACAACTTCAGCGATGTCGCAGCGGGGGGCGTAGAGTGCCGAGCGCCCACCGCCCGTGGGGTGTTCATTCGGGCGGAAGCGCTCTATTGAAGACCCGTGCTCGCGAACCTTCGCAACGTGCTGATCGGCGCCGCAGTGTCGCTGCTGATTGCGGTCTTCTTGGGTGTCCTGCTCTCGCCGAGCTGGGAGCTCGAAGTGAGCGCCGTGGTCCGCGCGAAGCCTGCCGCCGTCCATCGTTTCGTGGGCGATTTCTCCGAGTGGGATCGCTGGGCGCAGTGGAGTGAGGCGGAGGACCCGAACGTCACCCTCGAGCAAGATTCGGAGAACGGCGTTGCGGTCCAACGGGTCGTCGTACGAGGGGAAGAACGGGCGCGACTGCGCATGACCCTGAACACAGCGGAAGCGGTCGAAGTTCGGGTTGAAGGACGAGTCAACGGCACTCAGACGATCCGCTACGAGCCCGTCGATCCGTCTCAGACCCGCGTGGTCTGGACAGACCGAGGTACCGTGAACGTGCCTCTTCTCGGCGGACTCATCGCCTTGGACGTCGCCAGCCGACTCGAAGAACATCACGAAACCGCCCTTCGAAAACTGAAAGCGCTTGCGGAGAGTGTCGATGATGAATGAAACGCGCCGTGCTGTGTGCGTTGCCGCACTGGGCCTTGCAACGATGGCCTGCTCCTCTTCGGTTGCAAACCGAAACCCGACCGGCGAGTCCTTCCCCGTGGTTCGCGGGAATTCACTGTCGGGAGAGAGCTACCAGCTGCCACAGGACCTAGCGGGGGAGCCAGTTCTTCTGCTCGTCGGCTACGTACAGGACACCCAGTTCGACATCGACCGCTGGCTCCTCGGACTGCTGCAGTCGGGCACGGAGCTGCGGTTCTACGAGGTGCCGACGATCGAGGGTCTCATCCCCGGCCTCATCGCCGACACGATCGACGAGGGTATGCGTTCTGGCATTCCGGACGCGGATGAAGGACTCGTCATCACGGTCTACGACGACGCCGAAAAGATCGTCCAGTTCACCGGCAACGAGCGCCCGCGAAACGCACGTGTGCTCCTCCTCGACGCCGAGGGCAAGGTCGTTTGGTTTCACGACGAGGGCTACTCCGCCCGCGTTCTGCTCGAATTGCTCGAAATGGAGGGAGCGAGCGGGAGCTGAGCTGCGACGCGCTCAACCGGTTCTTTCGTTCGAGCGCAGGACTTCGTCTTTGATCACGCAGCTCGTGGGAACCGCCTTTGCGCGTTTTTTGAGCTCGGCGGCGACCGCGGAGATCGCTGCGTGGTTGCGGTAGGTTCCTCCGGACTCAATCAACACGGCGATCGAGACGGTCATGATCGAGAATCGTCTCAGGTGACCGTAGCGGTCCTCGGCTTCGATGTAGCCACGCAGCCGGTCCTCGCGCGAGTAGTAGAGAGGGATCACCCGATCGAAGCCCTGGATCACCTCCTCGCAAACGTCTTCGACGCGCATGGGATTGGTGATGAAGACGAAATCATCGCCCGCAATGTGTCCGATGAAATCCGAGGGCGCGCCGTGGCTTCCGATCACGTCGCGAAGCAGGTCGCCGGTCTGGCGGATCACGCCATCCGCCTTGGCGTAGCCGTAGTAGTCGTTGAACGCCTTGAGATTGTCGAGATCGAGATAGCAGAGAGCAAAGGGCTCGCCGCTCTCGATGCGCCGATTGATTTCCCGTTCGATCGCCGCTCCACCAGGCAAACGCGTGGTGGGGCTCGCTGTGACCTCGTCTTCCCTGCGTCGGAGCACCATCTCCGCGCGCGCCGCGAGCTCCAACGGCTCCACGGGCTTTACCAGGTAGTCTTCACCGCCCATTCGCAACGCGCGAACCTTATCCGCCACGTCGTTGCGGTTGCTGACAAAGATGACCGAGGCGCGCTCCGTGGCCGCCTCTCCCCGGAGCGATGTGTAGAGAGAAAAGCCATCGCCCGGTGACAGCTCGACGGAGGTGAGCACGAGCTCCGGTCGGAGCAATAGCGCCTGCTCCAGTGCGGTCTCGCCGTCGCTCGCCTCCGCGACCAAAATGCCCAGACCACCGAGGGTCTTTGCACACATCGCGCGGAACTCGCGATCCGGGTCCACCACCAGGGCCCTGCGTCCCTCGCGTACCGAGCTGAGCAACCGCTGCGTGTTCGTTACGAGCTCAGCGCTATCCACAGGCATAGAAAGGTGGGCATCCGCCCCCGCACGCGCGGTGCGAAGTGCCATCTCCGCCGGTCCCATGGCGAGCACCGGTACGGACTGAGTGTCCGGATCGTGGCGAAGGATTTCGATGAGCTGCGCCCCCTCCACATCGGGAAGGTCTTGCTGTACGACCACCAATTCCGGCGTCGCCTCGCGGGCGAGTTGCACGGCCTCGTCGGCGCGAAGGGCGAGGTCGACGACGTAGCCCCGGCTGAGAAGCGTAGCCTTGACGGCGTAGGCCAGTCCGCGTTCTCCCACGGCCACGAGAACCCGCGGGGCGCTGGTCGTCGATCCCAGCTCACGAAGCGAATCCAGCTGAAACCCGCGCGCCCACTCCCGGTCCATGAGGTCCTGCAAGGGAAGGACGACCACCAGTTTCAAGGTATCATCCTCTCGCTCGAGCCAGAGATGCCCTCCGTGGCCTTCGACGATGCTTCGAGAGATCGCGAGACCGTTCTTCGAGAGCACGCTGTCGCTCACCCCCGCCGCCCCGGGGACAGTCACGGAAAAGCCGCTCGCGTCCATGCCGGAGAAGACCTCAGCGGTGACCGTTCCGCCCGGTGAACCGCGGTCCAGAGCAAACGCCATCAGGTTGCTCGAAACCTGCTGCAGACGAGCCGGGTCGAACAAGCCGCGCACGGTGGGAGCGATGAGTCGCAGCTCGAGATTCTCCCGCTGCATCGCGGCCTCGAAGCGCATCGCGCAGTCGGTCACAACCTCGTCTAGGGAAGCATCCTCGAGCTTCAGCTCGATGCGCCCGTCGCTACCGACCGAGTCCACCACTAGGTCCTCGAGCACACGGGTCATCGTATGGGTCGCGTCTCGAGCGAGGCCGAGGTAGCGCCGATGGTCTGCGCTGAGGTCCCCGAGAGACCCCTCGAGCAGGAGCTCCAATGTCCCACGCACGCTCGTCAACGGCGTGCGAAGCTCGTTGGACAGAAATGACAGGAGCGCATCGCTGCGCTGCACACGCGCCTCGAAGCGAAAGACGAGGCAATCGAGCCGACGAGAGTCGTCAAACACGGGGGTGACCTCGACGTTCAGCGGACCTGTCGCCGTATCCACACGGTCTCGGAACGATTTGCTGCCCGCGAGCTCGATCTGTCGAAAGAGTGCGAACGGCTCCGTACCGAGCAGCTGAAACAGTTGCGCACCGTCGAGGTCGGTCCCTCGCGCGCCCAGAAGCTCGTGTGCAGCGTCGTTGCTGGAAAGGACCTCGCCTCGGGGGCTGGTCACCACGAGTCCATCGCGAAGGTGATCGATGACCGACTGCCCGCGACGCCGCTCGGACTCAACGCCAGCGTGCAAAGCGCTGAGGACCTCTCCCGCATGGGTGGAGATGATCTCCGCGACTCGCTCGTCGTCGCGATCGATGCCTTCTGCGAGATTCGTACCGATCGCCAGCAGACCGTAGCTGCTCCCCCCGGTCTCGAGTCGGAAGACGCGAACCGCACCGAGCCTTGCAGCCTCGGTGCTTCTCGCGGTTCGACCGTGAATCCGAACGACCGCTCCTTCGAGCGTCAGTGTCGTCTCGCTCAGCTCGGAAAAGGCAACGCACAGCGTCTCCTGCAATACCTCGAGGGCGGGCTCAGGCACTGGCTCGGAGCAGCGAATAGACAGGAGTGGCGAGGTACCGGGTTCCGACCGGACGAGTGTCGCCACGACATCCACCGGAATGATGCCCGCGATGCCGTTGGATAAGGAGTCGACGAAGTCAGAAATGTTTCGCGAGGTCGCCGCTACCCGGCCAACCTCATGGAGCAACTCCAGCGCTTTCAACCGCCTCTGACTGTCCGCTTCGAGCTTTCGATTTTCGCGGCGCAAAGCCACCCCTTCGAGGGCTGTGCGGACGGTCTGGAGTAGATCATCGATGTCCCAGGGCTTCTTGATGAATCGAAACACCTGGCGGCTGTTGAGCGCATCGATGAGATCCGGCGGATCCGTGTACGCCGTCAGGAGAATCGCGGGCACCTCGGGAACCAGAAAGCGCGCGCGCTCGAGGAGCTCTGTACCTCGCATGCCCGGCATTCGTTGATCCGTGATGATAAGGTCCACCTCATGGTTGTGCAGGATGTCGATCGCTTCGAGACCATTCGTTGCGCGCAGCACATCGTAGTCCAGGTGGAGAGTCTGGTAGAGGAGCTCGAGGACCGTCGATTCGTCATCGACCGTCAGGATTGAATAGCGCGCCATCCCGAGCGAATTGTAACCGATGCGAAACTTTTTTCCGCGGCTTCCGACGTAAAAGGCTGTTGCTCACCAGGGCGCGTGAAGGTCGCTGTCGCACCGGACCTTGAACACCGCACGGTCCTCCAGGCGAATCGCGGTGAGTGCATTGCCCCAGACGCAGCCAGAGTCGAGGCCGATCACGTTCTTCCCCACGTGCAGGCCGAGAGCTGCCCAGTGGCCGAACACGACAGTAACGTCCTCAGCCCGTCGATTCGGAAACTCAAACCACGGACGGAGTCCCTCGGGCGCGGCGGTGACCGCGCCTTTGAAGGCGTAGTCTACACTTCCGTCTTCGTGGCACATGCGCATACGTGTCATGACACCGAGCGCAAACTGCCGCCGTTCCGCCGGTGAAGCATCGGGCCCCACGGAGCTAGGCCCCTTCTTCATCAATTCCTCCATCACATGGCGGTACCCGGAACGGATCTGCTCTTCGAGCTCACGTGCGTGGCGATGCGAATCTTCGATGGACCAGGAGGGATGCAGCCCAGCGTGCACCATGAGCCACTGGTTGTCTTGATGGAGGAGTGGCCGCTCTCGAAGCCAATCGAGCAACACCTCCGAGTCTTCCGCGTCGAGGATGTCGTCGAGCGTGTCTCGGCCCTTCCGCGGCGCGGCCCCAACTGCGCGTGCGAGGAGGTGGAGGTCATGGTTGCCGAGGACGGTGACGATGTGGTCCCGGTTGACGTAGCACCAGCGCAAGACCTCCAAGGAAGCCGGTCCGCGGTTGACCAGGTCGCCGACGATCCAGAGGCGATCGCGCTCCGCATCAAATTCGATCTCCTCCAGCAAGGTCATGAAGGGGCGAAAACAGCCTTGGAGGTCTCCGATTGCGTAAGTAGCCATGAGGACGGTAAGAGTTGCGAGGCTTCCTTTTGAGGTGGTCTCAACTATGACTCAAAGCGCTGTACCGAAGCTACAGGCTCTGCCTCACCCGGAGGCGAGCGTCGTCGCGGCGGTCGATCTCGGCTCCAACAGTTTCCACATGGTGATCGCCCGCAGCGATTTGGGTAAACTACGCATTCTCGACAAGATGCGCGAGCGCGTACGCCTCGCCGCGGGCCTCGACGACAACAACAACCTCAGCGGTGGAGCTCAGAAGCGCGCAATCGTGTGCCTAGAGCGTTTCGGAGAGCGGCTTCGGGACATGGCTCCCAAACACGTTCGCGTCGTCGGCACAAACACCCTGAGAAGCGCCCGCAATGCGGAGGAGTTTCTCCCGAGGCTCCGTAAAGCGATCGGCTACCCCATCGACATCGTCTCCGGTCGCGAGGAGGCGCGTCTCGTGTATCTCGGCGTCGCTCACGACATGGTCGAGTCCGAAGGCAAGCGCCTGGTGGTGGACATCGGCGGCGGCAGCACCGAGTGCATCATCGGCCAGCGCCTCGATCCCATTCGCGCGGACAGCCTGCACATGGGCTGCGTGACGTACTCCAGGCGCTTCTTCCCGAGCGGAAAGCTCCGAGCCGATTACTTCGACAACGCCGAGCTCGCCGCGGCGATGGAGCTTCGCTCCATCAAACGCGGCTACCGCAAGGAGGGCTGGGACGAAGCAATGGGGGCGTCCGGAACCATCAACGCCATCGATGCGATTCTTCGCGCCAATGAGTGGTCAGATGGCATCACCATCGAAGGACTCGATCGTCTTCGCAAAGCGATGGTACCTTTTGGCCGAACCACGCGACTCGACATTGCTGGGTTGGAACACGACCGAAAGGAGGTGCTTCCCGGTGGCCTGGCGATCCTGATGGCGGTCTTCCGTTGCCTGAAGATCGAGAGAATGGTCGCCGCGAGCGGCGCTCTCCGAGAAGGCGTGCTCTACGATCTGCTCGGTCGGGCGGGGGACAAAGACGTCCGGGACAATACGGTCGAATCGATGGCCTCGCGCTACGGCGCGGACGGCGCACAAGCCACGCGCGTCCGTGCAACCGCCCTCCACTTTTTGGAGCAGGTCAAAGACGCCTGGGCACTGGACTCGAACCGCTCGCAGCAACTCCTGACCTGGGCCGCGCAACTACACGAGATCGGTTTGGCCCTCGCCTACAGCGGCTACCACAAACACGGCGAATACCTGATCGAAAACTCGGACATGCCGGGTTTCTCCCGAGGCGAACAAAAGTGCCTCGCCCGCCTCGTCCGAACCCATCGCCGCCGCTTCAAACCGGAGCTCTTCGAGGAGCTCGGGGGCGCCTCCGAGCCGTTGGTAAGAAGGCTCGCGGTCCTGCTCCGGCTCGCGGTCTGCCTGAACCGCTCACGCACCGATGGCGGCCTCCCGGAGATTTCGATTTCCGTCGACTCGGAGCGCGTCCGACTCGTATTTCCCCCGGGTTGGCTCGCGCGCCATCCGATGACCCGCCTCGAGCTGGACCGTGAGGCAATACGCTATCGCGCCTTTAAGGTGAAGCTCGAGTACGATTGAGCTGCGGTTGAGGCTAGAGAAGCTCTTTCAATCGCGCTGGAGTCGAGACCACCTCAAAGCCGCTCGCCCCACCGGCGAGCACGCGTTCGCGAAACTCCGTGATCCTCTTCTCGTAGGCTTTCGGATCGCGTTGGTCACGCTCCATGCGTTTGACGTTGATCGCAGTGACTCGAATCCCCGAGAGCGCATCGCCTTCGAGATCGCGTATGTCTCCCGGTTTCAGATCCTCTACCAAGTCGCTCAGGAGCAGCACCGAACGATTCGACGCCTTCGCCTCCGCGAGCAGGTCTCGGCACATCATCATCCCACCGGAGATATCGGTGTAGCGTGCGCTCTCTCCCGAAGCCGCGAGCCCGTCGAGTGCGTCCACAACCGCCGCACGTTGGCGAACAGCCATTGAAGGTCTCTCGCCAATTCGGGCTTGGAGCGTTATGTTATCCGGATCGTAGCTACGCGCGTCGATCGATCCGACGATCACCGTATCCCCGGCACGAAGCTCGCTCACCAGCACGCGACTCAACAGCTCCACCGCCCGCGCGCGCTCGTCTGCGTAGGTTCCAGAGGCATCTACGAGTGCGCAAAGCGCGCGCGCGTCGTCGGTCCCGTCACTGCACCCCACGACGAGGGACAGTGCGAGAGGAATCGCCAGGCCTCTCATCGAACACCTCCCTTCCCGTTCGCGAGGGCGGGTCGGGGACCGGTCACGTCCTGCAGGACCCGATTCTCACTGCCCCGACTCTCGCGCGTCCGCGCGCCGGCCGCGAGACGGCTCAGAACGATAGGTACACCGATGAAAACGTCGAAGGCCGCGTGCAAGAGCTTCCCTACTCCGTCGACCAGAAGGCGCAACAATCGGAGGCCGTTCGCCGCCATGTGCAGCACCGCCGCGAGCGCGGCGGTGAGCACGTGCCGTGCGCTCTGGATCAACGTTTCGAGAGGGATCGCGACCATGGCCAGGACAAAGGGCAGCATGAAACCGAGTGCAGCCTGACCGAGAATGGGAATCGAAGAGAAGCTCTCGGCCGAGACCGATTCGCCATAGAGCGAGCGCTCGAGGGCCGCGTTGGATTCAACGATGGTCTCGCGCAACACGGCGAGCGAGGCTTCCACGCCGGCGAGCACCGCGAGTGCCAAGAACGCCGTAAGGGCGATCAACCGCCTCCTGCGCCTGTCCAAGCGCGCGACCCCCGGCAGCATGTGCGTCACACCGACGGCCTCGAGCAGAAATATCCCCGCCGCGGCCTCCATGAGCACGATCACGAGGGCGGCGATCAGGGGCACCGGGGCGCCCGCGACCCGCGCAGTGGTCGGCACGAGCTCCGCCATCGGGACCGCGATGAGGTGGAAATTGACGAGTGCACCGCCGCAAGCAATTGCGGTGATGAGCGCGGAGATCACGAACAGTCGAGCTTGGTCGAACAGGAGTGTGCGACCGGCAGCGCTATCGCCCGCACGGAGCTTCTCGTAGCGCTCCATGTGACCGTCGATGCGCTGGGTGACTTCGAGCGCACGGGATACCTGCTGCCCCACCGAACGAAGAAGCTCGCGCGCCTTCAGGAACTTTGGTGCCATCG